>NCEB01000003.1 GCA_002280475.1 Brevundimonas subvibrioides
GCCGCCGCTGGCGACGCCGCTGCCGCCGCTGGTGCCGCCCCCGCCGCCGACGCCGCCATGGCCCCGGCCGCCGACGCGATGGCCCCGGCTGCTGAAAAGCCCGCCGCCTAAGACCTTTCGGTCTTCAGTCGCTTCGACGGGCTCACGCCCGTCGGGAGAAGGGGTCGCCTCGGCGGCCCCTTTTTCTTTGCCCGCTCTCCTGCTTAGGACCCGTCATGAGCGGTGACCGCGATCCTCGACTGGTCTGGACCGATGCGGGCGAACCCCGCTCTGGCCGGTTCGATGACGTCTATTTCTCCGCCGAGGACGGGCTTGCGGAAAGTCGTGCGGTGTTCCTCAGGGGCTGCGACCTGCCGAATGCCTGGCACGGTCGCGACCACTTCACAGTGGCCGAACTGGGGTTCGGGACCGGGCTGAACATCGTCGCCCTGCTGGACCTGTGGAAACGGACTCGGCCAGAGGGTGCCCGCCTGACCCTCTTTTCCATTGAGGCCTACCCCCTCGGTGTCCAGGAGGCCCGGCGCGCCCTGGCGCAATGGCCGGAGGTGGCCGAGGCTCGCGACGCTCTGCTGGCAAACTGGCCGCCGCCGACGCCCGGGTTCCACCGAATCGATCTGCCCACTTTCGATGCCGTGCTCGATCTTGCGATGGGCGATGCCGCGTGGGCTCTGGATCAGTGGACCGGCCGGGCCGACGCCTGGTTCCTGGACGGTTTCGCACCGTCGACCAATCCACAGATGTGGTCCGACGCCGTGCTGGACGGGATCGCCGCCCGGTCCGCGCCGGACGCCCGCCTGGCGACCTTCACCGTCGCCGGGGCCGTGCGACGGGGATTGGCCGAGCGAGGATTCACCGTCGACAAACGCCCCGGCCACGGCAGGAAGCGCGAGCGGCTGGAGGGACGCAGGCCCGGTCCCGCCCCCGGCGCGCGTCCCCGGCCGAGGGTGGCGGTGATCGGGGCGGGCATCGCGGGGGCCTCCGTGGTGCGCGCGCTGACGGCCGAAGGAATCCGGCCCGTTGTGATCGAGGCCGAGGGGCCGGGGGCCGGGGCCTCCGGCTTTCCGGCGGCCCTGGTCACTCCACGCTTCGACCTGGGGGATGGAGCGATCGCCGCCCTGTTCGCCCAGGCCCTGGAGCGGGCGGGGGGCCTGTATCGCGCGATACCGGGGGCCGTGGTCGCCGAGGGTGTGCGCCAGCGGCCCGCCACAGACCGGGACACCGGCCGCTTCGCCCGCATCGCCGATCAGCCGATCTGGCCGCGGGAATCCATGACGCTTCAGGATGACGGCTCCCTGGCCATGGCGGAGGCCCTGACCGTGCATCCGGCGATGATCCTAGGGGACTGGCTTCAGGGCGTCGAACGGCTGGCCTGGCGGATTGGGGACATCCGGGCGGATGGTGATGGCTGGATCGTCACGGCCGGGAAGGGCCAAACGCTCCGGGCCGACGCCGTGGTGCTCGCCGCGGGCTGGGGCGTGAGCCCACTGGCGCAGGATCTCGCCCTGTCGCCGGTGCGCGGCCAGGCGGACTGGGTTCAGGCCCCCTCGCCCGAGGCCGAGGCCTGGGGCGGCTATGTCGCGCCGACGCCCGACGGCTTCCTGTTCGGGGCCACCCATGACCGGAGCGACGTCGGAACCGAGGTCCGCGCAGCCGACACGCAGCGGAATCTGGCCTCACTGGCCACCCGGTCGCCCGACCTGGCTGCGGCGGCTGTGGCGGGCCCGGGTCAGGCCCGCGCGGCGGTGCGGGCCACGACGCGAGACCGGCTGCCCCTGACCGGGGCGGTCGGTGATCGACCGGGACTGTTCGTCCTGGGCGGACTGGGCTCGCGGGGGTTCTGCCTGGCACCGCTGCTGGCCGAACATGTGGCGGCCCTGATCCTGGATCGGCCTTCGCCCCTGCCCAGGGCCGTGGTTGAACGAGTGTCGCCGGCGCGTCCGGCCGCGCGGACCGTCCCGGAACCTTGACCCCGGGGCGGGGCTTTCGCAGGGTGACCCCGGAGGTTCCCATGACCATCACCCGCGCCCGTCTCGCCAGTCTGATCCTTGCGGCCACTGGCGTGGCCGTCGCTGCGTGCGCCCCGACCGACGGGGCCGCGCCCGTGCCCGGACAGGGCAGCGGCCAGGTCTGTTTCTTCCCGCGTCAGGTGACCAACTTCCGCTTCGCCGACGCCGACACCGTCTATGTTCGGTCGGCCCGCCGCGACGTCTATCGCCTGGCGACCACGGGCTGCCTGGACGGCGAGGCCTCCATATCGATCGCCCTCTTGCCCTTGGGCGGGGGCTCGCGCCTGTGTCCCGGCGACCGGGTCGATATCGTCCTGTCGTCGAACACGATCGGCCAGAACCCCTGCCGGGCCCGGGTCGAGGACCGTTTGACCGAGGCCGAGGTCGAGGCCCTGCCGGATCGCGACCGACCCTAGGCCCTTTGGGCGTAGCCCAGACGCGCGTTCAGCCGGTTGATCAGGTCGATGGCGGTCTCGGCGATGACGGAGCCGGGCGGATAGACGGCGGCCGCCCCCATGTCGATCAGGGTCTGGACGTCGGACGGCGGAATCACCCCCCCGATGGTGATCATGATGTCCGGCCGCCCCAGCTGCTCCAGCTCCGCCTTCAGCTCGGGCAGGAAGGTCAGGTGCCCGGCCGCCAGCGACGAGGCGCCCACGACGTGGACGTTCTTGTCAACCGCGTCCTTCGCGGCCTCAGCCGGCGTCTGGAACAGGGGCCCGGCGGTGACGTCGAAGCCGAGGTCGCCATAGGCGGTGGCGACGACCTTCTGGCCCCGGTCGTGACCGTCCTGGCCCAGTTTGGCGATCAGAATGCGCGGCGGCCCGCCGTCGTTCTCGACGAAGGCGGCGACCATGTCGCGAGCTCTGGAGACGCGGGCGTCGGACCCGGCGGCCCGGCCATAGACCCCCGAGACGGTTTCGACCGTGGCGACGTGGCGACCGAAGGCGGCCTCCAGCGCGTCGGACATCTCGCCGACCGTCGCATGGGCCCGGGCGGCGCGGACGCACAGTTCGAGCAGGTTTTCAGTCCCGCGCGCGCCTTCGGTCAGGGCCGACAGGGCCGCCTGGACCGCCGCCTCGTCGCGCTCGGCGCGCAGGCGCTGCAGCTTCTCGATCTGGCGGACGCGGACCTCGGCGTTGTCGACCTTCAGCACCGGGATGTCGTCGGGCGTGTCCGACAGATAGCGGTTGACCCCCACCACCGTCTGCTGGCTCGTGTCGATCCGGGCCTGGGTGCGGGCGGCGGCCTCCTCGATGCGGCGTTTGGGCAGTCCGGCCTCGATGGCCTTGGCCATGCCGCCCAGTGAGGCGACCTCGGCCATGTGGGCTCGGGCCCGCTCGGCCAGATCGTGGGTCAGGCGCTCGACGAAGAAGCTGCCGCCCCACGGGTCGATGACCCGCGTCAGGCCGGTCTCAAGCTGGAGCAGCAGCTGGGTGTTCCTCGCGATCCGGGCCGAGAAGTCGGTCGGCAGGGCCAGGGCCTCGTCCAGAGAGTTGGTGTGCAGCGACTGGGTCTGGCCCCCCGCCGCCGCCATGGCCTCGACCATGGTGCGGGGGACGTTGTTGAACACATCTTGTGCGGCGAGGCTCCACCCCGATGTCTGGCAGTGGGCGCGAAGGGACAGGCTGCGCGGGTCCCTGGGCGCGAACTCGGCCTGGACCGCTTCGGCCCATAGCAGGCGGCTGGCCCTCAGCTTGGCCACCTCCATGAAGTAGTCCATTCCGACGGCCCAGAAGAAGCTCAGGCGCGGCGCGAACCGGTCCACGTCCATGCCCGCCGCCACGCCCGCGCGGATGTATTCCAGCCCGTCGGCCAGGGTGTAGGCCAGCTCCAGATCGGCGGACGCCCCGGCCTCCTGCATGTGGTAGCCGCTGATGGAGATGGAGTTGAACTTCGGCGTTTCCTTCGCCGTCCACTCGAAGATGTCCGACACGATCCGCATCGAGGGCGCCGGCGGATAGATGTAGGTGTTGCGGACCATGAACTCCTTGAGGATGTCGTTCTGGATGGTGCCGGTCAGGGCGGCGTGCCCCACGCCCTGCTCCTCGGCCGCGACGACGTAGAGGGCGAGGACCGGCAGGACGGCACCGTTCATGGTCATCGACACCGACATCTGGTCCAGCGGGATGCCGTCGAACAGGGTCCGCATGTCCAGGATGGAATCGATCGCGACGCCCGCCATGCCGACGTCGCCCGCCACGCGCGGATGATCGGAATCGTAACCCCGGTGGGTGGCCAGGTCGAAGGCGATCGACAGCCCCTTCTGACCCGCCGCGAGGTTCCTCCGATAGAAGGCGTTCGACGCCTCGGCGGTGGAGAAGCCCGCGTACTGGCGGATGGTCCAGGGGTTGGACGCATACATGGTCGGATAGGGCCCGCGCACATAGGGCGCGAAGCCGGGCAGACCGTCGGCGTGGGCGACGCCTTCGAGCCCGTCGGGGCCATAGGCGGGGGCAATATCGATGCCCTCGGGCGTCGGGACGGCGGTGCCCGTGGGGGCGTCAAGCGGCGACAGGTCGAGCGAAGCGCGGGTCAGGTCGGGATGCTCAGACATCGGCCCCTCCCCCTGCTCCGCTCATCCCGGCGAAAGCCGGGACCCAGTCCTTGAGTAGAGCAGGATGGGTCGATTGATGGCTGCGGCGCCGCCCCGCCGCCCGTGCTCCCAAAGCACTGGGTCCCGGCTTTCGCCGGGATGAGCGGAAGAAATAGGTCATGCTACCTCTCCCTCGAAGGTCTCAGCCCAGCGGACGGGGGTCAGGAGCCTGCAGCGGTCGCCGTCGCCGGGAGCTGAAGGCGGCGGAGCGTCCTCGACCGAGACTGGCCGGACGTCGGCGTCCACGAACTTCGTGACCCCCACCAGATGCACCCCTCCGTCCTGATAGGTCTTCAGCAGAGCCTCGCGGCTCCGCGCCACGCGTTGCTGGATCGCGCCGCCATGGAGTGAGGCGATCAGGCCGCCTTCGCGCTCGATCTTCTGGAACTCGGCCCAGCCGACCTCGGCGAGATCGCGGGTTCGGTGGTCAAGGAACCAGGATCCAGCGGCCGGATCGGCGACGCGGCCGAGACGCGCCTCCTCCATCAGGACCAGCTGAGTGTTCCTCGCCTGCCGCCGGGCGAAGGCGTCGGGACGACCGCGCGCGCGGGAAAAGCCGTCCAGCACCACGGCCTCGGCCCCACCGACGGCACCGGCGAACCCGGCGGCGGTCAGGCGCAGCAGGTTGGGCCAGGGGTCGGTCGCGGCCAGCATCCGCCGTGAGGACCGCGCCTCGATGACGGCGGGCGTCTCGTGGCCCAAGGCACGGCTGAGCGAGCGCCACATCAGCCGGAGCGCCCGGACCCTGGCCAGGCTGTCGAAATACTCGGCGTCGACGCTGACCCCCAGCACCGTGCCCCCCAGCGCGCGCTCGACGGACAGGCCCGCGTCTACGGCCGCGCGGACATAGGTCGCGGCGGCGGCGGCGGCGAAGCCCAGCTCCTGCCCCGCCGACCCGCCGGCCTCGTGCGCCGCGCGGCCCGTGGCGAGGAAAAAGGTCGCTTCCGGATAGGCCCCGGCATGGCGGGCGGCGGTGTTGGCGGCCAGCTCGACGTGGGCCGCGATGGGCCGTGGTGATCCACCGGCCGTGGCGAAGGCGGTCAGGGGGTCCATGTGAAACAGCAGCCGGGCGCGGGGCGACCCCTTGGCGGCGACGGCCAGGGCGTTGGCGGCGTCCGGCCCGTCGATCCCGGCGTGAAGCGCGACCGGGGCCAGTTCCATCGACACGCCGTTCAGGGCGCGGGACAGGGGCTCGGAGTCAGACAGCACCGCGCCCGCCAGGATGACCGACGCCGCCCCGCCTTCGAGGTCGGTCAGGACGGCGGCGTTGACGGCTTCGGGGTCGTCGCCTTCGACCAGGGTCCGCAGGTCCCAGGGGCGGCCGTCGGCGCCGACGGCGCGGGGCGCGAAGACAGCGTCTGCCGCATTGGCGCGGCCATAGAGTGGACGGATCGTCAGGCCGTCGGCGTCGAGGTGGACCAGCCCCTCCAGCGCCCTGCCCTTCAATGCCTTTTCCGCCTCCGCGCGCCAGTCGGTCGGCGTTGGGATGGGGAAGGGCTGGGTCAAGGCGGGCTCCAGGAAATGGCGAGGCGGCCCTTTTGCGACCGCCCGGCCGTCTCGTCCAGAGCGGGCGCTAGTTCCCGTAGGCCAGCGGCAAGCCACCCGCCGGACGGCCGCCGTTGCGATAGCGGTCGCGCAGCAGGATCTGACGGCTATTCAGGGTCTGCTCCTGGCCATTGATGAACTGGGCCGTGACCGAGCTCAGCGGCTCCAGCGGGTCGCCGTCCCAGACCACCACATCGGCGGCGGCCCCGGCACGCAGCTCTCCGAATTGTCCGCCCATACCGAAGATGCGCGCCGGATTGACCGTCAGGGCCGCGATGGCCGCCTCGAACGGCAGGCCGTGCGAGACGGCGTTGCCGGCGTTGAAGCGGGCCTCGCGCGCGCGGTGGACGCCATTGCCCTTGATGGCGATGACCACGCCCGCCGCGTTCAGGACGGCCGCGTTTTCCATCCTCGCCGCCCGGGTCTCGAGGCTGCCGGGCAGGTTGTCGATGGGGTTGAGCAGAACCGGCACGTCGGCCGCCGCGATCTGTGACGCGACCAGCCAGCCCTCGTCGGCGCCGTCCAGGATCAGGTCGATGTCCTCCTCATCGGCCAGACGCAGCACCTGCAGGATGTCGGCGGCGCGGCGCACGGTGACTATCAGAGGCATGTCGCCGTTGGCCACGGGGATCAGGGCCTCCAGATCGGCCCGCGACAGCGACAGGTCGCGCACAGCCGCCCGGTCATAGGCCGCGCGGTTGCGGGCATAGAGGCGGACCTCGGCCAGCGTCTCCTTGAACTGGACGAACTGGGCGCCGCGCGCGCCCCCCGCGATGCCGGCCCCGGCCTCGCCGAAGGGGGCCACCATGGCGATGCGCGGCCGCACCAGGATGTCGGTTCCGGCCGCCAGATGGATCACCGAGGCCTGTCCGGCGAACAGGCTGGGCGACTGAAGGCCCGCCGAGCCGACCCCGGCGAAGTCCGAGTCGTCGACGTGGTGAGAATGGCCGTCGCCGCCGCCCGAGCCGGGATGGTTGGGGATCACCACCGCGCGGGTGATGCCACCCAGCCGGGCGACCGGCAGGGTGAAGGACCAGGGGTCGAGGCCGTAGCTGACGTCGAACGAGGCCGAAATGGTGTTGGCGCTGTTTGACAGATCGTCCGAGCCGCCGACCGAGGAGATCTCCGACGCGCCGAGACCGGCGTCTACGGCGACCAGACCGGGCGTGACGACCGCCCCTTGGGCGTCGATCACACGGGCGCCGGACGGGGCGGCACCCGTTCCGACCGAGACGATGCGGCCGTTCTGGATGACCACCGTGCCGTTCTCGATGACCGAGGTCCCGGTCAGGACCCGCCCGCCTGTGATGGCGGTCAGGTCCTGTGCGAGCGTCGGGGCGGCGGCCAGGGTGGCGGCCGTGGCGAGGAGCGAGATGAGGCGGCGCATCAGCGGGCTCCCGGAGCGATGTTGGCGGCGGCGATGCCGAAGCCGGGCTGGCCCAGCTCGAAGTCGGACAGGGGCTGGTAGCGCGGGTCCATGCGGTCGAAGGTCAGGGCTCCGTCGATGAAGACCTGGTCGGCGCGGGCATAGACGCTGAAGGGGTTGGCGCTCCAGATCACGACGTCGGCGCGCTTGCCGGGTTCCAGCGAGCCGGTCTCGTCGGCGATGCCGATCGAGCGGGCGGCGTTGGAGGTGATCCAGCTGATGGCCCGCTCTTCGGAGATATTGATGCCCGCCCGGCGTCCGGCGGCGACGGCGGCGGCCACTTCCTGGTTCAGGCGCTGGGTCAGCTGGGCGTCGTCGGAATGGATGACGGCGCAGGAGCCGGGGGCCTGGTCGACCAGGGCGGCGTTCTCCTCGACCCCATCCAGGGCCTCCATCTTGAAGCCCCACCAGCCGGTCCACATGTCGGCGCAGATGCCCGCCTCGGCCAGCTGCGGCGCCAGCTTGTAGGCCTCGATGGCGTGGTGGAAAGCGGTGATGCGGAAGCCGAACTCGTCAGCGATGTCCATCATCACGGCCATCTCGTCGGCACGATAGCAGTGATTCTGGACCATGATCGAGCCGTCCAGCACGCCCGCCAGGGTCTCGTTCTGCAGGTTGCGGGTCGGCGGGCTGCCCTCGCCGGTCTCGCGCCACTTGTCCCATTTGTCGCGATAGTCCTGGGCCGCGATGAAGGCCGCGCGATAGCCGGCGACATTGCCCATGCCCGTCGCCGGGCTCTGGTTGCGGCCGCCGTAGACGCGCGACGGATTCTCGCCGCAGGCCATCTTCACGCCGTAGGGCGCCTCGGGGAATTTCATACCCTGCATGGTCACCGAGGGAATGTTGCGGACCGTGACCGACCGCCCGCCGAACAGGTTGGCCGATCCAGGCAGGATCATCAGGGTCGTTACGCCGCCCGCCCGGGCGGTGTTGAAGCCGGGGTCCTGGGGCCAGATGGAGTGTTCGGCCCAGACCTGGGCGGTGTTCGGGCTGGTCGCCTCGTTGCCGTCGCTCATGCCGGTCACGCCCGGCGAGGGATAGACGCCGAGGTGGCTGTGCACATCGATGATGCCCGGCGTCACGAACCGGCCGCGCGCATCAACCACGCGGTGGCCGCCGGGGACCGGGGTGTCGGCCCCGCCGACGACGGCGACGCGGCCATCGGTGACGATGACGACGCCGTTCTCGATCCGCTGATCGGTGCCGGTGAAGACCGTGGCGCCCACGATGGCCATGTTCTCGCGCGGCAGGGGCGCATAGGTCGAGGGGAAGGGATCGGGATTGGCGGCGTAGTCGAGGCCGGCCGGCAGGGCGCGCGCCTGACGCGAGGGACTCTGGGCCTGCCCGGACCCGGACCCGTCCTCGGTGGTGGCGCAGGCGGACAGCGCGAACGCGCAGGCGACCACGGCGAGGCTGGGCCCCCGCAAGGAACGACGGAACATGAAAACCCTCCCCTGTCGCGCCACGCCGCGCGGAACCGGAGGATTACAAGGGCTTCAAAACCCGTCCGTCAAAGGCGGAAACATTACAAGTCTGTAAGAAGCGGAAGTCCGGGCGTCCGGCGCGCCCTCGGGCCGGGTCGGGACCGCGCAAGCAAAGGGGGCCAGCAGTCGCCTGCTGGCCCCCTGGAAACTGGTGGAGCTTAGCGGAGTCGAACCGCTGACCTCTTGCATGCCATGCAAGCGCTCTACCAACTGAGCTAAAGCCCCGAACCTTTCGGCCCGATCGGCCGGGGAAACACTGCCCCCCGGCGAGGCGGCGGAAACTATGTCAGGCCCTATTGGCGATCAAGCCCGCCTGAACCATTTATTTTCGCCGCCTTGAAGGGTCACCGGAGCGGCTCGAAAGCCGCCCCGGCGAACGGTTCGATCAGTCGTCGTCCTTGCCTTTCTTGACCACGTCTTCGTCGAAGGCGTCGTCGTCCTCGTCCTCGATGAAGGGCACGGAATCGTCGTCGTCGTCGTCGGCCAGGACATCGTCGTCGTCATCGCCGTCGCTGGCGCCCATGCCGGGGGCGTCGGGGGCGTCGGCGGCGTCGTCGTCCTCGTCGTCCGGCGTCAGGATCGGCTCGTGGCCCTCCTGGTCGATCTCGGGGGTGGCGACGGCCTCGTCCTCGTCATCCTCGTCGTCGGTCGCCTTCTTCTCGACGACCTGATCCTCGGCCTCGTCGGCCGGGTAGCCTCCGGGACGACCGCGCCGGCTGCGCAGCTTGATGGCCTCTTCAGGATCGAATTCGGTGTCGCATTTGGGGCAGTGGGCAGGGCGACGGCCCAGGTCGTAGAACTTCGCCTGGCAGTTCGGACAGACCTGCTTGGCGCCAAGTTTGGGATCGGCCACGGGGGTGGAGCCTTTGGCTGGTGGGGTGGGATTTCGGGCGCGTCCCTTGCCACCCCCCGGGGCCGCTGTCAAAAGCCCTGTTCGGCCTGACCGCGAGGTCGGCGATCCCCTCAGCCAGCCCGGAGCCCGACGCGGGTGAGCGACGCCCCCCATCTGACCGCGCGTCGTGCCGGCCCCCTGACCGGAACCGTGCGGGCCCCCGGCGACAAGTCGATGTCCCACCGCTCCATGATCCTGGGGGCGATGGCGACGGGCGTGACCGAGGTCGAGGGCCTGCTGGAAGGCGACGATGTCATCGCCACCGCCCGCGCCGCCGAGGCGTTCGGCGCGACGGTGGAGCGCCTCGGTCCCGGCCGCTGGCGGGTGATCGGCCGGGGCGGCCTCGCCTCGCCTTCGGGCGTCATCGACTGCGGCAACGCCGGGACCGGGGTGCGGCTCCTGATGGGAGCGGCGGCGGGATATGGCCTGACCGCGACCTTCGACGGCGATGCCTCTCTGCGCGGGCGGCCCATGGGGCGGGTGACGGATCATCTGGAGCGGATGGGTGCGCGGTTCGACTGGAGCGGCAAGCCGGGCCTCCTGCCCGCCACCCTGAACGGCGGCGGCCTGACGGCGATCGACCATGTGCAGACGGTGGCCTCTGCCCAGGTCAAGTCGGCGATCCTGCTGGCCGGGTTGAACGCCGACGGCGTCACCTCGGTCACCGAGCCCGAGCGGAGCCGCGATCACACCGAGCGGATGCTCCGCGCCTTCGGCGTGACGGTCGATGTCCAGGAGCAGGGCGGAGGCTGGATCATCCGGCTGGCGGGCGGTCAGCGGCTGACGGGCACCGCCGTCGCCGTTCCGGGCGATCCTTCGTCGGCGGCCTTTCCGCTGGCGGCCGGACTGATCGTCCCCGGGTCGTCGGTGACGGTCGAAGGCGTGATGCTGAACCTCTTGCGAACCGGCTTGTTCGAGACCTGGCGCGAGATGGGGGCGGACCTGACCATCGCCAACCGGCGCGTGGCCGGCGGCGAGGACGTGGGCGACATCACGGCGCGGCACTCCGTTCTGAAGGGCGTCGTGGTGCCGGAGACGCGCGCCGCCGCCATGATCGACGAATACCCGATCCTGGCCGCCACGGCCGCCTTCGCCGAGGGGGTCACCGTCATGCGCGGCGTGGGCGAGATGCGCGTCAAGGAGAGCGACCGCATCCGGTTGATGGTCGACGGGCTGCGCGCCTGCGGCGTTGCGGTCGAGGAGGAGCCGGAGGGCTTCATCGTCACCGGCGGTCGCGTGCCGGGCGGCGCGACCGTCCACACCGCCCACGACCACCGCATCGCCATGAGCCACCTGGTGCTGGGGCTGGGGGCCGAGAACGCCGTGACAGTCGACGAGCCGGAGATGATCGCGACCAGCTTTCCGGGGTTCGTCGAGATGATGCGAGGACTGGGCGGGGACGTCGCATGAGGCGTCCAGTGCGCCGCCGTGCTAGCGATACTGGGTCATGACCCGCTCTCTCGTCATTGCCGTCGATGGACCCGCCGCCTCGGGTAAGGGGACCATCGCCTCGCGCCTCGCAGCGCATTACGGCCTGCCGTTCCTCGATACGGGCCTTCTGTACCGCGCCGTCGGACTGGGCGTGATCTCCGGTGGGGGTGATTTGGGCGATGCGGCGGCGGCGGAAGCGGCGGCCCGGGCCCTGGCTCCCGACCGGTTGTCCGATGCTGACGCCCTGACCAGCGGAGATGCGGGCGAAGCGGCCAGCCGGGTCGCCGGCTATCCCGGCGTCCGCGCCGCCCTGCTGGACCTGCAACAGGCCTTCGCCCGCCAGCCCGCCGGTGCCGTGCTGGACGGTCGTGACATCGGCACAGTGATCGCCCCGGACGCCGTCGCCAAGCTGTTCGTCACCGCCACCCCCGAGGTCCGCGCGCGCCGGCGCTGGCGTCAGTTGAACGAGCGCGGCGACCTCATCGCCTATGAGGCCATGCTGGCCGACATCCTGCGGCGCGACGAGCGGGACGCCGGACGGGGCGCGGCCCCCATGGTCCAGGCTCCGGACGCGGTCTTGCTCGATACGACCGAGATGGATATAGAGGCGGCCTTCGATGCGGCCCGCCGTATCGTCGAGGCGGCGCGCGCGAAATACGGCCTTTCGGCCTGATCGCAAATCCAACGCGCCATCCTCGGCCTCCGCGGGCGTTCTGGCACCGATCGCCTCGCCTTCGACGACCTGATTACCCTTGAAACATTCACCTCGCGCGGGGCCGTTCGGTCGCGCGCCACAGCCCTATCGGAAACACCAGAGCTTCATGTCTGATACCCTCAACCCCATGCGCGACGATTTCTCGGCGCTGCTCGACGAACAACTGCAAGGCCGCGATCTCGGCGAAGGCCAGGTCGTGCACGGCCGCGTCGTCGGCATCGAAAAAGACATCATCATCATCGACGTCGGCCTGAAGACCGAGGGCCGCATCCCGGCCCGCGAGTTCGGCATCGGCGAAGGCGCCGTGATCCCCAAGCTGGGCGATGACGTCGAAGTCTATCTGGAGCGCGTCGAGAACGCCCTGGGCGAAGCGGTCATCAGCCGTGACAAGGCCCGCCGCGAGGAAGCCTGGACGCGTCTGGAAGTCGTGTTCGCCGACGGCCATCCGGTCAACGGCACCATCGTGGGCCGCGTGAAGGGTGGCTTCACCGTCGACCTGGGCGGCGCCTCGGCCTTCCTGCCCGGCTCCCAGGTCGACATCCGTCCGGTGCGCGACGTCGGCCCGCTGATGGGCAAGGAACAGCCGTTCCAGATCCTGAAGATGGACCGCCCGCGCGGCAACATCGTCGTCTCGCGTCGCGCTATCCTGGAAGAGGCCCGCGCCGAACAGCGCACCGAGCTGGTCGGCCAGCTGCAAGAGGGCGAAGTCCGCGACGGCGTCGTCAAGAACATCACCGACTACGGCGCGTTCGTGGACCTGGGCGGCATCGACGGCCTGCTGCACGTCACCGACATGAGCTGGAAGCGCGTCTCGCACCCGTCGCAAGTCCTGGCGGTCGGCGACACGGTCAAGGTCCAGATCGTCAAGATCAATCCGGACACCCAGCGCATCAGCCTGGGCATGAAGCAGCTGCAGTCGGATCCGTGGGACGGCGTCGAAGCCAAATACCCGCCGGGCGCCAAATATACCGGCCGCATCACCAACATCACCGACTACGGCGCGTTTGTTGAGCTGGAAGCCGGGGTCGAGGGCCTGGTGCACGTCTCGGAAATGTCCTGGACCAAGAAGAACGTTCACCCGGGCAAGATCGTCTCGACCTCGCAGGAAGTCGATGTGGTCGTGCTGGATGTCGACGCCTCCAAGCGCCGCATCTCGCTGGGCCTGAAGCAGGCCCAGGACAATCCGTGGGACGCCTTCGTGGCCAACAACCCGATCGGCTCCACCGTCGAGGGCGAGGTCAAGAACGCCACCGAGTTCGGCCTGTTCATCGGCCTGGACAACGACATCGACGGCATGGTGCACCTGTCCGACCTGGACTGGAACGTCTCGGGCGAAGAGGCCATCCAGCGCTATCGCAAGGGCGAGATGGTCAAGGCCAAGGTGCTGGACGTCGACGTCGAGAAGGAACGCGTCTCGCTGGGCATCAAGCAGCTGGGCGGCGATCCGGTCGGCGACGGCGACACCTACAAGAAGGGCCAGACCGTCACCGTGACCGTCACCTCCATCGAGACGGGCGGCATCGAGGTCAAGTTCGGCGAGGACGACGCCCCGGTGTCCAGCTTCGTGCGCAAGTCGGACCTGAGCCGCGACCGCAACGAGCAGCGTCCGGAGCGCTTCGCCGTGGGCGACCGCGTCGATGCCCAGATCACCGGCGTCGACAAGGCGACGCGTCGCGTTTCCGTCTCGATCAAGGCCCTGGAAATGGCCGACGAGAAGGAAGCCATCGAACAGTTCGGATCCTCGGATTCGGGCGCCTCGCTGGGCGACATCCTGGGGGCCGCCCTGCGCGAAAAGGCCGGCAAGGAGTAGTCGAACCCGAGGGTTCGAATTCAAGGCACTGATCCGGTGACGGATATTGTAGGCGGCCGGAGCGATCCGGCCGCCTCTTTCTTTGCTCGCGGAATCCGTATGCGGTTTGTGGAATTAACGCTCTTTGGCCGCCCCAATCCGTCGATCAGGCCTTTTTCGCCCGGCGGGCGAAGGCTAGGGTGCCCTGGCAACCGGATTGAAGTTGCACCCGTATATGCTCTCCAGAGCAGGAAAGGGCGGGGGCCTGGACATGATCAAGTCTGAGCTGATCGAGAAGCTGGCGGCCGAGAACACGCATCTGACGCATGCCGAGGTCGAACGGGTCGTCAATGTCGTTCTGGGTCGAATGACCGAGGCGATGTCGGACGGCGGACGCGTGGAGCTTCGCGGCTTCGGGGCGTTCTCGGTGCGGTCGCGGCCGGCGCGGGCCGGGCGGAATCCTCGTACGGGCGAGACCGTCGACGTCCCCGCCAAGAGCGTTCCCTTCTTCAAGAGCGGCAAGGAGCTGCGCGAGCGGTTGAACGCCGGTGGCGACGCCTCATGGGCCTGATCTCCGAGTTCAAGGCGTTCGCCGCCCGGGGCAACGTCGTCGATCTGGCCGTGGGCGTCATCATCGGCGCGGCCTTCGGCAAGATCGTCACCAGCCTGGTCGAACAGGTCGTCATGCCGCCGATCGGCCTGGCGCTCGGCGGGATCGACTTCTCGAACCTGAAGTGGGTGCTGGCCCCCGAGGATTCGACGACCGAAGCCGTCGAAGAGGTCGCCATTCAGTACGGCGCCTTCATCAACACCGTGATCCAGTTCCTGATCGTGGCCTTCGTCGTGTTCCTGATGGTCAGGGCCATCAACAACCTGCGCCGCGCCGAAGCCGCCAAGCCCGATCCCGCTCCGGCAGCCCCCACGCCGGCCGAGGCGCTGCTGGCCGAAATCCGCGACGAACTGAAGGCCCGGCCCCGGGTCTAGGCCGCTTCGCTGAGGGTCGACGCGACCGGGATGGGCCGCAGGCAGACGCCGTAGTCGCCGTCGAACGGGGTCGGGGCCCAGGTCTCGACTCCCTCGACACCGGGTTCGAACCGGGCGTGGCAGTGACCCCAGCCCCCCTCGCGGCGCGCCGTCTGGGCCAGCGGACCGAGGCGACGCAGGAGGTCAGCGTTGACCACTTGAATCCGGACCTTGGCGGCCCCCAGGCCGCGAGCATTGGCCAGCAGGGCTTCCATCAGGGCCGGGATGGCGCCGGGCTCATCGCGCAGGGCGACCAGGTCCACGATCTCCAGCACCGGCGGCTCGATGACGTTGACCTTGGCCATGACCGCCATGGCATAGCCGACGATCGCCTTGCCGCGGTTGAAGGACAGGATGACGGGATCGAGCGTGCGATCCGGGTCGGCGAGCCGCCAGCGCAGCGTCTCGGGGCTGCGGTCGGCGACGATCCTGCCCTCGCTCTTCAACGCCTGCCAGAAGTCGGCGAACCGCGACCGGTCCGCGAAGTCCGTCAGGATCGCCACGCCGGGCGGAAGCGACAGCGGCTCGGGGGTCGCCAGGCGCGGGTTCATCAGACGTTCGCGCGACGGGTCGATCAGGCGCGGCGCGCGACGGTCGACCTCGCGCCACAGCCGGCCACGGGCGCAGGTCAGGGGATCGATGCGCCAGGCGAGCTTCGTCGCATGGGTCGTCTCCGGCCAGGGGTTGAGCTTGTAGCGGGGATACAGCGGGGATGATCTGGGATTGGCGTTCAGGGTGTAGAGCGCGAACAGTCCTTTCTGCTCGGCGAAGGCTCGCAGCAACATGCGGCTGTGGCCCCGGGCGCGCGGCCGCACGATGATCGAAAAGCCGCTGGTGCCATGCAGGACGGCGTCGTCTCGCCAGAAACGCTGGACGAAGTTGCCCGTGAAACCGTCGACCGCGCCCTGATCCGACTCCAGGATCCAGCCGGCGGGGGCATCGACCTCCGACCGCGCCGGATTGCCGTTCAGCCAGCGCCAGCCCGCCGGCGACCGCGTCGGCCAGCCGACCGACCGGTGCAGGGCGTTCACTGTCTCGAGATACTCGTCCTGAACGGGGCGGACCGAATGGGCCATTGTCGTGCTCCACAGCGGGACCCTCCCGCGTTGCGGTGGACGACGAAGCACGAAAGGCGCCAGTTCGCTACCATGGGTTGTTCGTGGGCGGGCGCGCGGATTTGGCTCGCGATCAGCCCTTTCGGAAAAGATACAGCCCGAAACCCAAGTAGGGCCGACCGAAATCGAAGGTCGCCTTGATCTGGTCCGCCCGCAACTTCAGCGCGTCGAGGCCTTCGACGCCGGGGTTGGCGTCCAGCCAGGCGCGGACGCGGGCGTCGGCGGAGGCGAAGAAGCTGTCCCACAGGGGCTGAGGCGAGAGTTCGGCGCAAACGCATTCCAGTCCCGCAGACCGCGCCGCGACCTTCCACCCCTCGTCGGAGGCGTAGATTCCGGACAGCCCGACGACCTGACGCAGGGGCGCCGGCGGCTCGGCCGTCCACACCAGGTCACCCCACAGCACGAAGCCCGGGCTTGCCAGTCGTTGCGCCAGGACCTGGAATATGCCGGACGCCGTGGTCACGGTCGGCCCTCCGATCCGCGTCGTTCCCATCGCCACCATCATGTCGGCCGGCGCGAGGGCGTCCAGCACCTCCGGGGCCTGTCCGCGAACGACGCTCAGTCGATCCGTCAGGCCTTCGGCACGGGCCCGTGCCCCGATGTGCGAGACCATCACCGGATCACGCTCGATCGCATGCACATGATATCCGAAGCGTCGCGCCAGTGCCGCCGACACGCCCCCGGTCCCGGCCCCGATGTCCAGAACCTTGGCACCCGGCGGCAGGTCGGTTCGGGCGGCCGCGGCCTCTACCGCCTCCATCGAGACGGGGTTGGCGACGTCGAGGCCGACGTAGGCGATGTGGTGATAGTCGGGGGCCATGCCCCCTCATAACGAGCGCTGTGGAAATGGTCTCGAGAAAGTGCTTTACATTGCAAAGTATATGCAGGATAGGTGGAGTCACGGAGCGGCATCCCTGCCCACTGATCCTGGAGACACACTGATGACCGACACCAAGGACGAGATCACCGACATCGCCTGGCTGCGTGGCCTGGCCGAAGAGGGAACCCGCACACCGATCCGGGGCGCGTCCATCCTTTTCGCAGCCGGGATGATCTACGGCTTCGCCAGCCTGGCCCACGGGGCCGTGGAGGCGGGGCTCGTCGAGGTGGGAACAGAGGCCTTCGGCTGGATCTGGGGCGTCGCGGTCCTTGCCTTCCTCGCCGCCCTCGTGGTCCTGATCGGACGACTGAAGAGCCAGGGCGGGGTGGAGACCGCCGCCAACCGGGCGTTCGGCATCGTCTGGGCGGCCCTGGGCTGGGGCATCTTCAGCCTGTTCACCTCGCTGATCCTGAGCGATCTGTCGCGCCAGGGCGCGTCCAGCATGGCGGACTGGGCCCTGGTCATCCCCTCCATCATCATGGCCTTCTATGGCGTCGGCTGGGCGGTGACGGCCACCATGGTCCGCTCCCGGCCTCTGTGGGTCCTCGCCCTCGCGTCCTTCGCCGCGGCGCCGGCTTTGGCGGTCCTGTCGGGCAGCCCGGCCCAGTACCTCGCCTATGCCGCAGCCCTGTTCGGCCTGGTGGCGGTGCCCGGCTTCTTTCTCATGCGCGCGGCCAAGGGCTGAGCCATGGCCGACGATTTCGACATCGGGCGGATCGACGACGTGATCCATGGTCGGGTGAGGCTGGGGATCATGGCGATCCTGTCGGGGGTGGAGACCGCCGATTTCGCCACCCTGAAGACGCGGCTTCAGGCCACCGACGGCAATCTGTCGGTGCATCTCAGAAAGCTCGAGGAGGCCGGGTTCGTCGCCGTGACCAAGCGCTTCGTCGGGCGAAAGCCGCTGACGGAGGCGGCCATGACCCCGGACGGTCGCAAGGCCTTCGTCGCCTATCTGGACGCCATGGCGGGACTGGTCTCGCCGCGCTGATCGGTCCCCCTCGCCCGGCGTCCCGCGCGCCCCTATAGGAGGGGCATGGCCGCCCGCATCCACGTCTTCGACGCCCTCGACAACTTCCGCGACTACGGCGGATACGGCACGGCCGCCGGGGCTCTGCTGCGCGCGGACCGGCTGTACCGTTCGGCCCACCACGCAGGCCTGTCGGACGCCGATCTGGAGCGGCTCGCGGTCATCGACTTCGGCACGGTCGTCGACCTGCGCCGCCCGGTCGAGCGGCGCCGTCAGCCGTCCAGACGTCCCGAGGGCTTCAGCGGCGTGGTGATCGAGAGCGATCTGGACGAAGCCGGGGAGGCCCCGCACATCACCTTCCTGAAGACCGCCGACCTGACGCCAGACAGCGGCCGGCGCTTCATGACCGAGACCTATCGCCAACTGCCCTTCGCCCCGGCCCACCTCGACCTGTTCGCACGCTATTTCCGCGCCCTGGCCGACAGCGACCGTCCCGTGCTGATTCACTGCGCGGCGGGCAAGGACCGGACCGGGATACTGGCGGCCCTGACGCATCATCTGCTGGGCGTGACCGACGACGATCTGATGGCGGACTATCTGTTGACCAACACCGCCGTCGACCTGAAGGCGCGGGCTCCCGGCATCGCCGAACAGCTGAAGGCCCTCACCGGGCGGACGGCGTCCCACGACGCGGTGGTGGCCTTCATGGGGGTGGAGGCGGACTATCTGCACGCCGCGATCGCCGCCATGACGGAGCGACACGGATCGGTGGACGGCTATTTGGACCAGGCGCTCGGCGTGGACGCGGCCCTGCGGGACCGGATCGGGGAGCGTCTCGCGGCGTGAGCTCCGACGCGCCTATCGGCTGGATCGAGCCTCTGGATGTCGCGGCCGGGCTGAGGGCGCGGGACGGCGCGCTGTGCCTGCTCTCGGACGGTGGGCCCAACGGGCGATACTCCTATGTCGCGGCGGAACCGGATCGGGTTCGGGTCGAGCCGATGGGGCCGGACGGGCTCGGCGCGGCCGTCGCGACAGGCATGGACCGCAACGTCGTCGGCGTCGTCGCCTACGACTGGGGCGCCCGCCCGGCCACTGGCGCGCGGGAAACGGCCTGGCCGGATCTGATCCTGGCCCGCTATCCGACCATGCTGGTCTTCGATCATCTCGAACGGCGCGTCCGGATTCGCGGCGACACCGCGCGAGCCGGCCGATGGCTGGCCGAGGCGCGACCGCCCGCCCCTTCGGCTCCCCCTGCGGAGGCCTTCGTCGAGGATGCCGCCGACGACCGCTATCGCGCCGCCGTCGCCGACGTCGTCGTCCGCATCGGTGACGGCGAGCTGTTCCAGGCCAATGTCGCGCGCGGCTGGTCGGGGCGGCTGCGGGACGACGCCGATCCGTTAGACGTGTTCGCGCGTCTGGCCGGCGGTCCCGCGCCCTATGGGGCCTGGTGGCGGATCGGGGACCGCGCGCTGGTGTCGAACTCGCCCGAGCTGTTCGTGACGTTCGATCCTGGCGACCATCGGGTCGAGACCCGTCCCATCAAGGGCACCCGGGCGCGATCGGCCGATCCCGCCGAGGACGCCGCCCGCGCCGCCGAGCTGATCGCCAGCGAGAAGGACCGGGCCGAGAACCTGATGATCGTCGACCTGATGCGCAACGACCTGGCCCGGGTCTCGGAACCCGGCAGCGTCGTGGTCGAGCGGCTGTTCGCCCTGGAGAGTTTCGCCACCGTCCATCATCTGGTGTCCACGGTCACGGCCCGGGCGCGGCCCGGGGTCGGCCCCGGTCATGTGCTGCAGGCGATCTTCCCGCCCGGCTCGGTCACCGGGGCCCCCAAGCACCAAGCCATGAAGGTGATCGCCGGGCATGAGCCGCCGCGCGGTCCGTGGTGCGGCAGCCTGTTCATGATCGACGAGGTCGGACGGATGACGGCCTCGGTCCTGATCCGGACGATCGCCCTGTGGCGCGAGGCGGATCGCTGGCGGTTCCGGACACAGGCGGGGGCGGGGATCACCGCCGACAGCGACCCCCAGGCCGAGCTGGAAGAGACCGAGGCCAAGATCGTGGCGATCCGACGCGCCCTTCTGGGTTAGCAGTCGGCGCAGGGAATCTGGTCGGTCAGGCGCGGCCGCAGATAATGCCGGCCCTGGAAACGGGTGGCGTTGGGCAGCAGGGTGTCGAGCGGCGACTGATAGTCATAGGCCGCCTCGCCCATGATGATCATCTCGCCGTTGCCGATCAGTCCGGCGGGCACCGTCTGGACGCCGGTCAGGGGCGTCATGCCGCGGGCGCGGCTCCAGGTCACGCGCGCCACGCCGGTGTTGTCGCGGGTGATGGCGGTCACCCTGATGTCGAGCGGGGCTTCCGGAAACGGCTGCATGATCAGCGAGCCGATATCCATGATGGCGTCGATCTCGTCGCGCGACATGGCGGGCGCGCGGGCGACCATGTCGGCGACCTGCGACGTCGTGTGCACTGTCCGCTTCTGCGCCATATAGGCTTGGCTGAACTCCGCCAGGCCGAAATAGCAGACGATCAGGACCGGCACGACCAGGGCGAATTCGACGGCGGCCACGCCCCGCGCGTCGCCCCCGAACCGGGCCAGCCAGGCACGGCCGCCGTTCGTGACGCGACGCAGGGCCTCAGCCATCGAAGGGCTCGTTGCGGAAGGCGGTGGTGATCGAGATCACGGCGGTCCCCGAATCCAGCCGCGTCAGGGCCTGGGACAGCAAGGGCGTGATGACCGGCTGTTCGTACCAGACCCGGACCAGCATCAGGTCGCCGGCCGCGCCGGGATCGAATTCCCCATCTCCCTCCGCCAGCTCACCGTCCGCCGTCGGATCGGGGGGATTGGGGTCGCGGAACTGGGGGATGACGCGAACGTCAACCGTCGCGCGGGTTTCGCAGTCGCCGGAGAAGACGCTCATGCCCTGACACAGGGCGGTCTTGAACTGAGCGGACGAGATCGCGCCGCCCTGGGCCTGGCCCGTGCGGACCAGGCGGCTGGCCTGCTGGACGGCGGATTCGGCCATCGAGTCCACCAGGAAGATGATCCCCAGCTCCAGGATGGCGAAGATGACGAAGAAGAAGGGCAGGGCGACGATGGCGAACTCGATCGCCGTCGCGCCTTCGCGCGGCGCGCGGCGTCTCCGACGCATCCAGCGATGGCGAACCGGAGCGGCCATGGCTCAGGGCGTGGGGGCGGCGGCCGCGCCGGTGTTGCGAACCGACGGCGAGCATGAGGCGGCACAGGCCATCTCCGTCGCCTGGGCCCCGCGCCAGACCCGCACCGAGCCGGTCGAGCCACCCGTCACCACGATCTCGCCCTGGAACAGGGTTCGGCCGATGGCGTCCACGGCGATGACCTCGGTCACGCCATAGCCCTTGCCGGTGACGAACAGGGTGTTGGCGTCGACGACGGTCACGTCGGCGATGGCCGGATTGCCGACGATGACGGACGCGGCCGAACCGTTCAGCCCGATGCGGCTGGACCGGTCGATCTCGACGTTCAGTGACTGGGCCTGGGCGACGCCGGCGGCGACCAGCATGGCCATGCCGGCGGCGACGGCGGGAACGAGGCGGGCGAGGCGTCCGACCATGGGGCGTGTCCTTGTCTCTCTCGCAGGCGCGCGAGGCGAGCGCGCAAGATCGACCCGAAGTGTCTACAAAGTCTGAAAGCGCCGGCTTCGATCAATACGCTTCGCCCTGATTAATCGTCATCAACACATGGCGGGAAACAGCCATCCATGGTCAGTGTTCGCGCGGTCGATTTCCCTCTTTCGTAGTGAAGATCGCAGTAACCACGACTTCTGACGTGGCCTTAACCGGTTCGGGTCCATGGTCGCCCTGCGTTTGGGGGACAAGCGGGCGACCGAGCCTCCCAGCCATCGTTGCTCGCTTAGCCAGTTTCACCTGAGAGGAAGTCACATGACCAAGTTCATCACCAAGTTCGTCAAGGACGAGTCGGGCGCCACCGCCATCGAGTACGGCCTGATCGCCGCCCTGATCGCCGTCATCATCATCACGGCCGTCGGCCTGGTCGGCACCCGCCTGAGCCTGGTGTTCGACCGTATCGCGACCTCGCTGACCCTCACCTAAGGTCGCGTTCAGTCTTGAAGTCGGAGGGCCGGCGCGGAAACGCGCCGGCCCTTTGCTTTCGCGAGCCC
Organism: Brevundimonas subvibrioides; assembly: GCA_002280475.1. Classification (GTDB taxonomy): domain Bacteria; phylum Pseudomonadota; class Alphaproteobacteria; order Caulobacterales; family Caulobacteraceae; genus Brevundimonas; species Brevundimonas aurifodinae. The sequence goes on from NCEB01000003.1 coordinate 22,039, forward strand.
TCGCACACCCCGAATTAACGCGTCCCGATCCAAGGTTCCCGCATGGACGTCCTGACCCTCGCCCTCCTGAGCATCCTGCCCGCGCTCGTCATCGTCGCCGGCCTGATGGACCTGACGACGATGCGGATCCCGAACTGGATTTCGGGTGCGCTGATCGTGGCCTTCTTCCCGGTCGCCCTGATCGTCGGCCTGCCGCTCGGCACGGTCGGGCTCCACGCCCTGATCGCCGTCGCGGCCCTGTTGCTGGGAATGGCGCTGTTCGCCCTCAGGATCATCGGTGGCGGCGACGCCAAGCTGATGGCCGCCGCCTGTCTGTGGCTGGGCCTGGTGGGATCGGGCATGTTCCTGCTGTGGACGGGCGTCGTCGGCGGCTTCTTCTGCCTGGGCATCCTGGCCGCGAGGGCCTACCTGGCGCCCTATCTGCGCGGCGCGCCGCCGTGGGTCGCCACCCTGATGAGCCCACGCGGCGACATTCCCTATGGCGTGGCGATCTGCGCCGGAGCCCTGATGGCCTTTCCTTCCAGCGCGATGCTGGCGGTCGCCGCCGCCGTCTGATCCGCTTAGGCCGGCGTTAACCCGCGCCCTGCATGGTCGTTAACGGTAGGCCCCGCACACCCTGAGTCGTGCGCCGGGCCGCGCCGGAGACCGTCGATGAAGCCCGCCCGTATCGCCGTCATCTGCATCGCCGCCGTGTCCGCCATCGGCCTGGCGCTCGTCGTGCGCGCCATGGGTTCGTCCTCGGGCGAGCCGACCGCCATGGCCGCGGCCGAGGCCCCCGCCCAGCCCATGGCCAAGGTCCTGGTCGCCGCGCGCGACCTGGCCCCCGGTCAGCGTCTGACCGACGCCGACCTGGAATGGAAGGACTGGCCCGCCGCCGAGGTCAATCCGGCGTTCATCACCGACGGCTCCGTGCCGGTTCCCACCGCCCCCGACGAGGCCGACGCGGAAAAGGCGGAAGAGACCAAGCCGGACGACAGCACCGTCGCCCGGGTCACCCGCGCCGCGACCAGCATGGCCACCGGCGGGGCCAAGGCCGACTATTTCGGCTCGGTCGTGCGTGAACCCATTCTGGCCGGCGAACCGATCATCGGCCGCAAGATCGTGCGCGCCGGAGACAGCGGATACATGGCCGCCTATCTGGAGCCCGGCATGCGGGCCATGGCCATCGGCGTGAGCGTCGAATCCGCGGCCGGCGGATTCATCCTGCCCGGCGACCGGGTCGACGTGATCCTCACCGCCGAGCTCCAGGACAACAGTCCCGATGGCGGCGGTCAGACGCGGCATGCCTCGTCCATCGTGCTTCAGAACGTCAAGGTCCTGGCCGTCGACCAGTCGACCCGCGCCGACGACGACCAGCAGGCGGTGGTCGGCGCGACCGCCACCCTCGAAGTCTCCCCCGGCGATTCCGAAGCCCTGGCCCTGGCCCGCGCGGCGGGCGAGCTGTCCCTGGTCCTGCGTTCCTATGCCGACACCGCCGGGCCGTCCGGCCGCGTGGCCGCGCCGCGCGCTCAACGCGCCGACACCTCGGTCCGCATCTTCCGCGGCGGCGAACCCGAAGTGGTGAGCGTCCCATGAAGGCGTCCATGACGATCTCGATGAAACCGATCCTCGCCGCCGCCTGCGCGGCCCTGATGGTCGCCGCGCCGGTCGCCACGCCGGCCCTCGCGCAGTCCCATGGCGCGACCCAGACGGTCGCGGCCGGGTCGGGCCCGCGCCTGATCAACCTGCCCCGGGGCACCTCCTTCGCCGTCGATCTGCCGGCCGACGCGCGCGACGTGATCGTCTCGAACCCGGCGGTGGCCGAAGCCAATGTCCATTCGCCGCGCCGGATCACCGTGATCGGCATCGCGCCCGGAGAGACCGACGCCGTCTTCCTGGACGCCGCCGGCCGGTCGATCCTGACGCTGCGGGTCCGGGTGGACGCCGGCGTTTCGGCGCTCCAGGACACGCTCAGCCGCGTCGCCCCCGGCTCCCAGGTGCGGGCGGAGGCCGTCAACGACAGCATCATCCTGACCGGTCTGGTCACCAGCGCCGCCGAGTCCGAGCGCATCGCGTCGGTCGCCCGCGCCTTCGTGTCGGTGCCGGAGAAGGTGCTGAACCTGACCACCATCGCCGCGTCGGACCAGGTCACCCTCCGTGTCCGGATCGTCGAAGTCCAGAGGAACGCCATCAAGCAGCTGGGCTTCGACACCAACGCGGTGCTCGGCCGCGTCGGAGAGGCGCAGTTCCTGCTGGGCCAGGTCGCCAGCTTCGGCATCAACGGCTCTCTGCTCGGCGGGTTGGCGGCCAGCGCCGTGCGCGACACGACCCAGCAGCCGCAGCTGGTGATTCCCTGCGCCGCCGGCGTGCAAGGCACCTGCTATGGCGTCATCGACGGCCCGAACAACCGCTACAACATCGAGAACTGGGACACCGCCACCGCGCGCGAGACCGTCGGCGACGACGGGCTCAACCAGGGCGAGGCGACCATCAAGGCGTTCGAGCGCGTGGGCCTGCTGCGGACCCTGGCCGAGCCCAATCTGACCTCGGTCAACGGCGAGAGCGCCAGTTTCCTGGCCGGCGGAGAGTTCCCGGTCCCGACCGGCCGCGACCGCGACGGCAACGTCACCATCGAGTTCAAGCCCTATGGCGTCAGCCTGGCGTTTCGCCCGATCGTCCTGTCCGAAGGCCGCATCTCGCTGCAGATCTCGGCCGAGGTGTCGGAACTGACCCAGGCGGGCGGCATCACCCTGGGAGCCGGGACGGACAATCCGCTCAACATCGCGGGCCTGAACGTTCGCCGCGTCCAGAACACCGTCGAAATGCCGTCGGGCGGCTCCATGATGATCGCGGGCCTGCTGCAGGAATCCAGCCGCCAGGCCATCGACAGCTTCCCCGGCCTGGGCGGTCTGCCGATCCTGGGCCAGCTGTTCCGCTCGCGCGACTATGTCTCGGGCGAGACCGAGCTGGTCGTGATCGTCGAGCCCTTCATCGTCACCCCCACCTCGCGCGACCGGATGCAGACGCCCGCCGACGGGCTGCGCATCGCCTCGGACGCCCAGACGATCTTCTTTGGCCAGCTGAACCAGGCCTATGGCTCGCCGGCTCCGGGCGCGACGACCGCCCCCGCCTGGTCCGGCCCTGTCGGCTATGTGATCGAATGAGCGCCCCGATGATCCGCACCCTGATGCTCGCCGCCGTCTGCGCCGCCGCCCTGTCCGGCTGCGTCGGCCTGCCCGCCGAAGGCACCGGACCCGTGCCCCTGACCCCGACGTCGCGCTACGCCCTGGCGGTCGAGCCGGGCGTCGAACGCATCGCCCTGGCGGTCCACGACGCGGGTCCGTCGGCCAATCAGGCCCGGGCGCTCCAGGACTTCGCCTATCGCTTTTCGGCCGAGGGCGCGCCCGTGCTGCGGGTCGAGGCGCCCTCCGGCGACGACCCCGTGGCCGGCGAGATGGCCTGGAGCGTCAGGAACGCGCTCGAGGCCGCCGGCGTCCCCGGACATCAGGTCCAGGTCGTCACCTATATCGCGCCCGACCCGCGCGCGCCGGTCCTGGTCGGCTTCGACACCGTGCGGGCGTCGGTGCCCCGGTGCGGCACGGAGTGGACCAATCTGGCGCGCACCGCCAACAATGCCGGCCATTCCAACTTCGGCTGCTCTGTGAACGCCAATCTGGCGGCGCAGATCGCCAATCCGCGCGACATCACGACGCCGCGCGCCATGACCCCGCCCGACTCCGGTCGGCGCGCGGTCGTGCTCGACAAATACCGCCAGGGAGAACAGACGGCGGCTGTCATCGAAACCCTGCTCGAGAACGGTCAGGTTTCGGATGCTGTGGACTGACGGCTGATGACGAATGCGTTCGCCTCGCGACCCTATGACCCGCTGGACGACGAGTTCGACGCCGAACTGGACGTCGTTCCCACGCCCGCGCCCCTGGCGGACGGCGACATAAACCCGCGCGAGCCGCTGCAATTCACCGCGCCCGGCGGCCATGATCCCAGTCAAGCCCCCGCGATGCCGGGGGGATCTGTGGTCGCCCATCCGGGCGGCCTGCCCGTGGCCCAGGGGGGGCTGCCCGCCGGGGCCGGCTACAATCCGGTCGGCGATCTGGTTGCGGGCGCCTCGGCGGCGATCGCGCCCCACGCCTTCCAGTCCGGGCTGCAGAACGAAGTCACCATTCCGCGCATCGCCATCCACGTCTTCGCCGAGCGTCAGGATACACTGGCGGCGGCCGAGCGGGCCGGACAGGACCGGCGCATGGCCCGGGCCACCACCCAGATCCGGGTCGGCGGCGTCCCGGCCGCCGTCGACGCCTACAACCACGAGCCGACCCCGCCGCTGATCATCGTGGAATGCATGCAGGACCCGGGTGCCCTGCTGTGGCAGGTCGATCGCCTGGCCGAGGTCTGCGACGCCGGCACCAAGGTCGTGGTGATCGGCGCCACCAACGACATCATCCTGTTCCGGGAACTGATGAAGCGCGGCGTCAGCGAATATCTGGTCGCGCCCGTTCAGCCGCTGCAACTGATCGCCGCCATCGGTGGGCTGTTCTCCGACCCCGCCCAGCCCTTCGTCGGCCGGTCCATCGCCTTCGTAGGGGCGCGCGGCGGCGCGGGCTCGTCGTCGGTGGCGCACAACACCGCCTACGCCATGTCCGAGAAGATCGGAGCCAACACGGTCATCGTCGATTATGACCTGCCGTTCGGCACCGCCGGCCTGGACTTCAACCAGGATCCGCTGTCCGGCGTCGCGGATGCCTTGGGCCAGCCCGATCGTCTGGATCCGGTGCTTCTGGACCGGATGATGGTCCGCTGCACCGACAAGCTGTCGCTGTTCGCCGCGCCCGCCACCCTGGACACCGACTGGGACATCAGCCCCGAGGCGTTCGAGGAGGTCACGACCCAGATCCGGGGCACGGCGCCCTTCATCGTGCTGGATCTCCCGCACATCTGGACCGGCTGGATGCGCCGCACCCTGATCGCCGCCGATGAGGTGGTGGTGGTGGCCACGCCGGACCTGGCGTCGCTGCGCAATGCCAAGAACATGATCGACCTGATCCGCTCGGGTCGGCCGAACGACGCGCCTCCGCGGCTGGTGTTGAACCAGGTCGGCGTGCCGGGACGGCCCGAGATCCCGGCCAAGGATTTCGGCTCGGCCCTGGGGGTTCATCCCAGCCTGTCGATCCCGTTCGACGCCAAGCTGTTCGGCGCGGCGGCCAACAACGGCCAGATGATTCTGGACGCCGGCGCCAAGTCCAAGGCGGCCGAGGCCTTCCAGCTGCTGGCCCAGATCGTGTCGCGGCGCGAGCTGCCGCAGCTCGCCGCGCCCGGGAAGGCCCCCAAGGGCGAGAGCAAGTCCCTGTTCTCGGGCCTGTTCAAGAAGAAGGCCTGATCGGTGTTCGGCAAGCGCACAGCCCAGCCCGGCGGGGGCGTGGAGACGGCCCCCCGGCCCGCGCCTGCTGCCGCGCCTGCGCCTGAGACCACCGCATTCGTCTCGCCCGAGCCCATGGCCCCGCCCCAGCCGGCGCAGGGCCAGCAGACACAGGCGTTCTCCTATACCGCCGAGACCGGGCCTTCCGAGGGCGGTTTCGCGCGCGGCGGCCGCCCCGCCTCGGCCGGTACCTCGCCCGCCGCCGACCGTCTGGACGCCCTGGCCTCCCGGCCCAAGCCAAAGCCCGCCCCGCCCCCGGGCGCCTCGGCTGGACCGGGCCCCAAGGCCACGCCGGGCTTCGAGCAGCTGAAGAAAGCCCAGGCGGTCGCCGAGATCGTCCGAGAACAGAGCGATTATTACCACGCCACGAAGACGACCATCTTCAACGCGCTGATGAACACCATCGACCTGGCCCAGCTGGCCCAGCTGGACACCAAGGCCGCGTCAGAGGAAATCCGCGACATCGTCGCCGAACTGGTGGCGATCAAGAACGTCTCCATGTCGGTCGCCGAGCAGGAGCATCTGGTCCAGGACATCGTCAACGACGTCCTCGGCTACGGCCCGCTGGAGCCCCTGCTGAGCCGCGACGACATCGCCGACATCATGGTCAACGGTGCCGGCCGCGTCTTCATCGAGGTCAACGGCAAGGTCCAGCTGACCAACGTCCGTTTCCGCGACAACGCCCAGCTGATGAACATCTGTCAGCGGATCGTGTCCCAGGTCGGCCGCCGCGTCGACGAGAGCTCGCCCATCTGCGACGCCCGCCTGCCGGATGGTTCGCGCGTCAACGTCATCGCCCCGCCGCTGGCGATCGACGGCGCGACCCTGATGCAACCTCGTGATCTCGGGCGGCACGGGCTCGGGCAAGACCACCCTGCTGAACACCCTGACGGCCTTCATCGACCCGACCGAACGCGTCATCACCTGCGAGGACGCCGCCGAACTGCAGCTGCAGCAGCCCCACGTCGTGCGTCTGGAGACCCGGCCGCCGAACCTGGAAGGTCAGGGCATGATCACCATGCGCGACCTGGTCAAGAACTGCCTGCGGATGCGCCCCGAACGGATCATCGTCGGCGAGGTGCGCGGCCCCGAAGCCTTCGACCTGCTCCAGGCCATGAACACCGGCCACGACGGCTCCATGGGCACGCTGCACGCCAACAGCCCGCGCGAAGCCATCAGCCGGATGGAATCGATGATCACCATGGGCGGCTACGGCCTGCCGTCCAAGACCATCCGTGAGATGATCGTCGGCTCGGTGGACGTCATCATCCAGGCGGCGCGCCTGCGCGATGGCTCGCGCCGCATCACCCACATCACCGAGGTCGTCGGTCTGGAAGGCGACGTGATCGTGACCCAGGACCTGTTCGTCTACGAGATCACCGGCGAGGACGAGAACGGCAAGATCGTCGGCCGTCACCGCTCGACCGGCATCGCCCGCCCCCGCTTCTGGGACCGCGCCCGCTACTACGGCCTGGAGCGCGAGCTGGCCGAGGCCCTGGACGCGGCGGAGTAGAGACGATGCTGCCCGTTCTCGCCGCCATCCTGGCCTTCATCACCATCGGCGGACTGGGCTGGGTCTTCGTCGGCGGAGACGATTCCTCGGCCCAGGCGGTCAAGCGCGCCGAGGCCATGGGCATGGGCCAGTCCAAGGCGGCCCGCGTCAAGGCCGCCAAGACCGAGGCCAACACCCCGGAGGCCCGGCGCAAGGCCATCGAGACCCAGCTGAAGGAGGCCGAGCGCAAGGAGCGCAAGGCCCGCATGACCATGGCCGCGCGTCTCCGGCACGCCGGCTTGACGATCAGCATCCGGACCTTCTGGATCATCAGCGGCGGCCTGGCCTTGGTCGCGACCCTGGTCGCCTTCGTCTTCGGCCTGAACATCTTCGTCGCCCTGGGCGCGGGCCTGGTGGCCGGCATCGGCCTGCCGCGCTGGATCGTCGGCTTCATCGGCACCGGCCGGATGAAGAAGTTCGGCCTGGAGTTCCCCAACGCCGTCGACGTCATCGTGCGCGGCATCAAGTCGGGCCTGCCGGTCCACGACTGCTTCAAGATCATCGCCAAGGAGAGCCCCGCGCCCCTTGGGCCCGAGTTCACCAAACTGGTCGAGGGGCTGGGCGTCGGCCTGACCCTGCCCCAGGCGCTGGAGAAGATGTACGAGCGCATTCCGACGCCGGAACTGAAGTTCTTCACCATCGTCATCGCCATTCAGCAGAAGACCGGCGGCAACCTGGCCGAGGCGCTGGGCAATCTGTCGGCGGTGCTCCGTGCCCGGCGCATGATGCGCGAGAAGGTCAAGGCCCTGTCGTCCGAGGCCCTGGCCTCGGCCGGGATCATCGGCTCTCTGCCGCCCGTGGTCATGGCCCTCGTGGGCCTGACGACGCCCGCCTATATGGCGCTGATGTTCACCGATATCCGGGGACAGATCATGCTTCTGGGGTCCGCCATCTGGATGGGCCTCGGCATCTTCGTGATGAAGCGCATGATCTCGTTCAAGATCTAGGAACCGGACATGGGCCTGATCGAAGCCATCGTCGAACCCAGGAACCTGCTCAGCCTCGCCGTGGGCGTGCTGGTGTTCGCCACCCTGATGACCCTGCTCAGCGCGATGACGGGCGGTGTGCAGCTGGACAAGCGGATGCAGGCCGTCTCGACCCGCCGCGACGAGCTGAAGCGCCGCTCGCGCGCCGCCATCGCGGGTGGTCAGGGCGGGCTGCGCCACACCGACGACGGCTTCAAGAAGCGCATCGTCGACCGGCTGAACCTGTCCAAGCTGCTGGAGGACCCCAAGGTCGCAGAACAGATGAGCCAGGCCGGCTTTCGCGGGCCGCGCCCGGTCACGACCTTCTACTTCTTCCGCTTCGCCACGCCGATCTTCTTTCTGCTGTTCAGCGCCATCTACCTGTTCTTCATCAACGACTTCGGCCTGCCGCCGATCACCAAGCTGCCGATGATCATGGGCGCGACGGTGCTGGGATTCTATGGACCCAACCTGTTCATCCAGAACCGGATCACCAAGCGCCGCCAGTCGATCATGCAGGGGTTTCCCGACGCGCTCGACCTGCTGCTGATCTGCGTCGAGGCCGGCATGTCGATCGAGGCCGCGATCGTGAAGGTCAGCCAGGAAATCGGCACCAACTCGGTCGAACTGGCCGAGGAACTGGCCTTGCTTTCGGCCGAGCTCAGCTATCTGCCCGAGCGCCGCATGGCCTATGAGGGCCTGGCCAAGCGAACCAACCACCCCGGCGTCCGCGCCGTCGCCACCGCCATGGTCCAGGCCGAGCAGTACGGCACGCCCCTGGCCTCGGCGCTGCGGACCATGGCCAAGGAGAACCGCGAGCTGCGCCTGTCGGCCGCGGAGAAGAAGGCCGCGGCCCTGCCGGCCCAGCTGACCGTGCCGATGATCCTGTTCTTCCTGCCGGTGCTGTTCGTCGTCATCCTGGGCCCGGCCATCATCCAGATCCAGGATCAGATGAAGACGCCCGACGGCCAGCAGGCCACGGCCTCGAACTGATCGCCCGGGCGGCGCGCGAGAAGCCTCAGCCCCGCTCGGCCTCTGCCCGCAAGCCCTCGGCCACCGCCTCGCACGCCCGGCGCAGCACCAGCCGGTTCTTCTCGTGAAAGCCCTCGCCTCTGAATCCCGAGAAGATGAAGCCGTTCGAGACGATGCAGCTGCGCGTGTCCAGCTGCTCGATCTCGTAATAGCGCAGGACGTTGAACAGCCAGCCCCGCTTCTCGCTGAGGATCAACTGCGCCTCGGGCTGCCATTCGCCGACCGCCAGGGTTGCGCGCCGTTCGCCCAGGTCGGGGATCGCCTCGGTCAGGGTCAGGGCGCCGCCGAAACCGATCCGGCCCTCGACCTGGGTTTCGACCGGATTCCAGCGGTCCCAGCCCGGCAGGTCGGCGATCACGCCCCAGATCCGCTCGGCGCTCTCGCGCACGCCCACCCGCTTCTCGATCCTGAAGATGCTCATGCCAGCGATGTCGCAATCCGGCGGGCGCGATGCAAGCCGGGCCGTTGGTCGCGGCTCAGCGGCCGCCTTCCGGCCCGGGCTGGGAGGCGGGCGGCGTCTCGGGGGACGGTGTGTCGATGCTCAGCGGATTGGGGTCGCGGCGCAGGGTCGCGCTGAACAGGGCCATCACCGTGGCGGCGGCCAGCAGCAGGGCGTTCGCCCCGAACGGCGCGGCCTCGCCCAGGCCGTACAGGGCCACCCCAGCCACCGGCGGCACCAGGAAGCTGAGCCCCGCCAGCGACATCATCAGTCCGGCCACAGCCCCCTGTTCATGCGGCCCCACCGCCAGGGACGACCCCGCGGTGAAGCCCGGCCGCGCGAAGCCGACGCCCATCGACACGGCGGCATAGCCCACGACCACGCCGAAATAGCCGGGCGCGACCATGCTCAGCAGATTGCCCGCCAGGGCCAGCCCCGCCCCCCACCGCATCAGGGCCAGCGGCTGCATCTTCAAGAGCGGGATCAGCCCCCACTGGACCATCAGGGTCGCCGCGGCGCCCGCGAACATGGCCACCCCGATGAAGGCCTGGGCCTGACCGGCGGGCAGTCCGGTCTCGGCCATCTCATCGATGATGTGAAAGCCCAGGACGGCGATGTTCACCGCCTGGGCGCTGGTGACCAAGAGGCCGTACAGCAGGAAGTCACGAACTCTCGGGTCGCGCCAGAGCCCCTTGCCGGCATCACTCCCCCGCGCGGTCGGCCGGCGCGCCACGTCGCCGGACGGCAGCTTCTTCCACACGACCAACAGGACGATCAGCCCGATCAGGGCAAAGGCGTACATGGGTCCCGCCAGACCCACGATCGGCAGGACCAGGAAGGGCGACAGCACCGGCCCGACCACCGTGCCCAGGCCCTGGGCCGAGGCCAGCAGCGACATGGCCTGGGTGCGCTGCCCGGGGCTGGTCCGGTCGGCCACATAGGCCTGGGACGCGATGGGCGCGGCCGAGCCGAGCACGCCATAAACGGTGCGCGCCACCGCCATCAGCACAAAGGCCGTGATCGGGGCCAGCCAGCCCTCCAGCCCGAAGGTGGCGCCCAGGCCGAACCCAGCCATGGACACGACGAAGCCGGTGAGGCCGATCAGGATGACGTTCTTCCTCCCCGCCCGGTCCGACAGCCGCGCCCAGAACGGCGAAGCCACGGTCCACATCAGGGCCGAGATGGCGAAGGCGGCGGCCACCAAGGTGTCGGCCAGACCGAACGCCCGCCCGATGTTCGGCAGCACCGACTGCAGCCCCATGTTTCCCGCCGCCGCGATCAGGCTGACGACGAACAGGATCACGAAGGCAGGCGAGGTGGGGGACATGGGGCAGAGATACTCCAATCCTCCCCCATTGGGGGAGGGGGACCACGAAGTGGTGGTGGGGGCCCACCGCGAATGGCGACGTCTGGTCGAGGCCCCCTCCGTCTCCTCCGCTTCGCTCCGGATTCTTGAGGATCGGCTCGTATACGAGCCGACCGCAAGCCCCCAACGGGGGAGGATTTCGCCTACTCCACCACCCTCAGCGTGGCCTTCAACCGCCGCCCGTCGTCCAGGCCCAGCCGCGCCTTGACCTCGAACAGGTCGGCGCCGGCCGGCACGATCAGCATCTGCTTGGGCTCCATCGCATTGACCGCGATCACCGCGCCCTTGGGGCAGATATCGAAACAGCCTGTCTCGATCACGGCCAGCTCGGCCTTTCGGCCCTTGCCGTCGCCCGGCCTGAGATATTTCTTCAGCGCCTTCTTCAGCGTCTTGTCGCCGTCGGGGCCGAAGCCGCCGTCCAGCTTCTTCTGGCATTTCCTGCAGACCAGGACGACGTCCTTCCAGCGGGTCTTCGAGGTCTTGATGGCCATGGCCGAGACATCGGCTGCGTCGGGTCGATCCGCAAGCGGCTTGCGTCGGCGTGACGCCCCAGCCCATCATCGGCACGTTCATTCAGGGGCTCCGACATGATCCGCATCGCCACCCTCGCCGCGCTGATGGCGCTGACGGCCGCTCCGGCCCTGGCCCAGACGGTCACCGCCGACGAGGTCCGCGCCGCGGCGGACGGCGTCCACGCCGACGTCATCGCCTGGCGCCGCGACCTGCACCAGAACCCGGAGCTGGGCCTTGCCGAGACCCGCACCGCCGCGTTCGTCGCCGAGCGGCTGCGCGGTTTCGGCTTCGACGAGGTGCGCGAGGGCGTGGGGCGCACGGGCGTCGTCGGCGTCCTGCGCGGCACGGGTGAGGGGCCGCAGCGGGTCGTGGCGCTCCGGGCCGACATGGACGCCCTGCCGGTGCTGGAGGCCACGGGTCTGCCCTTCGCCTCGACCGCCACCGGCACCTATCTGGGTCAGACCGTGCCGGTCGCCCACGCGTGCGGCCATGACGCCCACGTCGCCATGCTGCTGGGGGCCGCCGAAATCCTCAGCGAGATGAAGGAGCGGTTCTCCGGCACCATCGTCTTCCTGTTCCAGCCCGCCGAGGAGGGCGTTCCTCCCGGAGAGGAACTGGGCGGGGCGCGGCTGATGATCCAGGCCGGCGCGCTGGAGGATCCCAAGGTCGAGGCCATCTTCGGCCTGCACGTCGTGCCGGGTCGCCCCGGCACCATCTTCTATCGCCCCGAAGGCTTCATGGCCGCGTCGGACCGCGTCGACATCACCCTGACCGGTCGCCAGACCCACGGGGCCTGGCCCTGGCGCGGCATCGACGTCATCGCCGTGGCCGCCAATGTGATCCAGACGGTCAACACCCTGACGGCCCGCACGGTCGACCCGACCACCACCCCCACCGTCTTCACCATCGCCACGGTGGACGCAGGCGTCCGCTACAACATCATCCCGGAAACGGCGGCGATGTCGGGCACATTGCGCACCTTCGACCGCGACCAGCGCGCCGCCCTTGTGGAGCGTGCCGAGGCGGCTATCGGCCATGTCGCCCAGGCCTATGGGGCCACGGCCGAGTTCTCCGTCACCGAGAACGCCGCCCTGGTCTACAACGACGCGCCCCTCTCGGCCTGGCTGGCCCCGGTGCTGGCCGAGGCGGCGGGTGAGGCCAATGTCAATCCGGCCACCCCGGCGACGACGGTGGCCGAGGACTTCTCCTATTTCCAGACCGAGGTGCCTGGCGTCTTCTATCACCTGGGCGGCACCGCCGACGGCGTCGATCCGGCCATGGCCCCGCCGAACCATTCGCCCCAGTTCGACGTCAACGAGGACGTCCTGGTCGTCGGCGTCCGCGCGCATGTGCTGAGCGCCCTGCGGTTCTTGGAGCGGGAGGGCGCCTAGGCTTTCGAGGCCCGGATCCGGGCCCAGACGATCGCCACGACCGCCGTGCCCACAAGGGCCGCGCCCAGGCCGTCCCACAGGCCGTCGGCCAGCAGCGCTCCGACCAGCCCGGTCAGGCCCACGACGAACAAGACCAGGGGCCGGGCGAAGACCTCGATCAGGCTCTGGCGGTGGGTCTTCATGCCCGCCCGCGCCTGCGCCGCGCGATCCACAGATACAGCCCCGACCCCAGGATCACGATGGTGATCAGGTCCAGCGTCGCCCACACCAGCTTCAGGCCCATCCCGCCATAGTCGCCGAAATGCAGCGGCTGGGACAGGCCCAGCGTCGTCACATACCAGGGCGGCTCGGCCACCGCCGCCAGCTGACCCGTCCGCACATCGATCAGGGCCGGCGTGGTCAGGTGCCGGGTCAGGGGCGTGTCGCCGTGGAAGAAGACGGCATAGTGGTGATCGGTCGTATATTCCGTGCCCGGAAAGGCGACGAACTGCAGGGTCCTGCCGGGCAGGGCCGCCCTCGCCCGCTCGACCGCCGCGTCCAGCGAGGCGCGCTGGCCCACCGGCGCGGGCGCGCCATAGGTCCGCGCCAGATCGGCCAGGGCCGTGTCCTTCCACACCGCCAGGATCGGCGTCGCCAGGGTGTTCACCACCCCCGTCAGCCCCACCACCAGCACCCAGGCCGCCGTCGTCGCCCCCGCCAGATTGTGCCAGTCCAGCCAGCGGGTCCGCGCCGTCCTGTTGAGCCTCAGCGTCCCGTAGGGCAGCCGGCGCATGAAGGGGGCGTAGAGTACGATGCCCGACACCGTCGCCGCCACCAGCATCAGCCCCATCAGGCCCAGGAACAGCATCCCCGGCAGGCCCAGGAACATGTCGGTGTGCAGCTGGAGCAGGAACTCGACCAAGGGGTGACCCGCCACCAGGGGCGCGGCCTCGCCGCTGGTCCGGTCGATCGGCTGGAAATTATACTGACCCGCCGGCGCGTCCGGCGCGCGGCTGGTGACGTTCACCACCGGCCGGTCCTCGTCGAAGCTGAGGAAGGCGGGCACGTCGCCGGGATGACGCGCCAGCGCCGTGGTCATGACCGCGTCCAGGCTCAGGACCTCGCCCGGCCGGGCCGGTTGCCACGGTTCGTCCAGCAGCCAGTGGTTCAGCTCGTGGCTGAACACCAGCGGCAGGCCGGTGAGGCACAGCATCAGCAGGAACAGGGTCGAGATCAGGCTCGACCAGGTGTGGACGACCGACCAGGCGCGGATCGTGTCGGGCTTCATCCCGATCAGAACTCCGTCGATACCGCGAACCGCAGGGTGCGCGGGGCCCCCAGCGTCAGATAGTTGGCCCCGGGAAATCCGCCCACGGCGACCCACTGGTTCTCGTCCGTCAGGTTTTCGATCCGGGCCCGGACGGTCAGCGGACGGCCAGCGACCTCGAAGCCGTAGCGCGCGCCCGCGTCCAGCCGCGTCCAGGCGTCCAGCTCGACCGCATTGGCCGCATCGACCGGCTGCTCGCCAGTGTAGACGACCCGGCCTTCCAGCGTCAGGCCCTCGACCTGGGGCACGTCCCATTCGACGTTGACGTTGGCCTGCCACTCGGGCGTGCCGATCGGGCGACGGCCGTCCAGGGCCCCGCCCGAAGTCCGAGTCAGTTCCGCGTCCAGCCAGGTCCAGCCCCCGATCAGGCGCAGACCTTCGCGCGGCTCTCCGTACCAGGACACTTCCAGCCCGGTGTTCTCCTGCTCGCCGTTGGCGCCGAACACGCCGTTCTCGACGAAGGCGCTGGGCTGGGTGATGCGGAACAGGCTGACGGCCCCGCCGAACCGGCCGACGTCGTATTTCAGACCTGCCTCGATCTGCTCGCCCCGGAAGGGGGCCAGGGCCTCGCCTGCATTGGTCACCGGCACCCCGCCGCTGACCGCTGGGGCGATCTGGCCGGGCACCAGGGCCTCGGCGTAGTTGGCGAAGACCGAGATGAACTCGCTGGGTTTATAGATCACGGCGAAGACCGGCGTCGTCGCGTCGCCCTCATAGGCCGACAACGGAGCACCGGTGTTGTAATCATAGGACCGGGTCTCGATCGTCTGGTGACGCACGCCCACGGTGGCCAGCAGCCGGCCGTCGAGGACGCTCATCATATCTGCGACGGCAAAACTCGCGTTGTCGACTCGCTCGGTCACGCCGGGATCGTCCAGGTCGCCACCGACGAAGAAGTCCGCCGCCGGCGGGGCGACGTCGACGGGATTGTACAGGTCGCTGGCAAAGCCCGCGAAGCTGGAGAAGGTATAGGCGTTTTCGGACCGCGACCGGACCTGGGAAGCCGAGGCCACCAGCCGGTGATCGACCCCGCCCGTGGTGATCTCGGCGCGCACGCCGACGTCGCCGGACCACACCGTGTCCTCGCGCGTGTTGTCGAAGCGATAGGCGCTCAGCGAGCCATTCGGGGCGGCCGTGGGGTTGGCCAGGCGGTTCTCCTCCTCGCCGCGCCGCCCGCCGATCGCGGCCCAGGCGGTGACGGTGTCGGACAGGTCGAACTCGCCGCGCGCCACGCCGAACAGCTGACGCTCGTCGGTGAAGGTCCAGGGCTGGGCGACGTTCGCCTCGGCGTCCGGCGCGCGCGGCACGGCGCCGGAGGGCGTCACCGTCGGGCGCGGCGCATCGATGCGGTGGTCCTGATAGCCGACGTCGGCCGAGAACCGCGCGCGGTCCCCGCGCCGGTCCAGCCCCACGCCGATGGCCGTCAGCTTGCGCTCCTCGTCCTCGATCCCGGCCTCGCCGTCGCGGCGGACCAGGTTCAGCCGCGCCCCGTATTCACCGCCCAGGCCGAAGCGACGGGCCACGTCGGCGGCCAGATAGAGCTCGCTCGCCCCCTCCAGCCCCGCGGTCAGCCGGGTGAGGGGCGCGTTCGGCGCACGCTTGGGCGTCAGGTTGAAGGCCCCGCCGATGCCGCTGCCGCCCGCCGCCGCCCCGTTCAGGAAGGCGGTCGCACCGTGGAAGACCTCGACCCGCTCCAGGAACTCGGCCGCCACGAACTGCCGCGGCAGGATGCCGTACAGCCCGTTCAGGGTCATGTCGTCCGAGAACACCGGGAAGCCCCGGATGACGTACAGCTCCTGAAAGTTGCCGAACCCCTTGGACACCCGCACGGCCGGATCGTTCTGAAGCACGTCGCCGACGCTGCGGGCCTGCTGGTTCCTCGCCAGTTCCTCGGTGTAAGCGGTAAAGACAAACGGGGTGTCCAGCGTCTCCAGATTGCCGAACAGCCCGACCCGGCCGCCACGCGCCACCTGTCCGCCCGGATAGGGCGAGGTCAGGGTGACCTGCGAGCCGGTGACGATCACCTCCTCCAGTTGCGCCGCCTCGCCGTCCTGGGCGGAGGCCCCGCCGGTCAGGGCGAGACTGGAGGCGGCGGCGAGGAGGGCGGTGCGGAACATGGGGACGCTCGACAGTGCGAATGAGAACGCGTCGCATTATAGCGTCATCACCTCACTTGCAAGCCGTTCTCAGGTCGCGGCTTCGCGCTCACGCCAGCCAGACCATCATCCGCGTGTCCACCGGTCCGCCCCGGGCTCGGCTGAACCGCTTCTTGGTCTCGCCGGTATAGAGAAACCCCGCCTTTTCCAGCACCCGACCCGACGCCGGATTATCGGCGAAATGGCCGGCCAGCAGGGCCCGGCGCTTCCACCGCTTGCCCGCCCAGACCAAGGCCCCTTCCAGGGCCTCGGTGGCGAAACCCCGCCCCCAGAAGGGCCGCCCGATCCAGTAGCCGGTCTCGGGCGCGCTGCGTTCCAGCCGACCCTCGCCGTCCTCGAACAGGCCCAGGACGCCGACGGGCCCCAGATCCTCGTGCTCGATCAGGAAGGTGTTGGCCCGCGCCGGATCCTGTCCCGCGACCTGGGCCACGAAGGCCTCGGCGTCGCCCTGGCCAAAGGGATGCGGCATGCGGCAGGTCATCCGCGCGATGTCGGGGTCGTTGGCCAGCCGCGCGATCGCGGGGACGTCCAGAGGTCCGGGGGCGCGCAGCAACAGCCGCCGCGTCTCCAGAACCGGAGAGGTTTCGATCACGCACATGGGCCGCCTCGCCTGATGACGTGTCCGCCTCCTTGGGGGAGGGCTCGGGCGGACGTCGAGGCGGGGAACGCGAACGGGGAGCCTGGTGATCCAGACTCCCCGCGGAATATTTCCCTTGGTCCGGATCGGCTGCAGTCCTTGAGAGGAGCAACGCGATCCGAAGGCCGGTTTCGCGTTACTCGGCGGCGAGCGCCTGCTGGTCGTCGTTCGCCGGAAGAATCGAGACGTAACAACGGCCGCCACGTTTGGTGGTGAATTTCACCGAGCCGTGGGCCGTGGCGAACAGGGTGTGGTCGCGGCCCAGGCCGACGTTCTCACCGGGGTGGAAGGTGGTGCCGCGCTGGCGGACCAGGATGTTGCCGGCCAGCACGCGCTCGCCGCCGAACTTCTTCACGCCCAGGCGCTTGGACTCGGAGTCGCGACCGTTGCGCGACGAACCACCGGATTTCTTGTGTGCCATGGGAAGGCTCCCGTTCTCGTACTGATCTTAGGCTTCGTCGGTCGAAGCGGCGGTTTCGGTCTTGGGCGCGGCCTTCTTGGCCGGAGCCTTCTTGGCGGCGGCCTTGGGAGCCTCGGCCTCGACCGGGGCGGCTTCCACGCGGGGAGCCAGGCCTCGGGCGCGGGCGTTGATCTCGGCCTTGGTCATCAGCTCGACCTTGCCGTCCCACTTGGCCTTCTCGCCGGCGCCTTCGATGCCGGTGATGCGCAGGACCGATTCCATCTGGCGATGGCCGTTCGTGCGGCGATAGCCCTGACGGTCACGCCCTTGTCGCCGCCCAGCATCAGGACGCTGCCCAGGCTCAGGACGTCGCCCGCCTCGCCGGCGAGCTTCTCGACCACGATGGTGTCGCCCGGTTGAACCCGGTACTGCTTGCCGCCGGTTTTGATCACCGCGTACATATTGAGGCCTCGGCTTAACGCGAAAAAGAATGCGCCCGCCGGGTGACCCCGCGGGCGAAGAGCGGCGACATAGACGGCAGGGCCCGAGGAGTCAACGCGAAAGCCCGCCATCCGGCGCGTGACGCGGCCGACGGCCCCCCTATATTGCATCCGATGACCCCGGAGCCGCCCACCCTTGAAACCAGCCTGCCGCTGGTCGCCGCCGACCTGATCCGCGACGAGGCCCGGCGTGCGCCCGACAAGCCCGGCGTCTATCGCATGTATGGCGAGGACGGGACCTGCCTGTACGTCGGCAAGGCCAAGTCCATCAAGAAGCGCATCCTCCAGTACGCCCAGGGCCGGTTCCACACCCAGCGCATCGGCCTGATGGTGTCCCTGACCCGGTCGATGGAGCTGGTGGTCACGGCGTCGGAGACCGAGGCGCTGCTGCTGGAATCCAACTTCATCAAGAAGCTGAAGCCCCGGTTCAACGTGGTGCTGCGCGACGATAAATCCTTCGCCGAACTGATGATCCGAAAGGACCACCGCGCGCCCCAGGTCCGAAAGCATCGCGGCGCCCACACCACCGACGGCGACTATTTCGGCCCCTTCGCCTCGACCTGGGCGGTCAACCGCACCCTGACGACCCTGCAGAAGGCCTTCCTGCTGCGGTCGTGCTCGGACAGTGTCTACGAGACCCGCACGCGGCCCTGCATGCTGCATCAGATCAAACGCTGCTCCGCCCCCTGCACCGGCCTGATCAGCCTGGAGGACTACGGCGACCTGGTCGAGGAGGCCTCGCTGTTCCTGCGCGGGAAGTCGCGCGCCGTCATCGGCCGCCTGTCGCAGGAGATGACCGAGGCCGCCGAGCGCATGGACTTCGAACAGGCCGCCCGCGTGCGCGACCGCATCCGCGCCCTGTCGGCCATCGCCATGGAAAACTCCGTCAACGCCGACGGCGTGGCCGAGGCCGACGTCTTTGCCCTGTTCTCGGAGGGCGGCCAGGCCTGCGTTCAGGTGTTTTTCTATCGCTCGGGCCAGAACTGGGGCGGCCGGGCCTATTTCCCGCGCGTGGACAAGTCGGATACCGACCCGGAGATCCTCGCCGCCTTCCTGGGCCAGTTCTACGAGGACAAGCCCGTCCCCCGCCTGATTCTGTCCAACGTCCGCCCGCATGAGCTGGAACTGCTGGAAGAGGCCTTTTCGATGAAGGCGCGGCTGGTCGACGGCCGCCGGGTCGTTTCGATCGAGCGACCGATGCGCGGCGACCGCAAGGGCCTGGTCGACCACGCCCTGACCAATGCCCGAGAGGCCCTGGGTCGCAAGATGGCCGAGGGCTCGGCCCAGGGCAAAATCCTGGATGAAGTCTGCGAGGCCTTCGGTCTGGAGAGCCGGCCCGAGCGGATCGAGGTCTATGACAACGCCCACATTCAGGGCTCGAACGCTGTCGGCGGCATGATCGTGGCGGGGCCGGAGGGCTTCCAGAAGTCGCAGTACCGAAAGTTCAACATCAAGGACACGGACCTGGCCCCCGGCGACGACTACGGCATGATGCGCGAGGTCATGCGCCGGCGCTTCTCCCGCCTGGTCAGGGACGAGGAGGAAGGCACCGAGGAAGTAATGCGCCCCGACCTGCTGCTGATCGACGGCGGGGCGGGGCAGCTGGCCGAGGTCCAGGCGGTGCTGGCCGATCTGGGGCTGGACGACATCCTGGCCATCGGCGTGGCCAAGGGGCCGGACCGGGACGCCGGGCTGGAGCGGTTCTTCGCGCCCGGCAAGCCACCCTTCATGCTGCCGCTGAAATCGCCGGCCCTCTACTACATCCAGCGCCTGCGCGACGAGGCCCACCGCTTCGCCAACGGGGCCCACGCCAGGCGCCGCTCCATGGACATCAAGAAGAACCCGCTGGACGAGATCGAGGGCGTCGGCCCGGGCCGCAAGCGCGCCCTGCTGCACGCCTTCGGCTCGGCCAAGGGGGTGGGGCGGGCCTCGGTCGTCGATCTGGAGAAGGTCGAAGGCATCAATCGCGCCCTGGCCGAACGCATCCACGGCTTCTTCCACCCCGAGACGCGGCGCTAGGATGGGCCCGACCGCGCACCGTGACACAGGCGGCGGCTGACCGAACCGGCGCGGGACAGCCTGGTTGGACGGACCACGCGACGGCTCACGCCGACTGCAGCATCCGCCTTCTCCCAGCGGGGGAAGGGCGCCGCGAAGCGACGGCGTGGAGACCAGAGGCCCTCGTGGAGACGTGGGGGTCTCAGTCGTCTTCGGGCGGTGGGGTCCAGTTCGGATCGTTGACGGGGTACCAGTCGGCCGCGAGGTCCAGCCATTCGGGATTGGCGTCCTCGATCAGCTTGAGCTTCCAGTCGCGGTTCCATTTCTTCAGCCGCCGTTCGCGCCGGATCGCCTCGACGACCCACTGATGCTGCTCGTACCAGACCAGGTGAACGCAGCCGTGCTCGGCGGAGTAGCCGTCCGGATGGGCGCCGGTCTTGTGATGCCAGACCCGCGCGTGGAGGTTCGAACTCGACCCGATATAGACCCAGCCGTTCCGCCCGCTGGCCATGATGTAGGTCGCGATGAAGGTCCGGTGCGTCCCCATCCGCACAACCTATCCGCACCCCTTCCTCTCGTCATCCTCCGGCGAAGCGCAGCGGAGACCGGGGGACGCAGCGGCGCCGAAGGCGATCTGTTCAGGCACGATGTCAGCCGTCTGCGTCCGCGACAGTTTCGCGCTCCCGCGCGCCGCTGCGTCCCCCAGTCTGCCCCGCGAAGGCGCGGCTTGCCGGAGGATGACGAAAGAGGGAAGGCAACGTAATCAGGGACTATGGAGATCAAAGGCGATTGTCAGATCCTTGTCTTTGTTCGCCCATCGACAACGGCTCGATCCACGACGCTGGAAGCGAGAATGAAATCGTTCCTCAAGTCAGGCGACGGAACAGAGCCTCTAGATAGCAAGGTGTTTTCCGCTTTCCACGGTCAGGGACAGATCGCTGACTATCTGTTGTGGAATCGAGCTTTCATTGCCGAAATGAAGGCTGTGCACGGCTACCCAGCGGCACGCATGAGCCGCCTAGTCATCGAGGAACTGAGAAAAGAGCCAAGGGCTGTGGTTTTTGGAACGGTCGGCGTCCACCGCATCTTCGCAGAACGTCCCGGCGGGTTAGAAGCCAATAGACAGCTAGTAAAAATTGGCGGGCGTCCCATCCGGAAGCTGCTTCAGCAAGCGAATCCCCAGGTCGCCGCAACGCGAGAAAAGCTCAGCCTTCCACAGTCAGCGGGGCTAGCGATCATCCTCGTGGACAGCACTCAGAAGATTGAAGCCTCAGTCGCGGCCTATGCTGTGCGAGACGCTCTGCAAGCAGAGCAACCCGCACTCGATGAGATTGATTTCGTATGGGTTTCGATGGAATCACACGAGCTCAGACTGCCGAATGGCCAAACCGGTTTTCCAGAACTATGCATCTGGCGAGCAGACGGTATAGCCGCATCGGATCGCTACAAAATCGGACAAATGCTTGATGGCTGGGCACACTTCAACGGCTGCGCCCTCGAGTGTCTTGACCACACTGCTGGATGGGAAACGATGCGTCCGGTTGGCGAAGGCTGGCCGCTTTCTCTCGGTCTGGAGTAGGCGTCTAATGCACCCGCGCCTTCCCGATTTCCAGCCCGTCCGCGCCCGCTGACACGGCGATCACCGAGCCGTCCTCCAGCTCTCCGGCCAGCAGCTTCTTGGCCACCCTGTCGACCAGGTCCTTCTGAATCACGCGCTTCAGAGGGCGCGCGCCGTAGACGGGGTCGTAGCCCTTGTCCGCCAGCCAGGCGAGGGCGCCGTCGTCGATTGACAGGGTCAACCGGCGGTCGGCCATCAGCTTTTCCAGGCGGGCCAGCTGGATGCGGACGATGCCGGCCATCTGGTCGCGGCCCAGGCGCCGGAACAGGATGATCTCGTCGATGCGGTTCAGGAACTCGGGCCGGAAATGGGCGCGGACGGCCTCCATGACGAAGGGGCGCACGGCCTCGACGTCGTCGCCCTCGCCCTGATCGGCGAGCGCCGCCGAGCCGAGGTTGGAGGTCATGATCAGCAGGGTGTTCTTGAAGTCGACCACGCGGCCTTGCCCGTCCGTCAGGCGGCCGTCGTCCAGCACCTGCAGCAGGACGTTGAAGACGTCGGGGTGGGCCTTTTCCACCTCGTCGAACAGGACGACCTGATAGGGGCGCCGCCGCACGGCCTCGGTCAGGGCGCCGCCCTCGTCATAGCCGACATAGCCCGGAGGGGCGCCGATCAGGCGGCTGACCGAGTGCTTCTCCATGTATTCCGACATGTCCATGCGGGTGATGGCGGTCTCGTCGTCGAACAGGAAGGCGGCCAGCGCCTTGGTCAGCTCGGTCTTGCCGACGCCGGTGGGGCCCAGGAACAGGAAACTGCCAAGCGGCCGGTTGGGGTCGTTCAGGCCCGCGCGCGCCCGGCGGACGGCGTCGGCGACGGCCTCCAGCGCCGCGTCCTGACCGACGACCCGGCCACGCAGGGCGTCCTCCATCGACAGCAGCTTCTCGCGCTCGCCCTCCAGCATCTTGTCGACGGGGACGCCGGTCCAGCGGCTGACGACGGCGGCGATCTGTTCGGCGTCGACGACCTCGGGCGTCAGGGGGCCGCCGCCGGAGTTCTCATCAGCCTCGGCCTGTGCCAGCTGTTTCTCGATCCGCCAGTTCGGCGCGCAGGCGGTCGAGCGTCTCGCGCAGCTGGGCACCCTGGCCGACCTTGTCCTTCTCGGCCTTCCAGCGGGCGGTCAGGTCGTCGGACTGGGTCTGGAGGTCGACGATCTCGTCGTCGAGGCGATCCAGCCGCTGGCGAGAGGCGGCGTCGGTCTCCTTCTTCAGGGCCTCGCGCTCGATCTTGAGCTGGACCAGGCGGCGGTCGATCTCGTCCAGGCTCTCGGGCTTGCTGTCGACCGCCATGCGGACGCGCGACCCCGCCTCGTCGATCAGGTCGATGGCCTTGTCGGGCAGGAAGCGGTCGGTGATGTAGCGATTGCTCAGCGTGGCGGCGGCGACGATGGCGCTGTCCGAGATACGGACCCCGTGGTGGACCTCGTACTTCTCCTTGAGGCCGCGCAGGATGGAGACGGTGTCCTCGACCGACGGCTCGTCGATGAAGACCGACTGGAAGCGACGGGCCAGGGCGGCGTCCTTCTCGATATATTTGCGGTATTCATCCAGCGTCGTGGCGCCGACGCAGTGCAGCTCGCCGCGGGCCAGGGCGGGTTTCAGCAGGTTGGAGGCGTCCATGGCGCCATCCGTTTTGCCTGCGCCGACCAGGGTGTGCATCTCGTCGATGAAGAGGATGATCTGGCCTTCCGCGGCCGTGACCTCGCCCAGCACGGCCTTCAGCCGTTCCTCGAACTCGCCGCGGTATTTCGCCCCGGCGATCAGGGAGCCCATGTCGAGCGCCATGACGGTCTTGTCCTTCAGGCTCTCGGGCACGTCGCCGTTGACGATGCGCAGCGCCAGGCCCTCGACGATGGCGGTCTTGCCGACGCCGGGCTCGCCGATCAGGACGGGGTTGTTCTTGGTGCGCCGGGCCAGGACCTGGATGGTGCGGCGGATCTCCTCGTCCCTGCCGATGACGGGGTCGATCTTCTGGTCCCGCGCCGCCTGGGTCAGGTCACGAGCATAGCGTTTCAGGGCGTCATAGGCGTCCTCGGCCCCGGCGGAGTCGGCGGTCTTGCCCTTCCGGACATCGGCGACGGCGGCGTCGAGCTTGTCGGCGGTGACGCCCGACGCTTTCAGGGCGTCGCCGGCCGGGCCGCCTTCGCGGGCGATGGCCGACAGGATGCGTTCGGTGGTGACGAAGGCGTCGCCGGCCTTCTTGGCGGCCTCCTCGGCCTTCGCGAAGACGCGGGCGGTGGCACCGTCCAGATAGAGCTGGCCGGTCGCGCTCTCGACCTGGGGGCGCTTCTTCAGCAGGGCTTCGGCCCCCTCGGCGGCCTTGGCCGGATCGCCGCCGGCAGCGGTGATGAGGTTCCGCGCCAGGCCGTCGCGTTCTTCCAGGAGGACCTTGAGCAGGTGCTCGGGGGCGAACTGCTGGTGCTTTCTGGCAAGCGCCAGGGTTTGGGCCGACTGGACGGCCTGTTTGGCGCGGTCGGAATAGAGGTCGAGATTCATTCGGGTGGCCTATCGCTCGGCGCGCGGCGCCTCGCTGCTTGAGGCCGGTCTCGACCGCCTTGCAAGCGCCGCGCCGCAGGTTCCGCGATGAGGTGGGCGTGTCGGGCGGGGGACACAAGAGCGAAGGGCACGACCCTTGCGGCGGCGGCCTCGAACTCGCTCCAGGAGACCCCTTTTGTCCCGTTTCGAAACCCGGCCCGCGCCTTCCGTCCTTCTGGTCGGCGATGCCCGCATGGCCTTTCCAGTGGCCAGGGCGCTGGACAAGGCCGGGGCGCAGGTGTTCGCCGGCGTGTCGGTGTCGTCGAACTATCTGGAATGGTCCCGGCATCTGGCCGGTTCGTTCCGCCATCCGCCGCTGGAACCCGGCACGGACGAAGCCCTGCCCGTGATCCTGGACTGGCTGGACCAGAGGGGCGGCGTCACAGCCATTCAGCCAGTCAGCGAGGCGGGCTCGCGGCTGATGTCGCGGCACCGGTCGGCGTTTCAGGCGCGGGGGCGGCTGATCATGCCGGAGGCCGTCACTGTCGCGGCCTGTATGGACAAGACCGGCCTGTTTCGCCTGTGCGAGCGGTTGGGCGTGGCGCTGGCACCCTTCCGGCGGGTGACGGGCCTTGCCGAGGCGCGGGCCGCCGCCCGGGCGCTCGGCTTTCCCGTGATCGTCAAGCCGTCGGTGGTCGATGCCGAACTGTTCGGGCGAAAGGCGCTGATCGTGCCGGACGAGCCCAGGCTGGCGGCCCTGATGCCCGCCTGGCCCGAGATCCATCCCGAACTGATCGTGCAGCGCTATGTCACCGGGCCGCGCCACAGCGTCATCTTCACCGCTGACCGGGGGCGGCTGCTGGGAGCGGTCGAGATCCGGGCGGCGCGGACCCACGAACACGACGGCACCGGCTACACCACCTATGGCGTCACGGTCGCGCCCACGCCCCGCGTGCGCGAGGGGGTCGAGCGGCTGGTTCGGGCCCTGGATTACTCATCGACCGGGTGCGCCCAGTTCGTGGTCGATCCGCGCTCGGGCGACCTGACCTTCATGGAGATCAATCCCCGCGTCAGCCTGGCGCGGATCGCCGAGCACGCCGGCCTGCCGCACAGCGTCTGGGGGCTGGAGCTGGCACTGGGACGGCGGATCGCCGGCTGGACGGATCCTTGGTCGGCGCGAACGGACGTCCGCTACGTCTGGACCAAGGGCGACCTGAACCTGATGATGAAGCGGTTCGCGGACGGGGCGGTGGGGCCGGTCGAGGCCGCCCGGAAACTGGCCCGGATCGGGCTGGACGCGGCGACCTGCGTCCACGCCATCTTCGACCCACTGGACCCCGCGCCGGCGATCGGCGTCTACGCCAACCGCTGGATCAAACGGTACCGCGACCATGCGGAATATGATCCCGCCTGGGCGAGGACGCGGTTTCCCGAAGCTTTCGAGGCGGCGGCCCCCCTGCGCGACGCCGCCTGAGGCGGATCAGCCCCCGGTCGGACCCGACGAGAAGTCGAACTGTTCCGGCTGGCGGCGGGGGGCGTTGCCGAGCGTCCAGGTCAGGCCGATGTAGAAGGCCGTCAGGTTGATGTCCTGGTTGAACCGCTCGCGGAAGGCCGGGGTCTCGAACACCGTGTCGTTGTTGAAGGTGCCCAGCACGTCGCGGCCGGTGAAGTTGAACGACAGATGGTCGGTCAGTTTCCTGCGATAGCCGATGTTCAGCATGCCGCCCGCCTCGCGCGTGCCCTGCGCCAGCAGCTGCTCGCCCTGCCAGAAGCCCGAGACCTGGATGAAGTCGTCGGTCGTCGGCTGCCAGCTGAGGCTCAGCCGGCCGCTGGCGAAGGTCCCCTCACGGTTGCCGCCGCCCGGGATGCCGGTCGAATCGATCTCCTGGCGGAACAGGTTGACGGCGCCGCTGTAGCGCAGGGTCTCGGTGAAGCGGCCGTTGGCGGTGACCTCGACCCCCGTGTCACGGCGCGAGCCCAGGTTCTCGGGCCGGGTCAGCAGAACGCCGCCTCCGATGTCGCGGGCGACGTCGGTGAAGGCGCCCGAGGTGTCCCGCAGATAGGCGGTGGCCATGTAGAAGGTCTGGCCCTGACGCAGCTGCCACATGACCTCGAAGGCGTCGGTCTCCTGGGGGGCCAGGTCCGGGTTGCCGGACCGCAGGTTCAGCGGGTCCTGGAAGGCCACGAAGGGGTTCAGCTGCTGGGGCTGGGGCCGCTGGATGCGCCGCGAATAGCTGGCGCGCACGGTCTGGGCTTCCGACAGCTTGTACTGGAGGTGGGCGGTCGGATAGGCCTTGAAATAGTCCTGGCTCGCCGAGACGCCGCCGGTCAGGTCGGTGATTTCCACCTCGGCCTGTTCCAGACGCAGCCCCAGCTGGGCCGAGAACTGTTCGGTCAGGGGGCGCTCCCAGGTGGCGTACCAGGCGTGGACCGTCTGTTCGGCCTCGAAGCGGTTGGAGAAGTTCGGAACCACAGCCAGGCCCGCCTCGGACGGGCCGCGCGAGAAGACGAAGTCCTGTTCCGGTTGCTGAATGTTCAGCTCATAGCCGAGACGCAGCTGCCCCCCTTCGGCGAACGGCCGGACATAGGCGCTGGTCAGGCCCAGGGTGGTCTGGTCGGTCTGCTGCTCGGTCAGCTCATAGAGGTCGGGGGTGACCGGCAGGGCGAAGCGCGACAGGGTCAGGCCGCCGGATTCATTGCCGTTCTCGTCATAGCGCAGCTCGTTGGACCACTCATGGCCCGCGTCGTCGAAGCGGTGCAGCAGGCGGGCGGTCGCCCCCCAGTTCACGAAGTCGAAGTCCACCGAGCCGTCGCGGCGATAGCGGCTGGTGGGCGTGCCGGCGGCGTCACGGGTCTCGAACAGGCCGACCACGTCGCCCTCGCCCGAGAAGGCGACGCCGCGCAGTTCGCCGGTCAGCTGGGTCTTGTCGGTCAGGCGGTATTCGGCGGTGACGCGGCCAAAGGCGCCCGACTGGTCGTTCTCGACCTCCTGATCGGTCGTCGAGGTCGAGATCAGGGCGCCGGTCGTCGGGTTGAACTGTTCCCGGATGCGCTCGAACGAGACACTGACCGGATCGGCGCGATAGCTGACGTCGCCCGACAGGGTCAGCCGGTCCTCCTGGATCGAGCCCGAAGCCCCGGCGTTCCAGCGGCCATCGTCGCCGACGTTGGCGCGGATCGAGCCGGTGGTCTGGCGACCCGGGCGCGGCGCCGTCGACTTGGTGATCAGATTGATGACGCCGCCGGACCCCTCAGGGCTGTAGGCCGCCGACGGATTGGTCATGACCTCGATGCGGGCGTACTGGTCGGCCGGCAGCTGCTGGATGGCCTGGCCCCGCCCGGCGCCCGATAGAATGCCCGAGGGGCGTCCATCGACCAGGATGGTGACGTTGCCGTCGCCCCTCAACGAGACATTGCCTTCGGGATCGACATCGACGGACGGCACGTTGCGCAGCGCGTCGGCCAGACTGCCGGTCGTGGCCTGCAGGTCGTTGGCCAGGCTGTAGCTGACCGAGTCGATCGAGGTCCGGGTATCCTCGGCCCGGGCCGTGACGACGACGTCGGCGACGGTGTCGCTGTCGGGCTCCGGCTCCGCTTGCGCCGGCGGCGGGGCGGGCGCCGTCTGCTGCGGGGCCGGCGTCGCCGGGGCGGTCTGGGCGAGGGCGGGCCCGCCGACGGCGGCCAGGGCAGCGCCGGCCATCAGGACGGTCTTCAATCGGATCATGCGTACAGCCCCCGGCGCAACGCGCGCCCTGTCGATCGCCGCCGTATCAAGCTCGCTCGACGCTCCCTAGTTACTTCGCCGTCATGAATCTCCGCGTGATTTCATAATGTTACGCGCCTGCAATGTTCGTGGCGGGATCGCGGCGCGCAAGGGGTTCGCGCGCGCGACGGAACCTCGAAGCCTGAACGAGGCTTCATCCCGCCGCCGGAATATGGTCAGGGTCGGGCCATGCCCGCGCCGTCCTGGCCCCCTAGACCAGCGGCATAGAAACGGCTCCCGCATGGGAGGAAGGAACAAGATGACGCTTTCGCGCAGAGACCTCGGCTTCGGCATCGCCGCCCTGGCGACCGTCGCGGCCCTGCCCGCCTCGGCCCAGACAGGCCTGGGCCAGGCCGATCGGGCCACCCTGGCCCAGGCCCAGACCTATCTTCAGAACCTGACCGCCGCCCAGGGCACCTTCGTGGAGACCGGTGCCGGAGGCCAGCGCCGTCAGGGCCGCTTCTATCTGCAGCGCCCGGGCCGGATGCGGTTCGAATACACCGACCCCGCCGGCCTGCTGGTCGTGGCGGATGGATCCAACGTCAAACGCTATGATCCGCGGCTGAACGTGTTCCGCCAGGTGCCGCTGGGCGCGACGCCGCTGTCGACCTTCCTGGCGCGCAATGTGCGCTTCGACCAGGGCGTCTCGATCAACCGCGTCACCCGAATGCAGTCGGGCGCCTTCGCCATCACCGCGCGTGACGCCCGCCGGCCCAACGACGGCTCGGTCATCCTGGCCTTCGCGGGCAATCCGCTGCGGCTGCAGGAGTGGACGATCACGGACGCGCAGGGGTCCCGGACCCGGACCCAACTGACCACCCTGACGCCGACGTCCGGCCTCGACGCCGGCCTTTTCCGCCTGGCCGACCCGACTCGTCGACCGGGCCGGAATTGACGGATTCACGACTCGTTGACCGTGTTCGGATCAACACAGGCAAGGCATTGATCGCAGAATTTGACTCATTTCTCGCGGCGTGACACTTTGGACACAGGACGGCCGCGCCGTCCGCTCGCCTTCGGACCTCATCCCCTCCCGGTGGCGGCGAGAGAGACAAGCCTTCCCGCCCTCCGACCCCGTGTCGGAGGGCTTTTTTCACGCCGGAGATCGACCCGCGCGAAACCCCTTGGAAAGCCACGCGTGCCGCGCTAAGTCAGGTCTGTCTCCCACTCAACCGCACCTTCCCGGTCCGCTCCCTGGACCAGTGACGCGCGGCCGGGACGCGCGTGAAGGCCCGGATGGTTCGGGCGCACCACGACGGGCGACAACCGGTCTTTTCGATCATCGCCAACGGGGATGGGCCCCGAGCACGAGCCGAGACCGGACCAGGAACCACGGCCCCTTCCCCCGCTCAGCGCCGGGGACGCCGACCAGCACGGACGTTCGATGAGAGATTTCAAGGGCATGAAGCGCCAGCGCGGCCGCAACCGGAAGCCCGGCGGCGGCAATGCGAACGCGGCCAATCCGAACCGTTCGTGGGATTCCCAAGGCCCCGAGAACATCAAGGTCCGGGGCAACGCCCAGACCGTATACGAACGCTATCAGCAGCTGGCGCGCGACGCCTCCTCGGCGGGCGACCGGGTCCTGGCGGAGAACTATCAACAGCATGCCGAACACTATTTCCGGGTCCTGAGGGCGCTCCAGCCGCAGCGGCCGGTGTCGGAGATCGCCGCGCGCGAACTGTCCAACCAGGGCTTCGACATCGACTTCGAGGACGAGACCGGGGCTCAGGCCGCCGCCTTCCTGGCCGCCCAGCAGGCCGCCGAACGCGACGCCCGGCCCCAGAACGACGGCTCCGGCGAGGCGCCGCGCGAACCGCGTGAGCCCCGCGAATGGCGCGACCGCGACGCGCCGCGCGACACCAACCAGAACCGCGACCAGAACCGCGACGGCCAACCCCGTGATGGCCAGTCTCGCGATGGAGAGCCCCGCGCCGACGGCGAGGCCGGTCAGGGCGGGCGGCGCGAGACCCGCCGCGAACGCTGGGAGCGTCGCCGCGAAGAGCGCAACCGCCGCTTCCAGGCCGAAGGCGGCATCGGCGACGCCCCCGAGGAACGCGATCAGGGCGACGGACCGGAAGGCTCCGACGCGTCCGAACCGTCTCCGGCCGAAGCCACGGCCGCTGAAACGCCTGCGCGCGAGGCCCCCGCTCGCGAGGCTCGCCCCGCGCGCCGCACCCGCACGCCCCGCGCCGAGGAACCGTCGGACGAAGGCGGCAGCGCCCTGCCCGGCTTCCTGACCCGGTCCGCCGCGCCCGCCGCCCCGACACCGGCCGACGATGCCGGCGAGGCCCCGGCCCCGAAGAAGCGCGCGCCGCGCCGCAAGGTCGAGCCCGTCGAGGACTGATCGCTCGCGCCACCTTGGCGCGAGCGATTTACCCTAATGCAACTCTTGCATGTTGTGATCTGTCCCTCGGGAGGGCTCACACGATGCTGTTCACGCTGCTGATTGTCTCCATGGCCCTGGCGGCCGGCTGGGCCGGGGTTCGGCTGTGGCTGGATGCGCGGCATCAGGCCGCCGGATTGGCGGTCCGAAACGCCGACCTGGAGGCCCGCGTCGCTGATCGCACCCAGGCCCTGACCCAGGCGCTCGCGGCCGCCGACGACAGGGCCGCCGCGCTCCAGGCCGCGAACGACGCCAAGTCCGACTTCCTCGCCGGTCTCTCGCATGAGTTGCGCACACCGCTGAACGCGGTCCTGGGCTTCGCCGAACTGCTTCGCATGAACGCCGAGGCCGAGCCCCTGACCCGGCGCCAGGGCCAGGCGGTCGATCAGATCCATGCCTCGGGCCGTCATCTGCTGGCTCTGGTCGACGAGGTGCTGGATCTGGCGCGGATCGAGGCGGGGCGGCTCAGCCTGTCGATCGAGCGGGTCGACCCCCAGCTGGTGGTGCGACAGGTGTGCGATCTGGTCCGGCCCCAGGCCGAGGCGGCCGGCATCACCCTGCGCGCTCCCGATCCGACCGCCGGTCTGGGCGTCGTCGCCGACCGCACGCGGCTGCGTCAGGTGCTGCTGAACCTCCTGACCAACGCCATCAAATACAACCGTCCGGGCGGTCATGTGCTGGTGGAGCTGCGCCAGGGCCCGGACGGCGTCGCCCTGGCGGTCCACGACACCGGCATCGGCCTGCCCGCCGACCGCATGGCCGAACTGTTTCAGCCCTTCAGCCGACTGGGCCGCGAGGACGGCGACACCCCCGGCACGGGCGTCGGCCTGGCCGTGTCGCGTCGTCTGGCCGAGGCCATGGGCGGACGGCTGGAGGCCTCCAGCGCCGAGGGTGAAGGCGCAAGCTTCACCCTGCACCTGCCGCTGGCCCGCGATCCGGCACCGATCGTGGTCGCCTCGCCGATGTCGACGGACGCCCTGCCCGAGGCGGTGATGCTCTATGTCGAGGACAACCCCTCCAACATCGCCCTGATGCGCCATGTCATCCAGGCACTGGGGCCGATCGAGCTGCACATCGCCGAGACCGGGCACGAGGGCCTGGCCCTGGCGCGCGACCTGCGCCCTGACGTGATCGTGCTGGACATCAACCTGCCCGGCCTGTCGGGGTTCGAGCTGAAGGCGCGTCTGGACGGCGACCCGCTGACGCGCGGCATCCCGGTCATGGCCCTGTCGGCGGGGGCCATGCCGGCCGACGTGCGGCGCGGACGCGAGGCGGGCTTTCGCGACTATCTGACCAAGCCTCTGGACATCCGCGCCTTCGCCAAGGCGCTGGATCGGGCCCTGGGCGCGGCCGACGACGCGGAGCGCCCTCGCGCCGCTTGACGCCTCCCGTCGGCTGGGGCTCCCTCTCGGTCATGCGTATCCTTGCCTGTGCCCTGTCCGCCCTGATCGTCGCGTCCTGCGCCTCAATCGCGCCGCCGCCGCCGCCCCCGCCGCCGCCCGGAAGCGGCGGTCAGGCGGTGCTGAGGGACTGGCGCGGCATCGTCACGGCGATCGATCGCGACCGCTACGCCCGGCGCGAGGCCGCCTGGCGGCTGGCGCTGGAGCAGGCGCGGCGGCAGGTGGGCTCGGGCGACCTCGACAGCGTGGGCGACCTGATCGACCCGGGCGCCGTGCGCGGCGACGTCACGCCTCCGGTCGGCGACTATCGCTGCCGGACCGTCAAGCTGGGGTCGCAGGGCGGCGAGGCGGGCCTGGGCTATGTCGTCTACGGCTGGTTCGCCTGCCGGATCGAACAGACCCCGCGCGGGCTGAAGTTCTCCAAGCTGACCGGGTCGCAGCGCCCCAGCGGCCTGCTGTTCCCCGAGACCGACCGCCAGATGGTGATGCTGGGCTCCATGAGCCTGTCGACCGAGCCGCCCGCCAACTCCTATGGCCAGCGCCCGGACCGCGACCTGCTCGCCGTGCTGGAGCGGATCGGACCGCAGCGGTGGCGGCTGGTCCTGCCGTGGCCGCAGTATGAGTCCAACCTCGACCTGATCGAACTGGTCCCCGCCTGAGCCCCCTGCGCGACATCGCCGTCGTCGGGGCCGGGCCGACGGGGCTGGCCCTGGCCCTGCTGCTGAAACGGCGGGGGCACAACGTCGTCGTTCACGAACGCTTCGCCCAAACCCGGCCGATCGGGGCGGGCTTCATGCTGCAGCCGACGGGGCTGCATGTGCTGGACCGGCTGGGCCTGACCGGGCGGGTGGCGGCCCTGGGTCAACCGTTGAACCATATCTTCGGACGCGAGGCGCGGCGGGGCCGGGTGGTGCTGGACGTCAAATATTCGGACCTGGCCACGCCCCGCCCCGACGGACTGAACGCGCTGGGCGTCCACCGGGCGGCCATCTTCCATGTGCTGCACGACGCCTGTCTGGCCGAGGGCGTCGACTTCGTCACAGACCGCGAGATCACGAGCGCCTCGGACGGGCGGATCGTCGACGCCGGGGGCACGGCCAGCGCCGCCTTCGACCTGGTCGTCGACGCCTCGGGCGCGCGCTCGCCGATCGCGCGGGATCTGTTGACGCGCCAGGGCGGACGGCGTTCGGAGCTGGCCTGGGGCGCCGTCTGGGGCACGGTGCCCTGGCCCGGCGCGCCGTTCGACGAAGGCGCGCTGGAACAGGTCTATCGCGGGGCCTCGCGCATGATCGGGGTCCTGCCCTGCGGCTCCCGTCCCGACGGCCCCGACCGGCTGGCGACCTTCTTCTGGAGCCTGAAGCCCGACGACCATCCCGCCTGGGTCGCGGCCGGGATCGATCGCTGGAAGGCCGAGGTGCTCAGCCTGTGGCCCCAGATCGGTCCGGTCCTCGACGCCATCCCGGACGCCGATGCCCTGACCCTGGCGCGTTACGGCCACCACACCCTGTCGCTGCCGGTGGCGGACCGGCTGGCGGTGCTCGGCGATGCGGCTCATTCCACCAGCCCCCAGCTGGGTCAGGGGGTCAATATGGGGCTGCTGGACGCCCTGACCCTGGCCGAGGCCCTCGACACCCACGCCGATCTGGACGAGGCCCTGATAGCCTACGCCCGTATCCGGCGCTGGCATGTGCGGCTGTATCAGGCGCTCAGCTGGGGCTTCACCCCCTTCTACCAGGCCGACGGCAAGGTCCTGCCCTGGGTCCGCGACCATCTGCTGGGCAAGGCCGCGCGCCTGCCGTTCGCCGCGCGGATGCTGGCGGCGACCGTCTCGGGCCTGCTGCTGGACCCGCGGCGCTAGAGGGCGGCCTTCAGGGTGGTCAGGAAGGCCAGCCGTTCGTCGGACCGCTCCCGGCTGGTCGCCGCGGGCCAGGCCGACAGGAAGACGACCACCAGCCGCCGCTCGGGATCGACGTGGATCATCTGGCCGAAGATGCCCGCGGCCTCGAACTGGGCCCC
The DNA here is from genome assembly GCA_002280475.1 of Brevundimonas subvibrioides. Lineage (GTDB taxonomy): Bacteria > Pseudomonadota > Alphaproteobacteria > Caulobacterales > Caulobacteraceae > Brevundimonas > Brevundimonas aurifodinae. The sequence continues at coordinate 55,358 of NCEB01000003.1, forward strand.
CTCGGCCCGGGTCCACCATTGCGCCCCATAGCCCCGGTCGCTCTCGGGAAAGTCGACCATCTGAGCCGTCGCCCGCTCGAACCAGCGGCGGTCGGCGATCTGTCCGCCGGGCACCGCGCCGCGCTCCAAGGCCATCAGCCCGACCCGGCCCCAGTCGCGCAACCGGGCCGAGACGCAGCAGCCCCCGGCCTCCTTGCCCTGGGCGTCGAGCATCCAGAAGGCCGGGCCCTCCATGCCCGCCGGATCCCAGACCTTCTCCTTCAAATACTCCGCCAGCGGCCGCCCCGTCGCCCGTGCGATCAGCACCCCGATCAGATTGGTCTCGCCGGTGTTGTAGTGCCACCGCTCGCCCGGCGGATGCTCGCGCGGCAGGCCTCACAGATAGGACACCGTCGCGTCCAGGTCCGCGGGCGGCGGCGTCAGATAGAAGCGCGCCACGTCCGAACTGGCGTCGGCATAGTCCTCGTTCCAGCGCGCACCCGAGGTCATTGTCAGGACGTGGGCGATCTGCACCCCGTCATAGGCGCCGCCCGCCAGTTCGGGGATGTAGTCGGTTACCAGATCATAGGGGCTGCGGATCGATCCGTCGGCCAGGGCCGCCCCGACCAGGGTCGAGGTCAGGGACTTGGTCATCGAGAAACTGTCCCAGTGATCCTCAGCCGTCAGCCCCAGCCCATAGCGTTCCAGCCTCACCCGCCCGTCCTGGATCACCAGCAGACCCGCGACCCGCTGCGCCTGCATGAAGGCGGTCGAATCGATCGCCAGCGGCTCGCCCTGCGGCAGGGGACGCGGGGTCGGCGACGGCTCGATCCGGGCATGGGGGATCAGCTCGGGCATGCGCCGCAGATCCTGCTCGCGCCGCTCGGCGGGCCAGAACAGCACCTGCAGGTCGGCCGGCAGGGGCGGCGGCGTCTGGGCGATCGCCGGGGCGGAAAGCCCAAGGGTGGCGATGACGAGGCCAAGCAGGGAGCGACGGATCATGAAGGAACCTCCAAGGCCCGAAGCTTCTGCCGTTCTCGACCCGAATGTCAAGCGACCTTTACGTCTCAGCTCGGCCAGGTCGCCGGGTCGGCCCCCAGGACCTCGCCCGCCAGATACAGGGAGCCGCAGATCACCACCCGACCCGCGCCCAGGCTGAGCGCCCGCGCCAGGGCCGACCGCACCGAGGGCGCGGCCTGGGCCCCCAGGCCATGCCCGCGCGCCACCGCCGCCAGGGCCTCGGGCTCGGCCGCCGCCCCGTCGAAGCCGACGGTGAAGATGTGGGCCCCGCTGTCCTTCAGGGCCTCGAAGAAGCCGCCGTGATCCTTGTTGGCCAGCATGCCGACGATCAGGGCCAGCGGCCGGGGCGCGCGCGCCTGGCGCTCCGCCAGGCTCTGGGCCAGGGCCCGGGCGGCGTGCGGATTGTGCCCCCCGTCCAGCCACAGCTCGGCCCCCCCCTGCTCGCCGGCGGCCTTGGCGCGCGCGCCATAGGGACCCGCCGTCAACCGTTGCATCCGGGCGGGCCAGCGCGCCGCCGCGATGCCCTCGGCGATCGCCGTCTCGGGCAGGTCCAGTTCCAGGGCGACGGCGGCCGCCAGACCCGCATTGGCGATCTGGTGCGGCCCGATCAAGGCGGGCGCGGGCAGGTCCAGGAACCGCTCGGTGTTCTGGAACACCATGCCGCCCCGCTCGCCCCAGGCGTCGAAGTCGGTGCCCATGACGGTCAGCGGCGTATGCACCGCCGCCGCCCGCGCCTCGATCACCGCCATGGCCGTCTCGGACTGGCGCGCCACGATGCCCCGCGCCCCGGCCTTGAGGATCCCCGCTTTCTCGCCCGCGATCCCAGCGATGTCGGTGCCCAGGAACTCGGCGTGGTCCAGATCGACCGGCGCGATCACGCTCAGCAGGGGCCGCTCGATGACGTTGGTCGCGTCCAGGCTCCCGCCCAGGCCCACCTCGACGATGGCCAGATCGGCGGGCGTCTTTGACATGGCGACGAAGGCGGCGGCCGTGGCGCTCTCGAAAACGGTCGTCTCCACGCCCCGCACCGCCTCGATCCGGTCCAGGATGCGCGACAGGGCCTCGTCGGAGATCAGCTCTCCGGCCAGCCGGATGCGCTCGTTGAACCGCACCAGATGCGGCGAGGTATAGACGTGGACACGCAACCCCGCCGCCTCGGCCATCGCCCGCAGGAAGGCCACGGTCGATCCCTTGCCGTTGGTCCCCGCCACATGGATCACCGGCGGCAGGCTGAGCTGCGGCTGCCCCAGCACGGCGCACAGCGTCCGCATCCGGTCCAGCGACAGGTCGATCTTCTGGGGGTGGCGCGCGCGCAGCCGGGCGGAGACGGGGTCCATGATGTCTTCTATCCTACCCTCTCCCGGAGGGAGAGGGGTTGAGGCTCGGAGAGCGAAGCCCGAAAGGGTGAGGGGATCTGCCCTCACCGGCTCCCTCCGTAACCCCTCACCCTTTCGCGTCTCCAATCGCTGCGCTCCTGGACGCTCAAGCCCTCTCCCACTGGGAGAGGGAAGCGGTATGACAAGCCATGCCCATCCGCACCGTCCTCCGCCCGATCGTCGCCACCGCCTTTCTCGCGGCCGGTGTCCTTCATCTGCTGACACCCGCCCCGTTCCTCGGCATCACGCCCGGCTGGGTGCCGGTCGCCCCGACCGTCATCGCCCTGACCGGCCTTGCCGAGATCGCCGGAGCCGTCGGCCTGACGGTCCCGCGCCTGCGCCGGGCGGCCGGCCTCGGCCTGGCGCTGTATGCCGTCTGCGTCTTCCCGGCCAACATCCAGCACGCGATCGACGATCTGGCGCGCGCCGAGCCCCTGCTCGGCTGGGCCTATCATGGTCCCCGGCTACTGCTTCAGCCGGTGATCGTCTGGCTGTGCCTGTGGGTCGGCGAGGTGACGACCTGGCCGTGGCGGCGTCAGGCCGCCTGACGCCGTCCATCCATCAGCATCGACAGGATCCGGCCCAGAGTCTCGGGCAGGTCGGCGCGGGGGACCACGCGGTCGACCATGCCCTTTTCCTGCAGATACTCCGACCGCTGGAAGCCCGGCGGCAGTTTCTCGCGGATGGTCGTCTCGATCACGCGCGGCCCGGCGAACCCGATCAGGGCCCCCGGCTCGGCCAGATGCACATCGCCCAGCATGGCGTATGACGCCGTCACGCCCCCCGTGGTCGGGTCTGTCAGGACCACGACATAGGGCAGCTGCGCCGCCTTCAGCTCCTGGACCGCCAGGGTGGTGCGGGCCATCTGCATCAGGCTCAGCGCGCCCTCCTGCATCCGCGCTCCACCGGCGGCGGTGAAGCAGACCAGCGGCACGCCGCGCGCGACGGCCGCCTTGGCCGCCGCGATGAAGCCCTCGCCCGCCGCCATGCCCAGCGACCCGCCCATGAAGGCGAAGTCCTGAACGACCGCCACGGCCGGGGTGCCGTCGATGTCGCCATAGCCGATGGACATGGCGTCCTTCAGGCCGGTGGCCTTCCTCGCCGCGATCAGCCGCTCGCGATACGGCTTGCCGTCCGAGAACTTCAACGGGTCCTCGGCCACCTCTGGGCTGGCGATCGGCTCATAGCTGCCGCCATCGAAGGTGTAGCCCAGCCGCTGGGTGGCATTGATACGCATGTGGCGGCCGGACGGCGTGACCCACAGGGCCGCCTCCAGGTCGGGGCGATACAGCATGTCGCCCGAATCCGGATCCTTGACCCACAGATTGTCTGGCGTGTCGCGCCGGCTGACGATCTTGCGAACGCCCGGGGCGAAGCGGCTCAGCCAGCCGCCGCGTTTCTCTTGAGGAACCTTGGGAGGGGTCTTGTCGGCCATCGGCGCGCTCTTAGACGGTTTCTGTGACCCGCGCACCCCGCACGGCGTCGCCCAGGGCCCGAACCTTGGCCAGCACGCGCGCCGGGGCGGGCTCTCCGGCCTCCAGCGCCGCCGCCACCTCGTCGACCAGCACGGAGCCGGCCACCACCGCGTCGGCGACCCGGGCGATCTCGGCCGCGCGTTCCGGCGTCTTGACCCCGAACCCGACCGCGACCGGCAGGCCCGAGGCGCGGCGCACTCGTTCCACCGCCGGGGCGACCGACGCAGACTGCGCCTCCTTGACGCCTGTCACGCCCGCGACCGAGACATAGTAGACGAAGCCCGAGGTCCGCCGCGCGATCACCTCCAGCCGCGCATCGTCCGACGTCGGCGTGGCCAGCCGGATCAGCGACAGCTGTTCGGCGTCCAGCGCGTCGCTCAGGGGATCGGCCTCTTCCGGCGGACAATCGACGATGATGACCCCGTCCACGCCGGCCGCCGCCGCGTCGTACGCGAAGGCGGCATAGCCATAGGTCTCCAGCGGGTTGAGATAGCCCATGAGGATCAGGGGGGTCTCCGCATCGCCGTCGCGGAAGGCGCGCGCGAGATCCAGCGTCCCCCTCAGCGTCAACCCGGCCTTGAGGCCCCGCAGCGCCGCGCGCTGGATCGGGGGGCCCTCGGCCATCGGATCGCTGAAAGGAAAGCCCAGTTCGATGATGTCGGCCCCCGCGGCGGGCAGGCCACGCAGGATCTCAAGCGCCTCATCGCGTGAGGGATCGCCTGCCATGACATAGGCGACGAACCCCGCCCGGCCCTCGGCCTTCAGGGCGGCGAAGCGCGCATCGATGCGGCCGGTCGTCATTGGGGGGTCGCCGGGGTCGCGGGCGTCCCGGCCGGCGGCTGGGGCGCGCAGATGTCGCCGGGGATGGTGCCCAGCGCCAGATAGGCCGGAGCCGCCGGGGCCGGGACCTGCCGGTCGTCGGCGAAAGCCTGCAGTTGGAAGGCGTCGCAGCCTCCGCCCTCGCGACGGCGCACATAGACCACCCGGTTGTCGTCGCCGTGTGCCGCGTTCCAGCCCTGGGCGGCGAAGGCGGCGTTCCAGACGTCGGCGACGGCCGCCGCCGCCGCCTGGGTCGTGACGAAACAGCTGGCCAGCTGGGTCAGGGCCGGCCGGCCCCCGCAGGTCGGATCGGCCGCCAGGCCCTCGACCGCCGGAACGTCGACGTCCAGCGCCGGCGCCTGGGTCGGGGTCGCCGCCTGGCCCGCCAGCAGGGCCGCCATCAGGATCGAAACGCTCATGCTCACAACTCCACGCCCAGATGCTTCGCCACGGCGAAGATGTCCTTGTCGCCCCGCCCGCACATGTTCAGCACCACGTCGCCGTCCTTGCCGATCTCGGCGGCGATCTCGCCGATGCGCGCCAGGGCGTGGCTCGGCTCCAGCGCCGGAATGATGCCTTCCAGCTGCGAGCACAGCTGGAACTGTTCCAGCGCCTCGACGTCCGTCGCAGACCGGTACTCGGCCCGGCCGATGTCCTTCAGCCAGGCGTGCTCGGGCCCGATGCCGGGATAGTCCAGCCCGGCGGAGATCGAGTGGCCCTCCAGGATCTGACCGTCCTCGTCCTGAAGCAGATAGGTGCGGTTGCCGTGCAGCACGCCCGGCCGCCCGCCCTGCAGCGAGGCCGCGTGGTCCGGCCCGTCAAGCCCGCGCCCGGCCGCCTCGACCCCGATCAGGCGCACGCCCGCGTCCTCGATGAAGGGGTGGAACAGGCCGATGGCGTTCGATCCCCCGCCGATGGCCGCGACCAGGGCGTCGGGCAGCTTGCCGCGCCGGGCCTGCATCTGGACCTTTGCCTCGCGCCCGATCACCGACTGGAAGTCGCGGACCATCGTCGGATAGGGGTGCGGCCCCGCCGCCGTGCCGATCAGATAGTAGGTGTCGGCGACATTGGTGACCCAGTCGCGCAGGGCCTCGTTCATCGCGTCCTTGAGCGTGCCGCGCCCGCTGGTCACCGGAATGACCTCGGCGCCCAGCAGTTTCATGCGGAACACGTTGGGCGACTGCCGCTCCACGTCCGCCGCGCCCATATAGACCACGCATTGAAGGCCGAAGCGGGCGCAGACCGTCGCCGTCGCCACGCCATGCTGGCCGGCGCCGGTCTCGGCGATGATCCGCTTCTTGCCCATCCGCATGGCCAGCAGGATCTGGCCCATGCAATTGTTGATCTTGTGCGCGCCCGTGTGGTTCAGCTCGTCGCGCTTGAACCAGATCTTGGCCCCGCCATGATGCTCGGTCAGACGCTCGGCGAAATACAGCGGGCTGGGCCGACCGACGTAGTGGGTCAGGAAGTCATCCAGCTCGGCCTGAAAGCTCGGGTCCGCCTTGCAGGCCTCATAGGCCCGGTTCAGCTCCAGCACGAGCGGCATCAGGGTCTCGGCCACGAACCGCCCGCCATAGGGGCCGAAGCGGCCGTCGGCGTCGGGCATGCCATATCTGTTGGGAATGGCCTGGTTGGGAATGATGGCGTTCACGGACGTCAGCCTCGGGTGGGGCAGGGGCCGAAATGCGGCCGGGCGGAAACGATCAGGCCACGGCCTTCAGAAAGGCCGCGATCCGGGCGGCGTCCTTAACACCCGGCGCGCTTTCCACGCCAGAGGACACATCCAGCAGGGGCGCGCCGCTGATCGCCGCAGCCTGGGTCGCATTGTCGGGGTTCAGCCCACCCGCCAGAAACCAGTCCCGCCGGAACGACCGCCCTTGCATCATCGCCCAGTCGAACGACGCCCCGACCCCGCCGGGCAGGTCCGAACCCTCGGGCGGCCGGGCGTCGAACATCAGGTGATCGACGTGATCTTCCCAGTCCGCGGCGGCGTCGAGGTCGCCTGCGTCCCGGACCGGCAGCACCCTGATGATCCCCGCCCCGGTCAGCGTCCGCGCCTGATGCGCCCGCTGGACGGTCTCGCGCCCGTGCAGCTGAATGTAGTCGGGCCTGAGGTGCGCCCCGATCCGGCTCAGCAGGTCGTCGTCGGCATCGACCGTCACCGCCACGATCTTCGCCCGCCCCCGCGCCCGCTCGAACAGCGGCCGCGCGTCCTCCGGCGAGATGTCGCGCGGGCTCTTGCCAAAGAACACCGCCCCGACGAAGGCCGCGCCGTGATCCAGCGCCGCGTCCAGCGTGTCGGCCGTCGTCAGGCCGCAGATTTTCACGCGGGTCATGCCTCCACGACCTGAAGACCCGCCTCGCGGGCGGCTCGAGCGAGCTCGATATCAAACGTGAACATGGCCGCTCCCAGTCGTTCCGCGATGACCAGATGCAGGGCGTCGGGCGCGCGCAGCTTCCCGTCCATTATGATCCGGGTGCGCGCAGACTGATGATCGGACGGGCGCAAGGCCGTCGCGCCGCCTATGCGATCGGTGAACTCGTCGATGGCGTGATCCAGCACCGGGATGAGCGCCACCGAGAGTTCGCCGCGGCGCGCCTTGGCGCGAATCGCGCCGCTGAACTCGGCCACCGTCCAATCGCTGACGAGCCAGTCGTCGCCTTGCTGGATCCGGCGCTGGGCCCGCTCGGACTCAGGCTCCACGGTCAGCGCCGCGACCAGAACGCTCGTATCGAGATAGACGGTCAATACCGGTAGTCGTCGCGCATGGCCTTGACGGTGTCCCTCAGCCCGGAGGTCGGCGTTCGTCCCGCCTCTCTGAGGCGTCTCATCCAGTCTCCGTCGATGGGTTGAGCGGATCGAGCCTCCGGTTCGATCGGGACGACCCGCGCCACCGCGCGGCCGCGCCGGGTGATGACGACGGCTTCGCCTTCCAGCATCCGATTGATCAGGCGCGGAAGCTGATCCTTCGCCTGCGCCATGGAATATTCGCTCATGACCGAAACATAGCCATCTAGATGGCCATTGTCGAGATCACCCTCTGCATAGCTCGGCGTCCGGGTCGCTGCCGCCTCGCACCTCCGCCGCCACGATCCGGCTGGCGATGACGGAGTAGGTGATGCCGTTGCCGCCCAAGCCCATGGTAGAAGCGGAGCCGTAAATTGCCTCGAGCGTCGCGGTTGCGTCAGGCGAAGATGGCGGCGACCTCGGCCTCGGTCGCGCGCCGCCACGCTCCGGGCTCCAGATCGGCCGGAAGCGCCAGCCCGCCCAGCCGTTCGCGGTGCAGGGCCTCGACGTGGTTGCCCACCGCCGCGAACATCCGCCGCACCTGATGATACCGCCCCTCGGTCACGGTCAGCCGCGCCTCGGTCGCCGTGATCGGCTCCAGCACCGCCGGGGCCAGCGGCTTGTCCTCGCCCTCCAGCACCAGGGTCCCCGAGGCGAACAGCGCGCCCTCCGTCCCGACCAGGGGCCGCGCCAGGGTCGCGTGATAGACCTTGGCCACATGGCGCTTGGGGCTGATGACCCGGTGCAGCAGGTCGCCGTCGTCGGTCAGCAGCAACAGGCCGCTCGTCTGCTTGTCCAGCCGGCCGATGGTCGAGATCGACGGGTCGCGCCGCCGCCAGCGGTCGGGCAGGACGTCATAGACCAGCGCCCCGTCCTCCTTGTGTGAACAGGTCATGCCCAGGGGCTTGTTCAGGATCAGCACCAGCCCCGGCGGCGGATCGACCGGCCGCCCGTCGATCACCATCCGCTCGGCCAGATCCGGCGTCACCGGAATGCGCCGGCTGACATCGGTCAGATCGACCCCGTCCAGCACGATCCCGCCGACCTTGCCCAGCCGCGCGATCTCGGCCCGCGAGCCATAGCCCATGGAGGACAGCAGCTTGTCGACCCGGGCGGTGGGGGTCTTCACTTGACGGCCTCGAACAGCTTGTAGCCGCCCCGGTCGGCGACCGGCCGAACCCGCTTGAAGGCCGCGTTCAGCTCGGCCTCATAGGGCAGGTGACGGTTGGCCACGAGCCACAGCACCCCGCCGGTCTTCAGCATCCCGGCCGCCTTGCGGCTGAAGGCCTGACCCAGCCGCCGATCCTCGGCCCCGCCGTCGTGGAAGGGCGGGTTGGAGACCACGAAGGCCAGATCGCCGCTGTCCGCAAGCGTCCGCGCATCGGCCCATTGAAAGGTCGCGCGCGGGTCATCGACGTTTCGCCTCGCGGCCTCGATCGCACGCCGATCCAGGTCGACCAGCCGCAGCGACGTGACGCCCGGGGCTCGCAAGACCACCGTCGCCAGGGCCCCATAGCCGCACCCCAGGTCCGCCCCTGCGCCCTTCAGCTCCGGCATATGGGCCGCCAGCAAGGCCGAGCCTGCATCGATCCGGTCCCAGGCGAAAACGCCGGGCTGCGACCACGCCTCCAGCCCCTCGACCTTTTGCAGCGCGCCGGCCGCGATCGCCGCGTCCAGCCCCATCACCGCGTCCGGCTTCACCACGACACAGCGCCGATGATGCGCCTTGGCGCTCTCGCCGACCTCCAGACCGAAGCCTTCCAGCTCCTTCCTAAGCCGCGACCCGCCCCGGTCCTTGGGCGCCATGACGTCCAGCCGTCCGCCCACCTTCAGCACCCGCAGCCCCTGCGCCAGGACATAGCGGCGCTCCAGCACCCCTGGTGGCGCATAGATCATCGCCGCCTCGACCGAACCATCGGCGAGACTTTCCAGCGCGGTCGAACCGGGGATCAGGGGCGAGGTCTGGGTGGCGTCGCCGGGCGGGTCGAACGCCAGCGGCGGCCGGCCATAGAGCAGGGTGATCATCGGCGGGTGATAGCGGGTCGCGGCGGGGGGCGAAACCTTCGCCGCCTCGACAGGGTTGCCAAGGTTTGCCATGATCAACCCGACGACACGGAGTTCGCAGATGGCCACGATGAACATCTCCCTGCCCGATCCGATGAAGGCCTGGGTCGAGGAACAATCCAGGGACGGCCGATATGCCAACGCCAGCGACTATGTCCGGGACCTGATCCGGCGCGATCAGGTCAAGGCGGAAAAGATCGCCAACATGCAGCGCTTGATCGACGAGGGCCGCGCGTCGGGCGTCAGCGATCGGACCATGGCGGACATCAAGGCGGAAGCCCTCGCCCGTATCGCGAAGCGGAACGCCGCTGCGTGAAGCGTCACCGCACGTCTCGCGAGGCTGACGAGGATCTCATCGCCATCTACGAACAGGGCTACGATCGCTTTGGACCCCGACAGGCCGGTCGGTATCTGGATGAGCTGGAGAGAGTGTTCGTAACGCTCGTGGATTTCCCGGGGCTTGGCCGCCTTCGGACGGAGCATCACCCAGCAGTGCGGATCTTTCCGTTCAACGCCCACGTCCTCGTCTATGAGGCGGACGATGACGGCGTGCTCATCGTCCGAGTCCGGCACGGGCGCGAAGACTGGCGAAGCGACCCGCGAGGGTCGGAAACCGAGCGGAAGCAATCATGACCCACCCCATCCGTGTCGGCGTCGGCGGCTGGACCTATGAGCCGTGGCGCGGCGACTTCTACCCCCTCGACCTGACCCAGAAGCGCGAGCTGGAGTTCGCCAGCCGGGCGCTCAGCTCCATCGAGATCAACGGCACCTACTATTCGACCTTCAAGCCCGACAGCTGGATGAAGTGGCGCGACGAGACGCCCGACGGCTTCGTCTTCTCGGTCAAGGCCAGCCGCTACTGCACCAACCGCAAGGTGCTGGCCGACATGGGCGAGTCCATGGACCGCTTCCTGGGCCAGGGGCTGACGGCGCTGGGCGACAAGCTGGGCCCCATCAACTGGCAGTTCATGGGCACGAAGAAATTCGACGCCGAGGATTTCGAAGGCTTCCTCAAGCTGCTGCCTCAGGAACGCGAAGGGGTTCGCCTGCGTCACGCCCTGGAGGTCCGCAATCCCACCTTCGACACACCCGCCTTCTACGATCTGGCGGCGAAGTACGGCGCGGCCATCGTCTATGCCGAGGACGACGAGGCCCCCGAATGGCCCCGCATCGACCAGCCGACCGCGGACTTCACATACGCCCGCCTGATGTCCAGCCGCGAGGACGAGCCGACCGGCATGACCTCGGCCGAGCTCGACGCTGTCGCCGCCCGGACCCGCGCCTGGGCGAAGCGGGGCGAGGTCTTCGCCTATTTCATCGCCGGGGCGAAGGTGCGCAATCCTGCGGCCGCCCAGGCCCTGATCGGCAAGCTGGCCGGTTAATCTCGGCACGCCGGTTGCCACGGGGCGGGCCCGGCCACATTTACGCCGTCACGTCCCCGCCAGCCGAGAGAATGCCCCCATGCCGATCGCCACACGCGCCTTCGCCGCCGTCGCCGCCGACAAGCCGCTGGAGCCCTACAGCTTCGACCGGCGCGACCCCGGCCCGGACGACGTGGCCATCGACGTCCATTTCTGCGGCGTCTGCCACTCCGACCTGCACGTCGCCACCAACGACCTGGGCAACACCCGCTATCCCATCGTGCCGGGCCATGAGGTCGCGGGCGTCGTGTCCGCCGTCGGCGCGAACGTCACCCGCTTCAAGGTCGGCGACCGCGTCGGCGTCGGCTGCATGGTCGACAGCTGCCGTGTCTGCGAGCCCTGCAAGATGGGCGAGGAACAGTACTGCGTCCCCGGCATGACCCAGACCTATGGCTCGCCCGACCCAAAGGGCGCGCCCGTCAACCAGACGATTACACAGGGCGGCTATTCCGACCACATCACCGTCGATCAGGCCTACGTCCTGTCCATCCCGGATTCGATCCCGCTGGAGGCCGCTGCCCCCCTGCTGTGCGCCGGCATCACGACCTATTCGCCGCTGAAGGAATGGAAGATCGGCCCGGGCTCGAAGGTCGCCGTCGTCGGCCTGGGTGGTCTCGGACACATGGCGGTGAAGCAGGCGGCGGCGCTCGGGGCCGAGGTCACCGTGCTGTCGACCTCGGACCGCAAGAAGGCCGACGCCGAGCGGATGGGGGCGAAGCACTTCCTGATCAACTCCGACAAGGCGGCCATGCAGGCGGCCGGCGAGACGTTCGACCTCATCATCAACACCGTTTCAGCGACGCATGAGATCGCCAGCCACATCCAGCTCCTGGCGCGCGACGGCACCATGGTCATGCTGGGCCTGACCACCGAGGGCCTGCCGGTCTATGCCCTGCCTCTGCTGTGGCGTCGCCGCCGCATCGCCGGCTCGCTGATCGGCGGCATCCGCGAGACCCAGGAGATGCTCGACTTCTGCGCCGAGCACGGCATCGCGTCGGACGTCGAGGTCATCGCCCCGTCGGAGATCAACACCGCCTACGAGCGGATGGGCCGCTCGGACGTACGGTACCGGTTCGTGCTGGACATGGCCCGGCTCTGATCCTCACCCGCGCAGCGGGGGAGGGGGACCGCCGCGCGCTTGCGCGGGGGTGGAGGGGGCGGCTCCAGACGCGATGTGCGCGTCCGCCCCCTCCACCACGCTTCGCGCGGTCCCCCTCCCCCGTTTCGCTTCGCTGCACGGTGGAGGATTTCCTACCCTCGACCCTCGACCCTCCGCCCGCTACACCTTGTCTCGAACAGGCCCCGCACCAGACGGGTCCGTCAGGGACAGGAAACGACAGATGGCGCGCGTGGCATTGGTCACCGGGGGCACCCGGGGCATCGGCAAGGCGATCGTTCAACGATTGAAGGAAGACGGCATGGCCGTCGCCGCCGGCTATTCCGGCAACACCGAAGCCGCCGAGGCCACGGCCCGCGAGCTGGGCGTCATGGTGGTCAAGGGCAACGTCGGCTCGTTCGAGGACTGCCAGCGCGCCGTGGCCGAGGTCGAGGCCGAGCTCGGCCCGATCGACACCCTGATCAACAACGCCGGCATCACCCGCGACGGCTTCTTTCACAAGATGAGCCACGACCAGTGGTCCGACGTCATCCGGGTCAACATGGACAGCGTGTTCAACATGACACGGCAGGTGATCAACGGCATGCGCGACCGGGGCTTCGGCCGGATCGTCAACATCTCCTCGATCAACGGCCAGAAGGGCCAGATCGGCCAGGCCAACTATTCGGCCGCCAAGGCCGGGATGATCGGCTTCACCAAGGCCCTGGCGCTTGAAAACGCTCGCAAAGGCGTCACCGTCAACTGTATCGCGCCCGGCTATATCGACACCGAGATGGTCGGCGCGATGGACCAGAAGGTGCTGGACTCGATCATCGCCCAGATCCCCGTGGGCCGCCTGGGCAAGGGCGAGGAGATCGCCGACATGGTGTCCTGGCTGGCGGGCGAGCGTGCCGGATATGTCACAGGCTGCACCCTGTCGCTGAACGGCGGTCAGTATCTGGTCGGCTAGGTCGCCGTCTGCCCAAAATCCGCCCCGCGTCCGGCGCAACGCTGGGTCCATGAGATGCACGGTCAGGGTCGAGGCGGCGCGATCGCCGCTCCCGGCGGCGATGGCGTTCGCCGTCGCCGCGCTGGCGGCCCCGATTCTGATCGCCCTGCCCACCCCTTCCGAAGCCCAGGTGCGGGGCAACGCCCAGGCCGAGGCCAGCCGCGCCCTCGCCATACGCCCCTCCCGCGCGGGCCAGCCGCCGTCGGGCCGATACGTCTCCGAGAGCGGCGAGGCCTTCATCTTCGACGGAACCGGGGCGCTTCCGCTGTTCCGTTTCGAGCGCCGGGCCGAGACCTGGGTGCTGCGCCCCACGCCCGCCCCGCGCGGCGATGTCATCTACAGGAACGACAGCGGGACCCAGATCCTGCGCGTCACCCACGGCGGCGGCATCACCCTGTACACCGTCCGCGCGCCGGGCGGCTCTCCGGCCTCGATCACGGGTGGCGCCGAGCCTTTGACCCTGCCGACCCTGGGGCCGGTGCGTTTGTTCAGCCTGATGAACCAGCGCGGCAGCCTGGTCAGCCAGGCCCTGGGGCGTCTCGTCGTCATCAATCTGACAGGCGAGCAGTCCGAGGCCCTGATGGTCGACGCCCTGGTGGTGACGACCGAGGCGGTCATCCGCATGGCGCGGTCGCCGACCTTCCGCGGGTCCCTCGGCGACCTGCGCAGCATCACCCTGGTGGAGGGCCGCCGCGCCTCGGTCACCTTCCGCGACGGCGACCTGCGGGTGATCGTCAATCCGGACCAGAGCCTGGCCGGTCGTCCCTCGTCCTCGACCATCATCCGCGCCGTCGCCGACGGGGGCTGAGAGGGGCCCCGATCAGCCCGCCCGCAGGCCGCTGATGGTCCGGTTGGGCGCGATGTCCTCGGCCGAGGTGATCAGGTGCACCAGCGCCGGCACACCGCCGGACCCCGCCGCTTCGCGCGCCGCTTCTAGCGCCCGGGCAAAGTCCTCGGTCCGCTCGCAGCGCACGCCGAAAGCCCCGAACGCCCGCGCATAGGCCACGAAGTCCGGATTCTTCAGGTCCGTCGCCACCACCCGGCCGGGATAGTGGCCCTCCTGGTGCATCCGAATGGTGCCATAGGTGCCGTTATCGACCACGATCACCACGACGTTGATCCCGTGCTGCACGGCCGTGGCCAGTTCCTGACCGGTCATCAGGAAGTCGCCGTCGCCCGCGACGCAGACGACTTCTTGATCGGGATGGATCGACTTGGCCGCGATCGCCGCCGGATAGCCGTAGCCCATGGCTCCGGAGGTCGGAGCCAGCTGGGTCCGGCAGGCGCGGTGTCGATAGAAGCGGTGCAGCCAGGCGGCGAAGTTTCCCGCGCCGTTGGTCACGATGGCGTCGGCCGGCAAGGCCTCGCCCAGATGCGCCATGCACTCGGCCATATTGACCGCGCCCGTCACCGCCACCGGCGTCGAAAAGGCCTGATAGTGGTCGTGCGCCGCCCGTGCCTGATCGTGCCAGGTCCGCCCCGGCTCCAGCGTGGCCAGGGCCTCGGCCGCCAGACTGTTGTCGGCCACGGCGCTCATCAGCGTCGGCCAGACCCGCCCCAGCTCCTCGGCGCCGGGATGGATATGGACCAGGGTCAGCGCCGTGTGCGCCCGATCGAACAAGGTGTAGCCCTGGGTGGGGTTCTCCCCCAGCCGCGCGCCGATGGCGATCAGCAGGTCGGCGTCCCGCGCCCGCTTCATCAACTCCGGATTGCACCCCAGCCCCAGGTCGCCGGCATAGTTCGTCCGGGCGTTCGACAGGATGTCCTTTCGCCGGAACGACAGGGCGACCGGCAGGCCCAGACGCTCGGACCAGTCGCCGATCACGGCCGCCGCCTCGTCGGTCCAGCCCGACCCCCCCAGCACCAGCAGCGGCCGCTCGGCCCAGGCCAGCCGCGCGCCCAGGTCGGCCAGGAACCCCGCGTCCAACCCCGCCTTCGCCGGCACCACCGCCCGTACGGGCTCGGGCCCGCCGTCGGCATGCAGCAGGTCCTCGGGCAGGCCGATCACCACCGGCCCCATCCGCCCCTGCAGCGCCGTGGCGAAGGCCCGCTCGACGATCTCGACCGTCCGCTCCGGGCTCTCGATCTCGGTCGCCCATTTGGCCAGGCCGCCGAACACCTCGCGGTAATCGACCTCCTGAAAGGCGCCCCGGCCCCGGTCCGACAGGGCGATCTGGCCCACGAACAGGATCATCGGCGTCGAATCCTGATGCGCCGTGTGCACCCCGATGGAGGCATGGGTCGCCCCCGGCCCCCGTGTGACCATGCAGACGCCGGGCCGCCCCGTCAGCTTGCCATACGCCTCGGCCATGTTCGCCGCGCCCGCCTCATGCCGGCACGTCACCACCTCGATCCCGGGGTGATCCACCAGGGCGTCCAGCACCGCCAGATAGCTCTCGCCCGGCACGCAGAAGACCCGCGTCACCCCGTTCAGGACCAGGGTCTCGACGAGGCGACGGGCGGCGGTTCCGGGGGGCTGAAGTCGGGTCTGTGTCATGATCAGCGCACTAGCAGACGCGACCACCCGGGGCCATGGAACCGTATGGCGACGCTTCGAGTTATCGGAGCTTCGCCATTTGGAGTTTCCACCATGAAGAAGATCGTCACCCTGTCCCTGATCGCCGCCGCCATGGCCGTGTCGGCCTGCAACACCGTCGCCGGCGTCGGCCGCGACGTCCAGGCCGTCGGCGGCGCCGTCGCCTCGGGCGCCGAAGAAGCCAAAAACTGATCCTTCGACCCCGGCCGATCGATCTGGAAAGCCCGCCGCGCCCCGGCGGGCTTTTTCGTCTTCACCCTATCGCGACATGACTGCGTCACCGTAACGCGCCAGTCTGATCCCTCACCGGCGGAGAGCGATCATGGGACTGATGGACAGCGTGCTGAACGGCCTGGGCGATCAGGCGGCGGGCGGTCTGGGCGACCTGCTGCAGAGCCAGGGCGGCGTCGCCGGCTTGGCCGAACGCTTCGGCGGGGCGGGTCTGGCCGACACGATCCAGTCCTGGATCGGCACCGGGGCCAACGCCAATATCACCCCGGAACAGATCGCCCAGGTGCTGGGCTCCGGCCCCATCGCCGACTTCGCCGCACGCCTGGGCATCTCGCCCGAACAGGCGTCCGAGACCCTGGCCGGCCTCCTGCCCGAGGCGGTCGATCGGCTGACGCCGGGCGGTCAGGTTCCGGGTAGCCAGAGCGGGGGCGGAATCGCCGACCTCATCGGCGGCTTCCTGCGGCGCTGAACCGGTCGATCAACGGCCCTCGTCGGGGATGCACAGGATGTTGCCGCACGCCTTGCAGTGGACCGCGTCCGGATCGTGGACCTGCAGGCCGCAGCGTTCGCACGGAAACTTGACCTTGTGCGGCCGCAGCAGGGCCTGACCCAGCCGCACGAACAGCGTCACCCCCGCCAGCATGATGACGATCGACACGATCCGCCCCCAGGGTCCGGGCAGCAGGACGTCGCCGTATCCGGTCGTGGTCAGGCTGGTCACGGTGAAATACAGGGCGTCGATCCACCCCGACAGCCCCTCGGTCTTGCCCAGGAAGGCGGTGTAGACGAACCCCGTCGCCACGAAGACGAAGGTGACCAGCGCGGTCAGGGCCTTGGTCACCCCCTCCACCTCGGTATCGTCGTAGCGCCGGCCGATCGTGCGCCAGAAGAAGTCGGAGTTGATCAGGGTCCAGAGCCTGAGCACCCGCAGGAAGCCCAGATTGAACAGCCAGGCCGGGAACAGCAGGGTCGCCAGGATGAAGATATCGACCCAGACGATCGGCCGTCTCAGCCAGTCCTTGATGTCCGAATAGCAAAGCGCCCGCGCCGCCAGGTCCGCCGCCAGCAGGGCCGCGATCAGATAGTCGATGACGTAGAAGGCCAGGGGCTGGTCGCGCAACAGGGGCGCGGCGATGAAGAAGGCGATGATCAGCAGATCGACCACCAGCACCGCCAGCCGGAACCGTACCGCCGTCTTCGAGCCGCCATGGTACAGCGCCCTCAGCCGCGCTCTCAGTCGCCACCCCGGGCGGTCCGATCCATTGCCCTGCGGGGTCGTGTCGGTGGTGGCCATGCCCTGTCCTAACGCGCGTCGCTCGCCTTCGGAACCGCCCGGCCCTATATGCCGCGCATGAGCGGGCGTCCCTTCGTCAAGATGAATGGCTGCGGCAACGACTTCGTCGTGGTCGACGCCCTGTCGCGCCCCTTCGCCCCCGATGCGGAACAGGTCCGCGCCCTGTCGGACCGCCGCACAGGCCAGGGATTCGACCAGCTGATCGCCATCGAACCGTCGCGGCCGGAACAGCCGACCGCCGACGCCTTCATGCGCGTCTGGAACGCCGACGGCGGGGCGGTCCAGACCTGCGGCAACGCCCTTCGCTGCATCGGCTGGATGCTGATGGAGGCCTCAGGCACCGACAGCGTCGTCATCGACACCCTGGGCGGCCCCACCGTGGCCCGCCGCGCCGGTCCCGATCGCATCACCGTCGACATGGGCCCGCCCCGTCTCGACTGGACCCAGATCCCCCTGTCCGAAGAAATGGACACCCGCGGCATCGAGCTTCAGATCGGCCCGATCGACGCGCCGCTGATCCACACCCCCGGGGCGGTCTCGATGGGCAATCCGCACGTCGTCTTCTTCACCGACCGGCTGGACGACGCCTTCGTCACCGGCTCCGGCTCCCTGATCGAGCATCACCCCCTGTTCCCGGAGGGCGTCAACGTCGGCTTCGCCCATGTGCTGGCACCCGACCGCATCCGGCTGCGGGTCTGGGAACGCGGCGCGGGCCTGACGAAAGCGTGTGGAACGGGGGCCTGCGCCGCCCTGGTCGCGGCGCACCGCCGGGGCCTGACCGGCCGCCGGGCCACCGTCGTCGTCGACGGCGGCGAGCTCGACATCGACTGGGACGATTCCACCGGCCACGTCCTCATGACCGGTCCCGTGGAGGTCGAACGGACGGGGACGCTGTCGGTCTATGCGATCAGTGGCGGAATACCCGCACGCCGGTGAACGCCATCGCCAGGTTCAGCTCGTCCGCCGCCGCGATCACCTCGTCGTCCCGGATCGATCCGCCCGGCTGGATGATCGCCGTCGCCCCCGCCTGCGCCGCCTCGATCAGGCCGTCCGCGAAGGGGAAGAAGGCCTCGGACGCGCAGGCGGAACCCTGGGCCAGCGAGTGCGCCAGCCCCTTGGCCTCGCCCGCCTCGCGCGCCCGGATGGCAGCGATGCGCGCACTGTCGCGCCGGTTCATCTGGCCCGCGCCGATGCCGGCGGTCTGGCCGTCCTTGGCATAGACGATGGCGTTGGACTTGACGTGCTTGGCCACGGTGAGGGCGAACAGCATGTCCTCGACCTCCTGCGGCGTCGGCTGGCGCCGCGTGACGATCTTCAGGTCGGCGGGGGCGATGCGGCTGACGTCGCGGGACTGCACCAGGAAGCCCCCCGCCACCGAGCGGAACACCTCTCCGGCCGCCAGCGGATCAGGCAGGCCGTCGGTCAGCAGCAGGCGCAGGTTCTTCTTGGCGGCGAAGGCGGCGCGCGCCTCCTCATCCGCACCCGGCGCGATGACCACCTCGGTGAAGATGTCGGTGATGGCCCGGGCGTCGGCGCCGGTGAGTCCACGGTTGACGGCGATCACCCCGCCAAAGGCCGAGACGGCGTCGCCCTCGAGCGCGCGTTGATAGGCGTCGGCCAGATCGCGACCCACGGCCACCCCGCACGGATTGGCGTGCTTGACGATGACGCAGGCCGGGGCCTCGAACTCGGCGACCAGCTCATAGGCCGCGTCGGCATCGGCGATGTTGTTGTAGCCCAGCTCCTTGCCCTGGACCTGCTCGGCGCGGGCCACGCCGGGCCGAACCTCTCCCGTGCGATAGAAGGCCCCGGTCTGGTGCGGGTTCTCGCCGTATCGCAGCGTCTGGGCCAGCGAACCGGCCATCGACTTCCGCGCCGGGGCCCCGTCCTCGACCTGGCCCGCGAACCAGCCGGACACCGCCGCGTCATAGGCCGCCGTCCGCGCGAAGGCCCGCGCCGCCAGCCGCTTCCTCAGCGCCAGCGAGGTCGTCCCGTCGGCCTTCACCGCCGCCACGATCTCCGCGATCGAGGCCGCGTCGACCGCCACCGCGACATAGCCATGGTTCTTGGCCCCCGAGCGGATCATGGCCGGCCCGCCGATGTCGATGTTCTCGACCGCGCTGGCGAAATCGCCACCGCCCGCAATCGTTGACTCGAACGGATAGAGGTCGATCCAGACGATATCGATGGGGCCGATCCCGTGGGCCTCCATCGCCGCCCTGTGCTCACCGGCGTCGCGCACGCCCAGCAGGCCGCCGTGGACCACCGGGTGCAGGGTCTTGACCCGCCCGTCCATCATCTCCGGAAAGCCGGTCAGATCGGCCACATCCTTCACCGGCAGGCCGAACCCCGCGATCGCCGCCCGCGTGCCGCCGGTCGAGATCAGCTCCACCCCCGCCGCGTGCAGGGCCCGCGCCGCCGCTTCAAGCCCCCCCTTGTCGGACAGGGAGATCAGCGCCCGGACCGGACGGACGGCGTCGGGGGCGGGCGGAAAGTCGGGGGCGGCGGGCATGGCGGGCTTCCGAAGCGGGGAGAGGGAGGGGCGCGCGGCCCTTAGCATCCCGCGCGGCGGCCCGTCACCTGACCCCCGGACAGCAAAACGCCCGCCGTGCCGGAGGGGGGGGAGGAGGCAGGGCGGGCGTCTCGCTTTGGAGGAAGCGTCGGCCCGGCGGAGCCCTTCGTGGACTCATCCAGGGGGGCTGGGGGGGCTGTTCAGGATCCGGGACGCTTCCGAACTCCGTCAGGCCGACACTGGATATCTCGCGCCCACATCTGTTCGCCGAAGGACCGAAACGGGGCCTTTTCGTGTCGTGGCGAATTTTCCGTTCACGGTGGCTTCTGGGCGCGCTGGCGTTTGTTTCCCGGCCGCCTAGACTGGCCGCGATGAGCCTCGATCCCTCGCCTCCTGTCGGCGCGTCCGCCTCGGTCTTCTTCGACCGGCGCGAGCTCGATCCGATCCTGCGTGTCTACGGCCGCATGGTGGCCCAGGGCGAGTGGCGCGACTACGCCATCCTGGGGGGCCGGGACGCCGCCGAGTTCGCCGTGTTCCGCCGGTCGGGCGACGCCCCGGCCTACCGCATCGAGAAGCGCCCGGCGCTACAGACCCGCCAGGGCCAGTGGGCCGTCATCGGCGAGGGTGGCCAGGTCCTGCGCCGCGGCCGCGACCTGCCCCAGGTCCTGCGCGTCTTCGACAGCCGCAGGTTCCAGGTCGTCGAATAGAAAAAGGGCCCCGGCGTCACCGCCGAGGCCCTTCCTTCTCATGGCCTACGCTCGCCTCGCGGAGGCTCGCGACTTGAGGCCCGTTCTTGGTCGCCTATCCTCGCCTCGCGGAGGCTCGCGACTTGAGGCCGCTATTCCCGGTTGCCGCCCATGAAGGCCAGCAGGAACTGGAACAGGTTCACGAAGTTGATGAACAGGCTCAGCGCGCCGAAGCCGGTCGCCACGCCCAGCGCCGCGCGATCGCCGCCCAGGGCATAGTAGGTCATCTTCAGCCGCTGGGTGTCATAGGCGATCAGGCCCGAGAAGATCAGCACGCCCAGCGCCGAGATGATCAGGTAGAAGGTCCCGGACTGCAGGAAGATGTTGACGATCGAGGCGATGATCAGGCCGATCACGCCCATGATCAGGAAGCTGCCCATGCCCGACAGGTCCTTCTTGGTCGTGTAGCCGACCAGCGACAGGCCGCCGAACGCCGCCGCCGTCACGAAGAAGGTCGAGGCCAGGCTGCCGCCCGTATAGCGCAGGAACAGCACGCCCATGCCCGCGCCGATCGAGGCGACCACGGCCCAGTAGAGCATGTTCACGCCGCGCGCCGTCGGGTTCTTCATGAAGAACATCGAGCCGAACAGCAGCACCAGCGGCAGGAACTGGATCACCATGCCCAGCACCGTCAGCCCCAGACGGCCGTCGGCGGTCCGCGCGAACAGAAGCTGCTGCACGGGCTCGTAGGTGCCGGTCACGAAGGCCAGGGCGCCCGCGACGGCGAGGCCGAGGGCCAGCTTGTTGTAGACGCCCAGCATGAAGCTGCGCAGTCCGGCGTCCACGGCCATATCGGCCGGGGCGGACGCCGGGGTCGAGAAACCGTTTCTGAAATCGCTCATCGCGAGTGTGATCTCCATAAGGGGCCGGGGCGAAGGCCTTCGGTCCGTGTAACATGTAATATCGTGCAGGCGTGTCTCTGACGCAAGGGAATGGACGCCGCAGGGGTTCCCGCCCTTTCGCCGAAAGCGGCCGACCGCTACCACCTGACGCATGCTCCGGCTGTTCACCGCCCTCCCCATCCCCTTCGACGTCGCCGAGACCCTGGCGCGGCGCCAGTCGGGCCTGCCCGGCGCGCGCTGGCGAACGGCCGAACAGCTGCACCTGACCCTGGCCTTTTACGGCGAGGTCGACGAACGCCGCGCCGACGACCTGGCGGCCGAGCTGTCGCGCATCCCCGGCGGCCCCCTCGACATCGCGCTGAAGGGCGTCGGCACTTTCGGCGATGCGTTCCGCAGCCACGCCGTCTGGGCGGGCGTCGAGCCGAGCGAGAAACTGACCGTGCTGGCCGGCCGCTGCCGCGCCGCCGCCGAACGCGCCGGAATCCGCACCGAGCCCCGGACCTATCGGCCCCATGTCACCCTGGCCTATCTGAAGACCCAGACCGACCCTGCCCGCGTCGGGGCCTGGATAACCAACCACAATCTGCTGGCCAGCCCGCCGATCCGCATCGACCGCTTCGGCCTCTATTCCAGCGTCCTGACCGACACCGGCAGCCACTACGACCTCGAACGGGAGTATCCCCTCTGACCGCTCCCGGCCCCCTCCTTTCCGGACCCGTCCTCCAGACCGCCCGACTGACGCTGCGCCCCACGGCGATGGAGGACTTCCCGCGCTGGGCCGAACAGATGGCCCATCCCTCCTCGCGCTTCATCGGTGGCCCCCAGGCCCCCGAGGTCGCCTGGCGCGGCTTCATGGCCATGGCCGGCGCCTGGACCCTGACCGGCGTGGCCATGTTCTCCCTGATCGAGCGGGACACCGGCCTGTGGCTGGGCCGGATCGGGCCCTGGACGCCCCTGGGCTGGCCCGGCACCGAGGTCGGCTGGGGCCTGCATCCCGACGCCATGGGCAAGGGCTATGCGAAGGAGGCCGCCGTGGCCTGCATCGACTACGCCTTCGACGTCCTGGGCTGGACCGAGGTCATCCACTGCATCGACCCCGACAACACTCCGTCCCGGAACCTGGCCATCGCGCTGGGCTCCACCAACCTCGGCCCCGCCACCCTGCCGCCGCCCTTCCAGGACCACCCCGTCGATCGCTGGGGCCAGAGCCGCGAGGCCTGGCGGGCTCGCCGGGCTGCCTGAGAGCAACCGCGGCGCGCCTTGGTCCGTATCTCCCCACCATGGGAGAGACCGCATGATCCGCCACCTGATCGCCGCCACGACCGCCACGGCCCTGTTCGCAGCAGCCGCCGGACCAGCCCTGGCCCAGGCCAGCGCCGTCGATCTCGACCGCTTCGACGGCCGCTGGTTCGAGATCGCCCGCAACCCCAACGGCATGCAGCGCGACTGCAGCCGCGCCCAGATCGACTTCAACCCGTCCGCGCCCGGCCGCTACGCCATCCTGGTCACCTGCACCCGCCGGCCCAGCGGGGATGTGGAGACCCTGCGCGCCAACGCCCGCGTCACCGACACCGCGACCAACGCCAAATTCCGCTTCAGCCTGGCGGGCCTGCTCAGCTTCGGCGGCCTGGCGTCCCAGCAGTACTGGGTGTGGGATCACGCCCCGGACTACAGCTGGGCCATCATGGGCCTGCCCGACAAGTCCAGCTGGTGGGTCTGGCACCGCAGCCAGAGCCCGGCTGCCTCGGTGCGGACATCCACCCTCGCCCGCGCCCGCGCCCTCGGCTTCAACACGACCAACGCCGTCCACACCGGACGATAAACCTGGGGGCACGCATCCTGGGGGCCGCGCCCCCAGACCCCCGGCTGCGCCTAACGCTCGCGACGCGGTCGCTCGCTGCTTGAGCCGCGATTGGCCACCTCGCTTGCTCCCGGAACACAAGCGGAACATAGTGGGTCATGCCCGCCGCCGCCGTTCATCTCGAACTGGTCTTCAGCCGTCCCGAGACCACGCTGTCGGTTACGCGCGGGGCGGCGCGGCTGCTGGCGGACATGGGCTATGCGCCCCTCTTGGAGGTCGGCCTGCCGAACGGCCGTCGCGCCGACGTCATGGCCTTGGGTCGCAAGGGCGAGATCGTCATCGTCGAAGTCAAGTCGGGGCCAGAGGATTACCGCGTCGACCGCAAATGGCCCGAGTATCTGCCCTTCTGCGACGCCTTCTTCTTCGCCGTGGGGCCGGAGTTTCCGCAGGACCTGCTGCCCGGCCACCCCGGCCTGATCGTCGCCGACGGCTTCGGCGGCGCCGTGATCCGCGAAGCCCCGGCGACGCCCCTGGCCCCCGCCCGCCGCAAGGCCCTGACCATCGCCTTCGGCCGCCTGGCCGCGATGCGGGCGATGCGGGAATAGGTCGAGGTCGGTTGTCCCTCCCGGCCCGCCCCGCTACGACGGTCGGGCCGCCAGCCGAGAGCCTTCATGCCCGACCAGACCGACAAACAGACCTTCTCCGACCAGGAGGCGCTGGATTTCCACCGCCTGCCCCTGCCGGGCAAGATCTCCATGGCCCCGATCAAGCCCATGGCGACCCAGCGCGATCTGTCGCTGGCCTATTCGCCCGGCGTCGCCGTGCCGGTGCGGGCGATCGCCGAGGACGCCGACCGGGCCTATGACTACACCTCCAAGGGCAATCTGGTCGCCGTGATCTCGAACGGCACAGCCATCCTGGGCCTGGGCAACCTGGGCCACATGGCGTCCAAGCCGGTGATGGAGGGCAAGGCCGTCCTGTTCAAACGGTTCGCCGACGTCGACAGCTTCGACGTCGAGGTCAAGACCACAGACCCGGACGAGTTCATCACCGTGGTCAAGAACATCGGCGACACCTGGGGCGGCATCAATCTGGAGGACATCAAGTCCCCCGAATGCTTCGTCATCGAGTCGGAGCTTCAGGACCTGCTGGACATCCCCGTCTTCCACGACGACCAGCACGGCACGGCCATCATCTCGACCGCCGGCCTGATCAACGCCTGCCACATCACCGGCAAGAAGCTGGAAGACATCAAGGTCGTGCTGGCGGGCGCCGGCGCCGCCGGACTGTCGTCGATCGGCCTGATGAAGGCCGTCGGCGTGCGGCCCGAAAACACCGTCATCTGCGACCGCGACGGCGTGGTCTACAAGGGTCGTCCCGAGGGCATGGACCAGTGGAAGGCGGCTCACGCCACCGACACGCCGCTGCGCACCCTGGCCGAGGCCATGGTCGGGGCCGACGTGGTGCTGGGCCTCTCGGCCAAGGGCGCGATCACCAAGGAGATGGTGGCCTCCATGGCCCCCAATCCGATCATCTTCGCCATGGCCAATCCCGACCCGGAGATCACGCCCGAGGACGTCAAGTCGATCCGCTCCGACGCCATCATCGCCACGGGCCGGTCCGACTACGTCAACCAGGTCAACAACGTCCTGGGCTTTCCCTACATCTTCCGGGGCGCGCTCGACGTGCGGGCCCGCCGCGTCAATCACGAGATGAAGATCGCCTGCGCCCACGCCCTCGCCCAGCTGGCCCGCGAGGACGTGCCCGACGAGGTCGCCGTCGCCTATCGCGGCAGGAAGCTCAAGTTCGGCCCCGACTACATCATCCCGACGCCCTTCGATCCGCGCCTGATCTGGTACATCCCGCCCTTCGTCGCCCAGGCGGCGATGGACACCGGCGTCGCCCGGGTCCGCATCGACGACATGGACGCCTATCGCGCCCGCCTGCGCGAGCGGGTCGATCCCTCCGCCGCCCTGATGCAGAAGATCAGTTCGGCCGTGCGCGCCGCGCCGAACAAGCGCGTGGTCTTCGCCGAGGGCGAGGAATCGACCGTCATCCGCGCCGCCTGGGCCTTCAAACAGGCCGAGCTGGGCACGCCGATCCTGATCGGCCGCGAGGAGCTGATCCACCGGAACGCCGCCGAGGCGGGCCTGAACTTCGACGAGATGGGCATCCAGATCGTCAATGCCCGGGTCTCGGACATGAACGAGGCCTACACCGACTGGCTGTACGAAAAGCTTCAGCGGCGCGGTTACCTGCGCCGCGACGTCCAGCGGATGATCAACCAGGACCGAAACTACTTCGCCGCCGCCATGGTGGCGCGCGGCCAGGCCGACGCCATGGTCACCGGCACGACCCGCAACTTCAACATGGTGCTGAAAGAGGTCCGCCGGGTTCTGGACGTCAAGGGCGACAGCCTGATCGGCCTGTCGATCGTGCTCGCCAAGGGCCGGACCCTGTTCATCGCCGACACCTCGATCCACGAACTGCCCTCGGCCGAGGAGCTGGCCGACATCGCCATCCAGGCCGCCGCCACCGTGCGCCGTCTGGGCCGCACCCCGCGCGTGGCCTTCCTCAGCTACTCCACCTTCGGCAATCCGCCCGGAGAGCGCGGCGAGAAGGTGCGCGAGGCCATCCGCATCCTGGACCAGAAGGGCGTCGATTTCGAATACGAGGGCGAGATGCCGCCAGAGCTGGCCCTGGCCCCCGAGCAGCGCGCCAACTACCCCTTCATGCGCCTCAGTCGCGAGGCCAACATCCTGGTCATGCCCGCGCTGCACTCGGCGGCCATCTCGACGCAGCTGGTCCAGGCTCTGGGCGGGGCGACCGTGATCGGGCCGCTTCTGGTCGGGCTGGAGCGGTCGGTCCAGATCGTGTCCCTGGGCGCCTCGGTCTCCGAGATCATCACCGCCGCCACCTTCGCCGCCTACGAGGAGGGCGTCACCGTCGAGTTCGAACCCGAGGACGAGACCGCCGCCCCCCACCCCAGCCCCGCCGCCGAACGATCGATGGCGGCGACGGCGGTGCCGCCGACGGTGTGACCGGTCAGGCGGCGGGGGCCTTCCTCGCCTCCAGTCCCAGCCGGACCCATTCGATCAGGACGAAGACGATGGCCGCTACGCCCAGCCAGGCCGCGATGATGAACATCGGGGCATAGCCCTGGGCCTCGACCAGCTCGCCCAGGGCCCCGCGCCCCAGGGTGCCGATCAGCAGGGCCAGCGAGATGAAGACCGCGAACTGCACCGCGCCGAAGGTCTTGTTCGACAGGGCCGACAGGTAGGCGACGAAGGCTGCGCCCGCGAAGCCGCCGGCGACGTTCTCGCCCGCGATCACCACCATCAGCCGTGACAGGGGCTCGCCGATCTGAAAAGCGCCGAACAGACCGTAAAGGCCCGTCGCCGACATGAAGGCCCCGACATTGGGCGCGCCCTGCGCCAGGTCCACGAACAGCAGATTGGTCGCCGACGTCAGGATCGCCCCGAGCAGCAGGCTCCACATCCGGCCGATGGCCAGGAGCGCCCAGCCGCCGAGCGCGATGCCGACGATGGTCATGACCACGCCAAACGTCTTGGACGCCAGCGCCACCTCGGCATTCGTATGCCCCAGCGCCCCGCCCTCGGTGCCCATGTAAAACGGAAAGGCGAACGGACCCCACACCCCGTCGGTGATCCGATAGGTCAGGATCAGGCACAGCACGACCACAGCGCCCCAGCCCAGCCGTCCCATCAGCTCGACCAGCGGGGCGAGGATGGCGTCGTACAGAGTGTCGGCCAGCTTCGGTGCCGCCGCGCCCTCGGCTGCCGTCGCCGCCCGGCCCTTCCAGACGATCAGGCCCGCGAGGGCGGCAGGCAGGATCACGGTCGCGGCCACGATCCACGGGCCCCAGGTGGCGGTGAAGTCCCTCGCGCTCGGTGCCGGCGTCACGGTCAGGGCCTCGACCATGAACTGGATCAGCATGAAGGCCGCCCAGCCCCAGGCCAGCAGCGTCGCCGCCAGCACGGCCAGCCTCAGTGTCGGCGATCCGCGGCGCTCCCGCGCGACCGAGGCCTGCGAGGTCGGCGTCGGCTCCGGCGCGATCAGGGTGCCGATCAGGCCCAGCCCCATCAGCAGGCCCGCCGTGGCGAACACGCCGGGCCACCCCATCGCCTCGGCCAGCAGCAGGGCCCCGGCTCCGCCCGCGAGGGCGGCGGTCCGATAACCCAGCTGATAGATCGTCGACAGAAGATCGATGGGCACGCGCTCATCGGCGACCTCGATCCGCCAGGCGTCGATCACGATGTCCTGGGTCGCAAAAGCGAAGGCTCCCAGCGCGGCTCCCAGCGCTAGGGGACCGAGCACGCCGCTCTCGGGTCGCGACAGGGCGACGAGGCCGAGCGAGATGGCAATGACCACCTGAAGGCATAGCAGCCAACTGCGTCGGCGGCCGAAGCGGGCGCCGATCACCGGCGGGATCCAGCTGACCACCGGGGACCACAGGAAACGGAAGGCCCCGAACAGGCCGATCCAGCTGAGGATGCCGATAGTCGCGATCGACACCTGGGCCTCGGTCAGCCAGGCGTTCAGGGTGCCGATCAGCATGGCGAACGGCAGACCCGCCGAAAAGCCGAGCAGCAGCATGGCGAGGGTCCGACGCTCGCGGAACGCCGCCTTCAGCACGGCCAGGCCCTTGGGCTTCAGGTCGGTCGCGGCGACCTCGGTGGCCGGATCGCTGGAAGTCGGGGTGGTCATCGTCGGAACGGCCTCATGTCTCGGCGGCCGCCGGTCTGATGCCGACTGGCCTTAAGCGGCTGCGACCTTGGCGCGGATGTCTCCGGCCGTCCAGCGGGCCAGCGAGGCTCGCAGCGCGTCGAGCTCCAGGGGCTTGACCAGGTGATCGTTCATCCCGGCCTCGAGGCAGGCCCTGCGGTCCTCCTCGAAGGCATTAGCGGTCAGGGCGACGATGGGCGTGCGGTCGCCGGTGGCGCGGATGGCCCGGGTCGCGGCCGGTCCATCCATCCCGGGCATCCGCATGTCCATGAAGACCAGGTCATAGCGGGCGCGCTTCAGGGCCTGGACCGCCTCCTCGCCCGTTCCGGCGGTCTCGACGACACAGCCCTCGCGACGCAACAGGGTCTTGGCCAGCAGCGCCCCGACCGGATTGTCCTCGGCCAGAAGGACGCGGGTCCCGGCGAACCGCACCGGCAGGACGCGGTCGTCCTCCGGCGGGGCGGCGCGACAGCCGGCCGGCACCGGGTCGCCCGCCGAGGCCGCCGCCAGAACCCGCTCCACCAGGGACGCCCGGCGCAGGGGCTTGATCAGATAGCCGTGGAAGCCGGCGCCGCGATAGCGCGCGATCAGGTCGCGCTCGGACGGCTTGAGCAGGATCACCGCCCTGCCGGACGACGGAGCCAGGACCATCGGCTGGCCCGCGCCTGCGGCTTCGGCATGGTCGATCAGGCTGACAGGCGCGACCTCGTCGGTGGGCCTTCCCCCGCTCGCGGCGACCTGGGCCCGAGCGGCCTCGAGGACGAAGGGATCGGGCGAGCGGACGGCCACGAACATCCCCTCCAGGGGCCGGGACCGGGGGGCGACGTCCGGAGCCGCCGCGAAGGAGGCCTGAAAACGGAACCGCGAACCGCCGCGCCCGTCCTGGCCGGGACGGTCGGCGACGGTGACCTTGCCGCCCATGGCCTCGGCCAGACGCCGGACGACAGCCAGCCCCAGGCCCGCGCCATCGTGCCGGGTGGCGTCCGAGGCATCGACATGGCCGAACTCCTCGAAAATCCGGTTCCGGGCGGATGCCGGCACGCCGGGCCCGGTGTCATCCACGATGAAGGCCAGTGCGGGCTTCCGATCCGTGCCGCCGGCCCGTTCCACGGCGATGCGAACGCCGCCGGTCTCGGTGAACTTGACGGCGTTGCCCGCCAGATTGAACAGCACCTGCCGCAGACGACCCTCGTCGGCCATGACGTCGATCGCCTCGGGCGCGACCGACCAGACGATCTCCAGCCCCTTGTCGTGCGCCCGGGGACTGATGAGCTCGGCCACGCCCCGGACCAGGCCCTCCAGGTCCACGGGCGCCAGATCGAATTCCAGCTTGCCGGCCTCCAGCCGGGCGTAGTCGAGCAGATCGTTGACCAGGCCCAGCAGATGCTCGGCCGATTGCTGGGCGGCCTCGGCATAGGCGCGCTGGGCCCCGTCCAGTCGCGTGCGGGTCAACAGGCCCAGCATGCCGATCACGCCGTTCAACGGGGTGCGCATCTCGTGGCTCATCAGCCGCAGGAAGGGATCGGCCGCCCCCACGGCCTCACCGTTCGGCGAACCGGCCATGGCCGCCTTCGCGATCGCCGTCTTCGACGCTGGTCCGCCCGTTCGCCGCGCCATGCGCTTCTCCCCGTTCACGGCCATCGTGGCGAACAGGGCTTAAGGACGGTTCAAGTCACAGGGTTTCCAGAACCTTCCCGAGCGAGACCCGGCCCCGCCTCTACCACGCCGGAACCCCCATCCGGCCGCCGTCCTGGCGTTCGAAATCGGCCTGGGCCCCGACCGTCGACCGACGATAGATCAGGGCCTCGGCGATATGACGGCGCAGGACGCCGGTCGCCCCTTCCAGATCGGCGATGGTGCGGGCCAGACGCAGGGTCCGGGTCCAGCCCCGGGCCGTCAGACCCCCGGCCTCGCCCGCCCGCATCAGCAGGGCGCGTCCCGCCTCGTCGGGCCGGGCGAACCGGTCCAGGGTTTCGCCAGTCGCCCGGGCGTTGAGGGCCTGGAGCGGATCGAGCCCCGCCTCGCGCACCCGCTCCTCTTGCATGGCGCGGGCGACGGCGACGCGGGCGGCGGCCTCGGCCGTGCCTTCGGCGGGGGACGGCAGGGCCATGTCGGCGGCCGTCACCGGCGGGGTCTCCACGGTCAGATCGATGCGATCGAACATCGGGCCCGAGATGCGGTTCTGATAGTCCCTCTGGCAGCGAGGCGCCTTGCCGCACGCCCCCTTGCCCGCGCCACCGAGCCCGCAGCGGCAGGGGTTCATGGCCGCGACCAGCTGGAACCGGGCCGGATAACGGACATGGGCATTGGCGCGGGCCACCACGATCTCGCCGGTCTCCAGCGGGGCGCGCAGGCTGTCCAGCGCCTGGGCCGAATACTCCGGCAGTTCGTCCAGGAACAGCACGCCGTTGTGCGCCAGCGACGCCTCGCCCGGCTTGGCGCGAAGACCTCCGCCGGTCAGGGCCGCCATGGAGGCGGAATGATGGGGGCTGCGGAACGGCCGGTCCCGGGTCAGGGCGCCGCGTTCGATCAGACCGGCGACCGACCAGATCATGGAGGTTTCCAGCAGCTCCTGCGGCGTCAGCGGCGGCAACAGGCCGGGCAGGCGCTGGGCCATCATCGACTTGCCCGACCCCGGCGGGCCGACGAACAGAAGGTTGTGGCCACCGGCGGCCGCCACCTCCAGCGCCCGCTTGGCGCTTTCCTGGCCCTTGACCTCGCGCAGGTCGGGAACGGCGACGCCCGACCGCACGGGCCCCGGCTCGGGACCGCGCAGGACCTGGGTGCCCTTGAAATGATTGATCAGCCCGATCAGCGAGCGGGGAGCCAGGATCGAGACCTCTCCGGCCCAGGCGGCCTCGGACCCGTTGGCTTCCGGCACGATCAGTCCCAGCCCCATGGCCGAGGCCGCCACCGCCGCCGGCAGGGTTCCGCCGACCGGCTGGATACGCCCGTCCAGCCCCAGCTCGCCCAGCGCCGCCCATCCGCTCAGGGCGTCGGGCGGAACCACGCCCAGCGCCGCCAGCAGGGCCAGGGCGATCGGCAGGTCGAAATGACTGCCTTCCTTGGGCAGGTCGGCGGGCGCCAGATTGGCGATGATCCGCTTGGGCGGCAGGGCCAGGCCGATCCCGGCGAAGGCCCCGCGCACCCGCTCGCGGCTTTCGGCCACCGCCTTGTCCGGCAGGCCCACGATCGAAAAGATGGTCGGGCCGTCGTTGCCGACCAGCTGAACCTGCACGTCGACGCGCCGCGCTTCCACGCCCTCGAAGGCCACCGTCGCTATACTGGCCAGCATGGGCACTCTCCCTGGACAGAAGAGAACGAACCATGAACCCGCGCGATTTGCAAGAGCGGCGTTATGCGCTCGGAATGCGCTTGGCCTCGATTGCGTCCCACAGGACGGCGGCGGCGTCGATGCCGGTGAACTGCTTCAGCTGCACGGCCCCTGTCGGCGAGGTCACATTGATCTCGGTCAGATAGTCTCCGATCACGTCGATGCCGACGAACATCAGGCCCCGCGCCTTGAGCTCCGGGCCGATGATGGCGCAGATCTCGCGGTCGCGATCGGTCAGGTCCACAGGGGCGGCGGTGCCACCCACCCGCAGGTTGGACCGCACCTGACCCTCGGCCGGGACGCGGTTGATCGCGCCGACGGGTTCGCCCTCGATCAGGATGATGCGCTTGTCGCCCTTGGAGACCGCCGGGATGAATTTCTGGATCACCAGGGGATCGCGGCTGGCGGCGGCATGGATTTCGATCAGGGCCTCCAGGTTCGGATCGCCCGCCTTCAGCCGCACCACGCCAGACCCCGCCGCGCCGTGAAGGGGCTTCAGCACCACGTCGCCGTGTCGTTCGTGGAAGTCGACCAGGGCGACCGGGTCGGCGCTGATCAGGGTCGGCGGCTGGACGCCCGCGAACCGGGTGGCGAACAGCTTCTCCGGTGCCGAGCGCACCTCGGCCGGATCATTCACGACCAAGGTGCGCGGATGGACCGTCTCCAGCAGATAGGTCGCCGTCACATAAGCCATGTCGAAGGGCGGGTCCTGACGCATCAGGATCACGTCGACGTCGCGCCCCAGGTCAAGGCGGACCTCGTCGCCGAAGCTGACATGGTCGCCGACCACGGGACGCAGGGTGACCGGCCGGGCCCGGCAGAACAGGTCGCCGTCCTCCAGGGCCAGGGTGCGGAAATCGTAGACCCAGAGCCTATGGCCGCGCGCCTGCGCCTCCATCGCCAGGAAGAAAGTGGTGTCGCCGTCGATATTGACCCCCTCGATCGGGTCCATCTGGATGGCGACGTTCAGCATGGAAGGCATTCCTTAGGGGCGCTGACGGTTGGCGCGCGCCGTGTCACGGCCTGAGCGCGAACGCGCCCGATCCCGCAGGTAATGGGCGGCGGAAGGTGTCTGCGCAAGAACCAGGGAGGCTTGAGATGACCCATGGCCACCTCCACGCCTGGCCCTCGGCCGTCGGCTGTCGGCTGTCGGCTGTCAGTTCAGCCGCATCCGCAGCCGCTCCATGGCCACCTGATGCACGGGCGCCTCCTGTCCCGCCACGGCGCGGGCCCGGGCCAGGGCGTCGAGCGCGCCGTTGAGGGCCCCCTGTTTCTCTCGCGCGGCGGCCACGTCCAGCCAGGGCCGGTGATCCTCGGGGTCCAGCAGGGCGCGGCGCACCGCCGATCGCTCCGCCGACTGGAAGTCCCCGGCCCGGATGGCCCGGCTGAACAGCACGTTCTGCAGCCGGATCAGGGCCTGACGGTCGCTGACCGGAGCCATCAGGACATCCAGGCGGTCCGCGACATGGGGCGTCAGCCCGGCGAGCAGGGCCCGGCGCGTCAGTTCGGACGGCATCACCACGCGGCCCTGACTGAAGGGGTCCAGCGCCACAGGCCCCGCCGGCGTCTCGACCCGCAGCAGGAAATGGTTAGGGAAATCGACGCCCTGGGCCTTCACGCCCGCCCGCCGCGCGGCATCCAGATAGAAGACCGACAGGGCCGCCGACAGGCCCCGCCGACGCTCGGCCACATCGATCACATCGGTGTTGCCCGGATCGTCATAGGCCAGCAGGTCGCCGTTCAGCCGCAGGTCGGAGGCCATGGTCTCGGCCAGGGCGTCGTCGGGGCCTTCGCTCAGGATCCGTTCGGCCAGACGGTCGGCCGCGGCATCGGCCAGCCTCCGCGCCGGCCGCTCGTCGCGAAACGGTGAGTCGTGGATGGCGCAGGCGATGGCGGTGTCGAGCAGCAAAAAGGCGTCGTCATCGACGGTCCCGGCCTCCCGCAGCTGATCTTCGGCCTCCTCGCGCGTCACGACGTCCCCCGACGACCGGTCCCAAGGCTTTCGGAGCGAAAACCTGTGGCACTACAGGCCTCGACGATGACGCGGAAACCGGCCGGGTGAAAGCGTCACCGTGTCGATCCGCAACACCAAGCCCCTCAGACCGGGTCTTTGGCGCAACACCCGTTCGCCGGCGAGCCGCAGCCGTTCGCGCTGACCGGCCTGCAGGGCGAGGTCGGCGGCCTCGGCGGTGGCGCGGCGCTTGACCTCCACCACCGCGAGGGTCCGGCCGCGTTGCGCCAGGATGTCGATCTCGGCTCCGGGCACCTTGAGCCGAAACGCCAGGATGCGGTAGCCCTTGGCCATCAGCCAGACGGCGGCGATCCATTCCGCCGCGTGCCCTTGGCGGAACGACCGGCCGCCCGACGCCACGCGCCGCGCCGACCGAGGACGCGCAGGCTTGGGCGGACGCGCAAGGCGGGGCGGCGTCATCCCCGCCCCTGAAGCTCCAGCGCGCGGCGATAGAGCGGCTTTCGGGGCAGGTCGAGCGCCCGCGAGACTTCCGAGGCCGCCTCGCCGGGCGCCAGCCGGGTCAGGGCCTCGGTCAGGGCGACGTCGGCGTCAGCGGCGCTGGCCACCTCGGTCTCGCCGGGGCCGATGACCACGACGATCTCGCCCTTGGGCGCATCCAGGGCCGGATGGACGGCGAGGTCCGGCAGAGGTCCGCGCACGCAGGTCTCGTAGAGCTTGGTCAGCTCACGACACACGGCGGCCGGGCGGGGGCCGAGCACGGCGGCCATGTCGGTCAGACTGGCGCGCAGCCGGGGGCCGCTTTCGAAAGCCACGAGGGTCTGACGCGCGGCCTTCAGCTCGGTCAGGGCCGCGATCCGGCCCGCCGACTTCGGCGGCAGGAAACCCACGAACGTCACCTGATCCGCGGGCAGGCCCGACAGGACCAGCGCCGCCAAGAGGCTGGAGGCCCCGGGGATCGGGTGGACCGGCTGCCCGGCCGCGATCACCGCCCGGGCGACGACGAAGCCCGGGTCCGACACCACCGGCGTGCCGGCATCGGACACCAGGGCGACCACACCACCTTCGGCGATCCGCGCGATCGCCAGGTCTGCGGCGTGGCCGGAGGCATGGTCATCGCAGCGTTC
Organism: Brevundimonas subvibrioides; assembly: GCA_002280475.1. GTDB lineage: Bacteria > Pseudomonadota > Alphaproteobacteria > Caulobacterales > Caulobacteraceae > Brevundimonas > Brevundimonas aurifodinae. The sequence continues at coordinate 89,543 of NCEB01000003.1, forward strand.
CAGCCGGGCCTTCAGGCCATAGGCGGCCAGCAGCTTGGCCGTGACCCGGGTGTCTTCGGCCAGCACCAGGTCGGCGGCCGCCAGCACGTCGAGCGCGCGCAGCGTCATGTCGCGCAGGTTCCCGATCGGCGTGGAGACCAGATACAGTCCCGCCGACACCGGCCGAGGCGGTGGGGCGGTCGGCGGAAAGAGCGAGGGCTCGGTCATCGACGGAAGGTGACAGCGGCGGTGCCGGGCCACAATGGCGGGTCGCATCTCACGTCAGGAGGGCTTTCAGCACGGCGTCCAGCACCGGCCGTCCCCGCGCCGTCGCGATCAGACGGTCCCCGCGCGTCTCGACCATGCCGTCGGCCAGTAGGTCGGCGATCCGGCCATCCTCGAGCCCCAGCCCCAGAGGCACGAGGTCGAGCAGGGCCACGCCCTCGACCGTTCGCATCCCCAGCAGAACCCGCTCTTCGGCCGCCGCCTCGGCGTCCAGCGTTTCCCGCTCAGACCAGGGCGCGCCGCCGGCGACCCCCTCGACATAGGCGGCGATCCGCCGGTGGGCGACCGTCGCCGTGCGCGCGCCGTCCAGGGTCAGCCGCCCATGCGCCCCGGGCCCGACGCCGACATAGTCCCCGCCACGCCAGACATGCAGATTGTGCGCCGACCGGGCGACCTCGCCCCGGGCGTGGTTGGACACCTCATAGGCCTCGAAGCCCGCCGCCCCCAGCTGGTCCTGGGTGGCCTCGTAAAGGTCGGCCGCCCGGTCCTCGTCGGGCGGGATCAGGGTGCCGCGCGCGAAGGCCCGGCCGAACGCCGTGGTCGGCGCGATGGTCAGCTGATACGGCGAGACGTGCTCGAACCCCATGGCCACCGCGTCCAGAAGCGCTGCGCGCCACGCCTCGACGGTCTGATCCGGCAGGGCATAGATCAGGTCGATGGACATCCGGTCGAAGACACGCCCGGCGATCTGAATGGCGCGGCGCGCCTCGGCCGCCGAGTGGTTCCGCCCCAGGAAGGTCAGCTCGCGGTCGTCCAGCGACTGGACCCCGAGCGACAGCCTGTTCACCCCGGCGTCCGCCAGGGCCGCGAAATGGACGGCCTCCGCATCGGTCGGGTTGGCCTCCAGCGTGATCTCGACCGTCCCGGTCACAGGGAAAAGCCGCTGGGCCGCCTCGATCAGCGCCGCCACGTCCTCGGGCCGCATCAGCGACGGCGTGCCGCCCCCGAAAAAGATCGAGGCCAGAGGCCGGCCCCCCAGCACCGCCGCCTGGGCCGTCAGATCGGTCAGAATCGCCCGGACCAGCACCGCCTGTTCCTCGCGCCAGCCCCGGTCCTTGACGACGTTGAAATCGCAATAGGGGCAGATGCGGGCGCAGTAGGGCCAGTGGACATAGACGGCGACGCCGTCCGGCCGGTCAGGAGTCAATGAGGGCGGCCTTCAGCTGTTCGAAGGCCCGGGCGCGGTGGCTGAGACCGTCCTTCAGGCCCGGCTCCATCTCGGCGAAGGTCTGGGAATGGCCCTCGGGGATGAAGATCGGGTCATAGCCGAAGCCCCGATCGCCCCGGGACGGAAAGGTCAACTGCCCGTCGACGCGGCCTTCGACCACGACGCACGGCCCGTCCGGCCAGGCGACGGCGAGCGCCGAGGTGAAGAAGGCGCTGCGATCGGTGGCACCTAAATCCTCCAGCCGCGCCTCGATCTTGCGCATCGCCAGGCCGAAGTCGCGTTCCGGCCCGCCCCAGCGGGCCGAGAAGATGCCGGGCGCGCCGTCCAGCGCCACGACGGACAGTCCCGAATCGTCCGCCAGACTGACCTCGCCCGAGAAGGCGGCCGCGTGCCGGGCCTTGAGCATGGCGTTGCCGACAAATGTGGTCTCGGTTTCGGCCGGTTCGGGCAGATTCAGCTCGCCTGCCGTGACCACGGTGTAATGTCCGTCCAGAAGCGCGTGGATTTCGCGCGCCTTTCCGGCGTTGTGGGTCGCGGCGACGAGCCGCATCCCCTTGATAAGCTTGAGATTCACGCAGTCTCCCGGATCTGAAACATTCCATTGCCGAAGTTTAATATCGTTAAACGATATGTAACGTGCAAACCGAGCTTGCACGGCCTATCTATGTTCTCACGAACGGAGGCCACAACGTTCCACGGTTTGATCGAAACGAGCAAATCGAACCCAAGTGGCAGAGAAAGCGGGCAACAAATGACCCGCCCTCAGGATCGAAAGAAGAGAACGATGAACACCCTGAACGCCTCGCTGATGATGGACAAGGTCGGCACCGTCCTGGTCAACGCCGCCCTGCTCGCCGCCCTGCCGACCGCGCTGGTCGCCATCCTGGTGCAGTCCTTCTAAAGAGGGGTCGCTATCGCTCGCAACGCGGTTGCTCGCTACTTGAGCGACGATTGCCTGTGATCGACCCCGCCCGACCGTCGCTCAAGCAGTGAGGCTCCGCGAGCCGAACGTTGGCGACAGGCAAAGTGGCTCAAGCAGCGAGGCTCCGCGAGCCGAGCGGTAGCCGCCCAAGAAAGACAGTGGCTCAAGCAGCAAGGGACCGCGTCCCGAGCGATAGCCACCCAAGTAAGAAGGCACTTTTCCATTGACCTGGAACGCGATGTATAGAGCCGCGTCGGGGTTCGCCGGACCCCGCGCGGCCGTCGCGGCCTGATCCCCCGGCGAGAGATCGCCGATGCCCTCCGACCGATCCCATCCCGAACGATCCGACCGGCCGACGCCGGGACTGGCCGGGATCCGCGCCCTGGGACGGGCGATCCCGTTCCGCATTTCCTTCAAGACGCCGTTCAAGACCCTGGGCCCCGGCTCTGTCTCCAGCCTGCTGAAGATCGCGCTGGACGTGGCCTATGTGCTGCTGATGGTCATCACCGCCGTCCTGCTGCTGGTTTTCCTCGCCTCGATCTTCGTTCCCATCGCCAATCTGAACATCACAGTGTCGAATGATTCCGGGGGCCGTCAGCAACCGTTGACGCGGCCCCTGCTGCTGTTCGGCGTCGGCGCCCTGACGTCCTATTTCGGCGGGTTCCTGCTGATCCTGCGGAACCTGAGGATGATTTTCCGGACCCTGACCATCGGCGACCCGTTCCAGCCCGACAATGTGCGCCGTCTGCGTCAGGTCGGGCTGATCCTGGCCGTCGTCACCGGCGGGGTCTGGCTGGCGCAAGGGGTCGTCGCCGCGCGACTGGCGCCCGGCGTCATGGAGCGACAGGGGTTCGGCGAACTGCTGACCCCGATTTTCTCGGTCCTGGTCGTCTTCGTGCTGGCCGAGGTCTTCCGCGAGGGCGCGCGCCTTCGCCGCGAGTCGGAGCTGACCATATGAGGGGCTTGGCCACCAGATCCCGCGCTCAGCCAGCGAGCCGCCGCGCGGCGAGCGTTAGCGCAAGAAGGACCCGCTGATGGCCATCCGGATTCAGCTGGACCGTCTGCTGGTCGAGCGGCGCATGTCGCTGACCGAGCTCGCCGACCGGGTCGGGGTCACGGTCGCCAATCTGTCGATCCTGAAGACGGGCAAGGCGCGGGCGGTGCGCTTCACCACCCTGTATGCCCTGTGCCGCGAGCTGGAGTGCCAGCCGGGCGACATCCTGACCTATGAGCCCGGTCCGCCCGAGCCCGACCTCGACGACGACGAGACCTGAAGGCGTGGCCCGGCGTCCACCGCCAGACCTGTCCGTCGAAGACCGCCGCCTGTGGGCCCGCGTCTCAGGCTCGGTCACCCCGGCGCGGGTGCGCAAGGCCCTGAGGATCGCCGCCGAGGCCCCCGCCGCGGTCGAGGTCCGGGAGGCGCGGCCGATCCTCGCTCACCCGTCGAAGCCCCCCGCCACGCCAAAGACGCCCCCCTCCGCGACCGTCAGCGCGGTCCTCGCTCACGGCGCGCCGGAGCCGCTGGAGCCCCGCCGCCAGCGCCGCCTGTCGCGCGAACGCGATCCCATCGAGGCGACGATCGACCTGCACGGCTTCGGCCGTTTCGACGCGGAGGACCAGCTGAGGGCGTTCCTGAACGGGGCCCAGGCGCGCGGCTACAGGGCCGTTCTGGTCGTGACCGGACAGGGGCGACGCGGTGGCGGTGTGATCCGCGCCTCGATCCAGGAATGGCTGCAGTCCCACGCCCTGCGCGGCGTGGTGTCCGGCTTCGCCTCGGCCCACCGTCGCCACGGCGGCGACGGGGCCTTCTACGTCACCCTCAGGCCGCGTGGAGCCTGAGGCCCTTCTGCTCGGCCAGTTCGTGCAGGGAGGTCATGGGGCGCGGACCCCAGTGGCCGATCACCTCGGCCGCCGCCAGCGATCCGAGCGCGCCCGCGTCGGCCAGCGACAGGCCGCGCGCCAGACCCAGCAGGAAGCCCGCCGCGTACTGGTCGCCCGCGCCGGTGGTGTCGACGACGCGATCCACGGCAAAGGCCTGGACCACCGCCCGCTCGGCGCCCCGGATAACCACCGAGCCGTGCTCGCCGCGCGTCACGGCCGCCACATCGACGATGGCCGCCAGTCGCTCGGCCGCCGCGTCGAAGTCCTCAGTCTCGAACAGGGCCAGGAGCTCGACCTCATTGGCCAGGACGATGTCGGCCGAAGCTTCGATGAAGGCCAGCAGCTCGGTGCGCCAGCGGCCGACGACGAAGGCGTCGGACAGGGTGATGGCGACCTTGCGGCCCGCCGCGTGAGCGGCAGCGGCGGCGGCTTCAAAGGCGGCCCGCGCCGGGGCCGGGTCGAACAGATATCCTTCGAGATAGACGATGGCGCTGTCGCCGATCAGGGCGGCGTCGATGTCGGCGACCGTCAGCTGATTGGCGGCGCCCAGGAAGGTGGACATGGTCCTCTGGCCGTCCGGCGTGACGTTGATCAGGCAGCGACCGGTGCCGGCCCCGCCTTCCAGCGCGGGGGTGTCGAAGTGGACGCCGGCAGCCCGGATGTCGTGGGTGAAGACCCCGCCGAGTTGATCGTCGGCGACCTTGCCCAGATAGGCCGCGCGCCCGCCGAACGAGCCGACGCCCGCCACGGTGTTCCCCGCCGATCCGCCCGACGCCTCGACGCCCGCCGCCATGGCGTCGTACAGCGCCGCGCTTTGGTCCTCATCGACCAGGGACATGGAGCCGGGCGTCAGGCCCTGGGCGGTCAGGAAGGCGGGCTCGCACGGGGCCAGCACATCGACGATGGCGTTGCCGACGGCGCAGACGTCGTATTCGGGGGCGGTTTGGGTCATGGCGCGCCCCTTAGCGGCCCGACGGAGCCGACGCCAGCCCATGCTTGCCCCCGCCGGCGAACCCTGTATGGCCAGCGCCCATGACCAAGATCGCCGTCCTGACCCCTGCCGCCGACGACGGCACCTATGGCCCCCACTGGCCCCAGGTGCTGGAGCGGCTGGGCGCCGCGCTGGCGACCGTCGATGTGACCGTCGTGCCGACGTCCTGGAGCGACCACGTCGAGGATTGCCGGCGGCTGCTCGACTATCCGCTGGTTCTGAGCGTCCTGACCTGGGGCTATCACCAGAGGCACTCGGACTGGCTGAAGGCGCTGGCGGTCTGGGAGACGGCGGGGGTCCGGATCGCCAACCCGGCCTCGGTCCTGGCGTGGAACTCGGACAAGGCCTATCTGAAGCGGCTGGAGGCGGCGGGCGTCGCCATTCCGCCTACCCTGTGGACCGACCGGGTCACCCCCGACCAGGTCGAGGCCGCCTTCGCCCGGTTCGGGACAGACACCCTGATCGTGAAGCCGACGGTCTCGGCCGGAGCCTGGAAGACGACCAAGGTCTCGCGCGGCGAAGCCTTGATCGACCCGCCGCCCGGCGCGGCCATGATCCAGCCTTTCCTGCCGGAGCTCGTCGCCGAGGGCGAACTGTCGCTGCTGTTCTTCGGCGGCCGCTTCAGCCATGCGGTCAACAAGACCGCCAAGGCCGGGGATTTCCGCATCCAGTCCCAGTACGGCGGCCGCTACCAGACCGTAGGCGAACCGCCCGCGGCCGCGCTCGCCCTGGCCGAACGGGTGCTGGGCGCGATCAAAGAGCCGCTGCTCTATGCCCGGATCGACATGGTCCAGGCCTCGGACAGCCGCTGGCTGCTGATGGAGGCAGAGCTGATCGAACCGGACTTCTATCTGTCCGAAGCCCCCGACCGGGGCTTGCTCTTCGCAGAGGCGGTCCGCGCGCGGCTCGACGAAGGCTGAGCCGCCTCTCCGTTCGCCGCCATCAGGCCCCGTGACGGACACAGGTCGGAGATGATGCACCCCGCGCAGTTGGGCTTTCGCGCCGTGCAGGTGTAGCGGCCGTGAAGGATCAGCCAGTGATGCGCCTTGGCCAGGAAGGCCTCGGGCACCACGGCGTGCAGCTGGTCCTCGACCTTGTCGGCGGTCGGGGCGGTGGCGAGGCCCAGCCGGTGCGCGACACGGAACACATGGGTGTCGACCGCGATGGCGGGCTCGATGCCCAGCTCGTTCAGCACCACACTGGCGGTCTTTCGCCCCACGCCGGGCAGGGCCTGAAGGTCGGCGCGATTCAGCGGGGTCACCCCACCGTGCTGCTCGACGATGAGGCGACTTAGCGCGATGACGTTCTTCGCCTTGTTTCGATACAGGCCGATCGAGGCGATGAAGGGGGTCAGGCCCTCCTCGCCGAGCGCCAGCATGGCCTCTGGCGTGTCGGCCACGGCGAACAGTTTTTCGGTCGCCTTGTTGACCGAGACGTCCGTGGCCTGGGCCGACAGGGCGACGGCGACCACCAGCGTATAGGGGTCCTGAAACCGCAGCTCGGTCCTGGGCTCTGGCATGACGCGGGCCAGGCGGGCGAAGATATCCTCCACCCGATCCTCGTCCGGGGGCCAGGCGAAGATGGGCACCGGCGCGCCGGTCATGACCGAGCCGGGCTTGCGGGCGAGCGGATTGGCGACGGCGCGCTTGGCGACAGGCTTTCTGGCCTTGGGCGTGGCGATCGGCGTCTTCATGCCTCGGCCTCGACGGGGCGGGTCTGAACGCCGAGTCGGGCCAGGGTATCGTCCGCCGCCCGTTCGCCCTCCATCCAGGCCCCGTGGGCGGTGCCGTAGAACCGTTCGGCCGTGGCCTCTCCCGCGACGAACAGCCGTCCCGCCACCGGCGCGCGCAGCCGGGCGCGGTCGCCGGATCGGCCGACGAGAGCGTGAGAATAGGCTCCGAGCGACCAGGGATCGTGGCCCCAGCCGGACACGGCGGCCGGCGCGGCGCGGCGGCGCAGGCCGGACCCGAGGATGTCGACCAGACCCTGAAGCGCGAAATCGAACATCGCGTCCTGTCCCTCCCGCTCCAGCCCCCAGGCCAGATCGCCGCCCAGATAGGTCTCGACCATCGGCCGACCGAAGGGCCTGAGATGATGGCGGCCGACCTCGACGGTGTCGCTGGGCCCCCACAGGCGGCCATCGACGGGCAGGTCGCGGGCGTCGGTCAGGGCGATGTGGACCTTGGACGCAAGGCCGAGCGGCAGGCCCGAGGCGGCGTCCAGCAGGTCGGCGGGCTCCGGGGTAATGCGGATGGCACCCGCCGTCAGGACCGAGGTCGGGACCGTCAGGATGACAGCGTCGGCCTGGACCGTTCCGGCCGAGGTGCGCAGGACGGCGCGGGGCCCGCCGACATCGATCGTCTGGACCGCGCAGCCCAGCCGGACCGGCAGGTCGGCACCGAAGCCCGCGATGGCGGCCCCGTAACCCTCGACCACTCGGATGTTGGCGGAGGACTCGCTGTAGCGGGCGAAATCCAGCAGCGAGACGCGCGAGAAAGGTGCGCCGTTCAGGGCCGAGGAGATGGCCTCCAGCCGCGCGTTCCACACGCCGCCGGGCTCGAGCGCCTCTGCGACCGGCCGATCGACCTTCTTGGCGGCGAGGGCGTCGACGCGGGCCTCGAAAGCCTCATAGGCGTCCGAAAAGGCCGCGCGCTCGGCCGGGGCCGCGTCCAGCATCGGGGCCTCGGCGCTCCAGGGCGGTGGTGTCCGGTCCAGGGTCCAGCCGGCCTCGGCTATGGGTTGGACCAGCATGTTCTCGTCGGCCGAATGCAGCCAGCCGCAGCCCAGATCGAGCCCGTGACCGTCCCAGCCGACGGTGTGGGCCCGCCCGCCGATCCGATCGCGGGCCTCCAGCACAACGACGGAGACGCCCGCCCGCGCCAGGCGTCTGGCGGCGGCGATCCCTGCGGCTCCCGCTCCGATCACGGCGACGTCGATGGAGGCGGGCAGGGTTGCGGCGGTCACGGCCGGATCAATGCGACTTTGGGCCGGGCGCGCAAGTCGCCATCGACGCGCAGGGGCGACGGGGCGTAGGAAGGCCGCTCGTTCCCCGACCGAGAGTTCCCATGCTGATCGCCTACTCCGCCTGGCCCGAGATCGACGCCCGCCTGAAGACGACCAAGACCGTCGTGGTGCCGATCGGCTCCAACGAGCAACACGGGCCCACGGGCCTGTTGGGCACCGACTGGATGTGCCCCGAGATCATCGCCCATGCGGCGGAGAAGGCCGACGACAGCCTGGTGGTCGCGCCGACCTTCAACATCGGCATGGCCCAGCATCATCTGGCCTTCGCGGGCACCATCAGCCTGCGGCCCTCGACCTTCATGGCGGCGATCACCGACTGGGTCAGTTCGCTGAGCCGTCACGGCTTCGAGCGCATCTATTTCCTCAACGGCCACGGCGGGAACGTCGCCACGATCGAGGCGACCTTCTCGGAGCTCTATGCCGAATGGAGCTTCGTCGAGGAGGAGCCGCCCTATGTGCTCAAGCTGCGGAACTGGTGGGACCTGCCGGGCGTGAACGGCCTGTGCAACGCCATCTTCCCCACCGGCCACGGCATGCACGCGACCCCATCCGAGATCGCCGTGACCCAGGCGGCGTATCCGGACCGGATCAAGAGTGCGGAGTACTCGCCGAAGATCGCCCCCAGCGGCCCGATCCGCGACGCGCTCGACTACCGCGCCCGCTTCCCCGACGGCCGGATCGGCTCGGACCCCGGCCAGGCCAGCCCGGAAAAGGGCCAGCGGATCATCGACGCTGCCGTGCCCGCCCTGCTGAAGGATGTGGCGGCCTTCGCCGATGAGGTCTTGCCCGGCCGGTGAAAGCGGCCCAAGCCGGTGACATGACCATGCTCGACAAGTCCCTGCGGGCCGGAAAGCGCGCCGTCCGCAACGCCCAGACCGCCACCACCAACGCCGACCACGGCGGCGAGATGATGCGCGCCGCCTCCGACGTCATCGCCGCCAGGATGGCGATCATGGCGGAGGGCTTCGCCAACCCGATGAAGGCCGACGTCCGCGAGATGTCGCTGATGGGCACCGAGAAGATGGAGGCCATGAGCGCCTCGGCCGCCGCCGTCGCGGGCACCCTGGGCGATCTCGCCGCCCGCACGTCGAAATCCGCCATGGACGAGATGGGCCACGCCGCCCGCGCTGCGTCCGCCATGGCCGCAGCGAAGACGCCCCAGGGTGCCGCCTCGGCCCAGATGAGCTATGCCATGGGCTGGTGGAGCCGGGCCTCGACCCAGATGCTCAGCCTGAACACCGAACTGCTGAAGGCCCAGGCCGACGCCCTGAAGCCGATCCACGCGGCGGCGACGGCGAACGCGCGGCGGCTGAAAAAGTAGACTCAGACGGTCCGGATCACGCCGCCATCGGCGGTGACCGGCCACGGTGTCAGCTTTCCGCCGGCGCAGGGGCCACCGACGCAGGCCCCGCTGAGGGGCTCGAACACCGCGCCGTGCCAGCCGCACAGGATCAGCGATCCGTCCGGCGTCAGATAACGGTCCAGCTCGACCGCGATGGGGAAGCCCTGATGCGGGCATCGATCGACCCAGCCGGCGACACCGCCGTCCTTTCGCACCACGAAGCCATGGAAATAGGCCTCGCCGATCTGGAGGACGAAGCCGCGCGAGCCGGGCTCGGCGATGTCCTCAAGGGCGCACAGAGCGACCCCCGGCGGCGTGGTCCAGACACGCTTTCGGTCCGTCGGGGCCGGGTCGCTCATCCCTGTTCGGACTTCAGCGGGCGCGACAGCAGGGCGTCGATCAGGCCCTCGACGGTGGTCTCTCCGGCCAAAAGGGCCGCGACCCCCTCACAGATCGGCATCTCCACCCCCGCCCGCGCCGCCAGTTCGCGCACGGCAGGCGCGCTCTCGTAGCCCTCGGCTACCGACCGCTTGCCGGCGAGCGCCTGTTCGACCGTCTGGCCCTGACCGAGCGCAAGGCCCAGGCTCATGTTCCGCGATTGGGGGCTGGAGCAGGTCAGGACCAGGTCGCCGAGGCCGCACAGGCCCGCCACCGTCTGGGGCTCGGCCCCAAGGGCGACGCCCAGCCGGGTCATCTCGGCGAAGCCCCGGGTGATCAGGGCGGCGTGGGCGCTGCGGCCCAGACCGCGCCCTTCGGATAGCCCACAGGCGATGGCCAGGACGTTCTTGATCGCGCCGCCGACCTCGGCCCCGATCAGGTCGGTCGCCAGATAGGGCCGGAAGCCCGGGGCCGACAGGGTCCACATCAGTTCCTCGCCGAGCGCCGCGTCTTCGCAGGCGAGCGTCACGGCCGTCGGCAGGCCGCGCGACACGTCGGCGGCGAAACTGGGGCCCGACAGGACGGCGGCGGGCGCGTCCGGCAGAGTCTCGGCCAGGACCTGGGTCATCAGCTTCAGCGAGCCCCGCTCGATCCCCTTGGAGCACAGCAGGATCGGCGCGCCGGGTTTGGCATGGGGCTGGAAGGCGGCCAGGGTGGACCGCATGAACTGGGCGGGCGGGACGGCCAGGATCAGGTCGCAGTCGGCCAGGTCGGCGAAGTCCGGCGTCACGGAGACGCGCGCGTCCAGTTCGACGCCCGGCAGGAAGGCCTCGTTGATGCGCCGGGCGCGGATGCTGTCGACCACCTCCGGCTCGCGGGCCTGAAGCACGACATCCAGCCCGGCCCGCGCGCAGACCAGGGCCAGGGCCGTACCCCAGGCCCCCGCGCCGATCACCCCCGCCTTGCGAAACTCCATGGAAGACGGCCCCCTCAAGCCTTCGCGCCTTTTCGACCCGTCGGATGGACAGGGTCGGCGATCGCCCGCGCTTCGTCCAGCGGCCATCGCGGCCGCGCCGGCGCGTCGATGTCCGAAATGAGACCGAGCCGCAAGCGCTCTGCCCCCGCCAGGGCGATCATGGCGGCGTTGTCCGTGCAATAGACGAGTGGCGGGGCGACGAAGGCGAAACTGCGCCGCGCCGCCGCCTCTTCCAGCACCCGGCGAACGGTCCTGTTGGCCGCCACGCCACCCGCGACCACCAGCGTCCTCGCCTCATGCCGCTCGGCGTAGTCGGCCATGGCCCGGTCGGTGCGTTCCGAAAGCTGGCGGGCGATGGCGCTCTGGACCGCGTCGGCCAGATCGGCCCGGTCCTGATCGGTCTCCAGGCTCTGGGCGATCCGCGACGCCGCCGTCTTCAGGCCGCTGAAGGAGAAGTCGCAGTCCTTGCGGCCCAGGAGCGCCCGGGGCAGATCGAAGCGCGGACCGTCGCCGGTCGCCGCCAGCCGCTCCAGCGCCGGACCGCCCGGATAGCCCAGCCCCATGGCCTTGGCGATCTTGTCGAAGGCCTCTCCGGCCGCATCGTCGATGGTGGTCCCCAGCCGGCTCATGTCGCCGATTCCGCGCACCTCCAGCAGCTGGCAATGCCCGCCCGACACCAGCAGCAGCAGGAAGGGATAATCGACCCGCGCCCCCAGCCGGGCCGAGACCGCGTGCCCCTCCAGATGGTTGACCGCGACGAAGGGCAAGCCCCGCGCCAGGGCCACCGCCTTGCCGAACCCGAGCCCGACCATGACCCCGCCGACCAGGCCGGGTCCGGCGGTGGCGCCCACGCCGTCCAGGTCCCCATAATCGATCCGCGCTTCGGCCATGGCGCGGGCGGCGACGCCTTCGATCATCTCGACGTGGCTGCGCGCCGCGATCTCGGGCACGACGCCGCCATAGGCTGCGTGATCCTCGATCTGGCTGTGAATCACAGAGGAGAGCACCTCGGTCGACCCGTCGGCCGCCAGACGCACCACCGAGGCCGCCGTCTCGTCGCAGCTGGTCTCCAGGCCGAGAACGGTCAGGGCGCTATCGCTCGCGACGCGGTCGCTCGCTGCTTGAGCGCGAACGGAGTCTGGGGCGCTATCGCTCGCGACGCGGTCGCTCGCTGCTTGAGCGCGAGCGCGATCGGAAAACGCCTTTCCGGCGTCGCCGGCGCTGCTAAGGTCGCCTGAGTTCTCCACCGGCGTCAGGTAACGACCCGGCCCCCCTGACGCAACGGACCCGAATGCCCACCATCCGAATCGGCACCCGCCGCTCCGCCCTCGCCCTGGCCCAATCCGGCATGATGCAGCGGGCCATCGCCGCCGCCATGGCCCTGCCGATCGAGGAGGTGGTGCTGGTCGAGATCGTCACCACCGGCGACCAGATCCAGGACCGGCGACTGATGGAGGTCGGCGGCAAGGCCCTGTTCACCAAGGAGATCGAGGAGGCGTTGCTGGACGGCCGCGTCGATATCGCCGTCCATTCCATGAAGGACGTGCCCGCCGAACAGCCGCCCGGCCTGACCATCGCCGCCATTCCCGAACGGGAGGATGCCCGCGACGCCTTCATCAGCCGCGACTTCGACGGACTGGAAGCGTTGCCCCAGGGAGGCCGCCTCGGCACCGCGTCCCTGCGTCGCCAGGCCCAGGCCCTGGCGCTTCGACCCGACCTGCAGATCGAGATGCTGAGGGGCAATATCGACACCCGCCTGCGTCGCGCGGCCGAGGGCGATTTCGACGCCATCCTGCTGGCGGCGTCGGGCCTGAACCGGCTGGGTCGATCCGAAGCGGTGCGCGGCTTTCTGTCCATCGACGCCTTCCTGCCGGCCCCGGGTCAGGGGGCCCTGGCGCTGCAGACGCGCGAGGGCGACACCGATCATGCCTGGGTCCGGGCGATGAACCACGGTCCCACCGCCCTGTGCGTGGCCGCTGAGCGCGGGGCCATGGTGGCGCTGGAGGGGTCCTGCCGCACGGCGGTCGGCGCGCACGGCGTGATCCAGGGCGACACCCTGACCCTGACCACCGAAATGCTGGCCCCGGACGGCACCGCCCGCTGGCGCCGCAGCGGCCAGATCAGCGGCCTGGGCGGCGCGGACGCCATGGACCGGGCCCGGGACCTGGGTCTGACGCTGGGCCACGAGGTCCACGCCGCGGCGGGCGACCAGAGCGTGGCGGTCTGATCGCCCTTTCGTCCAGCCAAGGGCGGGCCGGGTAACACCGCATTAACCACGCTCCCGGCATTTTCTGCCGAGTATCCGGCGGCGGGCCTCAAGCGGGCCAGGGCCGGAAGATTGGTGGAGTGGGCATGAGCGGCGCGGAAGTACTGGATGTGGGCCGCGACGCCCTGTGGCTGACCATCCAGCTGTGCGCGCCGGTTCTGCTGGTGGGCCTGGTCGTTGGCGTCGGCATCGGGCTGTTCCAGGCCCTGACCCAGATCCAGGAACAGTCCCTGGTCTATGCGCCCAAGATCATCGCCATCTTCATATCGCTGCTGCTGTTCCTGCCGCTGATGGGGGGCTTGCTCGGGGCCTTCATGCGCCAGATCGCCGCCCGCATCTCGGGCATGTGACGCGCGTGCCCATCACGCTCGTCATCCTCGGACTTGATCCGAGGATCGGATTGTCCACCGGCAGGACAGAAAGCCGGACGGGTCATGCCTCCAACCCCCTGCACTCTGGCGCGGCACGTCCGATCCTCGGGTCAAGCCCGAGGATGACGGCCTAGAGCGGGGGAGGGTCCATGGAGCCCTACGCCACCGCCGATCAGGTCTGGGCCGGCGGCCTGGTCTTCGCCCGGGTGGGCGCGGTCCTGCTCAGCCTTCCGGGCATCGGCGAGAGCTATGTGCCGCCGCGCATCCGGTTGTCGCTGGCGCTGGTCGTGGCCCTGGCCATCTGGCCGATCGTCGGCGGAGCCCTGCCGCCCCTGCCCGCCAGCCTGGGCTCGGCCGTCGGCTGGGTGATCCGCGAGGTCATCACCGGCCTGGCCATCGGCGCCGTGCTGCGCGCCTTCACCGCCGCGCTCGCCGTGGCCGGCGAGATCGTCTCGCTGCAGACCACGCTCAGCTTCGCCCAGACCACCAATCCCCTTCAGGCCCAGCCGGGCACCACGATCGCGGCCTTCCTGATGCTGCTGGGGACGGTGCTTGTCTTCGCCACCAACACCCATCACCTTTTCATCGCCGGGCTGGTGGGGTCATATGAGCTGATCGCCCCGGTGCGGCCGCTGGTCACCGGCGACTTCACCGAACTGGCCGTGAGGACGATCGGCGACAGCTTCCTGCTGGGCGTGCAGCTGGCCGCGCCGGTGATCGTCTTCGCCCTGATCTTCAACCTTGCCAGCGGCCTCGTGGGCCGGGTTATGCCGGCGTTCCAGATCTTCTTCGCCGCCGCCCCCCTGAGCGTGATCCTGGGACTGTCGGTCTTCGCCCTGTCGCTGGGCGTGCTCGGAACGGTCTTCATCGACCGCTACCGGACCCTGGCCAATCTGTTCGTCTCGTCCGGAGGCGGCGTTGGCTGAGGACACCGATCCCGAGTCGAAAACCGAAGAGGCCACCCCGCGAAAACTCGAGGAGGCCAGACGCAAGGGCGACGTCGCCAAGTCCATGGACGTCGCCCCGGCCCTGAGCCTCATGGGCGCCGCCGCCGTCATCCTGATGGCCGGGGGATGGTTCGCGACCTCCATGGCCGAGACCCTTTTGCCCTTCATCGCCCAGCCGCATGCCCTGATCGGGGGGCTGGAGGCGGGAGCGGGGATCGAGCTGGCAACCCGGGCCCTGTGGTCGATGACCCCGTTCCTGGCGGCGGTGATGGTGGCCACCATCATCGGCGGGATCTCGGGCACGGTGCTGCAGACCAACGGCCTGATCTTCTCCGCCGAGAAGCTGAAGCCCAAGCTGGAGAAGATCAGCCCGCTGAAGGGCTTCAAGCGCATCTTCGGGCCCGACGGCCTGATGCAGTTCGTCCAGACCCTGATCAAGCTGATCGCTGTGTGCGTGGTCTGCTGGATGGTGCTGAAACCGCACATGCGCGAGTTCGAGAACATGGCCGCCATGCACCCGGCGACCATCCTGCCGCTGGCGCGCGACCTGGCCATCGCCCTGATGGCCTCGACCCTCGTCCTCCTGGGCCTGACCGCCGGTGGAGATATCCTGTGGCAGCGGATGCGCTTCGCCAAGCGGATGCGGATGTCCAAGGAGGAGCTGAAGGAAGATTACAAACAATCCGAGGGCGATCCGCATATCAAGGCCAAGCTGAAGCAGATCCGGATGCAGCGCAGCCGCCAGCGAATGATGGCCAACGTCCCCAAGGCCACGGTGATCGTGACCAACCCGACCCACTATTCCGTCGCCCTGCGCTACGAGCCCGATCAGGGCGACGCCGCGCCCATCTGTCTGGCCAAGGGCGTCGACGCGGTGGCCTTGCGCATCCGCGAGGTGGCGCGCGATCATTCCCTGCCGATCGTCGAGAACGTGCCCCTGGCCCGCGCCCTCTATGCCGCCGTCGACATCGACGAGACGATCCCCCGCGAGCATTTCGAGGCGGCGGCCAAGGTGATCGGCTTCGTGATGCAGAAGCGAACAGGGTCGAGGGCCGGGGGTCGAGGGTCGAGGGGATGAGTGGTTCGACGCCGGGTTCGAAGCCCGCTTTCGACCCTCGACCCTCGACCCTCGTATCTGCCCTATACTGCGCCACTGATTCGCTCCGGGAGCCGCGCTCCGTGACCTCGTCCCCCCGCCGTTTCGACCTGTCCCTGGTGCTGATGGCGCTGGGATTCACCGTGGCCATCGCGGCCTTGGCCTGGCCCGCCTTCCAGGCCGGACCGGTGACGACACCGCACATGATCCTGATGATCGCCGTGGCGGCCGTGGCTATGTTGGGCCTGTTCGCCTTCGGTCGGCAGGAGGCGCGCCGTCCCGCTCGCCCGGACGGCGACGTGGCGGTCGAGATGCTGGATGCCCTGGCCGAGCCGGCGGCTCTCGTCTGGGCCTCCGGTCAGGTCCTGGCCTTCAACGGGGCCTGGGCCTCGCAGAACGGAGCGACCACGGCCCTGCCACGCGGCTCTTCGGCCCAGGCTCTCTACATGGCTTTCGCCCAGGCCCGGTCAGGCCATCAGGGACGCGCCATCGTCACCATCGGCGAGCGCGAGCTCGAGGTGCTGATCGCCCAGGCGGGGCCCGGCCGCTTCCTGGTGCGGGAGGCGCCGGAGGCCGCCCTGACCCATTCCGCGACCTCCACCGCCGCGCCGGCAGCGACCAATGGCTATGTCGCCGCCGCCGGAGAGGGGCGCGCCATGGCGGCGGGAGCGCCGTTCGGCTCGGCCGTGATCGGCGGCGAGGACCTGTTCGCCGACCATGCAGAGGAGGCCAATCCGGCACTGGCGGTGCTGACCGGCCCGGCGGCGGCGAGAAACGCCGCCTTCGGCCATCTGTTCGACCCGGCGGGCGTGGCGGAAGCCCGGAAACGGCTGGCCGAGGGGTCGTCGGGCCCGATCGAACTGGTGGCCCGGGCTCACCCGGATCGCAGCCTGCACCTGTATGTCGCGCCCGAGGGCGACAAGCGCCGGGTCTGGCTGTTCGACGTCTCGACCCAGAAGTCGATGGAGCTCCAGCTGTCGCAGGCCCAGAAGATGCAGGCCGTGGGCCAGCTGGCCGGCGGCGTGGCCCACGACTTCAACAACCTGCTGACGGCCATCCAGCTGCAGCTGTCCGAGTTGCTGGAGCGGCACCCGGTCGGCGATCCGTCCTATGAGGGGCTGAACCAGATCCGCCAGACCGGCATCCGGGCCGCCGATCTGGTCAGGAAGCTGCTGGCGTTCTCCAGGAAATCGACGGTCCGGCGCGAGCGGCTGGACCTGGGCGAACTGGTCGGGGAGTTCGCCGTCCTGCTGCGGCGGCTGCTGCGCGAGGACGTGCGGCTGGAGACCGACTACGGCCGCGACCTGCCGGTGGTGCTCGCCGACAAGTCGCAGCTGGAGACGGCGGTGATGAACCTGGCCGTCAACGCAAGGGACGCCATGCGCGGCGTGGTCGCGCCCGGCGACGCGGTCGTGACCATCCGCACCCGCCGCCTGACGCAAGGCCAGGCCCGCGAGATGGGCTGGCTGGACGCGCCCGCCGAGGACGGAGCCCTGATCGAGGTGTCCGACACGGGCCCCGGCGTGCCCCCGGCCCTGCTGGACAAGATTTTCGAGCCGTTCTTCACCACCAAGGCGGTCAACGAGGGCACCGGCATGGGGCTGGCCACCGTCTATGGCATCGTCCAGCAGGCGGGCGGCCATATCGCCGTGGCCAACATCGAGGGGGCGGGCGCCGCCTTCCGCATCTTCCTGCCCGCCGCTACGGCCCAGGAGCTGACCGAGGTCGCCCCGGTCGAAGCCAAGGTCAAGGCCGCGCCGCGCGACCTGTCCGGCAACGGCCGCATCCTGTTCGTGGAGGACGAGGCCGCCGTGCGTGGCATCGCCGCCCGGCTGCTGCGCCAGCGCGGCTATGAGGTGATCGAGGCCGCCGACGGCGAGGAGGCCCTGGCCCTGGCCGAAGAGTGGTCTGGCCAGATCGACATGCTGATCAGTGACGTCATCATGCCGGGACTGGACGGGCCGTCCCTGCTGAAGAAGGCCCGGCCCTATCTGGGAGACGCACCGGTCATGTTCATCTCGGGCTATGCCGAGAGCGACTTCTCCGACCTGCTCCAGGACGAGGCCGGGGTGTCGTTTCTGCCAAAGCCGCTGGACATCAAGACCCTGGCCGAGCGGGTCAAGCAGCAGTTGCAGGGGGGATAAGGCGGAGTTTCTCCCTCCCCCTGCGGGGGAGGGCAGGCGCGCAGCGCCGGGTGGGGGCGGCCGAGCGATACAAAGGCGATGTCGGAGTCAGTCTCAGCGGGCCGCCCCCCCCCCGGGTCGTGCCCAGACGCGCGGGCGAGGGCGAGACCCTGATGCCGGCGGCTTCCATGGCCGCGATCTTGGATTCCGCATCGCCCTTGCCGCCCGAGACGACCGCGCCGGCGTGGCCCATGGTGCGGCCCTTGGGGGCGGTGCGTCCGGCGATGAAGCCGGCCATGGGTTTTTTCCGACCCTTCTTCGCTTCGTCGATCAGGAACTGGGCGGCGTCTTCCTCGGCGCCGCCGCCGATCTCGCCGATCATGATGATCGATTGGGTGGCCTCGTCGGCGAGGAACAGCTCCAGCACGTCGATGAACTCGGTGCCCTTGACCGGGTCGCCGCCGATGCCGACGGCGGTCGTCTGGCCCAGGCCCTCGTTGGTGGTCTGGAACACCGCCTCATAGGTCAGGGTGCCCGAGCGCGAGACGATGCCGACATTGCCCTTCTTGAAGATCGAGCCCGGCATGATGCCGATCTTGCACTCTTCCGGGGTCAGGACGCCGGGGCAGTTGGGGCCCAGCAGGCGCGAGGAGGAGCGGTCCAGCCGCGCCTTGGCCCGCACCATGTCCAGCACCGGAATGCCCTCGGTGATGCAGGTGATGAAGGGCACCTCGGCCTCGATGGCCTCGATGATGGCGTCGGCCGCGCCCGCGGGCGGCACATAGATGACCGAGGCGGTCGCGCCGGTGGCGTCCTTGGCCTCGGCCACCGAGGCATAGATCGGCAGGCTCTCGCCGTTCGACCCGGTCCAGGTCTGGCCACCCTTGGTGGGGTGGACCCCGCCGACCATCCGGGTGCCGTAATAGGCCAGCGCCTGTTCGGTGTGGAAGCCGCCGGTCTTGCCGGTCAGGCCCTGGACGATGATCTTGGTGTCGCGATTGACAAGGATGGACATGGGGGCTCGCTTTTGAAGTCAGGCGGGGAGGAAGGGATTTTCGACGCGGACCGACCCATAGGTCTGACCGTGATTGAGGTCTTCGGAATACAGGACGCGCGCGCCGATCCGCTCGGCCGCGGCGATGATCGCACCATCCCAATAGGACAACTGGTAGCGGCGAGCGTGATCGATGCCCGCCACCACAACGTCGGACGTGATCGGTTGGCAGGGTTTCATCGCGACCACGCGGACCCATTCGCGGGCCTTGACCGACGAAAGCGGCGGCGCGCCCTTACGAGTGGCGTTGTTATAGAACTCGGCGAGCACCTGGCCCGAGGTGCAGTAGTCCTCGGTCAGCACGATCTCGCGCGCCCGCTCCCACCGATGACCGGCATGGTCGCGCCCCAGGGCGGCGTAGAGCAGGATGTTGGTGTCGAGGAAGACCTCAGTATTCGCGATCAAACCGAGGTTCCCCGCTGTAGGTCTCTTCGCGGGTCGGGGGGCGCCAACCCTGGCCTCCGCGGCCCTCTGATTCGTCGATCAACTTGAGCAACGCCTCGCGGGCCTCGTCCTTGGAGGTTTCCTGCTCGACGAGCCGCGTGAGGAAGCCGCGCACCATCTCGTTGACGCTGGTCCGCTTCATGGCCGCGAGCACCCGGACCTTGTCGAGCAGGTCGTCGTCGATGGCGAGGGTGAGATTACGGGTCACTTCGGGTGATTACACGGGTTATGTGTGGCACACAATCCGTGTAACTCACGCTCTAATGCGGCCGGGCGCCTAGGTCTGACGTCAAGAACACTGCGGTGCCTGTGAAACCGGTCTGGACGGCCGCTGGACTTCCCTCCGGGAAATAGGAGGTCTGAAGATTGCCAGCCCCCGGCAATGCGCTGCTGAGGTCCCACTGAACGATCCGGCCATAGGATTGATCAAGACGGATGCGCGATTCCGCGCTGCTCAGACTAGAGGCCTGTTGGTCTGGTATCCCGAACGCCGCGTCGAAGTCCCAGATTGCACAGGTCCCATATCGGGCGGTTTCGTCCTGAGCAATCTCGGCCGTCAGGACGTTCACGGTCGCAAACAGATTGTCTCTACGCAGAATAGTTGTCTCGCTAGTCGCTTCTGCTTCCGAGGCGCGGTCTTGGTCCAGTTGCGTGACCGCCGCCAACTCTGGGTTGGCGTCCGCAGCCGAAAGGGACCATCCCCCCTGCTCAAAGCCGGATATCATCGCAGCCGGGTCTAAGCGGTGCGGTAAGCAAAACTGTTGAAACGCCGCCAATCTCGGATCGGGACCCAACACTTCCTTTACTGGCGCAGCGGCGGTCAGGAGCAAGACCGCAAGACTGGCGAGCATCACCCCACCGCCGCGACGATCTTCTGGGCGGCGTCGTCGAGGTCGTCGGCGGCCGTGATGGCCAGGCCGCTCTCGTTCAGGATCTTCTTGCCCAGATCGACATTGGTGCCTTCCAGACGGACGACCAGCGGCACCTTCAGGCCCACTTCCTTGACGGCCGCGACCACGCCCTCGGCGATCACGTCGCACTTCATGATGCCGCCGAAGATATTGACCAGGATGCCCTGGACGGCCGGGTCGGCGGTGATGATCTTGAAGGCCGCCGCGACCTTTTCCTTGGACGCGCCGCCGCCGACGTCGCAGAAGTTGGCGGGTTCCTTGCCGTACAGCTTGATGATGTCCATCGTCGCCATGGCCAGGCCCGCGCCGTTCACCATGCAGCCGATGTTGCCGTCCAGCGCGACATAGGCGAGGTCCCATTCCGAGGCCTCGATCTCCTTGGCGTCTTCCTCGGTCTCGTCGCGCAGTTCCTTGATGTCCGGATGGCGGAACAGGGCGTTGCCGTCGAAGCTGACCTTGGCGTCCAGCACGCGCAGGCGGCCGTCGGTCATGACGATGAGGGGGTTCACCTCCAGCATGGCCATGTCGGTCTCGACGAAGGCCTTGTACATGACGGGGAACAGGGTCTTGCCGTCCTCGGCGGCCTGACCGTCAAGCTGGAAGGCCGCGTTCAGCTTGGCCACGTCGGCGTCGGTGACGCCGGCTTCCGGGTCGATGACGATGGTCTGGATCTTCTCGGGCGTGTCGTGGGCGACGGCCTCGATGTCCATGCCGCCCTCGGTCGAGACGACGAAGGCGATGCGGCCGTACTGACGGTCGACCAGCAGGGAGCAATACAGCTCACGGTCGATGTCGGCGCCGTCCTCGATATAGAGGCGGTTGACCTGCTTGCCGGCGTCACCGGTCTGGGCAGTCACAAGGGTGTTGCCCAGCATCTCCCTGGCGTGGGCGACGACCTCCTCGATGGACTTGGCCAGGCGCACGCCGCCCTTGGCGTCGGCACCCAGTTCCTTGAACTTGCCCTTGCCGCGCCCGCCGGCGTGGATCTGGGATTTCACGACATAGAGCGGCCCGGGCAGCTGGCGGGCGGCGGCCTCGGCCTGATCGACCGAGGTGATGGCGACGCCCTCGGCGACCGGCGCGCCAAAGCCCTTCAGGACCTGCTTGCCCTGGTATTCGTGGATGTTCATGGGGGACCGCCGGTCGCTAGGGAGGAGGGAGTGCGGCGCTTATAGGCGGGCGCCCTTCGCAGGCGCAACCATGACCCGGCCTCAATCCACCCAGTCACGCCTCAGGCTGCGGGCCGAGATGAACAGCAGGATCGCCGCCAGCCCATAGAACCACTGGCCGACATAAAGCGAATACCGCAGCGCCTCCTCGCCGAAGCGGGGCGTCAGATACTCCGACACCGCGCCCAGCAGATAGATGCCCAGGCCGATGCCCACGAGGTTGTTGATCAACAGGAAGCTGGCCGAGGCGGTCGAGCGCATGTGCGACGGCACCAGGTGCTGGACGGCCGTGATGAGCGGCCCCAGCCAGGCCAGGCTGAGCGCCTGGGGGATCAGGAACAAGAGGAAAGCTGTTCGTTTGTCCTCGACGTTCATGGCCAGGAAGAACAGGGGCACGGCGATAATGAAACCGACGGCGGGCACCAGGGGATAGGCGCTGCGCTTGACCCCCCGACCCAGCTTGTCGGCCAGCCAGCCGCCCAGCCAGATGCCGATGGTGCCGCCGAAGAAGGCGATGCCGGCCATGTACCAGGCCCGTTCCGCGCCCTCCATGCCCATGCTGCGCTGGAAGAAGCTGGGCAGCCAGAAGGCCGCACCGTAGCCATAGACCGAAGAACAGGCCGCCCCGAAGCCGAGGAACCAGAAGCTGGGCTTCTTCAGCAGAATGGCCCAGACCTCGCCGAACGACGCCGCCTTCTGGGCCGGGGCGGGGGTGGCGATGACGCCCTCGGGCACCGGCTCGCGGTCGAAGCGGCCACGCTCGGGGTCCTTAATGGTCAGCTTGACGATCGGGGCCAGCAGCACACCCGCCAGACCCAGGACGATGAAGGCCGCGCGCCAATCGATCGCGGCGGCCAGCAGCCCGCCGAACAGATAGCCCAGAGCCGTGCCGATCGAGACGCCGAAGGAATAGACCGCGAGCGCCCGGGCCCGCTGGGCCTTGGGGAAATAGTCCGCGACCAGCGAATAGGACGGTGCCACACCGCCCGCCTCGCCCACGCCCACGCCCATGCGCGCGCCGAACAGGAAGGTGAAGCCGGTCGCCAGGCCGCACAGGGCGGTGAAGCCGGACCAGACGGCGAGCGAGGTTGCGATGATAGAAGTGCGGCTGATCCGGTCGGCCAGCCAGGCGATCGGCAGGGCCAGGGTGGAATAGACGACGGCGAAGGCCGGTCCGCCGAGCAACCCGAGCTGGCTGTCGGTGAAGTTCATCTCGGCCTGGATGTAGGGCGCCAGGATGGCCAGCACCTGCCGGTCGATGAAGTTGAAGGTGTAGACCACCGTCAGCAGGCCCAGGACGTAGACCCGGTAGGCCGGGCGCTCGAGCGGCGTCGGCGCAGCTGCGGTGGTCATGGGGCGTCCTCCGGAAGTCTTCTTGTCTTGGACCGACCGTAGCGGGGCCGGGGCCGGCTGCAAAAGAAAAAGGCGGCGGTCGTTTCCGAACCGCCGCCTCTTGTCACTCCAGCGTGATCAGTACCGGAATGTCAGCTGCGCGGACCAGGTACGCGGCGGGCCGTAGAAGGCCGAGATCGAGTTGTTGAAGGTCGCGCCGGCGAAATTGTAGCCGCCGATGCGGTATTCCTCGTCGGTCAGATTGCGACCGAAGACGCCGACCTGATAGCGGCCGTTCGGAGCCGACCAGATCGCCGACAGATCGACCAGGGTGTAGGCTCCCTGATCCAGCACCGGGTCGGGCGCGTCGAACAGGCTGAACTCGCTGCGGTAGGACAGGGACGGCGTGATCGTCAGCTCGCCGCCGGCAAGCTGGCCTGCCCAGGTGACGCCCCAGTATCCCGACCACTCCGGCGAGTTCTGCGGCGAACGCACGTTCGAGATGTCGACCGGCGTGCCGGTCACCAGGGTGATGAATTCGTCGAACTCGTTCTTCAGATAGCCGATGGAGAAGTTGGAAGTCAGGCTGTCTGTCAGAAGAACCGAGCCTTCCAGTTCAAAGCCGTAGATCGTGGCCTGGCCGACGTTGTCCACGACCGAGGCGATGCCGGTCGCCGGCGGGGTGGCCGTCTGCTGGGTCGTGATCTGGAGGTCTTCGTAGTCGGAGTAGAAGACTGCGGAGGCGAACGACAGGCGGCGATCGAAGGCCGTGCCCTTCAGGCCCAACTCATAGGCCGTGACCGTCTCAGGATCGTAGCCGTTCACCGTCTGGGGCACAAGGAACGCGTCGCCGCGCATGTCCCAGCCGCCCGACTTGAAGCCCTGGCCGATCGAGGCGTAGCCCGTCAGCTCCTCGGTCAGGTCATAGGACACACTGACACGCGGCGTGAACTGCTCGAAGCTGTCCTCGGCCGTGTAGTTCGTCCGGGTCTGCAGGATCGGCCGGGCCGTGCCGCCGGTCAGAGGCGTGCGGGTGGCGCCGAGATAGAAGAAGCGCTGAACGCCGGCATCCTTGTCGTCGCGGGTGTAGCGTCCGCCCACAGAGGCGCTGAGGCGGTCGGTGAAATCGAAGCTGAAGTCGGCATAGGCCGAAAAGGACTCGGTGTTCACATAACCCGCCGCCGCGATGGCCACACCCAGGTTACCGGCGATGGTGTCGAATACGCCCGAGCTCTCGCCGTCCAGCCAGTAGAGACCTGCGACGCCCGACCAGCGATCGCCGTTCAGGATGGCCTGGAACTCCTGGGTGAACTGTTCGTCGGCATAGATCGCGGGAACGTCCAGCGTCGGCAGAGGCGACTGGTCGAAATCGATGACGGTGGCCGTGTCGCCACTGCGCCAGGCCGAGATCGACTTCAGCGTCAGCAGGTCGTTGACGACATACTCCGCGGTGAAGGACGTGCCCTCGGTCACGACGTTCTGTTCACCCTGAATCCCGGCGTTGGTGTCATAGACGCTGGCCGGCGGTGTGAATCCGCCGGTGGTCGAGTTCACCTCGCGGTGGCCGTGGCGCGGGTTCGAATCGTCCTCGACCCGGTCGTGAGCGAGGCGGAAGAACAGCCGATCCGAAGGCGTCCATTCGGCGCTGGCGCGGAAGGCGGTGACGTCCCTGTCGTACTGGTCCTCGCCCGTGTTCAGGTTCTCGCCGTAGCCGTCGCGGTCATAGCTGGCGAAGGCACCGCCGATCGACAGCTGGTCGCTCAGCGGTACGTCGCCGGCGATCATGAAATCGCGCTGGTTGTAGCTGCCGAGGGTTCCGCGCGCGATGAAATCGGGCTCATTGCCCAGGCGGCGCGTCACATATTTTATCGCGCCGCCGATGGTGTTGCGGCCGTACAACGTGCCCTGGGGCCCGCGCAGGACTTCGATCCGCTCGACGTCGAAGATGTCGAGCACCGCGCCCTGGGGCCGGGCGACGTAGACGTCGTCGATGTAGAGGCCGACGCCCGGCTCGAATCCCCACAGCGGATCCTGCTGTCCGATCCCCCGGATGAAGCTGATGAGCGTGGAGTTGGAGCCTCGGGCCACCTGAACCGTCGCATTCGGCGTCTGCTGCTGCAGGGCGGTGATGTCGGCGGCCCCCGTCTGCTCCAGACGCTCCGACGAAAGGGCCGAGACAGCGATCGGCACGTCCTTCAACTGCTCGTCGCGACGGCGTGCGGTGACGACGATCTCGTCCAGCGCCGTAGCCTGTTCCTGAGCGGGCGCGACGTCCTGCGCCATCACCATGGTGCTGGCCGCGCTCCATGCGGCTCCAGCCAGCAGCACGCTCTTCATCACTCGTGTCATCGAAAACCCCTTGCCTGACATGTTTCCAGAGACGCTTTTATTCAGCGTTCAATGATTTTCGGGGAACCTGACGAGGTTTGTTCCCGGTGTCAAACGGCCGCGCTTGCCGCAGCGGCATCCGGTCACCGCCTGTGGCGCCGTTGCACCGACGGCTCGGACAGGACTAGCTTCGCCGCATGAGCAAGCTGGAAACCGTTCCACCGGCCCCCGCCAGACGCGGACGGCCGCCCAAGCTGAAAGCCGAGGCGGCCGGCGACACGCGCGGCCTGATCCTGGACGCGGCCGAGGACCTGTTCTCCAAGCACGGCTTCTATGGCGTCACCATCCGCGAGGTGGCGCGCGAGGCGGGCGTGGATACGGCCCTGGTCCACTACTATTTCGGAGCCAAGCGGGGGCTTTTCGACGCGGTCTTCCTGCGCCGGGCCGAGGTGTGGAACAACGAGCGGGTCGACGCCGTCAACCGCTACGCGCTGGCGCATTCCAGCAAGGATGGGCCGGGAGCGATGACGCTGGAGGGCCTGCTGCGCGCCTTTCTGGAGCCGCCGTTCCAGTGGTCGCTGAAAGGCGGGCCGGGGTGGAAGCACTATTCCGCCCTGGTGGCCCAGACCAACGCCAACCCCACCTTCGGTGGCGAGACCATGGCTCGCTATTTCGATCCCGCCATCCGGCGGCTGATCGAGCTGGTCAAGGTGGTGATGCCCCAGGCGCGCGAGGTCGATCTGTACTGGGCCTATCACAACCTGTCGGGGGCCCTGACGCTGACGCTGGGCGAAACCGGGCGGCTGGACCGGCTGTCCGGAGGCCTTTGCCGATCCGGTGACCTGGAGACCGCCTGCGACTATCTGGTGCGGTTCGCGGCGGCTGGCTTTCGCGCGGTCTGCCCGCCCGATCTTAGCGCAGGGTGATCGCTTGCTGGGTGCCGGCCACCGGCAGGTCGAAGGCAGCGGCGTCGAAGGCCGGCGGTCCAAACCGGCCCCGCGCGTCGCGCGAGAAGCCATAGGCCTCCTTGGGCAGACCGATCGGCCACAGGGTCAGCTCGCCGTTGCTGTCCGCGTCATGGAAGGCCCCTACGGCATAGCGGCCCGGGGGCAGCCCGGTCAGAGTCACGGTCGTGGCCCCTCCGGGTGCCGGGATGATACGGCTCATCACCGGATTGCGGCTCGCGCGAAAATCGGCGGCGTTGCCGTAGACCGCGATCGCGATCGACCCTCCCGCCCCCTGGGTGCGCAGCGTCAGACGCAGGTCTGCGGCCTCGGCAGAGACGGCGGTCATAGCCGCGATGGCTGCCGCGACGACGGCAGCGATTGCGGTCGCCGGGCCCGGTCGGATTGCAGTTTTCATCGAAACGCCTTCTCGTGGTCGCACCGCCCCGCTTCACCGAAACACCAGACCGAGCGCCCCGTCCAGCCATGACCACCGCCGCGGTCTCCCACAATCGACGGTCACCCTCTCTGGCACGGTTCGCCCGAGGCATGGCGGTGGCGGCGGCGGCGGGCGTGGTCCTGGCCCTGACCGGCGCCTTTGGCATGTCGAACACCACAGTCTGGATCCGGCTCGCCTACTGGGTGCCGGTGATGCTGGCAGGCGCTGTCTGGGGGGAGGTCTGTTCGCGGCTGATCGACCGGTGGATCGATATGGACGAGAGGCCGTGGCTGGCCGTCGCGGCGCTGACGGGCTCCATCACCGGGCCCGTGGCGATCCTTGTCTGGTTCGTGACGGGGCTGGTGTTCGAAGGTCAGGTCTATCCGCTGAGCACCTTGCCGCTGATGGTCGGGCCGGTGCTGATCGTCACCGCCAGCGTAAGCGCCATCAACGTCTTCCTGGGCAAGGCGCAGCCAGTCCAGACCCATGCCGCCGCCGTCGGAGCTCCCGCCGCGCGCTTTCCCGATCGCCTGCCGCCGCGCCTGAGGGGAGCCACGATCCGCGCCGTCCAGGCCGAGGACCACTATCTGCGCATCCATACCGATCGGGGATCGGACCTGATCCTGATGCGGCTGTCGGACGCCCTGGACGAGCTGGAAGGTCTGGAGGGGTCCCAGACCCATCGCAGCTGGTGGGTCGCCAGAGACGCGGTGCGCGATGTCGCCCGTGGCGACGGCCGGGCGACGCTGACGCTGGAGGGCGGCGTCGTCGCACCGGTGAGCCGCCGCTATGCAAAGGCGCTGCGCGACGCGGGCTGGTATTAAGGTCTAGCCCCTCCACGCCCCGTGAAACCCCGCCGGCAGGGCGACGTCGGCCCGCCAGGTCGCCACCGGCCCAGCCTCGACAGCCGCCACATCGAAGACGTGCAGTTCGGTGACGCCCTCGGCCAGGTTGATCGACGGGGCGACCAGCCAGGCGTCGCGCTCGGTGGTCGTTCCCGGCTTGGGCACGAACACGGCCTCTTCCATGATCTGGGTGTCGTCGAAGGCGAAGGCGTGGCTGCGGCCGGTCTTCCAGTCCTGGATCGCCAGACCGTTCGGCAGCGGACGCGCGCCGCGTTCGCCCGCGACGTGGACGCTGAGGCTGCGTTCCAACCCAGCGCGGCGCGGATCGCCCTTGGGGAACTCGGCGGCGACGCCTGAAGAGGCAAGATCGGCGCGGCCGTCCGGATGGAGCGTGACCAGCTTCAGCACGCTGGGGGACCCCGGAACCACGCCACGTCCGGCGACCAGGACGCGCGCGCCCTCGACGGCGAAGGTGACGTCGTCGTTGGCGGCCACGTCGAAGCGGATCGTGCCGTCCCCCTCGGTCCAGCCGTCGCCCAGATGGAAGAAGCTGAAGGTCGGCAGCTCATAGACCCGGGTGGCGCTCAGGTCCGCCTTGTCGACCACCAGGACCTGGGTGCCCATCTCGGGACGCCAGTCGAACTGGGTCAGGACCGGCATCTGGTTCCGCGCGAAGACCCACGGCTGAAGCACGAAGATCAGGTGGCGCTCGGTCGCGGTGAAGTCGTGCAGATAGCTGGCGCGCGGCAGGCGGATCACCTGGGCGTCGATCAGTTCGCCGGACCCTTCCAGATGCCAAACGATGGCGCGATCGCCGCTGGTGCCGACGTTCCAGATCGTGCCGTCGGGCGCGCGACGGGGGTGCGCCTGGAACGGCATCCCCTTCAGGTCGTCGCGCAGGGTGACGAAGCGTTCGGTCGCCAGGGTGGCGGCGTCCATCTGAAACGGCGATCCCCCCTCCCACAGCGCCCAGACCTTGTCGCCGTGAACGAGGACAGAGGTGTTGGCGGCATTGGCGTCGTCGTTGGAGCCCAGTCGCGCCCGGGGATCGCCAGCCGTGCCGAAGCCGGGGGTCACGACGGCGTCGAGCTCGGTCTCGGTCCGTCGCTTCGGGGTGTCGGCGAAGCGGGCGGCCAGGGTGATGGAGCCGTCCTGAATGTCGAACGACCGCACCAGACCGTCGCCGTCGAACCAGTGGGTGGCCGAGCCGCCCGGCCGCCGGAACTTGCCGGGACCGTTACGGAACAGCGTGCCCTCCAGCCCGGCGGGGGGCCGCCCGTGCACCAGACGCATGGCACGGGGCGAGACGTCGGCGTCCAGGTCGGCGGTGGCCAGGGCCCAGGGAGCGGCGGCGTCCTGGGCGATGGCGGCCCATACTGTCTCCGGCGTGGCGACGGCGGCTGACAGGGCGGCGGCACTCATCAGGAAGTGGCGGCGAGAAGGGTTCATGGCGGTGTCCCTGGTCCCTGGCCTAGCGGATCGAAATGGTCTGAGTGGTGTCACCCTGGACGATGAAGCGGGCGCGATCCCATCCGGCGGGCCCCATGTTGCCGACCGCGTTGTTCGAGAAGGCGTACGGTTCGGTCGGCATGCCGAAGGGATTGGCGTCCATGCGGCCGTTGCCGTTGACGTCGTGAAACGCCTTGATGCCGTATTCGCCGGGTTCCAGGCCCTCGAAGCTGGCCGTGCGCTGTCCAGCCGCCACGTCAATACGGGCCCCGCGGATGGGCTGACCTCCGCTGTAGGTCGAGGCATCGTACAGGGCGACCATAACGGCACCGGTCTGGGCGGCGGGCTCGAAGGTCACGGTCAAGGCACCGGTGGGCTCGGCGAGGACGGGGGCGGCGACGCCCAGCGACAGGGCGGCGATCAGGGACAGGGTGCGGATCATGGTGGGGCTCCGGGTTTCTCAGAGAGGAGACCGACCACCGGCCTCCGATGCCCAGACGGTGCCCCTAGCCCCGCAGCACCGCCACCGGACTTGCGGCGGCGACCGCCCGGATTTCGTGAATGGCACCCGCTGTCCGTTGGCGAAGCGCGAACGACCGCGCGGCGTGGCCCCGCTTGCGGGCGCGGTCGGGCGGGCGCACTCTGGCTTCGCAGACCGGAGGCCGTCGGATGTCCGAAGAGATCGTCTTCTACACAAACCCCATGTCGCGGGGCCGCATCGTGCGCTGGATGCTGGAGGAAGTCGGTCAGCCCTACCGGACCGAGGTGCTGGACTACGGCACCACCATGAAGGCGCCGGCGTATCTGGCGATCAATCCAATGGGCAAGGTGCCCGCGATCCGGCATCGGGGCGTGACCGTGACGGAGTGCGCGGCGATCTGCGCCTGTCTGGCCGACGCCTTTCCGCAGGCCGGACTGGCTCCTGCGCTCGATGACCCGGCGCGCGGGACCTATCTGCGCTGGATGTTCTTCGCGGCCGGTCCAATGGAGGCGGCGGTGACGGCCAAATCGCTGGGCTGGCAGGCGCCGCCGGAGCGTCAGGGCATGGTGGGTTACGGCAATTTCGACCAGATGGTCGACGCGCTGGAGACCGCGATCGAAGCCGGGCCCTTCATCCTGGGCGAGCGGTTCAGCGCGGCGGACGTCTATGTCGGATCTCAGATCGGTTGGGGGCTGCAGTTCAAGACCCTGCCGGAACGGCCGACGTTCGCCGCCTATGCCGCACGGATCCAGGCGCGCCCAGCGGCGGTTCGTGCGGCGGAACTGGACAACGCACTGGTCCCCAACCCCGCCTGATGCGTTGAAACTCTCAGTGGCCTATCCCGAAAGGAACACGACCATGATCAAACGCCCGTTTGTCACACTCACGATCGCAGGCCTCGCCTTCGCTGCGACCGGTTGCGCCATGACGCCCCGCGACGGCGCGCCGCGCGGCTATGCGGCGGATCTGGAGAGGCTGCGTGCGGATTGCACGGCGCGCGAAGGCATTCTGGTGCCGACGTCGTCAAGCACCGGCCGAGCCGAGACAGACTATGTCTGCGAACTGCGCGGTCCGGCGACCCGGCTGCGCGACTGACCGGCGTCAGCCCTCGCCGAGGCAGCGCAGGGCGACCTCGAGATTTCTCAGTCCGTCCTCGCCGGTGACGGCGGGGGCGGTACCCGTGCGGATCGCGTGCGCGAAGGATTCCAGTTCCTTCTTAAGCGGTTCATTGGGCCAGGAGTTGACCGCGCGGGTCTGGTAGCTGCCATCCGGCTGCTGGCCGAAATATTCGGTGACCTGGCGGGTCATCAGGTCGGCGACGACGAACTTGCCCTGGGTCGCCACCTGCAGCGTCCGGACCTTGTAGGGCGTGACCCAGTTGGTGGTGATGTGGGCGATCACCCCATTGTCCATGCGGAACTGGAGCAAGGCCGTGTCCTCGCGCTCGGCGCGGGTGCGGGCCAACTGGGGCTGGACCTCGGCGACCTCCGACCCCGTCAGGTGGCGGATGATGTCGATGTCGTGGACCGCCAGGTCGATCACCACACCGACCTCGCCCATGCGAGGCGGGAAGGGGCCGACGCGGGTGATCTGGATCGAGATGACCTGTTCGTCGGCGATGGCGCGCTTGACCGCCTCGACCGCCGGATTGAACCGCTCGACCTGACCGACCATCAGCACGCGGTCGTTGGCCTTGGCCGCGTCGATCATGCGGCGGGCATCGGCGACGGTCGCCGCGATGGGCTTTTCGACCAGGACGTGGACGCCCTTTTCCAGCAGGGCGACGCCGAGGTCGGCGTGGGTGCGGTTGGGCGTCGAGACCACCGCGGCATCCAGACCGGCGTCGACGAAGGCCTGGGCCGTGCTGACGGCGGTCGCCTCATAGACCTCGGCCACGCCCTGGGCGGTGACGGCGTCCATGTCGAAGAGGGTCGTCAGGTCGAAGTCGCGGATGTCGGACAGGACCCGCGCATGGTTTCGACCCATGACGCCGACACCGGCGACGCCGACTTTCAGGGGGGTGGGGTGGCTCATTGGATCAACCCCAGAGATCAGGAACGGAACGAGGCGACGGCCGCGACGATCCGGTCCTGGGTCGCCTCGTCCAGATCGGAGTGCATCGGCAGGCTGATCACGACCTCCTTCTTGGCCTCGGTCACCGGCAGGCCGCCCGGCCCGCGTGGATGATGCTCATAGGCCGGCTGGAGGTGGCAGGGGATCGGATAGTAGACGGCGCTGGGCACGCCCTGGTCTTTCAGATGCGCGGCCAGGCCGTCGCGGTTCGGGTGCTCGATCGTATACTGGGCCCAGTTGGAGACGTTGCCCGCCGGGACATGGGGCACCGCCGCGACGTGGGGCGCGAGCAGGTCGTTGTAGCGGGCGGCGATGCGATTGCGCCATACGATCTCATCGGGGAAGACCTTCAGCTTCTCGATCAGGACGGCGGCCTGGACGGTGTCGAGGCGGCTGTTCATGCCCACGCGCATGTTCAGATATTTGGTGTCGTGCTCGAAGGTGCGACCCACCAGATCCTTGGCCACGGCCTTGCCGTGGACGCGGTAGCTGTCGATCTCCTGCGCCAGATCGTCGTCGTTCGTCAGCACCGCTCCGCCGTCGCCGTAGCAGCCCAGCGGCTTGGCCGGAAAGAAGCTGGCGGTGGTGACATCGGCCCATTTCAGCGGATGAGCGCCGTCCAGGGTGCAGCCGAAGCCTTGCGCCGAATCCGAGATCAGCTTGAGCCCGTGCGCGTCGCAGATGGCCCGTATCGCCGGATAGTCGGCGGGCTGGCCGAACAGGTCGACGGCGATGACGACTTTCGGTTTCAACCGGCCTTCCGCGATTGTCGCCTCGATGGCGGCCTCCAGATGGGCCGGGCTCATGTTGTAGGTGCGGTGGTCGATATCGATGAAGACCGGTGTGGCCCCCAGCCAGGGCACGACCTCGGCGGTGGCGCAGAAGGTGAAGCTGGCCACGAAGACGGCATCGCCCGGCCGGATGCCCCAAGCCATCAGGGGCAGGACCAGCGCCTCGGTGCCATTGGCGCAGGACAGGGCGTGCTTGGCCTGTCCGAAGTCGGCCAGCATGCTCTCGAACTCGCGGACCTGGGGGCCCATGACATAGGCCCCACCCTCGACAGCGGCCATGACGGCGGCCTCGATCTTGCCGCCCAGACGGCGACGCTGGGCCTGCAGATCGATGAAGGCGATGCTCATGCGGGAATGCCTCTTTGCGGACGGCGCAACCGTCGAAGGGTGGGCGGCGTCTAACCGAACGCGACGGACCTGCCAAACGGCAGGGGGTCACATCGCGTTGCGCCTTGCAACGGGGGCTTCTATCGAGACGCTCGCCCACCGCCGGAGTGCCCTCGCCTTGTCGCCTGCCCAAAGTCCCGTCCCCGCCGTCTTCCTGGACCGCGACGGCGTCCTGATCGTCGACAGCGGCTATCCGCATCTGGAGGAGCATCTGGTCCTGATCCCGGGCGCGGCCGACGCCGTGCGACGGCTGAACGCCCTGGGCTATCTGGTGGTGATCGTCACCAACCAGTCCGGCGTCGCGCGCGGCCTGTTCAGCGAAGACCAGATGAAGGCCTTCAACGCCCTGCTGGTGCGGCGTCTGGCCGCGAGGGGCGCCCGGATCGGGGCGGTCTACGCCTGTCCCTTCCACGCGGACGCCGAGAACGAGCGGTGGCGGCACCCCGACCACCCCGATCGCAAGCCCAATCCCGGCATGATCCTGAGGGCGGCGAGCGATCACGGCATCGACCTGAACCGGTCCTTCCTGATCGGCGACCGCCAGAGCGACCTGGAAGCGGCCCGGCGCGCGGGCGTGTCCGGCTTCCTGTTCGAGACGGGCAATCTGGACGATTTCGTCCGCGACCTGCTGGGCGGCTGATCGCAATTCTTAGGCCGTTGAAATACGATGGTCTCGACGCGGGGGCGTCGCTGCCCGGAGCCTGGATTTGACCGAAGCCCATCCGTTCTCGGAGCGACGCTGGACCGCGTCGGACGGTCTGTCGCTGTTCGCGCGGGACTATGCCGGCTCCGATGGCCCGGCCCGGCTGCCGGTCATCGCCATCCACGGCCTGACGCGCAACTCGGCTGATTTCGAGCATATCGCCGGGCTGATCGCCCGCAGCGGACGGCGGGTGCTGGCGCTCGACGTGCGGGGCCGCGGACGCTCGGACCGGGCGGGCGATCCCATGACCTATCAGCCGCCGGTCTATGCGAAGGACGTGCTCGCCCTGCTCGAGGCCGCCGGGATCGAGCGCGCGGTCTTTCTCGGCACCTCCATGGGCGGGCTGATCACCATGGCGGTGACGGCGCTGAAGAGCCGCGTCGTGGCCGCCGCCATCCTGAACGACATCGGACCCGAGGTCGCGCCCGAGGGCCTGGCGCGGATCGCCGCCTATTCCGGAAAGCCCGTCGAGACCCCGACCTGGGCCGCCGCCGCCGCCTATGCCCGCGAGATCAACGGCGTGGCCTTCCCCCACTATGGCGACGCCGACTGGGACGCCTTCGCCCGGCGCACCTTCCGCGAAGGGACGGAGGGCGCGCCGGTGCTCAACTACGATCCGGACATCGCGGTGCCGATCAAGGCGGCGGGGGCCAAGGCCCTGGCGCCGAACCTGTGGCCGTATTTCCGGCGTCTGGCGAGGAAGCGCCCGACCCTGCTGATCCGGGGCGCGACCTCGGACCTGTTGTCGGCCGCGATCGCCGAAAAGATGCAGAAGGCGGCCCCGACGATGCACTACGCCCAGGTGGCCGGCGTCGGTCACGCGCCGATGCTGGACGAACCCGAGGCCAAGGCCGCCATCTTCGAGTTCCTGCGCGACCTGCCTTAGGGAGCGAAGGCGGCGATCACCCCGTCGATGGCGGCGACACCCGCACAACCGGTCCCCGCCAGCTCGGCGATTCGTTCGGCCGCGATCCCGCCCAGCGCCAGGACCGGTGTCGGTCCGGCGCCGGCCGCAAGTATCGCCTCGACACCGAGAGCGGGTCTGCTCGCCGACGCGCCGCCGGCCGGGAAGATCGGCGACAGGATCACCGCGTCCAGGTCGCGGGCCGCCAGCGCCGCCCCGACCGAATGGGCGGCCCCGGTCAGGATCCAGTCCGGACGCCGTCCTGACAGGGCATAGGCCGCAGAAAGAGCGGCCTCGGGCAGATGCAGACCGTCGGCCTCGATCCGGTCCGCCAGATCGGCGTCGCGCCCGATCAGCAGGGTCATGCCCCGTTCCCGGGTCACCGCGCGCAGACGCCGGGCCTCGTTCAGGGCCTCGTCCCTGCCGAAACCGCGAAAGACCACGCCCGATCCCGGCGGCATTCGGGCCGCCGTCTCCCAGGGGCGCGGGGTCCGCTCCGGGTCGGTGAAGAACAGCAGCGGCGGGACCCGCGACGGCCTGCCCCCCCTGACAGCCTGCGCCGTCCGGGCTAGAGCCTGAGCCTCGGCCCACAGGCGGGCCCCCTCCGTATGCGACGCATCCCCCATGGCCGCCTCTTCCCCCGCTTCGACCGCGCCGTCCACTCCCGAAGACCTGTCGCGCCGACTGGCGGGGATCCGGGCGCGGATGACGGCCGCCGCGGGCGCCGTGGGCCGCGACCCGGCCTCGGTCACCCTGACCGCCGTGTCCAAGACGCAGCCGCCGGAGGCCATCGAGGCCGCCCTGGCGGCCGGACTGCGAGTCTTCGGCGAGAACCGGGTGCAGGAGGCGCAAGGCCGCTGGACCGAGTTCCGGCCCCGATTGCCCGATCTGGAGCTGCGGCTGATCGGGCCGCTGCAGTCCAACAAGGCAGTGGACGCGGTCGCCCTGTTCGATGTGATCGAGACGCTGGATCGCGAGAAACTGGTCGGGGCGCTCGCCGCCGCCCAGGACAAGGTCGGTCGCCGACCGCGCGTCCTGGTTCAGGTGAATACCGGCGAGGAAGAGCAAAAGGCCGGGGTCGCGCCCCGGGACGCCGACGCTCTGATCGCGTCGGCTCGCGCGGCAGGGCTGGATGTTCAGGGTCTGATGGCGATTCCTCCCGCCGACGAGGAGCCGGTCCTGCATTTCGCCCTGCTGGCGAAGATCGCGGCGAGGAACGACCTGCGGGTGCTGTCGATGGGGATGAGCGGAGACTACGAGGCGGCGATTCGGCTGGGAGCGACGCATGTTCGGGTCGGATCGGCCCTGTTCGGGGAACGAAAGGCCGATCCCGCGCTCTTCTAGACGCTGAATTTCAAACGGTTTCGCCTCATGCCTTGGCTTGAGGCGTTCGCCTCGCCATCTTGGGACCATGCCCGCAGCCAAAACCCTCCTGATCATCGACGACGACGACGACCTGCGCGAGGCCCTGGCCGAGCAGCTGGCGCTCCACGAGGAGTTCCGCACCGTCCAGGCCGCGACCGCCACGGAGGGCGTGCGGCTGGGCCGCGAAATCCGGGCCGATCTGATCCTGCTGGACGTCGACCTGCCCGATATGGACGGCCGCGAGGCCTGTCGCCTGCTACGGAAAGACGGGGTCTCGACCCCCGTCATCATGCTGACCGCCCAGGATTCCGACGCCGACACCGTGCTGGGGCTCGATTCCGGGGCCAATGACTACGTCACCAAACCCTTCCGCTTCGCCGTGCTGCTGGCCCGCATCCGCGCCCACCTGCGCAGCCACGAACAGTCCGAGGACGCCGTCTTCCAGATCGGCCCCTATGAGTTCCGTCCCGCCGGCAAGATGCTGATGGACGCCAATGGCAAGAAGGTCCGGCTGACGGAGAAGGAAACCAACATCCTGAAATACCTCTACCGGGCCGGGGCCAAGCCGGTGTCGCGCGAGGAGCTGCTGACGGAGGTCTGGGGCTACAACGCCGGGGTCACGACCCACACCCTGGAAACTCACATCTATCGCCTGCGCCAGAAGATCGAGCCCGAACCGGGCCTGGCGCGGCTGTTGCTGACCGATTCCGGCGGATACCGTCTTCAGCCCTGACGAACGGCCGCAGGCGTCAGCCGCCGATACGCCATTCCGACAGGGTTTCGCCCCCCGCGGTCTCGAACGCCACCCGGTCCAAACGCACAGCGGCGATGCAGACCGGACGCTGATCCGGCCCGGCGGCCCGACAGCGAATGGCGCGGCCGTCCGGAAAGGACCCGACCCGACCCTCGAGCCGCAACCGATAACCGTTCGTCGGGGCCGCAACCGTTTCGGCGTCGCCTTCCGGCCGAACCGAGAATCCGTAAGCCCGGCCGTTGCGCCGCTCCAGCCGCGAGCCGTCGGCGTCGAACACGGCGGCCAAGCCGACGGTCTGGGGCGACGGCGCGGGCGGTCCACTCGCCAGCGGATCGCTGGCCAGGGCCGGGCAGCCACCGTCCTCCATCCAGGGACGCGGGATCCAGAAGCCCTCGACGGCTTCCCACCCGTCATCGCCGGCCCCCGCGATCAGGGCCGACCGGGTCCAGTCGCCCGGCGTCATCGACAGCTGGATGGCTCTCCGCTCGGGGGCCCAGGACCAGCGGGCGAGGCCCTCGGCCTGGCCCTCGACGACGGGCTCGGGCCCTCGGCAACCGAAGGCCGTCGTCACCGAGAAGGGCTTTCCGACCAAGGCGTCTGTGCCTTGGGGAGTCACCCCGGACGCATAGTTGGAGGCCGCCCGACGCAGCCCGTCCAGCAGAGCCCGGCGATCCAGGGTCAGCGAGGCGGGGACGATCCGGGGTGGCGGTGCCGGCTCGACGAGGGGCGTCGCCTCGACAGGAGCCTCGGCCCGCTCCGGGCGATCGCAGGCGGAGACGAGGAGCCCGGACGCCGCCAGCACGACGAGCGGGCGGCGAAGCAGATCGACCGAACCGTTCATGACGGTGTTCTAGCACGCGGATCGGTCAAATGCAGGGCGAGGCGCGGAAAAGGTTGACCTTCCTGGCACGGGAGGGTCTGCAAGGACCATGAGTTTCGATCAGATCGCCGCCCTGACCGTCCTCGTCGCTGTGGTCGCAGCGCTGGTGCATGGCAAGCTGCGCGCCGACGTCGTAGCCCTGACCGGAGCGGCCGTCCTGCTGATGCTGGGGGTGGTCCGCCCTGTGGAGGTGCAGGGCGCCTTCGCCAGTCCGGCGGTCATCGCCCTGGCCGGTCTGTTTGTCATCGCCTACGCCATCGAGCTGTCGGGCCTGCTGGCCTTTCTGATCCGGCAGGCGACGCGGCTGACCCAGAGACTGGGCGCACGAGGCATCTGGCTGGTGATCGGCCTGTGTGGCTCGGTGGGCGGCTTCCTGAACAACACCCCGGTGGTCGTGCTGGCCGCGCCGGTGGTGCGCGACATGGCGTTGTCGCTGAACCAGTCGCCCAAACGCTATCTGATGCCGCTGAGTTATATCGTGGTCATGGGCGGCCTGCTGACTCTGATCGGCACCTCGACGAACCTGCTGGTCAACGACATGGCGCGCAACGCCGGCCAGCCGGTCTTCGGCCTGTTCGACATCACCGGCGTCGGCCTGATCATCGGCCTGACCGGGGCCGCGTACCTGTATCTGGTCGGGGCCCGGCAACTGGACGGCGTGGCCACCGCCGACGAGGCCGAGATGGCGCGCATCCGGGCGGAGGAGGAAGAGCGCGCCCGCCCGACGGAGGCCCCCAAGGGTCGCCGTCGCTGGTTCAGCCTGCCCCTGCTGGGCGAGGCACGGAACCAGCCGGACGGGTCAGGGGACGGGGTCCTGGGCGATGTGGACCTGTTCGACAAGGGCAAGGAGCGCCCGCTGGAGCTGAAGCGGGCGTTGGCCTCGATCGCGGTGTTCACCGCTGTGATCTTCGTCGCCGCGACGGGCCTGGCCCCCATCGCCGCCAGCGCCTTCGCCGGGGCGGTCATGCTGATCCTGCTGCGGGTCATCAGCGCCGAGGAGGCCTATGCCGGGCTCAGGCCCGAGATCCTGCTGCTGATCGCGGGCATGGTCGTGGTCGGCATGGCCATCGAGGTGACCGGACTGGCCGAAGCCGGCGCCAACTCCCTGATCGGCGTGATCGAGCCCCTGGGGCCGCTGGGCGCGCTGATCATCTTCTACGGCGTGACCCTGTTCGCCACCGAGCTGTTGTCCAATGCGACGGTGGCCGTGCTGATCACGCCGATCGCCGTGGCGCTGGCCGACGCCCTCGGGGTCGACGCCCGGCCCTTCCTGGTGGCGGTGATGATGGCCGCCTCGGCCGCCTTCGCCACCCCGTTCGGCTATCAGACCAATGTCTTGGTCTTCCAGATGGGCAACTACACCTACATGGACTTCGTGCGGGTCGGCATTCCGCTGAACCTGATCACCTGGGCGGCGGGATGCATCGCCATCCCGACCTTCTTTCCGTTCTAGAGCATTCGCCAGCGAAGTGGACACCGGTTCGCGGCAAAGAATGTGAAAAAACAAAGAGCTAGACCAATCGTCTTGCGCCAACTCATGTGACGATTGGTCTAGAGCCGATCAGACGTCCAGATCGACCGTGATCGGGCAGTGGTCCGAGGGCTGTTCCCACGCCCGGACCGGTTCGTGGATGGTGGCCGAGCCCGCCACCACCGCCGGCGTCAGGCCGGGCGAGGTCCAGATGTGGTCCAGGCGCAGACCGCGATTCGACTTTCTAAAATCCTGGGCACGATAGCTCCACCAGCTGGCCAGTTTCTGCGGCTCGGGGAAGGCGTCGCGGATCACGTCGGCGAAACCGCCCGCCGCCTGGAGCCGGTTCAGCGTCTCGACCTCGACCGGAGTGTGGCTGACCACCTTGGACATATAGCGGTGATTCCAGACGTCGTACTCGGAGGGCGCGATGTTGAAATCTCCGCACATCAGAAGCGGCCGCGACTGGTCCAGGCCTCGCGCCGTCTCCGTCAGCCGCGCGTAGAAGTCCATCTTGTGATCGAACTTGGGGTTCAGCACCCGGTCGGGCACATCGCCGCCGGCCGGGATGTAGAAGTTCTGGACGTCCACGCCAGCGACCCGCGCCGAGACGCAGCGCGCGTGGCCCAGCTTGCAGGCGTCGAAGGTCTGGCTTTGCTCGATCGGCAGACGGCTGGCGATGGCGACCCCGTGCCAGCCCTTCTGGCCCGCGACCTTCAGATGCGGCAGGCCCATCTCCGCGAAAGCGTTACGCGGAAACTGGTCCTCCAGGCATTTGATCTCCTGCAGGCACAGGACGTCGGTGCCGCTCTCGGCCACGAAGCGCGCGACCTGGTCGATGCGCAGGCGGACGGAGTTGATGTTCCAGGTGGCGACGCGCACTCGGCTCAGCCTTGCCCAATTGGCGTGGTGCGAGGGTCGGGGCCGTTGGTGACGACGCGATCGCGATCGCCCAGATCCTTGACCACCTTGACGTCGGCGAAGCCCGCGGCCTCGAATAGGGCCTTGACGGCCGCACCCTGATCCCAGCCGATCTCTACGGCGAAGGTGCCGCCGGGCTTGAGGATTCGCATGATCTCGGGCGCGAGGTCGCGATAGGCCTGGAGGCCGTCGGGGCCACCGTCCAGGGCGAGGACCGGGTCGTGGTCGCGCACCTCGGGGTCCAGGCCCGGAATGTCGTCGGACGGGATATAGGGCGGGTTGGAGACCACCAGATCGAAGCTGTGATCTCCGAACCCGGCCGCCCATTCGGTGCGCAGGAAGGTCGCGCGGCCGTCGAGATCGAGGCTGGCGGCGTTGTCGCGGGCCACGGCCAGGGCCTCGAACGAGATGTCGGTGCCGACGCCGTGCGCGCCCGGTCGCTCGGTCAGGACCGCCAGCAGGATGGCGCCCGACCCGGTGCCCAGGTCGATCAGGTTGAAGCCCTGCGCCGGCTCGAAGGCCAGCAGGGCGACGTCCAGCAGGGTCTCGGTGTCGGGCCGGGGGCTGAGCACGTCGGGCGTAACGTTCAGCATGATCTTCCAGAAGCCCTTGCGCCCCAGGATGCGCGACACCGGCTCACGCCGCAGGCGGCGCGCGACGAAGCCGTCCAGCACGGCCAGTTGATCGGCGCTGACCGCCCGATACGGATCGGTCAGGATGTCCAGACGGGTCGCGCCGGTCGCGGCCTCCAGCAACAGGCGGGCGTCGATCGCCGGGCTGTCGATCCGCTGGGCCCTCAGGGCCGCTTGCGCCGATTTCCAGGCGGTCAGGAGGGTCGGGGTCTCGCTCATTCAATCCAGTCCACGGGCCAGTCCACAGGGTCGCCGACGGCTAAACGGCCCGTCGTCTCGACCGAAAGATAGAGGCCGCAGAAGGCATGGCCATAGAGGCGCATCAGGTCGCCGACCAGATCGGCATCGCGATCGCCCGTCGCCGGATCGACGTCGACGGCGACGCAGCGCCGGATCGGCTTGATGGCGCGGAGGCCCGCCTCGCCCAGCCGCAGGCAACGACCGGCGACGTCGTTCTCGATCCAGGGGGCCCAGCCCTCGACATGGACATTGGCCCGGAACCGCAGCGGGTCGAGGGTCCGGCCGATCCGCTCGCCGAGGTCGCGCACGCTGGCGAGGTTCAGCACCGATACGGCACCCTTCGGATCGTCCATGAAGCGGTGGCCCCGGCCGTCCAGCACGCGCAGCGGCGCGGTCGCCTCCTCGCCCAGCGCCGTCGTCAGCCAGGCCTCAAGGGCCCGGTCGCCCGCCGCGTCGCCCAGGAGCACGACGATCGGATCGAGCCCCGGCGCGGTCAGGCTCAGCGCGCCCGTGGCCTCGTCCCAGCGACTGGTCACGCGCGCCACGGCCGGGATGCGGGCCAGGACGGCGAACCGCATCTTGGAAATGTGGGCCGGAGCCAGGGGGTCGAAGCCCGACGGCCCGATCTCCACCGCATACAGGCGATCGCCCGGAAAGGCGGCCCCGGCCTCCAGCCGCGCTCCGCTCATCGGCTCGGGCGTCAGGCCCTTGACCGGATGGCGGTAGAGGCCGGCGATGTGGGCGGGGGCGGTCACCAAGGTTCCGTGCCCCAGGCGTTCGTTTCAGGCAAGGTGCCCCGGAACAGCCCCTCGCGCCGAACCGTTGATGCCGCCAATGACCGAACCCGCCCGCCGCTCCGCCTTGTCCAGCCTCTGGAAGTTCGCGGGCGCGACGGTGGCGGGGCTGGCCGCCGGGGCGGGAGCTGCCCATCTGATCTACAGCCAGGGGCACAAATACGGGCTGGAGCTGCGCGCGCCCCGACCCGAGCCCCTGCCGCCCCGCCCCCCGACGCCCGAAGACCACGAGGCCCGCGAGCCCGGCCGAGGTCGCATCGCGCGCCATCCCCACGAGATTCCGCACAAGGGCTGGACCGACATCGGCTGGCGGGTCGGGGGGTCCTATTTCGGCGACCGGGTCGGCTTCGTGTCGGGCGGGGTGACGTTCTTCATCCTGCTGTCGCTGTTCCCGACGCTCGGCGCCTTCGTGACCATCTATGGGCTGTTCGCCGATCCGGCCGACGCGTGGTCGCGGCTGGCCTTCCTCTACTCGGTCCTGCCCTCGAATGTGGCGAGCTTCCTGGGAGCGGAGATGGCGCGGCTGGCGGCGGGTTCGACCCGGGACCTGACCTTCACCCTGGTCTGGACCCTGGCCCTGTCTCTGTGGACCGCCAACAACGGGATCAAGACCCTCTTCTACGGGCTGAACGTCGCCTACCATGAGGTCGAGCGGCGCAATATCGTCCGCTACAA
Source organism: Brevundimonas subvibrioides (assembly GCA_002280475.1). Lineage (GTDB taxonomy): Bacteria > Pseudomonadota > Alphaproteobacteria > Caulobacterales > Caulobacteraceae > Brevundimonas > Brevundimonas aurifodinae. The sequence continues at coordinate 131,278 of NCEB01000003.1, forward strand.
CCTGATCTGCTTCGCCTTCACCCTGACCGGGCTGGCGGCCGTCCTGGTCACCGCGGGACTGGTGGTCGGGGTGCCCGTGGTGCTGGGCGTGTTCGGCCTGACCGACGAGTGGCAGGCGCTGGCTCCGCTCCGGTGGCCGTTGCTGTTCATGATCTATGTCGGGGCCCTGGCGGTGATCTACCGGTTCGGACCCTGCCGACAGAGCGCGCGCTGGCGCTGGCTGACGCCCGGGGCCCTGTTCGCGGCGATGCTGAGCGTGATCGTCTCGTTCGTCTTCAGCTGGTTCCTGACCACCTTTGTGAGGCTGGATTCCTACGGTCCGCTGGCGACGGCCATGGCGTTCCTGCTCTGGACCTGGATTTCGGTGCAGGTGATCCTGATGGGGGCCGAGCTGAACGCCGAGATCGAGCACCAGACCGCCCACGACACCACCACGGGCGAGCCCATGCCCATCGGCGAACGCGGCGCGGTCATGGCCGACACCGTCGGGCCGCGCCGGGGGAATCCGGCCGCCCTGGCATTCACCCTGCGCCACGCCGAGGCTCTGGCCGACCGGCTGGGACGACGTCGCAACCGGACCGAACGGACGCCGGGCTCGCACGGCGACGGTTCCGGCCCTATCTAGAGGACATGAACACCTTTCGACTGACCACCATCGAACGCGCCTACGAACTGGCCAAGAGCGGCGCCTGCCGCACCGTCGGCGACATCAAGGCCCGGCTCCAGGCCGAGGGCTACGAGGGGGTCAAGGACCGGCTGTACGGAGCGTCCATGACCGGCGCGCTCAGGAAACTCTGCGCCGAGAACTATGTCGCGCCGGAAGGCGAGGACGAAACCGCCAAGCCTAAGGCGGACGAAGACGACGACGACTGAAACCGGAAACGCTTGTATCCCCAGGCTCGCCGGTCCATAAGGTCCCGGTCGATCTCTCTGCGTAACGCCCTCTCTCTCTGCGAACGCACCGAGTTTCTGGCCGATCCCATTCAGACCCGACAGGCTTCAGGCGCTCTTGCCTGAGGTCATAACTCGAACGGAGAGCTGAAATGGCGACCGGAACTGTCAAGTGGTACAACGCAACCAAGGGCTATGGCTTCATCGAGCCGAGTGACGGCGGCAAGGACGTGTTCGTTCACGTCTCGGCCGTTGAAGGCGCCGGCATGAACGGCCTGAACGAAGGCCAGACCATCTCGTACGAGGTCGAAAAGGACCGTCGCACGGGTAAAGAGTCGGCCGGCCAGCTCAAGGCCGCTGAATAGTCGGACCCCTTCGCTCCTCGGAGCGGAACGGTCTGAAGCGCGGGGTCGGGGCGAAAGCCTCGGCCCCGTTCGCATGTCCGGGCCGCTCTTGCGACACGGGCGCGCTTGCCCCGCCGCCACCGCCCGCGTAGAGCGCCATGACCATGTTCGGCCTCGCCAATCCTGAACGGTTCATGCGCTTCACCGCGCCCCTGCCCCCCGTGCTGTGGGGCGTATCGGCCGTGCTTCTGGCCGTCGGCACCTGGCTCAGCTTCGCCGCGCCCGGCGACTATCAGCAGGGCGACACCGTGCGGATCATGTTCGTCCATGTGCCGGCCGCCACGCTGGGGCTGGCGGCCTATGCGGCGCTCGGCGTGTCCAGCTTCTTCGCCCTGGTGTTTCGACACTCGCTGGCCGATGCGGCGGCGCGGGCGGCCGCCCTGCCTGGCGCGGCGTTCACGGCGCTGGCGCTGGTGACAGGCGGCCTTTGGGGCCAGCCGATGTGGGGCACCTGGTGGGTCTGGGACGCGCGGCTGACGAGCGTGCTGGTGCTGTTCCTGTTCTATCTCGGATACATGGCGCTGCGCTCGTCGATCGACGACGAACAGAAGGCCGGGCGGGCGGCCGCCGTGCTGGGTCTGGTCGGCCTGATCAATCTGCCCATCGTCAAATTCTCGGTCGACTGGTGGAACACCCTGCACCAGCCCGCCTCTCTGCTCCGCGCCGGCGGCACCAGCCTGGACCCCGTCTTCCTCGCCCCGCTGCTGACCATGATGGCCGCCTACGGGGCGCTGTTCGGAGCCGTCTGGCTGACCACGATCCGGGCCGAGATCGTGCGGCGCCGCGTCCAGACCCTGCGCGCCCGCCTGGCGCTGGAGGCCTGATGCTGGACCTGGACATGAGCCCCTATGCCGCCTTCGTCTGGCCCGCCTGGGGGCTCAGCGCCCTGGTGCTGGGCGCGGTCGTGGCGCGCGCGGTCCTGTCGGCGCGTCGCTGGAAGACCGAGCTCAGGCGGCTGGAGGAAGACAGCGAGCGCCGGCCTCAAGCGACGCAAGGCGCGTTAGGCCAGCAACGATGACCCGCTGGCTGACGGTCATCCCCTTGGTCGTGCTGGCGGCCCTGGCCCTGTTGTTCATCGGCTGGTCGCTGCAGCGCGACCCCGAATACCGGCCCGACGCCGTGGTCGGCCAGGCGGTGCCGCAGACCGTGCTGCCGATCCTGCAGGGCGATGTCGCGGGCCCCCAGAACGTGGACCTGCAGACCGCCGGTGTCGGGCGGCCCATGCTGGTCAATCTGTTCGCCAGCTGGTGCGCGCCCTGCCGGATCGAGCACCCGCAGCTGATGGCGCTGAAGGCGCGCGGCGTGGCCGTGGTCGGGGTGGCCTACAAGGACGATCCCATCGCCACCCGCGCCTTCCTCGACGAACTGGGCGATCCCTTCACGATGGTTCTGGTCGATCGCGAGGGCCGGGCCGGGCTGGATTTGGGCGTTTCCGGCGTGCCCGAGACCTTCGCGGTGGACGCCATGGGCCAGATCGTGGCCAAGGCGTCCGGTCCGCTGCTGACCCAGGCCGACGTCGACCGCCTTGTCGAGGCGCTCGACGCGCCGGCGCGGCCCCTGCCGACGGCGCGCACGCCCGAGGAACTCGCCATGCAGCGGGGATCCACAGGCGGCTAGAGCGGCGTTAACCCTTTCTCGACAGGAATCATTAACCCTGTCGGAATGAGCGCGATCCGGCCCGACCTGCCCCCCAGCCTGCCCGCGGCGACGCCGGCGGCCTCACAGGTTCGCGCGGCCCAGGCGGCCTTCTTCCGAGCGGCGTTGAATGAGGTCGGGGCCGCGCCCGCCGCTCCCCGATCGGCACCGACGACCGAGCCCGAACCGGCTCGCGCGCAACGGCCGGGGGCCCTGCTGGATATTCGGGTCTAGGCGACCGGTTCCAGCGCCTTGGCCTTCTTGGGCTTTGCGGCCTTCTTGGGCGGTTCGGCGGTCTTCTTGGCGGCCTTCTCGGCCCGCTTGGCTTCCTTCTGAGCCTTCTTCAGGGCCTTGGCGTCGGCCTTGGCCTGGTCCGGCACGGCGTCGGCAGCCATCGACAGTTCCGACAACAGGTCCAGGAAGCCGTCCCGCTTGCCCTTGGGCAGAAGGGCCATGATGCGGCGATCGGCGGCCTCCACCCGGGGCCGGGCGGCCTCCAGCACGGCCTGGCCTTCGGGCGACAGACGCACGGCCTTGGCACGGGCGTCCAGCGCCGAGCGCTCGCGCGTCAGCAGACCCTTGGTGGTCATGCGGGCGACCAGATCGGCCAGGGTCGAGCGGTCGATACCGGTGGCCTTGACCAGATCGGTCTGGGTCAACCCCTCCTTGACCGAGACCGCCTCCATCACCGCGAACTGGCGTTGGGTCGGGCCGTCAGAGCCCAGTTCCTCGGAATAGATGTCCAGCGCCAGCTGCAGGGCGCGATGCATCAGATGGCTGGGGGACTCGGCGAGCGTGCCGGACCGTCGCGCCTGTTTGCCGGACTTCACCATGGAAACCGTATCCCCTCTTGCCGTGTGCGGAGGGTTATCAGCGCGGCTTTACGGTTTGACGACAGACAATGTCGAATGTGGTCAGGGGGCGGTGTCCGGTCGGGCGGGGGCCGACGGGTCGACAGGGCCCCCGGAGACCAGGTTCTTCATGATCAGCGGCACCTGGGCCAGGCCGAAGGCGGACGATGCGATCCACAGAACGCCGCGGAAGCTGACCCAGACATCAGCGGGATCGACGCCCTCCATGCCCAGACGCGCCGCGCCCCAGGCCACCAGGGCCTCGGACCGGACCGCCTCGTTCACCAGAGCGACCGCGAGAAAGAAAAAGCCGTAGCGGATCGTCAGGATGCGCCAGGCTCGGTCGTTGACCGGAATGACGGTGCCCAGCAGGGCCTTCAGCGGCTGTTTGCCCAACAAGGTGCCGCCCAGCAGGGCAATGGCAAGCGACGCGTTCAGCACCGTGACCTTCAGCTTCACGAACAGATCGTCGTTGAAGACGATCGTCAGCACCCCGAACACCAGGGCGAACCCGCCGACCAGAAGCGGCATCAGAGCCAGCCGCTTCTCGAACAGCAGGCCGACCGACACGGCCACGGCGGCGCCGGCCACGAGCGCCCAGGTCGCCTGGACCAGGGCTTCGTCGCCCGGAAGGCCCCGCAATCTCAGAACCAGGAACGCCAAGGCGAAGGCGGCGATGGCACCGAAATCCACCACCTGACGAATCCAGGTCGGCGGGGCGGCGGGCGCGGTCGGTTCGACGTCGCTCATCCTCAGTCCTCCAACCCCACCAGAGAGCGGGAAAACGCGCGGGCGTCGAAGGGTTGCAGATCGTCGATGCCTTCGCCGACGCCGATCAGCTTGATGGGGGCGTCGGACGCCTGGGCTACGGGCACCAGGACCCCGCCGCGCGCAGTGCCGTCCAGCTTGGTCATCACCAGGCCCGAGACGAAGGCGGCGCGGCCGAAAATCTGTTCCTGGGCCAGGGCGTTGCGCCCCACGGTCGCGTCCAGCACCAGCAGGGTCTCATGCGGGGCATCGGGATCGATCTTCTTCAGCACCCGCACGATCTTGAGCAGTTCGTCCATCAGGGCGGACTTGTTCTGAAGCCGTCCGGCCGTGTCGATCAGGACGACGTCGAACCCCTCCTCTCGGGCCTTGGTGTAGGCGTCGAAGGCCAGCCCTGCCGGATCGGCCCCGTCGCGGCGGCTCTCGAAATGGGCCCCGGCGCGCTCGGACCAGACCTTCAGCTGCTCGCGGGCGGCGGCGCGGAAGGTGTCGCCGGCGACGATCATCACCTTCGCGCCCTGACGGGTCAGCTCGGCCGCGATCTTGCCCAGGGTCGTGGTCTTGCCCGAACCGTTGACGCCGACGAACAGCACGACGAACGGCTTGATGCCTCCGCCAACACCGTCCGGCCCCAGGGGGTCGAAGATCGCCTGGCGCGGCAGCAGCTCGGCGGCGACCGCCTCGGCCAGCGCCTCCTTGACCTCGCGCTCGTCCGACACCTTGCCGAAACGCAGCTCGCGGAAGCGGGCGACGATCCGGTCCGTGGCCGCCGGCCCCAGGTCGCTTTCCAGCAGGTGCTCCTCCAACCGGTCGAGGGCGGCCTCGCTCAACGGCTCCTTGACGAAGGCACCGACCACCGTCTCGGTCATCTGCTGGCTGGACCGGGCCAGTCCAGCGCTCAGTCGCTGGAACCAGCCCTTCTTGGGCGCGTCGTTCATGGCTCGCCTTTAGCGGTCGCGAGGGCCGAGGTCACGGTCTATCGTGGTGTCCGACCGACTTAGGCTCTATATGAGCAAAACCCCAATCAGGACCCCGCCTTGGCCGAGCCCCACGCCTTTCACGCCCCCCGCGCCCACGGTTTCGTCCGCGTGGCGGCGGCGACGCCGGTGGTCCATGTCGCCGACCCGGCGGCGAACGCCGAAGAGCACCTGGCCCTGATCCGCCGTGCGGGCGAGGCCGGGGCCGACCTGGTCGTCTTTCCCGAGCTGAGCCTGTCGGCCTATGCCATCGACGACCTGCACATGCAGGCGGCCCTTTTGGACGCCGTGGAGGCGCAGCTGCCGGTGCTGGCCTGGGAGGCGGGCGAGGCGGGACTGGCAGCGGTGGTCGGGGCCCCGATCCGGCACGGTGACCGACTGCTGAACTGCGCCGTATTGCTGGCCGGAGGCGAGATCATCGGGGCGGTGCCCAAGACCTATCTGCCCAACTACCGGGAATATTACGAGAAACGCTGGTTCTCCCCCGGCGACGACATCGGGGTCGAGACCCTGCGGATCGCCGGGATCGACAGCTGGATCGGCACCCGGTTGCTGTTCGAGGCCGACGACCGGACGGGCTTCGTCGTGGGGCTGGAGGTCTGCGAGGACTTCTGGTCACCCCTGCCGCCCTCGACCCGCCAGGCGCTCGCGGGCGCGCGCATTCTCTGCAACCTGTCGGCGTCCAACATCGTCATCGGCAAGGCGGAAGAGCGAGCGATGCTGTGCGCCAGCCAGTCGGCCCGGGCCATGTCGGCCTATGTCTTCGCCGCCTCGGGATGGGGCGAATCCACTACCGACCTGGCTTGGGACGGCCAGGCGACGATCCACGAATTGGGGGCCTGCCTGGCCTCGGGCGAGCGGTTCTCGCTGGAGAACCATCTGACGCTCGCCGATGTGGACGTCGACCGGATCGGTCTGGACCGGCTCCGGAACGGCACCTTCGCCGACTGCGCGCGGCGCGAGCTGGACGAGGAAGGCTTCATCCGGCTGGGGTTCAGGGTGCGCGAGACGGCCGCGGCCGGCCCGCTGATCCGGCCGCTGGACCGCTTCCCCTTCGTGCCGGACGACCCGGCGCGGCTGGATCAGGACTGCTACGAGGCCTTCAACATCCAGGTCCAGGGCCTGATGCGGCGGATGACGTCCACGGGCTCGGAACGCATCGTCATCGGCGTCTCTGGCGGGCTGGACTCGACCCAGGCCCTGCTGGTCGCCTGCGGGGCCCTCGACAGGCTGGGCCTGCCCCGGACGAACATCCTCGGCTTCACCATGCCGGGCTTCGCGACATCGGACCACACCAAGTCCAACGCCTGGTCCCTGATGACCGCGCTGGGCGTCACGGGTGCCGAGATCGACATACGCCCGGCGGCGGAGCGGATGCTCCAGGACATCGGCCACGCCTATGCCGACGGCCAGCCGGTCCACGACATCACCTTCGAGAACGTCCAGGCGGGCCTGAGGACGGACTATCTGTTCCGGCTGGCCAATCAGAACCGGGCCTTCGTTCTGGGCACCGGCGACCTGTCGGAACTGGCGCTGGGCTGGGCCACCTATGGCGTCGGCGACCATATGAGCCACTACAACGTCAACGGCGGTGTCGCGAAGACCCTGATCCGGCATCTGATCCGCTGGGTCGCCGCGCGACCGGACATGGCGGGGGCTTCGGACACCCTGCATGCCATTCTGGACACGGAAATCTCGCCCGAACTGGTCCCGGCCGGGCCGGACGGAAGGATCCAGTCCACGCAAGACACCGTCGGGCCCTATGCCCTGAACGACTTCTTCCTGTTCCACATCACCCGCTACGGCATGAGCCCGTCCAAGGTGGCCTTCCTGGCGCATCAGGCCTGGGGCGACGCGGGGCGGGGCGAGTGGCCGGCGCACCATCCCGACAGCGACCGGGTCGCCTACGACCTGGCGACCATCAAGACGCGGCGGTTCGTCTCGGCGGCGCGGGCCGGATCCTGTTCGGGCGCGGCAAGGCCTGCGGCGGCTCCGACGCGCAGGCGCGGCGACAGCCGATAGTAGGCCCCGGCCTCGACATCGCCCCAGTCGGCCTCGCGGCCCACGGGCTGGTTCAGGTTGAAATCCAGGCCCCAGCGGCCATTCTCGTTCCAGCGCAGGCCGCGACGCGGAGCGGGGGTCGGAGCCGTGCGCTGAGCGGCGGAGGCCTCGGCCAGGCTGACGGCGGGCGCGCGCGAACGGCTCTGAGCGGACGCGTCATCGCTCACGCCACCGAGGGCGGCGAGCCCGACAACCCCGGCGATGATGACCGACAGCCGCATTTCCAACCCTTGGCATCGCCGGTCTTCGCCGACGAGGCATTCTCTGAACTCGGCGTTTCCACCTAAGGACACCGCGATTAGACATCGGTGGTCCGCCCGGTCAACGCAACCCGTGCTCTGGGCACCGGTTCCCGCCGTTCTTGCCGACGCCTGTGGCGCAAGCGTCACGGGAATGCGGCGGCCGGGTGTTCAGGCGAGAGGCGAGCGCTGCGGTACGGGGGTCGGCGGTGTTTGCCTTGTCATCGCCCCTTTTCACCGTGTTATAGAGCTTCGCTTCGCGGAGCGCCGTGCAATCGGGCCCACGCGAACGCCTTCAATCGGTTGGAGACTTCCCTCGATGAGCTTCGTTCGCGGCAAGACGGTCGTTGTGACCGCCGTCCTGATGGCCTCGGGCCTGGCCTTGGCCGGCTGCGGCGGCGGGTTGTTCGGGGGCGGTCGTCAGGCCGAACGCGCCGATGTTCAGGCGGGGATCGGCGTCAACGGCTACCTGTGGCGCGCCACCCTGGACACGCTCAGCTTCATGCCGCTGCTGACCGCCGATCCGTGGGGCGGGGTCGTGAACTACGACTGGTACGTCAATCCGCAGACGCCGAACGAGCGTTTCAAGGCGACGGTCTTCATCCTGGACACCCGCCTGCGCGCCGACGCCCTGAACGTCACGGTCACCAAGGAAGTCCGCGACGCCGCCGGCGGCTGGACCGCCGCGCCCGTCGCCGCCCAGACCGAGGCGGACCTCGAGAACGCCATCCTGACCCGGGCGCGTCAGCTCAACCTGTCCAACGCGGGCTGACGACGTCTCCTCCCTGTCGCCGCAGGCGATGGGGAGGTGGATGCGAGCCCTTGCGAGCAGACGGAGGGGTTCTTGACGCCCCCCGAGCGAGTCCGCTTCAAGAGCCCCTCCGTCTCGTCGGCTTTCGCCGCCGAGCCACCTCCGCATCGCCAAGCGGCGACAGGGAGGAGACTCGACAAGGAACCCCGTGCCCGCCTCTCCGACCCGCTACGACCCCAAGACCATCGAACCGCGCCAGCAGGCCCGCTGGGCGGACGCCAATGCCTTCGTCACCCGGGACACGGGCCGCCAGAAGTACTATGTCCTTGAAATGTTTCCCTATCCTTCGGGGAACATCCATATGGGGCACGCCCGCAACTATGTGATGGGCGACGTGGTGGCGCGTCACAAGCGGGCCATGGGGTTCGACGTCCTGCATCCCATGGGCTGGGACGCCTTCGGCATGCCGGCCGAGAACGCGGCCATGGAGCGCGGCATCCATCCCAAGGGCTGGACCTACGACAACATCGCCACCATGCGCGAGCAGCTGAAGCTGCTGGGCCTGTCGCTGGACTGGAGCCGCGAGTTCGCCACCTGCGACCCCGAATACTACGGCAAGCAGCAGGCCTGGTTCCTGGAACTGTACCGGCGCGGCCTGGTCTATCGCAAGGACGGGGTCGTCAACTGGGACCCGGTCGACAACACTGTCCTGGCCAATGAGCAGGTGATCGACGGGCGCGGCTGGCGTTCCGGGGCCCTGGTCGAGAAGCGCAAGCTGAACCAGTGGTTCCTGCGCATCACCGACTATGCCGACGACCTGATCGAAGGCCTGTCCACGCTGGACCGCTGGCCCGACAAGGTCCGGCTGATGCAGGAGAACTGGATCGGCCGATCCAAGGGCGCGACCCTGTGGTGGGACGTCGCCGAGGTTCCCGCCTTCCTGGCCAATGCGCCGGAGGGTCAACCGAGCCACGACCGCGACCCGATCGAGGTCTACACGACCCGGCCCGACACCCTGTTCGGCGCCAGCTTCATCGCCCTGGCTCCTGACCATAAGCTGACCAGGACGATCGCCGAGCACCGGCCGGACGTCGCGGACTTCGTGAAAGCCTGCGCCCAGACCGGAACCAGCGAGGCCGATATCGAAAAGGCCGAGAAGCTGGGTGTCGATCTGGGGGTGCGGGTGCGCCACCCCTTCGATCCCGAAAAGACCCTGCCTGTTTGGTCAGCGAACTTCGTGCTGTCGACCTATGGCTCGGGGGCCATCTTCGGCTGTCCGGGTCATGACCAGCGCGACCTGGACTTCGCCCGCAAATACGCCCTGCCGGTCCTGCCTGTCGTCCGGCCGGACGGCACCGAGACCGTCGAAATCGCGACCGAGGCCTACGTCGGACCCGGCCGCATCTTCAACTCGGACTTTCTGGACGGCCTTTCGGTCGAAGAGGCCAAGGCCGAAGCGATCCGTCGGCTGGAAGCCTCGGGCCACGGCAAGGGCGCGACCATCTATCGGCTGCGCGACTGGGGCGTGAGCCGCCAGCGCTATTGGGGCTGCCCGATCCCGGTCATCCACTGCGAGGCCTGTGGGGTGGTGGAGGTTCCGGCCGATCAGCTGCCTGTCGTCCTGCCCGACGACGTGACCTTCGACGTGCCCGGCAATCCGCTGGACCGGCACCCGACCTGGAAGCACGTCCAATGTCCCTCATGCGGGGCCGACGCCCGGCGCGAGACCGACACGCTGGATACCTTCGTGGATTCCAGCTGGTATTTCGCCCGCTTCACCGACCCGACGGCGGCCGAGCCGATCAATGCCGAAGCGGCCAACCGCTGGCTGGCGGTGGATCAGTACATAGGCGGCGTCGAGCACGCGGTGCTGCACCTGCTTTATGCCCGCTTCATCACCCGGGCCCTGTCGGACGCCGGGATGTTGTCGGTGAAGGAGCCGTTCGCGGGCCTGTTCACGCAAGGCATGGTGGTCCACGAGACCTATCGTCGGACCGACGGCGCCTGGGTCGAACCCACCGACGTGGACCTGTCCAACGACGCTGGCGTCCGCTCGGCTCGCCAGCGGTCCACCGGCGAGACCCTGATCATCGGCGACATCGAGAAGATGTCGAAATCCAGGAAGAACGTCGTGGCCCCGGCCGAAATCCTCGAGAGCCACGGCGTGGACGCCGGCCGCCTGTTCGTGCTGTCCGACAGCCCGCCCGAGCGCGATGTGCAGTGGACGCCCGGCGGCGTCGAGGGGGCCAGCCGCTTCGTCCAGCGGGTCTGGGCCCTGTTCGACGGCTTCGACCCCGACGCGTCGGCCTCGGATCAGGACGCCGCCCTGATCCGGGAGACCCACAAGGCTATCAAGGCGGTGTCCGAAGGGGTCGAGGGCTTCCGCTTCAACTCCGCCATCGCCAAGCTCTATGCCTTCGTGGCCACCGTACGGGACCACGACGGCGCGGGCGGTGCGGCCCGGCGCGAAGCCCTGTCGGCGCTGGCCCGGCTGATCGCTCCCTTCACCCCGCACCTGGCGGAGGAATGCTGGACCCGGCTGGGCGAGACCGGAATGGTGCTGGACGCCGCCTGGCCCACCTATGATCCGGCGCTGGCGGCCGACGACGACGTCGTCCTGCCGATCCAGATCAATGGCAAGCGCCGTGGCGAGATCACGATGCCGCGCGGGGCCGATCCCAAGGCCGTCGAAGCCGAGGCGCTCGCCAACCCGGCCGTCCAGGCGTATCTGGAGGCCAATGGCCAATCCATCCGCAAGGTGATCGTGGTGCCCGACCGTATCGTCAACCTGGTGGCCGGCTGATGCGCGCCCTCTCCGCCCTCGTCGTGGCCAGCGGCCTGTTGCTGACGGGCTGCGGCTTCACCCCGATATACGCCGAGACGGCCGAAGGCTCGCCGCTGCGCCGAATCGCGGTGTCGACCCAGGACGACCGGCTCGGCTATCGCCTGCGCGAACAGCTGGAAGACGCCCTGGCCTGGGACCGGTCCGCCGCGCCCCTCTATCGCCTGGAGACGGCGGTGGAGCAGAACCGTCGGCCCCTGGGTCGCAGGATCGACGATACGGCCACACGCTATGAGCTGACCGTGCGCGCCGCCTGGACCTTGACGCCGATCGCGTCCGGCACGCCCCTGACCGGCAGCCAGTCGGTCACCACCACCTATGCCGCCGCCGACCAGCCCTATGCAGCGATCGCCGCCCAGCAGGACGGCGAGGACCGCGCCGCCGCCGAACTGGCCCGGTTGATCCGGCTGGACCTGATGCGGGCCCTGGCGGGGTGATTCTCGCGAAGCGGCCGGAGGTTGATCGCTTCCTGTCCAAGCCCGAGGTGGGCGTCCGCGCCGCCGTGATCCATGGCAAAGACCGGTCCGGGGTCGCCGAGCGCGCCGAGATCCTGTGCAAGGCGATCACGCCCGATCTGAACGACCCCTTCAATGTCACCGTCCTGACCGACAGCGACATCGACGCCGACGAGAGCCGGCTGGAAGAGGCCCTGACCGCCCTGTCGATGATCGGCGGGCGGCGCCTGGTGCGCGTGCGACTGGGTTCCGAAAAGGCCTCTGTCGACAAGGCGGTCGCCGCGGCGCTCAAGACCCACGGTGAGGGTGGCTACAATCCCGAGGCCATGCTGGTGGTCGAGGCCGGGGCTCTGGGCCGCGACTCCGCCCTGAGGAAGGCCGCCGAGGCCGGCAAGGCCAGCGTCGGCATCGCCTGCTACGAGGACGAGGCTGGCGACATTGCCCGGATGACGCGCGAGGCCCTGGCCGGCGACAAGGTCGGCCTGACCTCGGACGCCCTGGCCGCCTTCGTTTCCCGGCTGCCCAAGGAGCGTGGCCTGATGCGTCAGGAGATCGAGCGTCTGGCCCTGTATATCGGCCCGGGCTCCGGTCGGACGATCGACGTCGATGAGCTGGAGGTCCATCTGGGCGTCGAGGCCGACGCCTCCCTGTCGGACGCGGCATTGCAGGCCTTCGGCGGGCGGCCCGGTCCAGCGCAGGGGGGTCTGCGACGCGCCCTGGCGGAGGGAGAGAGCGCGGTCATGGCGGTCCGCTCGGCCTCGATCCATCTGGCGAAGCTGCGCCGGATCAATGTGTTGCAGGCCTCCGGCGTCGGAGCCAAGGAAGCCGCCAAGGCCTCGGGCGTCTTCTGGAAGCAGGAGGCCGAGATGCTGCGCCAGGCTCGCGCCTGGAGGTTGGACCAGCTGGACGCGGTTCAGGACAGCGTCAATGCGGCGGACGTCATGACCAAGACCACCGGCATGCCCGAGCATCTGATCGCCGAGCGCCTGCTGCTCGAAGTCGCCGCGCGGGCCCGGCGGCTGGGGCTCTAGATCAGGGACGTCAGCCGCGCATTGGCCAGGTCCGCCATGACGCCGGTCACCTGGGCGCCCGATCCGGTCTGGACCATCAGTTTGGCCAAGTGCTGCGACAGTGCGCGGGTGTCGACCTGGACCATGGCCCATCCGAGAAACAGCTGCGACTGCACCGGCCAGCGCGCGAGGACGCGCACATTGCGGTGGCGCTCGTCCGTCGAGATCGTTTCCATGAGGGTCGTCAAGGCCTCAGGCTCGCCCTCCAGCACCTGGACGAATGTGCCGTCGTGCAGGGCCAGAGCTCCCGTCATGCGACGGCGGGCGTTGTTGCGGACCGATGTGGCGACGATGGCCGACAGGTCCATGGGGCCGTCGGCCGGGGTGACCGCGTCGCTGCGATAGACGACGCGCTCGAGAAGGGAAGCCATGGATACTGTTGGTCCGGCGGCGAATCCGCCCGTCATCTAGGCCCGTTTCGCTGGTGCTCCAAACGCCTTGTCTTCAGCGCGGGACCAGACGCCACATCCGCAGGGGGTGGCGAACCGCCCCGGCCTCGTTCCCTGCCGCCGCGCCGCGACCCATGTAGAGATCGGCCCGAACCGGTCCGCGAATGGCGGACCCGGTGTCCAGCGCCATCACGAGCCCGGAATAGCTGCCGCGCGCCCCACGGAGGTTGCCGCCCTCGGCCGAGATCCAGACCAGATCGCCATAGGTCCAGCTGGCGGGATCGACGGCGATGGCGCGCCGGGCCGGCAGGGACACCCCTGCGGCGCCCGCCGGGTCGCCTCCGTCATCCAGATCGAGCGCGAAATAGATGTAGCGAGGATTGAGCGCCGTGACGGCCCGGGCGTGGCGTCCCCGCCGCGCCGCCAGCCACGCCCGGATCGCGTCGCCCGAGGTGCCGTCGGCGGGCAGGAGGCCCTGGTCGGCCATCGGCCGGGCGATGCCGACGAAGGGTCGGCCATTGTCGGCGGCATAGGCGGCCCGGGCCTTGGACCCGTCCTCGAAGGTCAGATAGCCGGAACCCTGAATCTGGAGGAAGAACAGGTCCTCGGCCCGCATCCAGGCCAGGGGCGTCGACGGCGGCGGCCCGGCCTCGATCTCGGCCCGCGCCGGCCCGACCCAGCCCCGGGCCCATCCCTCGGGCCGGCCCAGAACCGGCGTGTCGAAAACCCCGTCCGGCACCCGCCGGGCTTGGTACTCCGGAGCGAAATAGGCGGTCAGCAGGCCCGGGCCACCGTCGGCGGTTTCGGCCTGCACGACCGAGAACCCGGTCTCGAAGAAGGCCCGCGCCATCGATGGGGTCACCGGCCGGGAGGTCTGCTGGATCAGGCGACCGCGCTCACACTGTCGGACGGCCGCAGGATCGCGCGCGACCCGACAGGTCTGAACATAGGCGAAGAAGGCCGCGAGATGATCCTCGTCCGCCCAGCCAGCGAGGCTCGTCGGCGCAGACAGACCGGTCGGCGACGGAGCTGGATCCGACGGGGAGGGCGCGATCGGTGTGCCCGTCGCGCAACCGGCGACAAGGAGCCCAAGGACGCCGAGCCACAGCCCGGCGGTCCCGGCGGCAGGGCCTCTCCCGCTCACGCGTTGGCGGGTTCGACGCGAGCCAGGACCCAGTTCGGGTCGGACGCGCCCAGCGAGCGTTCGAACGTCCAGTGTTCGGCGGTCCGACGCTCCTCGATGCGCGGCTCGGCCGGGGCGCCGGGCGTGGCCTCTTCCGCCGGGGGCAGGATCCTGGAGCGCAGTTCCGCGAGGAAGCGGACCTTGGCGACGGCGCGATCGCCCTCTGCCGAAGCCAGCTCGAGGTCGGCGCGGGGCGGTTGCAGGAACTCGACCTGTTCGGTCTCTCCGCGGGTTTCACGCGCTGTGATCCCGGCCTCGAAGGATTCCAGCACCGTCGGCGTCAGCAGGGGCTTCAGCGCCGCCCGGTCGCCGGCCGCATAGCCGCGCACGATGGTCTCATAGGCCTGACGCGCGCCCTCGATGAACTTGGCGGGGTCGAAGGCGGGGTCGCGGGCCCGGAGCGAGGCGGCGGCGGCCAGGGTCGCGGCGTCCAGGCCCGGCGCGCGGGCCGCGGGCTCGGGCACGGCGGCACCGGCCGGCAGGACCGGAGCCTTGGCGCCGTCCTCGGGCTGACGGCCGACCTTCTTGCCCAGCACGTTGTAGAGCTGGAACAGGACGATGGCCGCGATCACGGCGAAGATCACGATCGAGAATTCTACCGGCACGGGGTCTTCCTGACGTTGGCGTCCTTCGGCACGGACCGGATGGACGAACTCGGTTGGACGATTAGGGGCCTATATAGGCGGGCGCAAGGCGAGGCGCACCCGTCCGCATCCGTCGGGCGAGCGTTGCGACATCGCGTCCCCGGTGCTAGTCGCGCGGGCCTTGTCCCCATCTCCGCATGAACGACTGATCCGCACATGACCGACGCGCCCCTCTCCAACAGCCCGGCCGCCGACACGACTGGGGCCGCCGCTCAGCCGACCATGCCGGGCTTCCGCATCCTGGCCCAGTATGTGCGCGACCTGTCGTTCGAGAACCCGCGCGCGCCCGACAGCCTGCGCATCGAGGGCAAGCCCTCGATCGACATGGGCGTCGAGCTGAACGCTTCGGGCCGCCCCGACGGCCTTTTCGAGGTCGACCTGAAGCTGTCGATCAAGGCCTCGACGGAAGCCTCGCCGGTGTTCCAGGTTGAACTGTTGTACGGCGGACTGTTCCAGCTGCAGGGCGTCAGCGACCAGGACATCGAACCGATGCTGCTGATCGAATGCCCGCGCTATCTGTTCCCCTACGCCCGCGAGATCGTGGCCCGGGCGACGGCGGACGGCGGCTTCTATCCGCCCTTCATGCTGGACCCGATCGACTTCGCCGGCATCTATGCCGCCCGCATGCAGCAGGCCGCCCAGGCGCCGGGCGCCGCCTGATCGCTCAAGCCGGCTCGGTCTGCAGCCCATAGCCGGCCCAGAGCGACCGGTCCTTCAGCGTCTCGATCAGAAACGCCCTGTGGGCCTCGGCCTCAGCCGGGTGCAGCCGGGGCGACAGCGGGCGTGGGCGCGGCGCATAGCCGCCGATCACGGCCTGTCCCGTCGCGGCCTGGGCCCCGGTGCGCGCCGACAGGTCCAGCACCCGCTCCTTGCCGCCCTTCAGTTCCAGATAGACCTCGGCCAGCAGGCGGGCGTCGATCAGGGCCCCGTGCAGGGTCCGCTCGACCAGCGAGACCTTGAACCGTTTGCACAGGGCATCCAGCGAGTTGGCCATGCCCGGGAACCGCTTCTGGGCCAGGGCCAGGGTGTCGATCCAGCGCGTCTCGTGGATCAGGGCCCATCCGCACAAGCCGCACTCGTGGTCGATGAAGGCCCGGTCGAAGGCGGCGTTGTGGGCGATCACCGGCGCGTCGCCGATGAAGTCCATCAGGTCCGACACGATCTCGGCGAACTTCGGGGCCCCACGCACCTTGTCGTCGGTGATGCCGTGGACCTTGATCGCGCCCTCGGGGATCAGGCGCTCTGGATTGACCAGTCGGTGAAAGGTCCGGCCGGTCGGGAGCAGGTCCTCGATCTCGATGCAGCCGACCTCGATCAACCGGTCGCCCGTCCTGGGGTCGAAGCCGGTGGTTTCGGTGTCGAGGACGATTTCGCGGGCCATAGGGGGTGATCCCGAAAAATATGGGCGGTTCTCGGATCAGATCACGCCCACCAAGGAATGCCTTAATGAATCGGTTCGTCGGCCGGGGAAAGAGGTCGGGCACGGGGTTTCCAGCCTGGCGAGAGCACCATCCCCACGATTTCCGCGACCCGCTCTCGCGCGACCTCGAGCCCGTGGCCGGTGTCGATGACGAAATCGGCGCGGCGACGTTTCTCGGCGTCCGGCATCTGGCGCGACAGGATCGCCTCGAACCGCTCCTCGGTCATCCCGGGACGGGCCAGCACCCTTCGCCTTTGCGTTTCCGCATCGGCGGTGACGACCACCACCGCATCCACAGCCCGGTCGCCGCCGGTCTCGAACAGCAGGGGGATGTCCAGGACCGCAAGCCGGACCCCTGACGCCCGTGCCGCTTCCAGGTCCGCCAGCCGGCCCGCCGCGACCAGGGGGTGGACGATCGTCTCCAGTCGGCGAAACGCCGTGTCGTCGCGGCCCAGGGCCTCGGCCAGTCGTGCCCGGTCCACCACTTCATCGACGACCACGCCTGGAAAGGCCTCGCCCACGGGACCGACGGCAGCCCCGCCCCGCGAATAAAGGCCATGAACCGCGTCGTCGGCGTTCCACACCAGGGCGCCGTGGTTGGCGAACATGGCCGTCGTGGTCGACTTGCCCATGCCGATGGAGCCGGTCAGGCCCAGCAGGATCACCCGGCCTCTCCCAGATGGGCCAGCAGCATCGGCCGGGGATCCAACGGCGGCGGCTCCGCGCCAAAGATCGCCCGGAACGACGGACCCGCCTGGCCGATGAGCATGGCCAGGCCATCGACCGTCGGGAGGCCGCAGGCCCGGGCGGCGTGAAGGAAGGGCGTCACGACCGGGCGATAGGTCATGTCCATGACCACCGTGCCGGGCGCGAGCTGCGATGGGTCCAGCTCTGGCGTGACGCTGAGAGCGTTGATCACCAGCCGGGCGTCGCCGAAGCCCTCGCCGACCCCGGCGGCCCGGACGGTGCCGCCCAGGTCGGCCGCGAGCGCCTCCGCCCTTGACCGCGTGCGATTGACGATCCGAACGTCAGCCCCCGCCCCGGCGAGGCCAGCGGCTGCCGCCCGCGCGGCCCCTCCGGCCCCCAGCAGGACGACCCGCGCGCCGTCGAGATCCAGCATGGGGGCCTGATCCGAAAGCGCGAGCAGCATACCTTCGCCATCCACGCTGTCGGCCGCGACGGCCCCGTCCTGAAAGACCAGGATGTTGGCCGATCCGCTGGAGCGCGCCGTCGCCGACGCCGAATCCGCCAGTGCGAAGGCCTGTTCCTTGAACGGCGCGGTGACATTTATCCCGGCGAGCATTCCGGCGCGGCCGGCCACGACCAAGGCCTCGAAGCCCGCGGCGTCCACCGGCGCGAACGGCACATAGGCGGCGTCCATCCCCGCCGCGGCGATCCAGGCGTTATGGATGACGGGGCTGAGCGAACGGGTCACCGGCTGACCGGCGATCCCTCCGACCCGGGCAGCGCCGGTGATGAGGGGGCGGGTCACGTCTCGATGACCCCGGCGCGCCGCAGCTCCGCCAGCACCGGCCAGAGCGGCATGCCCAGGACGGTGAAATAGTCGCCCTCGACCCGATCGAACAGCTGAGCGCCCATTCCCTCCAGTCGGTAGGAGCCGACACAGGCCAGCAGGGCCACTTCTCCCTCCGACTGAAGATAGGTCTCCAGGAAGGCGTCGGAAAAGGCGCGCATGGACATCCGGGCGGTGTCCACGTCCGACCAGACCACGGTTCCGTCCCGCGCCAGCGCCGCTGCGGAATGCAAGGCATGCGTCCGACCCCGCATGGCCGAGAGCCGCGTTCTGGCCTCCTCGAGGCTCGCGGCCTTGGACATCAGACCGCCGTCGAAGGCCAAGGTCTGGTCCGAGCCCAGAACCCAGGCTTCGGGGTCACGTCGCGACACGGCCAGCGCCTTCGCGCGGGCCAGGTTCAGCGCGAGCTGGTCGGGCGCATGATCCGGCAGGGACGCCTTGATCGCGTCCTCGTCGACGCCGGCGTCCTCGGTGGAGAATGTGACGCCGGCCCCAGTCAGCATGGCGCGGCGCGCCGAGCTGCGCGATGCGAGGATCAGACGTTCACCGCTCACCAGGAGGCTCCGAGACGGGTCGTCCGCCGTTCGTTCAGAAGGTTCAGGATCGCCGCCGCCGTCTCCTCGACCGAGCGGCGGGTAACATCGATCGTGGGCCAGCCGCGCCGTTCGAACGCCCGACGCGCCTTGATCGTCTCCTCGCGAACGGCGTCCGGCTCGACATAGGAGGAGGCGTGATTGGCGTTCAGCCCGTCCAGGCGGTTGCGCCTGATCTGCACCAGGCGATCGGGCGACACCGTCAATCCCACGACGAGAGGGTTCTTGAGCCCCACCAGCCGCTCCCCATCCTCCTGGCCGGGCACCAGGGGCACGTTCGCCGCGCGGACCCCCCGATGCGCCAGATAGATGCAGGTCGGGGTCTTGGAGGTCCGGCTGACCCCCACCAGGACCACATCGGCCCCTTCCAGCTGCTCGGCCGTGCCCTGGCCGTCGTCATGGGCCATGGCATAGTCCAGCGCCCCGATCCGGTTGAAATAGTCGTGGTCGAGCGCGTGCTGGGCCCCGACCCGGGTCGACAGGGCCGCGCCCAGGTAGCGCGACAGGGCCCCGACCAACGGATCCAGCGCACCGATGTGCGGCATGTCCAGCTGCCGGCAGCCTTCTTCCAGCTGCGCTCTCAGATCGCGGTCGACGATGGTGTGCAGAACGACGCCGGGCGCGGCCGCGACCTCGGCCAGAACCCGCTCCATCTGCTTGTCGGATCGCACCAGGGCATAGATGTGTTCGATCGGGATCACCCCGTCGAACCGGGCCGTCACCGCCTTGGCCATGGCATTCAGCGTCTCCCCGGTCGAATCCGAGACCAGGTGGACATGGAAATAGGTGGCCAGGCGCGACGCCCCGGTGGGGCGCGCCGGGCTCACGACGGCACCCGACAGAGGATGACTGGGGCGTGCAGGACGATAATGGCTCTGATTCCTGTGGACCGGACGGGGCGCCGAACGACCCGTCCCGAGGTCCGATCCCTATAGCGCGGGCCGGAGGAGGGCGCGAGACGGGATGGGATCGGACAGCGGCGGCGGTCCGGACCCGGATCATCCCATGGCTGAAAGCCCTTCCTCGTTTCGCTGGGGAAATCCTTAACGAGGCGTTAACGGCGCCCAGGCCGATGGCAAACACGCCGACCCGCCAAGGTCCCCCTGTTAAGGATTCGTTAGGATCTGTCCCCGCTTTCGACAGGCTGTCACACGGGCGTCGTGAGGCCTCCTGCTCGATCTGGAAAAGCCGCCTTTCGAGGCGGATGAGCGACGATCCATCCCCTCCGTCCCGGCCCCTGCCTTCTTCCTCCATTCTTTTCTCGAATCCTGATCAGGATAAGAGGAAGACCCTGGGCTTGAGGGGATCGCCGTGGCCCCGTAAAGCCAAGTCATGAGCACCACGCCTTCGTTGATCCGTGTCCTTCGGGGCGAGACTCTCGACCGTCCTCCGGTCTGGTTCATGCGCCAGGCGGGCCGGTATCTGCCGGAGTATCGCAAACTGCGGTCCGAAGCGCCGGACTTCATCGCCTTCTGCCTGAACCCGGAGATGGCCGCCGAGGCGACGATGCAGCCGATGCGGCGTTTCGGCTTCGACGCGGCGATCGTCTTCGCCGACATCCTCCTGATCCCGCAGGCGCTGGGCCAGAAGGTCTGGTTCGAGACGGGCGAAGGCCCGCGTCTGGGCGAACTCCCGTCCGTCGAGCGGATGCGCGAGCTGACGGCCGGCGCCGGTCAGGCCCTGTCGCAGGTCGGAGAGAGCCTCAGCCGCGTCCGCGCCGAACTGGAGCCGCACCGGGCCCTGATCGGTTTCGCCGGAGCGCCGTGGACCGTCGCCACCTATATGCTGGACGGCGGCCGCGACACGATCGGCAAGGGCGAGCGCGCCACCGCCCGGTCCTATGCCTATGCCGAGCCGGAAAAGGTCGATGAGGTTCTGGCCATCCTGGTCGAGGCGACCGCCCATTATCTGAAGATGCAGGCCGATGCCGGAGCCGACGCGCTGAAGATCTTCGAGAGCTGGGCGGAAGGGTTGCCCGACGATCTGTTCGAACGCCTGGTGCTGAAGCCGCATCAGGCCCTGATCGCCCGGGTCCGTGAGCTCGGCGTTACCGTGCCCCTGATCGGCTTTCCGAGGGGTTCGGCCCTGCACGCCGACCGCTATGCCCGCGACGTCGATGTTCAGGGCGTGGCGCTGGACACCGCCTGCTCGCTGGAGCGCGGCCGCGAGGTCCAGAAGATCAAGCCGATCCAGGGCGCGCTGGATCCCCTGCTGCTTCGCGTGGGCGGTGCGGCGCTGGACCGCAGGGTGGATCAGCTTGTGGAAGCCTGGGGCTCCGGGCCATGGATCTTCAACCTGGGCCACGGCATCCTGCCGGACGTGCCGATCGCTCATGTCGAGCAGGTGTTGAAGCGGATCGGGGCGCAGTGACGCTAGCCAGGGGGGCGAGCTCACCCAATCGGGCCAACGGTCGCCGGATCGCGGTCGTCCTGTTCAACCTGGGCGGGCCCGACGACGCGGCGACGGTCAAGCCGTTTCTGTTCAACCTGTTCAACGACCCCGCGATCATCGGATTGCCGGGGTTCGCGCGCACACCGCTCGCCCGGTTGATCGCGTCGCGTCGCGAAGCCAGCGCCCAGGCCAACTACGCCCAGATGGACGCCGGCGGCGGATCGCCGCTGAAGGCCGAGACCACCAAGCAGATGGACGCGCTCGACGCCGCCCTCAACGCCTTGCTTCCGGGCGATGATGTCAAGAGCTTCATGGCCATGCGCTACTGGCACCCCCTGACCGATGAGGCGGCGATCGATGTCGCCGCCTGGGGTCCGGACGAGGTGGTGCTATTGCCGCTCTATCCGCAGTTCTCGACCACCACGACGGAGTCCTCGCTCAAGGCGTGGAACGCCGCCTATGCCGGGTCGGGCCGGACGCGCACCATCTGCTGCTATCCCGGTCTCGACGGCTGGGTCCGGGCCCAGGCCGAGGGCGTGCGGCTGAAGCTGGACGAGGCCGTCCGCGAGCATCCCGGCAAGCCCATCCGCGTCCTGTTTTCGGCCCACGGCATTCCCGAGAAGCTGGTGACCGGCAAAGGCGACCCCTATCAGGAGCAGGTGGAAGCCACCGTCGCCCGCGTCGCCGAGGCGGCGGGACTGTCCGACTGGCTGCTGTGCTATCAAAGCCGCGTTGGACCCCTGAAATGGCTGGGGCCGTCGACGCCCGACGCCATCGTCGAGGCCGGCAAGGCGGGGCTGGGCGTGGTCATCACCCCGATCGCCTTCGTCTCCGAACATATCGAGACCCTGGTCGAGCTCGACATCGAATACGGCGAACTGGCTCATGAGGCCGGCGTCCACCCCTATCTGCGTGTGCCCGCGGTCGGCACCGCGCCCCTGTTCATCGACGGTTTGGCGGGGGCGGTGGCCGAGAGCCTGGGCCGGATCGGGACCGCGCCGGCGGGCCCCGGCTGCCAGGGTCGGTGGAAGGCCTGTCCGTGCCAGCGCGAGAGGCTCGCCGCATGAACCTCTACGATCTTGCCCGGGGCCTGCACATCCTGGCGGTGATCGCCTGGATGGCCGGTTTGCTGTTCCTGCCGCGCCTCTACGCCTATGACGCCGAACAGGCCGACAAGCCTGAGCCTCTGCGGGGCGAGATGCGCGCGCTGCTGCGGCTGTGGCAGACGCGGATGCTCAAGATCATCCTCAACCCCGCGATGGTCCTCGCCCTTGTGCTGGGTCTGTGGCTGATCCACCTGGGGGGCGCGGTGATCCTGACCCAGCCGTGGATCTGGGCCAAGCTGGTCGGGGTCTTCCTGCTCCTGGGCTGGCACGGCTTTCTGGTCGCGGAGCGTAAGCGCATCTCCGCCGGGATCTCGACCCGGACCTCGAAATTCTGGCGGATGACCAACGAAGTCCCCTTCGTGCTGGCCGTCCTGATGGTCCTGTCCGTTACCCTGGAATGGACGTTCTGAGCCGCGACGCTTGACCCGAACCCTCGGTTCGTGGTTCCGCTGATGCCGAGGCGTCCGTTCGGGCGCTGCCCTTCTCTCCGCATCGACCGATCGCTGGCCCCCCTTCGCGGGACACCGGCCGCCTTTGGACCCGATGCCCTCCCATCCGGCCGAAAGGCCAATACTTTCAGCCCTGCCCGTTCCGTCGCCCTGCGTCGGTCCGTTCGGCGGCGCGCATCCGAGCCTTTCCATGTCCGATACCCACGATACCGACGCCCCGATCGCAGAGACCGAAGAGGTGCTGAGCTCCGGCACCAGCCCGGAAACGGGCGAGGCCGATGGCGTCAATGACGCGGACGCCGCCGCCGACCTGGGCGATGACGCCGAAGCCGAGGACGACGGCGAGCCCGTCGTCCCGTCCGGCCGCATCACGCTCGAGGAGCTGAACGAGAAGACCCCGGCCGACCTGGTCGCCTTCGCCGAACAGCTGGAGGTCGAGAACGCCTCGAACCTGCGTAAACAGGACCTGCTGTTCGCCATCCTCAAGGCGCTCGCCGAGGAAGAGGTCGAGATCATCGCCGACGGCGTGCTGGAGATCCTGCCCGACGGCTTCGGCTTCCTGCGCAGCTCGGACGCCAACTATCTGCCCGGTCCGGACGACGTCTATGTCTCGCCGTCCCAGATCCGCCGCTTCGGCCTGCGTTCGGGCGACACCATCCACGGGGCCGTCCGCGCGCCGCGCGAGGGCGAGCGCTATTTCGCGCTGCTGAAGGTCGACACGATCAATCTGGAAGACCCCGAAGCGGTCAAGACCAAGGTCCTGTTCGACAACCTGACCCCGCTCTATCCCGAAGAGCGGCTGCACATGGAAATCCAGGATCCGACGCTGAAGGATCGTTCCGGCCGGGTCATCGACATCGTCGCGCCGCTGGGCAAGGGCCAGCGTTGCCTGATCGTGGCCCCGCCGCGTGTCGGCAAGACGGTGATGCTGCAGAACATCGCCAAGTCGATCGAGGCCAATCACCCCGAGGTCTTCCTGATCGTCCTGCTGATCGACGAACGCCCGGAAGAAGTCACCGACATGCAGCGCACGGTGAAGGGCGAGGTCGTGGCCTCGACCTTCGACGAGCCGGCCACGCGCCACGTCGCTGTTGCCGAGATGGTGATCGAGAAGGCCAAGCGCCTGGTCGAGCACAAGAAGGACGTGGTGATCCTGCTGGACTCCATCACCCGTCTGGGCCGCGCCTACAACGCGACTGTGCCGTCGTCGGGCAAGGTCCTGACCGGCGGTGTCGACGCCAATGCCCTTCAGCGGCCCAAGCGGTTCTTCGGCGCGGCCCGCAACGTCGAGCAAGGCGGATCGCTGACCATCATCGCCACGGCCCTGATCGACACCGGCAGCCGCATGGACGAGGTGATCTTCGAGGAGTTCAAGGGCACCGGCAACTCCGAGATCGTGCTGGACCGCAAGGTCGCCGACAAGCGCATCTTCCCCGCCATCGACGTGCTCAAGTCCGGCACCCGCAAGGAAGACCTGATCACGCCCAAGGATCAGCTGACCAAGACCTATGTCCTGCGCCGCATCCTGAACCCCATGGGCCCGCAGGACGCGATCGAGTTCCTGCTCGACAAGCTGCGCCAGTCCAAGAACAACTCGGACTTCTTCCAGTCGATGAACACCTGACGACGAGGCGAGCACTCCGCTTCGTGAGAGCCTGACGGGTTGGGTAGACCCAAACTCGTCATCCTCGGACTTGATCCGAGGATCGGATTATCCGCACCTCGGGCCAAGGAGTGATCGCTCGACCTCGCCTCCCGCCTGCGCGTGATTTCGTCCCGCATCCGATCCTCGGATCAAGTCCGAGGATGACGGCGTGGAATGAGCGAGCCGGGGTCGATTTCAGGATGGACCAAGACGGCTCTAGCCGCGCTTGGAGGCCTTGCGGAAAGCCGGCTTGGCCAGGGCTGTATTCTTCGCGCTGACGGATTTCTCCGGATGCTGGCCGGACCTGAAGGCCGGGCCGCCCGGGTGGCTGCCGGCCTTCTTGGCGGCGAGCACCCGTTTCAGGGCCTGGGCGGGGGTTTCGGTCTCGTCGGTCATACGCTCAGCCTAGCACGGCCCGGCCGTCAGCCCCGCATCAATCGGCGACACAGATCGTCCAGCTGTTCCAGCGAGGCCCAGGTCAGGGTCAGCTCGCCCTTTCCGCCGCGATCCGCCAGCGAGACCTTCAAGCCCAGGGCGTCCGCCAGATCCTGTTCCAGCGCCGCCGTGTCCGGGGACGCCGTGACCGCCGCCTTGCCCGGCTTGGGCCTGGCGTCCCCGCCGCCCTGGGACTTGCGGGCCAGGGCCTCGGCCTGACGGACGTTAAGCCCCTCCAGCAGGATCTTCTCCGCCAGACCGTCGGGATCGCGCGCGGTCAGCAGGGCCCGGGCGTGACCGGCCGACAGCACGCCCTCCCCCACCAGTTCCTTCACCCTCGGCGTCAGATGCGTCAGGCGCAGGGTGTTGGCGACGTGGCTGCGCGACTTGCCGACGATCCCGGCCACCGCGTCCTGGGTCCGGCCGAACCGCTCCATCAACGACGCATAGGCCTCCGCCTCCTCGAGGGGATTCAGGTCGGCGCGCTGGACGTTCTCGATGATGGCGACCTCCAGCACCTCCAGATCGTCCATGGCCCGGACGATGATCGGCACCTCGGTCAGGCGCGCGGCCTGGGCCGCTCGCCAACGCCGCTCCCCGGCGATGATCTGCCAGACGTCGTCCTGTCCGGGCTGGGGACGCACAAGGATCGGCTGGAGCACGCCCTTGTCACGGATCGACTGGCTGAGTTCGGACAGGTCTTCAGGCCGAAACACCTTGCGCGGCTGATCCGGATTGGGTTTGAGGCTCTCGATCGGGGCCAGCTGGACGCCGACCGGCATCGGCAGGCTCGACGTGACCGGCGCGGCGTCGGCGACGGGCTCTCCCAGCAGGGCCGACAGACCCCGCCCCAGACCTCTTTGACGTTCAGACAAACTCTTGTTTCCGTTCAGTTATCAGGCGGCGAGACGCCGTCTTTCGCGGCCCACGACTTCTTTTGCCAGCCGCAGATAGGCCTGGCTGCCGGTGCATTTCAGGTCATAGATCAGCACCGGCTTGCCGAACGACGGCGCTTCCGACACCCGGACGTTGCGGGGTATCACCGCCTCATAGACCTTCTCGCCGAAATGGGCGCGGACGTCGGCCGCCACCTGTCCCGAGAGGGCGTTTCGACGGTCGTACATGGTCAGGACCAGACCCTGGATCTCAAGACTGGGATTCAATGATTGACGGACCATCTCGATGGTCTTCATCAACTGCGTCAACCCTTCCAGGGCGAAGAACTCGCACTGCAGCGGCACCAGAACGCCGTCCGCCGCTGCCATGGCGTTGAGCGTCAACAGGTTGAGCGACGGCGGGCAGTCGATCAGGACATAGTCGTAGGGATGGGGGTCATACCCGGCGCTACCGTTCTGCCCCTGTCCCGCGAGGGCGTCACGCAGGCGATAGGAGCGCCGATCGGCCTGGCTCAGCTCGATCTCCACACCGGACATGTCGGCGTCGGCCGGGATGATGTCGAGGCCGGGCACGGCCGTCGGCACCGCAGCGTCATGCACGGAGCGCCCGTCGACGATCACGTCGTAGATGGTGATCCGGCGTGTTTCACGTGGAACACCCAGGCCCGTGGACGCATTGCCCTGGGGGTCCATATCGACGATCAGCACCCGCTCGCCGATCGCCGCCAGGGCCGTGCCCAGGTTTATGGCGGTCGTCGTCTTGCCCACCCCGCCCTTCTGGTTGGAGACGGCGAGGACGCGGGCGGGCCCCTTGGGCAGGACTTTGGCCATACTGCTAGCCACGGCGTTTCAGGCTCCGGACGGTAACGATGCGGCCGCGCGGATCGCTGCGCGAGACGGAGAGGTCCGCCTTCACTTGCCAGACCCGGGCTGCCTCCCGCAACTCGACCTCGGCCTTCTCTCCCTTGAGAAACAGACCTTGTGCACCGCGCTCCATATAGGGCTGTGCATAACCCAGCAGCTTGTCCAGAGGCGCCACCGCCCGCGCCGTTACGACGTCGACGCTGATGGCCTGCTCTTCTGCCCGGCCCCAGACGACCGTCGCCGGCAGGGCGAGCTCATCGACGACGGACTGGAGAAAACGGCAGCGTTTCTGCAGGGAATCGATCAGCCAGACCCGGGCGTCCGGCCGGCCCTTCAGCAGGATGGCGAGGATCAACCCCGGAAAGCCCGCGCCAGCCCCCAGATCCGCCCAGCGTCGGGCCTCGGGCGCGAGAGACAGCAGCTGCGCCGAATCCCAGGCATGGCGGTTCCAGAAGTCCGGCAGACTGTCCGGCCCGACCAGATTCATCACCGCATTGGTCTGGGTCAGTCGATCCAGGAACATCTCCAGCTCGGACATGCGCTCGGTCGTGGCTGCAGTCAGGCTCCGGAATTCGTCGGCGGTCATCAGGCCGCGACCGAGGTCCGTCTCACATGGGACAGCAAGGCGGTCAGAGCCCCCGGCGTCACGCCCTCGATCCTCCCGGCCTGTCCCAGGGTGCGCGGACGCACCTGGGCCAGCTTTTCACGGACCTCATGCGAGAGACCGCCAACCGACCCATAGTCGATATCGCCCGGCAGGCTCAGCGCTTCGTCGCGGCGCAAGGCCTCCGCGTCCGCCGCCTGCCGGTCCAGATATCCGGCATAACCGGCCTCGATCTCGACCTGTTCGCGCACGGCGGCGGGCCAGTCGTGGATCACGGGATAGGCCTGTTCGAACGCTGTCAGATCGACGCCGGGATAGGCCAGCAGGTCCCGGATGGAACGACGTTGCCCATCGGCGTTGACCGTCAGACCAAGGGCTCCGGCCTCCTTGGGCGTGAACCGCGTATTGCGGACGAACTCACCGGCCTCCGCCAACAGGTTCGCCTTCTCCCCGAACAGCCTTTGCCGGCGGGATCCGACCACACCCGCCGTGACGCCCAGCGCGGTCAACCGTTGATCGGCGTTGTCCGCCCGGAGCGTCAACCTGTATTCCGCCCGGCTGGTGAACATCCGGTAGGGCTCGGTCACACCGCGTGTGACCAGATCGTCGATCATGACACCGATATAGGCCTGGTCGCGGCCCAGCACGATCTCATCAGATCCGGCCGCCGCGCGTGCGGCGTTGAGGCCCGCGATCAATCCTTGAGCGCCCGCCTCCTCATAGCCGGTCGTCCCGTTGATCTGACCGGCGAGATAGAGACCCGGCCGACGCTTGACCTCCAACGCCGGACTCAGTTCACGCGGGTCGACGTAGTCGTACTCGATGGCATAGCCGAAGCGGAACACCTCGACGGCCTCCAGTCCCGGCATGGTCCGCAGGAACGCCAGTTGGGTCTCGGGTGAGACCGAGGTCGAGATGCCGTTCGGATAGACGGTCGGATCGTCCAGCCCCTCGGGCTCCAGGAAGACCTGGTGCGAAGTCTTGTCGGCGAACCGGACCACCTTGTCCTCGATCGACGGACAGTAGCGCGGGCCGCGTCCGGTCAGGCGACCGCCGTAGACGGCGCTCTCGCCCAGGTTCGCGGCGATGATCCGGTGCGTCTCCTCGGTCGTCGCGGTGATGCCGCAGGCGATCTGCGGCACGGTGATGCGGTCGGTCAGGAAGCTGAAGGGAACCGGCGTGTCGTCGGCCGCCTGCATCTCCAGCTGACCCCAGGCGATGGTCCGGCCGTCCAGACGCGCCGGCGTGCCCGTCTTCAGCCGGCCCATCGACAGGCCCGCGCCATAAAGGTCCTGCGCCAGTCCCGTGGACGGGACTTCGCCATGCCGACCGGCGGGCACGCGCTCATTCCCGCGATGGATGACGCCGTTCAGGAAGGTCCCGGTCGTCAGGACCACGGCCCCGGCGCGCAGCATCACCCCGTCGCCGGTCGTGACGCCGACGATCCGGTCGCCATCGAGGATCAGGCTCTCGGCCGTCCCCGCCATCAGGGTCAGGTTTGGCGTCCGGGCCAGTTCGTCCTGCATGGCGTCACGATACAGGCTTCGATCGATCTGGCTGCGCGGACCGCGCACCGCCGCGCCCTTGGACCGGTTCAGCATGCGAAACTGGATGCCGGAGACATCGGCGAGGCGGCCCATCAGCCCGTCCAGCGCATCGATCTCGCGAACCAGGTGCCCCTTGCCCAGGCCCCCGATCGCGGGATTGCAGGACATTTCTCCAATGGTCTCGAGCTTCTGGGTCAGCAGCAGGGTGCGCGCGCCGATACGGGCGGCGGCCGCTGCGGCTTCGCAGCCGGCGTGGCCGCCGCCGATCACGATCACGTCGAAGGCAGAGGGGGAGCTCATGGCAGGCGGGACATAGGCCAGCGCGTCGCCAAACGCCAGCGTCGCCATGTTTCACGTGAAACAGCCGGTCCTACTTCCCGATGCAGAAGGTGGAGAAAACCTCGCCGAGCACGTCCTCGACGCCGATTCCGCCGGTCACGCGGCCCAGGGCCTCGGCGGCGCGCCGCAGGTCCTCCCCCGCCAGCTCGGGCGCATCCATCAGCCGGGCCCGCGCGACCTGAAGCGCCTCGCTCGCCTCGACGAGCCGCCGTCTGTGTCGCTCCCGGGTCACAGCCGGGAAGTCGGCTCCAGCAAGATCGCGCGCCAGACGCCGGGCCAGCGCTTTCTGCAAGTGGTCCAGACCCTCGCCCGTCGTGGCGCTGACCAGAAAGCCTTCGCCTTTGCCCTGCCCGCCGAGATCGGACTTGGTCCAGACGATCAGGTCGTCCGGCTGGACGAAGTCCGACGCGTCGCCCTCCGGGTCGCCCGGTCCGCGCACCCAGAGCCGCAGATCGGCCGCCTCTGCTCTGGCCCTGGCGCGCCTCACGCCTTCGACCTCCACGGGATCGGCGGTCTCCCTCAGACCGGCGGTGTCGGACAGGGTCACGGCATAGCCGCCGATCACCAGGTCGGCATCGAGCACGTCGCGCGTGGTCCCGGCGATCGGGGTGACGATGGCCGCCTCGCGCTGGACCAGGGCGTTGAACAGCGCCGACTTGCCGGCATTGGTCTCGCCGATCAGCACGATTCTATAGCCCTCGCGCACCCGTCGCCCCCGATCCGCATCCGCGAGCGCCGCCGAGATGTCCGTCAGCAGGCGGTCCAGAACGGGCCCCGCCGACCGCGCCAGATGGTCCGGCACGTCCTCGTCCGGAAAGTCGATCTCGGCCTCGACCAGGGCGAGGGCGGTCAGCAGGTCGCGGCGAAACCCGGCATAGGTGGCCGACAGGGCGCCATCCAGCTGGCCCAGGGCCTGAGCGGCCTGGGCGGAGGTCTCGGCGTCCACGAGGTCGGCGACCGCCTCGGCCTGCGCAAGGTCCATCCGGCCGTTCTCGAAGGCACGGCGTGTGAATTCCCCAGGCTCGGCGGGGCGAAGGCCGATGTCCGCCAGCGCCAGCGACACGGCCTCCACGACCGCCCGCCCCCCGTGCAGGTGCAGTTCCGCAGCGGGTTCGCCAGTATAGCTGTGGGGTGCGATGAACCGGATGACCAAGGCTTCGTCGAGCGCGGTGCCTCGATGGCGAAGTGTCCGGACGCTGGCCAGACGCGGCTCCGGAAGGTCGACCGATAGGGCGCTCAGGGCGGAATCCGTCCCGGGACCCGACAGTCTTAGGATCGCTACGGCACCCCGGCCCGGTGGTGTCGCCAGGGCATAGATGGTGTCGCTCATCGGAGGAGGCGGGACCCGCTCACTTGGTGACGACCGCCTGCATCATCTGCCGGAACTGATCCTGGGCCTGAAGACCGAAGGCGGTCCAGGATTTCATCAGTTCCTCGGGCTGCATGGCCGTGATGTTCGATTCCATCCGTGCCTGCATCTCGGCGACCAGTCGTTCGTTCAGCGGCGTGACATCGGGCAGGCCGAGAAAAGCGCGGGCTTCCTCGGGGGTGCATTCGGCTTCGACCTTGAATTTCATCACGGCGCTCCAACCTCTCGAAGGTCCTCTTAGGCCGATCCGGCCACCGAAAGGAACCCGCCATGGCCCATATGCGCGCCGTCCGTCTCGACCGTGCCGGGGGTCCGGAGGTCCTGACCCTACAGGATGTTCCGCTCCCGGTGCCGGGTCGCGGAGAGATCCTGGTCCGTCACCGCGCGATCGGCCTGAACTTCATCGACATCTATCAGCGCGACGGGCTCTATCCGCTCGCCTACCCGACGGGTCTTGGTCTGGAGGCCGCCGGGATCGTCGAGGCCATCGGCGAGGGCGTCAGCCGGTTCCATGTCGGCGACCGCATCGCCTATGCCAGCGGACCCCCGGGCGCCTATGCCGAAGCGCACGTCGTCGCCGAGGATCGCGCGGTTCGACTGCCCGACGACATCGCGTTCGAGACGGCGGCTGCCGCGATGCTCAAGGGGATGACGGCGGAATATCTGGTCCGACGGGTGTTTCACGTGAAACAGGGCCACATTATCCTGGTCCACGCTGCGGCGGGCGGCGTCGGTCTGGTGCTCTGCCAATGGGCAAAGTCGCTCGGCGCGACCGTCATCGGAACCGTCGGGTCGCAGGCCAAGGCGGCTCTCGCCTCGGCCCACGGGTGCGATCACGTCATTCTGTACGAGCAGGAGGACGTCGCCGCGCGCGTGCGACAGATCACCGACGGCCGGGGCGTGGTGGTCGTCTACGACTCCGTCGGCGCCGCGACCCTCGACGCGTCCTTGAACAGCCTCGCACGACGAGGTCTTTTCGTCAGTTTTGGCAATGCCTCGGGGCCTGTGCCGCCTGTCGAGCCTCTGCGCCTGTCGCGCGGCGGCTCGTTGTTCATGACGCGCCCGACCCTGTTCGACTATGTGGCGACGGCCCAGGAACTCGACGCCTCGGCCGAGGCGCTGTTCGGGGTGATTCGCTCAGGCGCTGTCCGGATCGAAATCGGTCAGACGTTCCCACTGGACCGCGTCCAGGACGCCCACCGCGCCCTTGCAGGACGCCGGACAGTCGGCTCGACGCTCCTGATCCCCTGAGAAAGGACAGCGGGAACCGTCAGCGGCTATTCGCTGTCAGGGCGGTCTGCCATCTCGCGGATCAGATCCAGAGTCAGCTTCTGTTGTCTCGCCGAGAGGCGCGGGGCCAGGCGGGCGATCTCGATGGTGTGCCGGGTCGCCGGGAAGTCATGATCGAACGCTGCCGCGCCGTCCTCGGCCATCCCCGGCTGCGCGCCGCCCAGGCCCTGAAAGAAGTAGGCCACGTCCACCTTGAAGAAGCGCGCGATGTCCCAGAGCTTGGACGCCGAGATCCGGTTGGTGCCCTTCTCGTATTTCTGGACCTGCTGAAAGGTCAGCCCCAGCGCCCGGCCCAGATCGCTCTGGTTATAGCCCAGGCTGATCCGTTTCTCGCAAACCCGCCGCCCGACATGCCGGTCCACCGGGTGGGGACCGTCTTCTCCCTTGCCTCTAGCCATAGTTCGTCCGTTGTCATTCAAATCTTGACCGTCGGGACGGGATGCGCCCCTGGTTCGCGACTGTCATCCAAATTCTGGGAAATGGCGATTCCGTGACCTTAGAGCCTGATCGGTTAGGGTGGACGCACCGCGTGGGTCCACCTCAAACGATCAAGCTCAAGGGGCGAACAGCGTCGACGGCGATCACGAGTGGGCGGCAGGTTCGGCCTGTCAGCCCCGCAGGCCGCGCGCAGCCGCGATCAGCAGGCCGATCTGCTCGCTGGACAGTCTCCGCGCGGCCTTGGCCAGCTTCAGAACGTCGCGGGCGGTCGGAGCCGGTTCAAAGGCCGCGGCCTCCTCCCGAACACCGGCGGGGATTGGCGGATCGGCGAACGCCTCGAACTCCGCGCGGTCTCGCCAGATGCGGTTGGGTAGCGCCTCGAACACCACATTGGCCTCGATCCCGAGGACGCCGCATATCTGCCAGAGTTGAGCCGCGCTGACGCGATTGTCTCCCTCTTCGATATGCTGGATCGAGGGCTGGGAGACCCTGAGGGCCCGGGCCAGGTCCGCGCGGGACAGGCCGCGTTCGGACCTCAACTGTTGCAGTCGGCGACCCAGGGGCAGATCGATGTGACGCGTCCGCCAGTTCGTCGCGCGTGGTCGAGCGCCGCTCATCCCGCCGTCCACCGCCCGCGAAACGACCGAACCAGAGGCGCGAGGCCGGCCAGGACCATCAGCCAGAACGAAAGATGGCCGATACGTCCAAACAGGGTCACCTCGGCGGGCGCGGGCAGACGCGCATCGATGACGCCGCTCTCGCCGCTGTCGAGCCGCTGCCCCTCGATGACCCGGCCCCAGGGATCGATCACCGCCGAGACCCCCGTTGGCGTCGCGCGCACCACCGGCAGACCGGTCTCGATCGCACGATAACTGGCGAGATTGAGATGCTGGATCGGACCCGAGGTCGCGCCGAACCAGGCGTCGTTGGAAACATTGACGATCCACTCCGGCCGTCCACGTCCCGCCGGGGTAAAGCCGGGATAGAGGCTTTCGTAGCAGATCAGCGGCTGGACCCGGGATCCGTCGGGCAGATCGATGGGCGCGGGCGTCGGTCCGGCGCTGAAATCGGCCGGCATATGGACCAGGCTGCGGATGCCGAGCGCGCCCATCAGCCCGCCCAGCGGCAGGAACTCGCCGAACGGCACCAGCCGGTGCTTGTCATAGATGGCCGCGATGCGAAGCCCGCTACCGCCCTCGTCCTCGAGCGCGATCAGGCTGTTATAGTAGCGTGCCCCGCCCCCGGCATCGCCTTCTCCCCGCGCGAACCCCGCCAGCAAGGTCTGGCCCGGCAAAAGCGCGTTCGCGATCGCCGCGCCGTCCGGCGAGCCGGGCGCGAACACCGTGTCGAAGCTGGCCGGCAGGGCTCCCTCGGGCCAGATGATCAGGTCGGGCACGGTCGCGCCCGCCTGGCCCGTCAGATTGACGTAGCGATCCACGATCGAGCGATAGGCCTCTGGCGTCCACTTCGACTGTTGATCGACATTGGCCTGGACGATCCGCACGACAGTCGGCGTCTCGCGAACCTGCGCCCCTGCCAGACGCACCGTCCCCCCGACGATGAGCAGGGCGAAGACGGCCGCACCGGCCAGCGCGACGCCGACGCGGCCCTTGCGCGGGCCGGTCGAGACCATGGGCCCGAAGGCGCAGGCGGCCGCCACCGTGACCAGGCCGAGCCCATAGACGCCCGCGACCGAGGCGAACTGCGACGCTGCCGATCCGGCGGCCCACCCCGCCCCCGCCGGGTTCCATGGGAAGCCTGTCAGCACATG
The DNA here is from genome assembly GCA_002280475.1 of Brevundimonas subvibrioides. Taxonomy (GTDB): domain Bacteria; phylum Pseudomonadota; class Alphaproteobacteria; order Caulobacterales; family Caulobacteraceae; genus Brevundimonas; species Brevundimonas aurifodinae. Next base: position 165,129 of record NCEB01000003.1, read on the forward strand.
ACCGCGAAGCCATTCCAGCAGGGCGAACAGGGCCGCGAACACCATGACACGGGACAGGCCCTGCGGCCCGAACCGTCGATAAAGCGCCGCCGCTGCGCCCCAGAACAGGCCGATCCCGGCGGGCAGCAGGCTGGCGGCGAACGGGGCCATCCAGGCCTGGGCCGGGTTGACGAGGAAGGCCTCGGCCACCCACCAGCAGCTGACGAGAAAGTATCCGAACCCCGCCAGCCAGCCGATCCAGAAGGCGCCCCGCACCGAGTCTGAGCGTTCCGCGAGCAGCATCAGCAGGGGATAGGCGACCAGACCCGGCAGGAAACCGAACGGGGGATGCACCAGGGCCGCTAGCACTCCGGCGACGAGCGCCAGGACGACGCGGGCCCAGCGGCCTGCCGTCAGAGCGGAAATCCGTTCCTGAAACGCGGTCATGCGATCGCCCGATAGGGGTCGGCGATGCCGAGGCCGGACAGTATCTGGCGTTCCTCGGCCTCCATCTCGTCGGCGTCGGTGTCCGTCTCATGGTCGCGACCCAGCAGATGGAGCACGCCGTGGACCACCAGATGGCTGAGATGATCGGACAGGGTCTTGCCCTGCGCCTGCGCCTCCGCTCCGCAGGTCTCCAGCGCCAGGACGATGTCGCCCAACGGCGCAGGGTCGATCCCCGGAATCGGCGCGGCCGGAAAGGACAGCACGTTCGTCGGACGATCCCTGTCGCGGAACCGGGCGTTCAAATCGCGGACCGTCTCGTCGTCGGTCAGCAGGACGGTGATCGTGCCGGATACTTCGCCGAGCGCGGCCCCTGCCGCCCGCCGCGTGACGGTCTCGACGTCAGCGACCGCCGCCCAGCCCTCGACCTCGACCTCGACCTCGATCATCGCTCGGACGGGTCCTCGAGGTCGGGGGTCGGACGACTGCGGGTGGCGTCGGCGTCATAGGCCCGCACGATCCGCTCGACCATGGCGTGGCGCACCACGTCCTCGGCCTCGAAGGCCAGGACCCCGACGCCCTTGACGTCCTTGAGGATGCGCAGGGCGTGCGCCAGGCCGGAGTCCCGGGGGTTCAACAGGTCGATCTGGGACGGGTCGCCCGTCACCACCATGCGCGCGCCCTCGCCCAGCCGGGTCAGGACCATCTTCATCTGCAGCCGGCTGGTGTTCTGGGCCTCGTCGACGATGATGAAGGCGTGGCTGAGCGTCCGCCCGCGCATGAAGGCGATGGGCGCGGCCTCGATCTCGCCCTTGTCGCGGCGGCGCTGGACATCCTCGGCCCCCAGGATGTCGTTCAGCGCCTCCCAGATCGGGGCCAGGTAGGGATCGACCTTTTCGTTCAGGTCACCGGGCAGGAAGCCCAGCTTCTCGCCCGCCTCCACCGCCGGGCGGGTGATGACCAGCCGGTCCACCTGCCCCCGCCGCAGCAGGGACGCCCCATAGGCCGCCGCCAGAAAGGTCTTGCCCGTGCCCGCCGGCCCGACGCCGAAAGTCAGTTCGCAGCTGGCCAGGGTCTCAAGGTATCGCGCCTGGGCATTGGTCTTGGGCACGATGGCCCCGCGCTTGCCGATCGGCAGGGCCATCGGATCTGTGCTGTGGGCTCCCTTGCCACCGCCGCGCGCCGCCCCGATGCCCGCGCGGACGTCGGCCTCGTTGACCTCGGCCCCTTTTTCAGCGCGCTGGATCAGGCCGGCGATGACCGCCTTGGCGTTGGCGCGGTCGCGCGCGCCGCCATTGATCGAGACACCGCCGCCGGGGGCCTCGATCAACACCTTGAAGGCGTCCTCGATCAGGGCGACGTGACGGCTGTTGGGACCGATGACGGCGCGCAGGGCGTGATCGTCCAACGCCAGGAACTCGGACTCACGCGCCAAGAAGCTCTCCCGTCAGACTGTTCTGTTGTCCGCTGAGGATACGCACCGGAACGATCCGGCCGATCAGATGGTCCGCGTCCTCGGCATGGACGGATTGCAGATAGGGAGACCGACCGATCGCCTGGCGGCCGTGCCGCCCCTTCTTCTCGAACAGCACGTCCAGCGTCTTGCCGGCCTGGGCGGCGTTGAAGGCCGACTGCTGCTGCAACAGCAGGGCCTGAAGCGCGTGGAGCCTCGAAAGCGCCACCTCGGCGGGGACCTGCGTCCCCATCGTCGCGGCCGGCGTTCCGGGGCGCGGCGAATACATGAAGCTGAAGGCCGAGGCGTAGTTCACCCGCCTCACCAGATCCATCGTGTCCTCGAAATCCCGATCGGTCTCGCCCGGAAAGCCGACGATGAAGTCGCCGGAGATGGCGATGTCCGGCCGCGCCTGCCGGATGCGGCCGATCAGGTCGATGTAGGCCTGACGCCCGTGCTTCCTGTTCATAAGCCGCAGGATCCGGTCCGAACCCGACTGAACCGGCAGGTGCAGATAGGGCATCAGCTGCGGCAGCTCGGCGTGGGCCGCGATCAGGTCGTCGGCCATGTCGTTGGGATGGCTGGTCGTGTAGCGGATACGGTCGATGCCGGGCGTCTCGGCGAGCGCCCGCGCCAGCTGTGCCAGGGTCCAGACCGCGCCGTTCGGTCCAGTCCCGTCATAGGCGTTGACGTTCTGGCCCAGCAGGGTCAGCTCGCGCACCCCCTGATCGGCCAGGCCCCGCGCCTCGGCCAGCACCGCTTCGCCCGGACGCGACCATTCGGCCCCGCGCGTATAGGGCACGACGCAGAAGCTGCAGAACTTGTCGCAGCCCTCCTGCACCGTCAGGAAGGCGGTCGGCCCGGTGACGCCGCGCGTCTGGGGCAGGCTGTCGAACTTCTCGTCGGCGGCGAAATCGGCCCCGATACGCTCGCCCCGCGCCCGCGCCGTGCGGGTCAGAAGCTCGGGCAGCTGATGATAGGCCTGGGGCCCCACGACCAGATCGACCGCCGGCTGTCGCCGCATGATTTCCTCGCCCTCTGCCTGGGCGACACAGCCCGCCACGGCGATGGTCAGGGCGCCGGATCGGGCCTCTTTCATCTCGCGCAGCTTGCCGAGCTCGGAATAGACCTTCTCGGCCGCCTTCTCGCGGATGTGACAGGTGTTCAGGATGACGAAGTCCGCGCCCTCGGCCGTGTCGGTCGGGGCATAGCCGAGCGGGCGCAGCACATCGGCCATGCGCTCCGAGTCATAGACGTTCATCTGGCAGCCGTAGGTCTTGATGAACAGCCGCTTGGTCACGCCGGCGGCCATTCCCGGGTCAGACCGGGCCTCGCTCAGGGTCTGGGTGTCGGACATGGGCGGCTTATGGTCGCCGATCCGGGCGTCCGCAAGGCGGCCCCGCCCGACGACGGGATCAGGACACGCGCTCGGGATCGACCCGCGCGACGTTGCGGGTGAAGATCAGGCCCTCGCGCCGGGAGGGTTCGGCCCCCGGGATGGCCTTGCCGTAAAGCTCCAGCTTGTGGCCGACCAGTTCGAAGCCCAGCCGTTCGGCGATCTCGGTCTTCAGCCGCTCGATCTCCGCGTCGAAGAACTCGATGACTTCGCCGGTCTTGGTGTCGATCAGATGGTCGTGGTGATCGTCGCCCGCCTCTTCATAGCGGCTGCGCCCATCGCCGAAGTCGTGCTTCTCGACGACGCCGGCCTCTTCGAACAGGCGCACGGTGCGATAGACGGTGGCGATGGAGATGTGCGGGTCGATCGCTGAGGCGCGGCGGTACAGTTCCTCGACGTCGGGATGGTCTTCGGCATTGGACAGGACGCGGGCGATCACCCGTCGCTGTTCGGTCATGCGCATGCCGCGGTCGGCGCAGAGTTTTTCGATCCGGTCCATGGCGCGCAAGATAGGGCCCAGATCACCCGCTGGGAAGCGGCTCAAACAAGTTGAGAACCAGTAGCAGGGCGTCGACGGCCGGCCCCTCAGAACGGGCATAGTATCGCCGGCGTCGGCCCATGGTCTCGAAGCCGAGCCGCGCATAGAGGCCGCGCGCCGCCGCATTGTCTTCGGCGACCTCGAGGTACAGTCGATCGGCCCCTCCGGCCGCGGCGCGCGCGGCCGCCGCCTGGGTCAAGCGCGCCCCGACGCCTGTGCGGCGCGCCTCGGGATGGACGGCCAGAGTCAGGATCTCCGCCTCATCGAGCGTGACGCGAACCAGGATGAAGCCCTCATCCTCGGCCTCCAGGATCACGCCCGGCTGGACCAGCAGCTCGGCGAAGGCGGTCGGCGACCAGGGGGCGTCGAACGCCGTGGCGTGCAGGTCCGCCAGAGCCGCCGGCAGGTCGGTCACGGGTCCGCTCATCCGGATTGGGCGACCGGCCGCGCCTGACCCGGCAACCGGGTCGGTGGGGTCGCGTCCGGGGCGCGCAGATAAAGTGGGCGCGCCGGGTGACCGGTCGGATCCAGCCGCGCGGTCAGCGACGCCAGGGCCAGGACCGTGGGCTCGGTCACCGTCGGGGCGGAAACCTCGGCCAGAAGCGCCGCGCCGCTGCCCACCCAGCGCCAGTCCAGGCCGGTCATGGACAGGCGCTCCCGCGCTGTCTCGATCGTCAGGGCCTCGGGCGGCCCCAGCGGTTCGCCGTCGCGCCAGGTCTGCAGATAGACTTCGCCGCGCCGGGCATCGATCGCGGCGGCGACCGGTCCGTGCGGCCCTCCCTCGATCGTCCAGGCCAGGGCGTGAAGCGAGGAAAGGCCGATCACGGGTCGTCCCAGCGCCTGACCCAGACCCAGGGCAAAGGCCAGCCCGACCCTCAGGCCTGTGAAGGAGCCCGGCCCCACCGTGACGCCGATGCGGTCGATGCTGTCGAAGCCAACGGCCGCCGAGGCGACGACGTCGCGCGCGAAACCGCCCAGCCGCTCGGAGTGACCGCGCGCCATGACTTCGGAACGTTGGGCCAGGACGCGATCGTTTTCGCACAGACCGACGGTGCAGGCCCCAAGCGCCGTATCGATGACCAGGACCCTCATGACCCCCTCACACCGACGGGCTCTCGCCGGGCTCCATCGAAGTGGACGGGGTCGCCAGGGCCTCGACGATCCGGGCCACGGCCTGTCGGACCCCCGGCTCGGGGATCAGGGGAAAACTGTCGGCGATCGCCCGGCCTTCCGGAGTGGCGGTCAGGAACCGGGCCGCTCCGAGGGCGTCGAAGCCGCTGCCGGCCGGTCTCGCCTGTGCCGGCCGGGCCTCCGGGAAATAGGCCCCTGGATGATCGCCCAGCGCGACGGCGATCCGGTGAAGCCGGGACGCGGAGATCCGGTTGGAGCCCGCCTCGTACTTCTGGATCTGCTGGGCGCTGATGCCCAGGCGCCGGGCCAGCGCCATCTGGGTCAGTCCCAGCGACTGGCGTCTCTGGGCCAGCCGGGCCCCGACGAAGGCGTCCGTTTCGTTCGGTGATCGGGGCATGGGCGGTCCAACGGCAGGTCTTGCAACCCCGTTGTTTCATGTCTTGCCGGTCATCACAACGTATTTGTTTCATTCGTCGATCCGGGACAGGACAGCGGCGACGCGCGAGATGTCGGATCGCGGAACCACGCTGCGGGCCTGCAGGCCCGCCGGTCCTCCCCGCACGAACAGGCTTTCGGCGTCCGCGCCGTCGTAGAGCCGGATCAAGCGTCGCCCGTCGGCCAGGTCGATGACGCATCCCTGATCCTTGCGCGGCCATCGTTCCGGATCGACCTCCAGGATCACGCCGGACGCCGCCCAGGGAGCCAGGTCGTCATTCGTCAGGGGTATGCGCTCACGACCCGCCGGGCGAGGCGATGCCGTCGGCCCGGGCTGGAACGACCGTCCACCGCTCCGCACGCCGTCGCCAGCCTGTTCCTCCGCCGCGATCGGCCCGAGGGCGCGCCGCGACAGGTCCTCGGTCGTGGCCCCCAGCGCGGTCGTCAGGCGGCGCTGGACGTCGGGTCGAAACAGGCCGGGTCTGCGACCGCTTTCATACAGGCCCCATCCCTGACTGGTCATCGCCACGCGCGATCCCGCCTCCGCCTGGCTCAGGCCGGCCTCGCGGCGCAGTGCGGCGAGCGCCTCGCCCAGGCGGTTCAGTTGGGGATCGGCGTCGAAGCGGGCCACGCGTGACCTTGCCTCAGCGCGAGGCGCGAGGCGAGACGTATTGGTTTCAAATGCTTGAGCGTCAGCGCCCTACAAGACCTGTTCGACCCGGGTCACTTCGGGAACATAGTGGCGCATCATCTGCTCGACGCCGGATTTCAGCGTCATGGCCGAGGAAGGGCAGCCCGCGCAGGCACCGCGCATCCGCAGCGACAGGACGCCGGTCTCGAGGTCGAAACTGTCGAACAGGATGTCGCCGCCGTCCTGAGCCACCGCCGGGCGGACGCGGCTGTCCAGCAGCGACTTGATCTCTGCGACGATCTCGGAATCTTCGCCCGCGTCCTCCGCCGTCTCCATCCCCTCGCGCATCAGGGGCGCGCCGGAGGTGAAATGGTCCATCACGACCGCCAGGATCTCCGGCTTCAGCTCGCTCCAGTCCCGACCGTGCGCGGTTCGCGTCACCGAGACATAGTCCTCGCCGAAAAAGACGCCGCTGACGTCTTCGAGCTGGAACAGGGCTTCAGCCAGGGGCGAGGCCGCGGCCTGATCGATCGACACGAACTCGCGCGGCGTGCCCGACACGATGCGTCCCGGCAGGAACTTCAGGACATTCGGATTGGGTGTGGGCTCTGTCTGGATGAACATGGCCAACAGATGCGCCTGTCGCCAAGCCGCTTCAAGACCCCGCGCTCAAGCAGCGAGCGACCGCGTCGCGAGCGGTAGCGCCCTGGAACGCCCGCGCTCAAGCAGCGAGCGACCGCGTCGCGAGCGGTAGCGCCCTGGCGCCCTGGAACGCCCGCGCTCAAGCAGCGAGCGACCGCGTCGCGAGCGGTAGCGCCCTGGAACGCCCGCGCTCAAGCAGCGAGGCTCCGCGAGCCGAGCGTTAGCGCCCTGGCGTCATGCCAGGTCTTCGATCTCCGCGTCGGTCAGTTCGCCCGGGACGATGGTGACCGGCAGCTTGCGTCCGCCGAACCCGCCGCCCTTCAGGACGGCCGACACCAGCGGCCCCGGCCCGCGCGCGCCGGAACCGGCGGCGAGGACCAGAATCTTGATCTCGGAATCCTCGCCGCAGACCTTGCGGATAGCGTCATGGGGCTCGCCCTCCTCGATCAGAAAGATCGGCTGGGCCCCCGAACGGGCCGTGGCCTCCTCGCCCAGACGGTTCAGCAGGGCCTCGGCCTCGGCCCGCTGCTCGCGCTGGATCTCTTCGCGCACCCCCGCCCAGTGCTCGTCCGAGCCGCCCGGGATGATACGAAGCAGGGCGACCCGGCCCCCCGTCGATCGGGCACGGCGCGAGGCATAGCGCAGCGCCGCCTCGAACTCGGGGCTGTCATCGACGACGACGAGGAATTTCCTGGGCATCAGACGGCGCTCGCCACGCTTCGGATCTGGCCGTTGGCGATGGTCAGCTTGGCGAAGGTCCAGCCGGTGCCGGAGGCCTCGATCTCGTCGACGGCGTTGCGGACGCCCTCGACCAGGGCCTGGCGCGGGCCGATCCAGGCATCGACCGCCGCTTCGGCCGTAGCCTCGGAATCGCCGACCACGGCCGGGGACGCCGCCGCGACCGCCTGGGTCAGCACGACCTGCTCGCCCATCAGGTCCTCGATCAGGCGGCGCACGGCCAGCCGGTCGAAATGGTCGCCGGAGGGAACCGCCCCCGCCGCCGCCCGCAGGCGGTCGAAGTCGAAGGCGGCGCCGACCTGGTGATACAGCCGCGCCATCCGGGGTTCGGTCCACCCGGCGTCCTTGTCTTTGGCCTCTTTGGCCAGATCGCCGATGTCGGCGGTGGCGACCAGGGGGCGGAGCATGGAGACCGTCTGGGCCAGGTCTTCGCCCACCCCCATGTCGGCGAACCGCTTCAGCCGGGCCGCGAGACGCTGCTGCTCGAAGCGCGACAGGACGTCTCCGCCCGCCGCCCTCAGGGCGTCGGCTGCGGGCCTATAGGCGTCGATCAGTCCGGCCACGCTGGTCCCCGACCGGCCCGCGCGGCGCGCCAGCCAAAAGGTTTGGCGACGCAGGACGGTGGCGATCTCCAGATACAGCGCGGTCTGGGTCTCGGCCGGGACCTTCAGGTCCAGGGCGCCGACGGCGTCCCAGGCTTCGTCCAGGCGGAACACCCGGCGCGCCGCCTCGAAGGCGATGACCAGGGCGGTCGTGTCGCATCCGGCCGCGCCCCGCAGACGATCCGGGAAGGTCGGCCCCGCCATGTTGACGATCTCGTTGGACAGGACCGTGGCGATGATGTCGCGCCGCAGCCTGTGCCCGCGCATCTGGTCCTCGAACCGCGCCAGCGCGCCGGGGAAATAGCGGACCAGGGTTTCCTCGAAGAAGGGGTCCTCCGGCGCGGCCGAGGCCACGATCTCGTCGGACAGCTCCAGCTTGGAATAGGCCATCAGCACGGCCAGTTCCGGCCGCGTCAGGGCCTGCCCGGCCGTCTTCATCTCTTGGACGCGGGCATCGTTCGGAAGACCCTCGACCTTGCGGTCCAGCTTCCCGCGCGCCGTCAGCGCCTGCATGAACCGCTGCTGGCTGTCGAGCGCCCCGGCCCCTTCCGCCTGTTGCAGGGTCAGGGCCAGGGTCTGGTCGTAGTTGTGCTCCAGGACCTTCTCGCCGACCTCGTCTGTCATTGACGCCAGCAGGGGCACCCGCTCCTCCAGCGGCAGGACCCCGTTGGTCACGGCCGAGCCGATCAGGATCTTGATGTTGACCTCGTGGTCGGACGTGTCGACCCCGGCCGAGTTGTCGATGGCGTCGGTGTTGATCCGGCCGCCGCCGGCCGCGAAGGCGATGCGGCCGGCCTGGGTGAAGCCGAGGTTGGCGCCCTCCCCGACGACCTTGGCCCGCAGCTCGTCGGCGTTGATCCGCAGGGCGTCGGTGCCCTTGTCGCCGACCTGGGCGTCGGTCTCGGCCGCAGACTTCACATAGGTGCCGATGCCGCCAAGATAGAGCAGCTCGGCCGGGGCCTTCAGAATGGCGCGGATCAGGCTGACCGGATCCAGCACATCGTCGGCGACGTCCAGCGCGGCCTTGATCTCCGGCGTCAGTTCGATCGACTTGGCCGAGCGGGAGAAGACCCCGCCGCCTTTCGAGATCAGGGCCTTGTCGTAGTCCTGCCAGGACGAGCGGGGCAGCTGGAACAGACGATTCCGCTCGTCCCACGACCGGGCCGGATCGGGGGTCGGATCGATGAAGATGTCGCGGTGGTCGAAGGCCGCGACCAGTTTCGACGCCCTGGACAGCAGCAGGCCATTGCCGAACACGTCGCCCGACATGTCGCCGACGCCGACGACGGTGAAGGGCTCGGTCTGGATGTCCTTGCCGATCTCGCGGAAATGGCGCTTGACCGCCTCCCAGGCCCCGCGGGCGGTGATGCCCATGGCCTTGTGGTCGTAGCCGACCGACCCGCCGGAGGCGAAGGCGTCGTCCAGCCAGAAGCCGTAGGCGGCCGAGACGCCATTGGCGATGTCGGAAAACGTCGCCGTGCCCTTGTCGGCGGCCACGACCAGATAGGGGTCGTCGCCCTCGAAGGCGACGACATTGGCTGGATGCACCACCGACCCATCTGCGGCGATGGTGTCAGTGATGTCGAGCAGGCCGGACAGGAAGGTCCTGTAGGCGCGGATGGCCTCGGCTTGCTGGGCGTCGCGGTCTCCGCCGGCGCGGACGATGCGTGACAGGTATTTGGGGAAGAAGCCGCCCTTGGAGCCGACCGGCACGATCACGGCGTTCTTGACCTGCTGGGCCTTCACCAGCCCCAGGACCTCGGTGCGGAAGTCGTCGCGGCGATCGGACCAGCGCAGGCCCCCGCGCGCCACCGGCCCGAAGCGCAGGTGAACGCCTTCGACGTGCGGCGCCCAGACGAAGATCTCGCGATAGGGTTTGGGCAGGGGCAGGTCGTCCAGCTCGCGCGACGCGATCTTGATCGAGATGTGCGGCTTGGCCTCGCCGTCGGCGCCGACCTGATAGTAGTTGGTCCGCTTGATCGCGCCGATCAGGGCGGCGAGACGACGCAGCGCCCGGTCGTGATCCAGGCTCTTCACCCCCATCAGCAGACTGGTGATCTTGGCGTCCAACTCCGCGGCCTGGTTCGCGCGATCCTCGGCGGCCCCCTCTTGGGCGGGGTCGAACTTGCAGGCGAACAGGCTGATCAGGGCGCGGGCGATGTCCGGATAGTCCCGCAGGGCCTCTTCCTGGGTCCCCTGCGAAGGGTCGAGGCCCGTCTGCTGGCGATAGCGGGCCAGGGTGCGGATCAGGGCCGCCTCGCGCCAATCGACGCCCAGTTCGATCACCAGGCGGTTGAAGCCGTCGCTCTCGGTCCGGCCGGTCCAGACCGCCGCGAAAGCGGTCTCGAAGGGGCCCTTCATGTCGGCGAAGGCCAGGGCCTCGCCACGCGGGTCCTCCAGCAGGAACTCATGGACGTGGATTTCGCCGCCGCCGGTGGGCCGGATGGCGTGGCCGAACTCCTCCAGCGTCTTCAGCCCCATGTCGGCCAGTACCGGCAGGACATCGGACAAGGGCACGGCGGCGCCCCGGTGGTAGAGCTTGAAGCGGAACTGAAGCGGCGAATCCCCGGCCGTCCGGAAGGCCCGCACGGCGACGGGCGCGCCCTCGCTCAGGCGGTCGAACTCCTGCAGGTCGGTCACTGCCTCGGCGGCGTCGTAGCGGGCGCGGTAACCGGGATCGAAGGCCTCGGCCCAGCGGCTGCTGAGAGCCCCGATCTCGGCGTCGTCGATGTCGGCGGCGCGCAGGGCGCCTTCGAACCGGTCGACCCAGCCGCGACCGGCCTCGGTGACTTCAGCCTCCAGGGCGCGCGCGTCCGGCGTCGGATGGTCGCCCGGCGTGACGCCGACGATGTAGTGAATCCGCACGAGGGGGGCATCCGACAACTGCGGATACCAGGCCGACAGCCGCCCGCCCCAGGCGCGCGCCAGAATCCGCCCGACCCGCTCGCGGACCCCGGCGTCGTAGCGTTCACGCGGGATGAAGGCGAGGATCGAGACGAACCGGTCGAACGGGTCCTTCCTCGTGAACATCTTGATCCGGGGTCGGTCGTACAGGTGCAGGATGCCCAGCGCCGTTTCCAGCAACTCGTCCTCGGTGATCTGGAAGAGCTCGTCCCGGGGATAGTTCTCCAGGATGTTCTTCAGCCGCTTCTCGTTGTGGCTGCCGGGGGCCTTGGCGGCGCGGGCCAGCGCGTTGGCGACCTTGCGCCGGATCAGGGGCACTTGCGACGCGGCCCGATCATAGGCTTCGGCCGTGAACAGGCCCACGAAGCGGGTCTCGCCCGACGGGCGGCCATCCTCTCCGAACCGCTTGACCCCGACATAGTCCATATAGGCCCGCCGGTGGACGCGGCTGCGAAGGTTCGCCTTGGCCACGGTGACGGGCTCGGACAGGTCGATCTGCCGCTTCATCTGGGCGGTCAGGACAGCGGGCTCGGAGGTCCGACGCAGCACAGTGCGATCCGGATCGCGCAGGACGCCGACCCCGGCCGTCGACTGGTCCAGCGGGGCCTCCGCCGCATAGCCGCCGTCCTTGGTGCGCGGATAGTCGTAGTCGCGCGCGCCCAGAAACACGAAGTGGTCGTCGTTGAGCCAGCGCAGGAAGGCCAGGTTTTCCGCCACCACCTCGGGATCGATGCCGCCCGTCCGGGCCTCCAGGTGGGCCACCGAGCGGTCCATCAGGGCGCTCATCTGGCCGAAGTCGGCGACGGCCAGATGCACGTCCGCCAGCGCCGTCTCGACCGCCGCCTTCACGGCTTCGCGCCGCTCGATGGGCAGGGGATCCAGCACCACGACGATCAGGGATTCCCGGACGTCGCCGCCACCCGCCTTGCGCGACCCGTCGGCCTGGCGCGCCAGGGACAGCACCGGGTGGAACAGGGCGCGCACCGAGACCCCGGTATCGGCCAGTTCGCCCATGACGCTGTCGACCAGGAACGGCCGATCATCCTGAACGATGCGCAGCACGTCGTAGGGCGTCGCGCGCCCGCCCGCCCCGACCAGCGGCTCGACCCCCACGCGGGGGGCCTCGCCGAGGGCCCGGCGCTCGCTCCAGCGCCAGGCGTCGGCGAGCACCCAGGCGACGTCGTCGATCGACAGCTCCGGTGTCTCGTCCTCGGCATAGTCCTCGAAGGATTGATCGACGAAAGACTGCTCCAGCCCGTCCAGCGGGCCCCCGTCCCCCCTCGCCCGGGCGAAAGCCGCCCTCAGACCCTCCGCGCCGGAGGAAAAGCCAGGGGTGGAGGTGTCGCCGGACATGGGCAGGTCTCGTTCAGCGCGGCCTCGATGCGGCCGCCGGTCGCAGACCCCGGCAATAGGCCCGCCCGCGTCCGCCGGGAAGCCCCGAAAAGAAAAGGCCGCCGGACGGGCGTCCGACGGCCTCTCTTCAAGCCGGCGCTGGAGGGGGGTGGCGCCGACCGATGCCGTCGCGGCCTGGGAGGGGGAGGGGTAGGCCGCGACGTCTGAGTGGCAGATGGGCGCCGAATGGGGCGATGCAAGGGCACCGGTTCAGGGCTCGGCGGCTTGCTGGCGCGGCGGTTTGACGCGGGCCGGACGGCGCGCGGGCGGCGCGTGGTGGGGATCCTGATCCTCGTCCTCATAGGGTCGCCCGTTCCCGGACAGCAGGACGGCGATCCAGCGCGATCCCTTGAACTCCGCCAGGATGGCCATGGCCATGACCAGCAGCGGCGTCGACAGGAACATGCCGACCACGCCCCACATCTTGCCCCACAGCGCCAGAGCCAGCAGGACGGCGACCGGATCGACGTTCTGGTTGTCGCCTTGCATCCGCGGCTGAACCAGGTTGCCGACGACGAAAAGGATGATCTGCAGTCCGACCAGCAGGATCAGCGCAGGCCAGTAGGTGGGAAATTGCACCAGGGCGAACAGCGGCGGCGCCAGGCCGGCGACCGCCCCGCCCAGAACCGGGATGAAGCCGACGATGAAGATGATGAAGGTCCAGAACTCGGCGTGCTCCAGGCCGACGACCCGCATCAGGATCCAGGCCGCCGCGCAGATGATGACGCCCGTCACCGCCTGGACCCACAGATAGCCCTCGACGCCGCCGCGCACGCGCTGGAACACTTCCAGCGCCTCGCTGCGCTGCTCCCGGTGCGGAAACATGGCCACGATCTTGCGGCGGAACCCGGCCTGGGAGGCCAGAAGAAACCCCAGATAGACCATGACGAAGAAGGCGCCCGAGGCCACGCCCTGCATCTGAAACGCCAGGCTGGTCAGATAGCCGCGCAGGTCGACGCCGGCGATGAGATCGGCCGCCGTCGGCGCCGCCTCCATGCCGAACAGGCCGGCCCCATCCGCGATGATGGCGTCGATCCGGGGCCCGATGCCGCTGGAGACGCCGGACATGTCGGTGAAGAAGCCTGCCGCCCCGTTCACGATGAAGGCGATGATACCGAAGAAGGCCACGACCACCAGCGACAGGGCCGCGATCCCGGCCGTGTGGTCGGGAAGCGTCGTGTGCTCCTCGATCACCCGCTTCACCCCGTCGATCATGATCATCAGGAAGATGGCCATGGCCAGGGGCGTCAGGATGTCCCTGAGCCAGTACAGAGCGGCCCCCACGGCCACGACCGCCAGGGTCACCAGGGCGTTGCGGGCGACGGTCGAGGTCGGAATGGCGATGGGCGACTTCATGCGGTGGACTGTCAGGCCCGCCGCCGGGCCGGTCAACCGGCGATCGTCTGGCGGCGTGGTTTCGGCTCGGCTAAGCAGGGCGGGCCCCCACGGAGACTCCCAAGATGTCCGACGCGCCCGCCGGTTTGTTCCTCGGTCAGTCCACCAGCGAGGGCACAGCCCGGCGCGAGCTCTTGCTCTGGAACCGCGCCAACCGGCACGGGGTCGTCGCGGGTGCCACCGGCACCGGCAAGACGGTGACCCTGCAGATCATGGCCCAGGGGTTTTCCGATGCCGGGGTTCCGGTCTTCTGCGCCGATGTGAAGGGCGATCTGTCGGGCATCAGCCAGGTCGGAGCGCCCAACGAGAAACTGCTCTCGCGCGCCGGCGGCATGAACCTGACCCTTGTTCCCCAGGCCGCCCCGACCGTGTTCTGGGACCTGTATGGCCTGAAGGGTCATCCGATCCGCACCACGGTATCGGAGATCGGGCCCCTGCTGATGGCGCGGATGCTGGATCTGAACGACGTCCAGGAGGGCGTTCTGACCGTCGCCTTCCACGTCGCGGACAAGGAGGGCCTGCTGCTTCTGGACCTGGACGACCTGCGCTCGGTCCTCACCTACGTCGCCGAGAACGCCGCCCGGATCGGGCGCGAGGTCGGAAACGTCGCTCCGGCCTCCATCGCCGCCATCCAGCGCGCCCTGCTGCAACTGGAGCAACAGGGGGGCGACGCCTTCTTCGGCGAGCCGGCGCTGAGGCTGGAGGACATGATCCGCGTCGGCCTGGACGGCCGGGGCCAGGTCAATGTGCTGGATTCGACCCGGTTGATGAATTCGCCCCGGCTCTATGCCGCCTTCCTGCTGTGGCTGCTGTCCGAGCTGTTCGAACAGCTTCCCGAGATCGGCGATCCGGACAAGCCACGTCTGGTCTTCTTCTTCGACGAGGCCCACCTGCTGTTCCGCGATGCCCCCCGGCCTCTGCTGGAAAAGGTCGAGCAGGTCGTGCGGCTGATCCGGTCCAAGGGCGTCGGCGTCTATTTCGTGACCCAGAACCCCGCCGACATTCCCGACAGCGTCCTGGCGCAGCTGGGCAACCGCATCCAGCACGCGCTCCGCGCCTACACCCCGGCCGAACAGCGCGGGCTGAAGTCGGCCTCGGACAGCTTTCGCGCCAACCCCGCCTTCGACACCACCGAGGCGATCCAGGCGCTCGGTACCGGCGAGGCCGTGGTCTCGACCCTGGACGAGAAGGGCGCGCCCACCATCGTGCAGCGCACCCTGATCCGGCCGCCCGACAGCCGCCTCGGGCCCGCCACGGACGTCGAGCGGGCGGCGGTCATGGCCGCCAGCCCGGTCAAGGGCGTCTACGACACGCCGGTAGACCGCGAATCCGCCGAAGAGATCCTGGCGGCTCGTCACGCCCGGACCGAAGCCGAAGCGAAAGAGACCGAGGCGGACGCTTCGCCCGCCCCGCGCGAGCCGGCCCGGGGGCGCGCCCCCGCCGCTCCGAAAGCCCCGCGTCGCTCAAACCGCCAGACCCCGATGGAGGCCCTGACCAAGTCGGTCCTGCGCACGGCCGGCTCGACCCTGACGCGCGAACTGCTGCGGGGTGTCCTCGGCGGCCTCAGGCGCCGCTAGTTCGAGGCGCGTCGCTGACCGAAGGTGGGGGCCGCCGCCTTCTGTTCCGCCCAGTAGGACGGCCCGTCGTCGGGCTTGAACATGGTGCGCGCCGTGCCGTCTTCGGCCACCACGGCGAAGGTGTTGGTCGAGGCCTGATAGAGCAGGGTGTCGCCGTTCGGCCGGGTCGCGCGATCGGTGTCCGCCGGCGGCGTGCGCGTGAAGGCGACGACCTTGGTCAGGAACTCCTCGGGCGATCGCGCGTCGAAATCCGCGCCGTTGCGCTCATACAGGCGCTGAATCTTTTCATCGACGGTCTCGCGACGGTTCGCCGTGATCGGACCGGGCGCTTCGGCCGGCGCGGTCGCTCCGCTCGCGGCCGTCCCTGCCGTCGTGGCCGTCATCAGCACCTCGGACGACACCGACGTGCGCTCCCGCGTTTCGACCGCGGAGGCCCCGTCGCCACAGCCCGCCAGGGCCACCGTCCCGGCCACGGCGGCCAGGATCAATATCGTCTTCGTCATCTCACCCTCCGTGAAACCCGCAAAACGACGTTAGACACAGGTCTGATGTTCCTGCAATGTTCTTTTTGACGGAGGTCGACGCGCGCGTGCGGCGGCGCTAGACGGACGCCATGTCCGAACCCGCCCTTCATGGCCGCAAGATCCTGCTGATCGTGGGCGGCGGCATCGCGGCCTACAAGTCGCTGGAACTCGTGCGGCTGCTCAAGAAGGCGGGGGCCGAGGTGCGGTCCATCCTGACCGAGAGCGGGGCGGCGTTCGTCACGCCGCTGTCGCTGGCGGCCCTGACCGGCCACCCGGTGCGGATGGGACTGTTTCTGCCTGACGAAGAGACGACCATGGGCCATATCGAGCTGTCGCGCTGGGCCGATCTGGTGGTCGTGGCCCCTGCGACCGCCGGCTTGATCGCCAAGGCCGCCAACGGCCTGGCCGACGACCTGGCCTCCACCACCCTGCTGGCGACCGACAAGCGGGTGCTGCTGGCCCCGGCCATGAATGTGCGAATGTGGCTGCATCCGGCGGTGCGGGCCAATGTCGAGCGGCTGAAAAGCTTCCCCGGCCTGCACGGCATGGCGGTGGTCGGCCCGGATGAGGGCGAGATGGCCTGCGGCGAGTTCGGGCCGGGCCGCATGGCGGAACCGGCGGCGATCCTGCTGGCCATCGCGGGCCTGCTGAGCGGCCCCGACGCGCGTCCCCTGACGGGCAAACGCGCCGTGGTGACCGCCGGGCCGACGTTCGAGCCGATCGACCCCGTGCGAGGCCTGACCAACCGCTCCAGCGGCAAGCAGGGATACGCCATCGCCGCCGCCCTGGCCGAGCGGGGGGCGCGGGTGACCCTGGTCTCCGGTCCGACCGGGCTTGCGACGCCCGTCGGTGTCACGCGGATCGAGGTCGAAACGGCGCTGGAGATGCAGGCCGCCACCCACGCCGCCCTGCCCGCCCACATCGCTGTCCTGTCGGCGGCCGTCGCCGACTGGCGCGTCGACACGGTGGCCGGCGGCAAGATCAAGAAGGCCCCCGGCGGCCCGCCCACTCTGGCCCTGATCGAGAACCCCGACATCCTGGCGGGTCTGGCCAAGCCCGGCCCTCTGCGCCCGGCCCTGGTGATCGGCTTCGCCGCCGAGACGACCGACCTTGAGGCCAACGCCCGGGCCAAGCTGTCGCGAAAGGGTTGCGACTGGATCGTCGGCAACGACGTCTCGGCCGACGTGTTCGGGGCCGATGGGAACACCGTGCTGCTGGTGACGAAGTCCGGCGCCGAGCCCTGGCCCCGCTTGTCCAAGGCGGAGGTGGCGACCCGGCTGGCCGATCGGATCGCCGATCATTTCGGCTGATCGGCCGAGTTTATCCACACCAAGACGCTGCTTGTCCCGGTGGCGGGCCTGACTCGACCCACAGCTGGGGGCGCCATTTCGCCCGCCACGCGCTAGGTCGGTTGGTCGAGATCGCCCGAAAGACCGCAGCCATGACGTCAGTCCGCATCGAACGCCTTCCTCATGGCGAAGGGCTCGCCCTTCCGTCCTACGAGACCCTCGGTGCCGCCGGGATGGATCTTCGCGCCGCCGTGGACGGGGATGTCCCCCTCATTCTGGGTCCCGGCGCGCGGGCCCTTGTCCCGACCGGCTTCAAGATGGCGTTGGAGCCGGGCTGGGAGGCGCAGGTCCGGCCGCGCTCCGGGCTGGCGCTCAAGCACGGGATCACCTGCCTCAACACGCCCGGCACCATCGACAGCGACTATCGCGGCGAGGTCGGGGTGATCCTGGTCAACCTGGGGCAGGAGCCGTTCGTGATCCGGCGCGGCGAGCGGGTCGCCCAGATGGTGATCGCGCCGGTCGCCAAGGTCTCGGTCTTCGAGGTCGACACCCTGGACGAGACCGAGCGCGGTGCGGGCGGCTTCGGCTCGACGGGGCGATAGGCGCGCATCCATTTCGAGAGACCGGCGTTAACCCTGCGAACGGCCAAGCTGGGCCGTGAGCAACGAACCGGAGCGTGAGTGATGGAAGAGTTCTTCGCCCAGCTGGGCAATCTGCTGCAGGGGCTGCTGGCCCTGGCCGACAGCGGCTTCGACGGGGTGAACCAGGTGCTGGGCCTGATCATCGCCGCCGTGTTCGCCCTGTTCCTGATGGGCGCGTGGCGCGGCCTGTGGGGCGCGGCCTTCGGGGCCATGGTGGTCCACACCCTGGTCGAGGCGATCCGTCCCATGCTGGACGGCGGGGCCTTCCTGCTGCCCGACCTGACCGACGGTGGCTTCTGGCTGACGCGTCTGGCCCTGTTCCTGGGCTATGCGATCGTCATCGCCGTGTTCTTCTTCATCAAGACCCTGTTGACCGGCGGCTTCGGCCGTCGGCGGGCGCACGCCCACTGATCGATGAAGGGCGGGGGTTCGCCTCCGCCCTTTTCTTTCGCCGAGAGCGGGTCTATAGGCGCTCTCACATCGTTAGACCGGCGTCCAACGGCGTCGTTCAAAGCGGCGGCCCTGGATGGCCGACCGCTTTTTCTTTTGCCCGAAACAGAACGCCTGCCGTGCGCGCCAAGACCGTTGAAGATCGCGAAATCCTGGAGCTGGTCGATCCCGTCGCGGACTCGATCGGGCTGGAGATCGTGCGCGTGCGGCTGATGGGCGGCACCCTGCGTCGCCGGCTGCAGGTCATGGCCGAACGCCCCGCCGACAACGACATCGCCGTCGAGGAATGCGCGCGCCTGAGCCGCGCCATGTCCGAGGTGCTGGACGCAGCCGATCCGATCGCGGGCGAATATCTGCTGGAGGTGTCGTCGCCCGGCATCGACCGGCCCCTGACGCGGCTGAAGGACTTCGACCTGTTCGAGGGGCTGGAGGCGCGGCTGGAGACCGACCGGATGATCGAGGGGCGCAAGCGCTTCAAGGGCATTCTGGCCGGGACCGAGGACCAGAACGTCGCCATCGACCTGGACGGCGAGGACGAGACGGCCCTGATCCCCTTCGACTGGCTGGTCGAGGCCAAGCTGGTCATGAACGACGCCCTGTTGAAGCGCGGAGCCGCGATCCGCGCCGCGCGGGGCGAACCCGAAGACGACGGGCTCCCGCAGGGTGCGCCGGAAGACAAGACCAACATCAAGACCTCTGAGGACGACGCCTGATGGCCGTGACCGGTATTTCCGCCAATCGCCTGGAGCTGCTCCAGATCGCCAATGCGGTGGCGCAGGAAAAGAACATCGACCGCGAGATCGTGATCGAGGCCCTGGAAGAGGCCATCCAGAAGGGGGCCAAGTCCCGCTACGGCGCGCACCACGACATCCGCGCCAAGATCGACCCCAAGACCGGCGAACTGGCCCTGACGCGCCACGTCACCATAGTCGAGGACGACTGGCAGCCGGAAGACGAGCTGGAAGAGTTCAACGACAGCGCCATGGTGCGCCTGACCGATGCCGGGAAGCGCGACCCCGAGGCCGTCGTCGGCAAGGAATACGTCGAGGACCTGCCGCCGTTCGAGTTCGGCCGCGTCCAGACCCAGATGGCCCGCCAGGTCATCACCGGAAAGGTCCGCGAGGCCGAGCGCGCCAACCAGTACGAAGAGTTCAAGGACCGCGTCGGCGAGATCGTCAACGGCACCGTCAAGCGCGTCGAATACGGCAACACCATC
>NCEB01000042.1 GCA_002280475.1 Brevundimonas subvibrioides
GGGGCCAGGATCAGGGCCGGGCGCTGGGTCTGTTCGATGACCTTGGCCATGGTGAAGGTCTTGCCCGAGCCGGTGACGCCCAGCAGCACCTGATCGCGGTCGCCGGCCTCGGCCTGGGCCACCAGCTCGGCGATGGCGGCGGGCTGGTCGCCGGCGGGGGTGTAGTCGGTCACCAGACGGAAGCGCCCGCCCTTGGTCTTGGCGTCGCGCGAGGGGCGGTGCGGGGTCCAGTCGTCGGGCTTGCCGGGGGCCTCCTCCGGCGTCAGGCGCGGGCCGGTGACCGGCGCGAACATGGGCATCTTGGCCATGACGTCGGGCAGGGGCGCGCCGTCGCGGACGAAGGGGGTCCGGGCCTCGGCGACGCCGGGATTGGGCACATGCACCGGCTTCTTCGACGGCGCGGCCTTGGACGAGGGCGAGGAGGAACGGTTCATGAACGGGAATGTAGGTCGCGCGACACAGAGACGCCAGTGAACGCGCAGGCGCACGCGGGGATGCTGACAGGAAGGTGGCAGCAGACGCCGGCCTTCGATCCGGCCCGATCCTGCTCTAGGCAGGGAGGGGGCGACGAACAGGCGATTCGACAATGCGGCTTTCAGGCGGGATGCGGCTGGCGCTGGTGGCGGTGCTGATGGTCGCCGGGTGCGGGCGGCTGATCCCCGACACCCTGCCGCCGCCGGGCGCGCGACCCTATCCCACCGCGCCGACCGGCCCCCTGCCGGGGCCGAGCGTCTATGTCGCGCCGGGGACGGGCGTGATCGACCGGCCGATCGACGGCGGGACGCTGGGGCGACTGAGGCAGGCGACGGGCTCGGCGGCGCAGTGCGAGGCGGAGCTGGCGGCGGCGCGGGTGACCTTCTCGCCCACGCCCGACCGGGTGAACTCGCCGACCTGCGGCCTGACGGCGGCGGGGGTGCTGGGCCCCGATCTGGGCACGGTGGCGCGGATGACGCCGGGGGACGTGACCATGACGTGTGCTCTCGCTGCGGCGGTCAGCGTGTGGCGACGGCAGTCGGTCGAGCCGGCCGCGCTGGAGATCCTCGGCTCGGAGGTCGTCGCCATGGAACATATGGGGGTCTATGCCTGCCGGGGCGTGCGCAACGACTCAGGGGAGACGGCCCGGGTCAGCGCCCACGCGCGGGCGGCGGCGCTGGATTTCAGCGGCGTGCGCCTCCGGGACGGGCGGCGGATCACGGTGCGGGGCGACTGGCGCGGGGACGACCCTGAGGCGCGTTTCCTCAGGCGCATCCGCGACGACGCCTGCCGGGTGTTCGGCACCACCCTGAGCCCCGACTACAACGCCGCCCACCACGACCACCTGCACCTGGAGGCCGAAAGCGGGCGGCTGTGTCGCTAGAGCATGATCGGTTGAGGTGGACCCACTTCGTGGGTCCGCCGAAAGCGTGAATCATGCTCTCGCTAAATCCTGGACCCTGAGTCACGGCATCAGCGGAATCGCGAAGCGATTCCACCTCAGCCGGTCAGGGTCTAGGCGCGCC
Organism: Brevundimonas subvibrioides; assembly: GCA_002280475.1. Taxonomy (GTDB): domain Bacteria; phylum Pseudomonadota; class Alphaproteobacteria; order Caulobacterales; family Caulobacteraceae; genus Brevundimonas; species Brevundimonas aurifodinae. The sequence continues at coordinate 1,500 of NCEB01000042.1, forward strand.
CCTCCCACCGGGAGAGGCGCCGTTTCCTCAGCGGCGGACGCGGGCCTCGATCTCGAGCTCGCCGATGCGGCGGTCGAGGTAGGCGCGGTCGTCGGCGGAGGCGCTGGCGCGGGAATAGGCGGCTTCCAGACGGGTCAGGTCCTCAAGCTGCACGCGGACGCGGTCGGCGCGCGCGTCGCGGTTCAGCGAGGCGATGGCGCGTTCGATGGCGGCGAGGCGGTCGCGCGGGGACTGCTGCCAGCCGCCGTTATTGTTGCCGTAGCCGACGTCGCCGACGCGGGCGTCGAGCGCATCCAGCCGGGTCTCGATGTCCTGACGCTCGCTGAGTGTCAGGCCGCCGCGCTGGTAGTCGGCCTCGACGCGGATCAGGGCGGCGTAGTCGGCGCGCAGGCGGGTGGCGTCGGTGCGCGACAGGCGACGGGCGCTGACGGCGGCGTCGATGCGGCGCTCGAACTCGGCCCGGCCGTCGGCGACGGACTGGTAGCCGCCGATGTCGTCTCCGTAGCCACCGTCGTCCAGCGCGCGGGTCAGGGCGTCGTAGCGGGCGGTCAGGTCCTGGCGTTCCTGGGTCGTGAAGCGGCCGTCGCGGGCGTAGTCGGCCTCGAGCCGGACCAGGGCGTCATAGTCGGTACGGATGCGGTCGGCGGACCAGGATTGCAGCGCGCCGGAGCGGACCTGGGCGTCGAGGCGGGCGTTGAAGGTGGCCTGCTGGCCCCCGAGGGCGCGGCGGCCGCGGCTCCATTCGGCATCGACCGTGCCGGTGGTCTGACCGCCGAACAGGTTCTGGAGGATCTGGCCGAAGACCTCCTGACCGGAGGTTTGCGACTGGCCGTAGGGCTGGGGCTGCGACTGGCTGTAGGGGGTCTGGGCCTGGGTCGCGCCGGCCGTGGCGATGACGAGGGTGCCGGCCGCGAGGGCCGTGAAGGTCTTGATCGATGTCATGGAGATGCTTTCTGGCGAAGGGTCGCCCTGTGCATCGATAACGGCGTGCGACGGCGAAGGTTGCCTTCGCCGGTGGTCTCCTCCCCGTTCGCCGCTTGGCGAATGGGGAGGTGGCACGGAGCTAAGCGAAGTGACGGAGGGGGCAACTCCGACCTTGGCGATGGGGCTGGCAGCCGTCATCGGAGATTTCGCCTCGCCCCCTCCGTCAGCTCGCGAAGGGCTCGCTGCCACCTCCCCATCGGCCAAGCGGCCGATGGGGAGGAGACGCGGACCGCCTACCAGCTCGGCGAACTGCGCGCCGGGCCGAGGAAGACGGCGTTGATCAGGAGGGGTTTGAGGCCCTCCAGATAGCCGCGCACGGTCGGGTCCTGGGTGAAGGCGATCAACTGGCCGCGGCCGAGCCCGTTGACCATGACGGCCGGCTTGAAGGCCAGGCGAGCGCGGTTCTCGGCCCACATCTGGCCCGAGACGACCAGATCCTCCGGACCGGCGAAGCGGACGACGTTGACGCCCTGGCCCTGACCCAGGGGGGCATAGATGTCGGCGCCCTGGACCAGCACATTGACGCTGGGGGCGACGCCGGCCGCCAGCCAGTGCTCGGTGTCGACCCGGGCCAGGGCGAGCGCCCCGGCGACGCTGGCGGGGCCGGGCTCGGCCACGCCGATCAGGCTGTCGTAGTGGGCCTCGTCGGCGATGATGTCGGCGGCTTCGTCCTCGGCCTCCGACGATGGGTCCTGGCGGCGGGAGGCGAGAAGATCGGCGTCCTCGTCGGCCATCAGGCGGCTCGCGCGGCCCAGGGTGATGAGGGTGCCGCCACGCTGGACCCAGCCGCGCAGATTGGCGAGGCCGCCCGCGCCGAGCGCGCTCTCGTAGTTGCCGCCCTCGGGCAGGATCAGGACCTGATAGCGGGACAGATCGGCGGACGACAGGCTGGCGGTGCGGACCACGGTGACCGGCAGGCCGAACTCGCGTTCCAGCAGATAGCGGGTGGCGCCGGCGGCGGTGGGGCTGGTCGGCTCGTCCCAGGCCAGGGCGACGTTGGGCGCGCGGACCAGGACCGCGCCGTCCGAGCCGAAGCTGGGACCGTCGGAGACCCAGCTGTCGGCGATGCCGGTGACGCGGGCGCCGGTCTGGGTGGCCAGGGTCTGGAGCCTCTGCGTCAGGTCGGCCGGATTGCCGGCGCGGGGGATCAGCAGGGTGCCGGAGGGCCAGCGGCGGCCGTCCTTCTCGAAGGCGCGATCGAGCGAACGCAGGGTCACGCCCTGTTGCAGCGCCGCGCTCATCAGCTTCAGCCCCGCGACGCCGGGCTGGACCAGATAGCCGTAGGCGGCCGAGGCGTCGGCGACCGAGCCGGGGCGGACGAGCGCGGAGCCGGCCGGGGTGGTCGAGACCGATGGCGCGGAGGCGCAGCGGGCGAAGGGGACGTTGAACATCACCGGCATGGACCAGGCGGTGACGTCATAGATCTGGTCGCCCAGGCCCCGGGCGCGGCGGCGCTCCTGTTCGGCGAGGAAGGCGGGATCGAGCGGGACCGACTGGCTGAGCAGCACCTCGGCCATGCGGCGCTGGGGCTGGGCCAGGGGCACGACGTAGGAGCCGGCGGGATAGCTCTGGCCGCAGGCGGTGAAGGCGGCCTCGGCGCGGCCGACCTCGACGCCCGAACGGGTCAGCAGGCCCGCCAGCTTGTCGACCGTGGTCGGATCGGCCGGATTGGGCGCGAGCACGAAGGCGCCCCGGCCGCCGGAGACGCCGTCCTGGCCATAGGCATAGGCGTTCCTCAACAGCCGCTCGCGGTTGTCGGCGGCGGCCTCGACGGTCGAGAGGGTGGCGATGAGGTGGTTCCGGACCGTCTCGCGATAGGTCAGCACCTCGCCGGACGAGCGCCGGGCGGCGAGCCCGCGCGCGGAGCCCTGTTCGTAGGTCATCGACACCGCGCCGAGATAGGCGGGCCAGCCGTCGCCGTAGCCGGGGTAGAAGGCGTCGTAGGTCTGGCGGTTGAAATAGGCGACGCCGGCCTGATCGAAGCGGCGGGCGGTGTTGCGGCCGATGATCTCGCGGCTCTCCAGCGTCTCGGGCGTCAGGAGCGGATTGAGGGGCTCGGCCTCGGGCGGGAAGAAGAAGGTCTCGTCGGTGCCCATCTCGTGGCTGTCGACCAGGACCTGGGGCCGCCAGGCGAGGACCAGGGGGGCGTGGCCCTGGGTTTCCGGCTGGGTCTGGATGAACCAGTCGCGGTTCAGGTCGAACAGGTCGTGGTTGAAGCGGCCGCCGGGCCAGGGCTGGTCGCGCTCGGCCGACAGGGGATCGGGGTTCGGACGGGTGCCGAAGCCGGCGTAGAAGCTGTCGGTGAAGCGGTCGCGGCCGTCCGGGTTCTGGGTCGGGACCATGATGACGAGGGTCTTCGACAGCCAGTCCTGGACCGCCGGGTCGCGCGAGGCGAGCAGGTGATGGGCCGCAGCCATGGCGGCGTCGGCGGGGCTGATCTCGTCGCCATGGACCGAATAGGCCATCCAGACCACGGCGGGCTGGTCGGCGATGATGGCTTGCGCCTGGGCGGGCGTCGTCACGCGCGGATCGGCGAGCGCCCGGGAGTTGGCCTGGATCTGGTCCATGCGGGCGATGTTGGCGGGCGTGCCGATGGCGGCCCACCACAAGGGGCGACCCTCATGCGTGCGGCCGTATTCGCCGATGACGACGCGGTCGGGCGCGTGGGCGCGCAGTCGTTCGAAATAGGTCCGCACGTCGGCCGGGCGGGTGACGAAGTCGCCACTGTCGTAACCGAGGACGGCGCGGACGGTCGGCACGGCCGGGTCGAAGGTCGATCCGGCGATGAGCGGTTCGGGCGCTGCCTGGGGCAAGGAGGCCGTCTGGGCCGACAGCGGGGCGGACAGGGCGGCGAGCGCGACGAGACCGGTCGCGGCGAAACGGGCGAAGGCGGACGACATCAGAACAGGAACCCCCGGGAACGAGGCTTCACCCTACCCGGCGGACGGGAAAAGCCAATGCCCCGCTTGACGGCATGTAACCCATAGGTGATATGTAACCCCAAGGTGACATAGAGTTCCGGAGGCGCGTGTGGCGGACGACAAGGACATCGAGCGGGAAGTTCGCCTGCAGGCGCGCAACTTCTGGATCTCGATCGGAGTGATGGGTCTGGGCGGCGTCCTGACCGGCGTGGGCTTCGCCGGTGGGGCCGAGCGGACGGGCGACGCGGCGACGGGGTGGGGCGTGCTGGCCGGGCTGGGCGTCGGGATGGCGGTGTGCGGCGCTATCCTGTCGTGGCTGTGCCGCCCTGGTCGGCGCGTCGAGACCGAGGCCCTGACGCGGGACCGGATGCAGCGACAGCGCGTGCGGCTGCTGGCCCTATTCTCGCTGGTGAACATCGCCTTCCTGATGCAGGCGACATGGGCGATCGCCGACATCCTGGAGGGGACCGGCAGCTTCGGCGACTATATCGCGGCACCCCTGCCAGTGCTCTATGCCTGGGTCGTGGCCCTGACGACCCTGGGCCTGGACCACCAGTCGCGCACCCATCGGAAATTCCTCGAGGACGAGCTGACCCAGCTGCTGCGCTCGCGCGCGGTGACGGCCGCCTTCCTCGTGCTGATGGGCGCGATGACGATGGTCTTCGGCCTGAGCCTGTGGAGACCGGAGCTGGCGACCTATGGCGTGCTCTATGGCCTGACGGCGGCCGGAGCGACGGCGGGGCTGCGCTTCGTCTGGCTGGACCGGGAGTTCAGCAGGGATGGGTGACCCCCGGCTGGGGTCGCGTTTGAAGGACATCCGCACCGCCGCCGGGCTGACCCAGGCCGAGCTGGCGGAGCGGGCCGGGGTGTCGAGAAAGACGATCAATACCGTCGAGAACGGCGTCTTCGTGCCCTCCACCCTGCTGGCGCTAGCCCTGGCGCGGGCGCTGGGCACCACCGTCGAGGCCCTGTTCTATCTGACCGACTGACCCCAACGAACGCGGTCACTTGACTCGGTCGCACAGTATGTCGCATACACTGTGTGTCACACACTATGTGACGCCTTGGAGCGACCCGTGTCCGCTGACGACGAGCTTTTCGAATCCATGCGGCTGGAACTGCGGCGGGGCTCGCTGGTGCTGGCGGTGCTGGCCTGCCTGCGGACCGAGCGCTACGGCTATACGCTGCGCCAGGCGCTGGCGGCGGACGGGCTGGAGATGGAGGAATCGACCCTCTATCCCCTGCTGCGCCGGCTGGAGAGCCAGGGCCTGCTGCTGAGCGAATGGCGCGAGGAGGAGAAGCGCAAGAAGCGCTTCTATGTCCTGTCGCCCCTGGGCGTGTCGCTTCTGAACCGACTGACCGGCGAATGGCGGGCCATCAACGGCTCGCTGGACCGGCTTCTCTGACATTCGAATTCCAAGGAGGGGGCGCGTCATGACGACGAAGTCCGAGGCCATCATCGATCGCTATCTGGAGGCCGTGGCCGCCCAGCTATCGCCGGAAACCCGCGACGACATCACCGCCGAGCTGCGCGAGCTGATCCTGTCGCGGCTGGACGCCAGGGAGGAAGAGCTGGGCCGGGCACCGACCGAGGCCGAGGTCGAGGCGGTGCTGAAGGAGATCGGCCATCCGCTGGTGGTCGCCGCCCGCTATCGCCCCGGCCCCGATAGCCTGATCGGGCCCGAGCTGTTTCCGTGGTGGCTGTATGGGGTGAAGGCGGGGGCGCTGGTGCTGCTGGCCATCCACGCCATCTCGCTGTTCATCACCCTGATCAGCGGGCCCCGCGACGCGGGACAGGCGATCGGCCAGGCGTTCCACAGCTTCTTCGGCTCTGGGCTGACCCTGATCGGGGCCCTGACGCTGGCCGGGGCGATCATGGAGCATTACCGCATCCGGCCGCGCTGGATGACCGAGTGGCGGGCCAAGGACCTGTCGGCGTTCGGCCTGTCGGATCCCATGACCTGGGGCGCGACGGCGGGGGAGGCGGTCAAGACGAGGGGGCCCGCGCTCCGGCCCGTGCGCGTGTCCGGACCCAGCCCGGCGGGCGAGTCGGTCTTTGCCCTGGTGGGACTGGGGCTGTTCGTCGGATGGTGGCTGGGGCTGCTGAACTTTCCCGGGCTGCAGGCCCTGACGCTGGGCGGGGAGACGGCGACGATCACGCCCGCCCCGATCTGGGGCGTCCTGTTCGCGCCGATCCTGTTCTATGCCCTGGCGCAGATGGGCGAGGAACTGTTCAAGCTGACCAACCCCGGGGCGCCGCGGATCAGGGCGCTGATGCGGATCGGCATCGCGGTGGCGGGGCTGTGGCTGACCTGGACCATCTTCCAGGCCGGGCACTGGTTCACCCTGAGCGCGGACGACGAGACGGGGCGGGTCGTGGGGGACTGGGCGCTGCTGAACATCGACCGGATGCGCACCCTGGGCGACGGGCCGCGCGACGTGGCGGGCATCGCCCTGACGCTGTCGGTGGTGTTCACCTGGGTCGCGGCGATCGGCGCGGTGTCCATGGTCTATTCGATCTTCGCCAATGCCTGGCGGGCTGTGCGTCCCTGACGGCCATGTCCGAAAACCGCGAGACAGGCGGGGCGGGCGGGTCCATCCTCGAGCCATGGAAACCTCCGCCGCCACCCTGGATCAGGAAGCCTGCTATCGCGCCGTGCTGACACGCGACGCGCGGTTCGACGGGCGGTTCTTCGGCTGCGTGAAGACGACGGGCATCTATTGCCGGCCGGTCTGTCCGGCGCGCACGCCCCGGCGCGAGAACATGATCTTCGTGGTCAGCGCGGCGGCGGCCGAGGAGGCCGGGTTCCGCGCCTGCCTGCGCTGTCGCCCGGAGACGGCCCCGGATATGGGGGCCTGGCGCGGCACGTCGAACACCGTGAGCCGGGCCCTGTCCCTGATCGAACAGGGGGCGCTGGACCAGAACGACGTCGAGGCCCTGGCCGGGCGGCTGGGGGTCGGGGAGCGGCAGCTGAGGCGGCTGTTTCGCCAGCATCTGGGGGCCGCGCCGGTCAGCGTGGCCCAGACGCGGCGCGTGCTGCTGGCCAAGGCCCTGATCCAGGAGAGCGACCTGTCGATGGCCGAGGTGGCGCTGGCGGCCGGGTTCGGCTCGGTCCGACGCTTCAACGAGACGTTTCAGACCCTGTACGGGCGGCCGCCCTCGGCGCTGCGTCGGCGGGCCGAGCGGGTCGGGGATGGCCCGGGAAATGGCGGCGTGCGGCTGGGGCTGTCGTATCGGCCGCCCTATGACTGGGACACGATGTTCGCCGCGCTGACCTTCCCGGATCAGGTCCGGGATGACAGGGACGGAGGCCGAATCTGGCGGCACGATCTGGCGCGCGCGGTGGACGGGGCCGAGGGGTTCGTCACGGCGACGCCCGGGGCGTCGGGGCGGCTGAACCTGTGCATCGAGGCCGACGACCTGAGGGCCCTGCCGGGCGTGCTGGCGCGGGTGCGGCGGGTGTTCGACCTGTCGGCGGACCCCGAGGCGATCGCGCGCGACCTGTCGGACGATCCGGCCCTGAGGCCGCTGGTCGAGGCGCGGCCGGGACTGAGGCTGCCGGGGCAGTGGATCGATACGGGCGAGGACGCCCCCAGCGACCGGCTGGACGACGCGGCCCTGGTCGTAAGGGCGGAACGGTGGCGGCCGTGGCGGGCCTATGGGGCGCTGCACCTGCGGATGGCGGGGATAGCGGCGGACGACATTCTGGAGATGGAGAAGACGAATGACCGACGCGCGGCGTGAGGTCCTGAGGCTGGACCGGATCGAGACCCCGGTCGGCGAGATGCTGGTGGTGACGGACGGCGAGGGCGCCGTGCGGGCGCTGGATTTCGCCGACTATGAGCCCCGGATGATGCGGCTGCTGGCGCGGCACGCGCCAGGGGCGACGCTGACGCCGGGACAGGCCCCCGAGGCGGTGCGGCAGGCGCTGGCGGCCTATTTCGCCGGGGACGTGCGGGCGCTGGAGGGGCTGAGGGTCAAGACGGCGGGCACGGCGTTCCAGGCCGAGGTGTGGGCGGCGTTGAGGGCCATTCCGGCCGGAGAGACGCGCAGCTATGGCCAGCTGGCCGCCGCGATCGGCCGGCCGAGCGCGGTGCGCGCGGTGGGCCTGGCCAATGGATCGAACCCGGTGGGGGTGATCGTGCCCTGCCACCGGGTGATCGGGGCCAACGGCACCCTGACCGGCTATGCCGGGGGGCTGGAGCGCAAGCGGTGGCTGCTGGCGCACGAGGCGGGAGCAGTCTAGCCGGCGTTGGCCTCACCCCTATCCGCCTCTCCCCGTCATCCTCGGACTTGATCCGAGGATCGGAATATCCGCGGCGCGAAAGAGGACATGATCCCACGATCGCGCCTCATCTCACCGAGCGCGCGCGTCCGACGTCCGATCCTCGGATCAAGTCCGAGGATGACGGCGTGGGTTGAGATGTTACCGCCAACCCCAATGACCAGGCCGCCGGTTCAGCGGGCGTTCACCGCCGCTCCGTGACGGTTCGATTACCATAAGACTTGTCGGGCCTTGCCCGCCGTGCTGCTTATGCCGCCGATTGGGCGCCGATCCGGCGCGGACTGAGGGAGTGAGCCGTTGAGTGCGACGGACGGGGGAGGCGCCATGGCGCCCCGCAAGACGTTTCTGGGACACCCGCGCGGGCTGGTGATCCTGTTCCTGACCGAGATGTGGGAGCGGTTCTCCTACTACGGGATGCGGGCGCTGCTGGTCCTGTATCTGACGCAGCATTTCCTGTTCGGACCGGCCGAGGCGCAGGGCATCTATGCCGCCTATGCCGCCCTCGTTTACCTGATGCCGGTGGTCGGCGGGCTACTGGCCGACAAATACCTGGGATCGAGGAAGGCCGTGATCATCGGGGCGGTCCTGCTGGTCGCGGGACACTTCACCATGGCCTTCGAGGGCAATGGGGGGCGTGAGTTCCTGACTGTCGGCGGCACCGAATACGCCATCGAGGTCGAGGGCCGCGACACCGATCGCCAGCTCTACGCCGTCACGGACGGTGGCCGGGTGCCCATTTCCATCTCGCCGGAAGGCGTCAATGTCGTCGACATCGGCGGGCAGCCCGCCGGCTCCGGCGGCCAGATCGCCACGGCGGCGGGCTTTCCGCTGACCGTCGCGGCGGACGGCTATACGACGCGAATCCAGCGCGACCTGTCGGCGGAGCCGGTGCTGTTCCTGGCCCTGTCGCTGATCATCGTCGGCGTCGGCTTTCTGAAGGCCAACATTTCGACCGTCGTCGGCCACCTGTACGACGAGAACGACCCGCGTCGGGACGGCGGCTTCACCATCTTCTACGTCGGCATCAACCTGGGAGCCGTCCTGGCCACCCTGCTGTGCTCGTGGCTGGGCATCGCCTACGGCTGGGCCTACGGCTTCGGCCTGGCGGGCATCGGCATGCTGCTGGGCCTGTTGACCTTCATCCTGGGCCAGAGCTGGCTGGAAGGCCGGGGCGCGCCGCCCAGGCCGGAACTGCTGGCCCGGCGCTCGTTCCTGGGCCTGCCGTTCGAGGCGATCTTCTGGATCGGCGGCCTGATCGCCGTCCTGCCCGTGTGGCTGCTGATGCAGCGCCACGCCCTCATCGAGGCCTCCCTGCCGATCCTGGCGGGCGTGATCTTCGCGGCGGTCGTGGGCTATACCCTGATCAAGCTGGAGGGGGCCGAGCGCACCCGGATGCTGGTGGCCCAGGTGCTGATCTTCTTCTCGGTGCTGTTCTGGGCCCTGTTCGAACAGGCCGGGTCGTCCCTGACCCTGTTCGCGGACCAGTCGACGGCCATGCCCAGCTGGCTGAACGTGGGTCAGACCCAGTTCTTCAACCCCGGCATCATCGTCGTGCTGGGCCCCGTGATGGCGGCCCTGTGGGTGTGGATGGCCAAGCGCAGGATCGAGCCCTCGACCCCGGTCAAGTTCTCGTTCGGACTGGCCTTCGTCGGCGCGGGCTTCCTGTTGCTGTCGTGGGCGGCGGCGACCCAGGCCGGCGTCGACTTCCGGGTGCCGCTGCTGTTCCTGTTCCTGACCTATCTGCTGCACACGATCGGTGAGCTGTGCCTGTCGCCCGTGGGCCTGTCGATGATCACCAAGCTGTCGGTCGACCGGGTCGTCGGGCTGATGATGGGGGTCTGGTTCCTGTCCAGCTCGGTGGCGCATATCGTGGCCGGACAGATCGCCAAGGCGACGGCGACCGACACCGTCGCGGGCGTGGTGACCAATCCGGCCCTGGCGCTGGAGACCTATGGCTCGATCTTCGGCACCATCGGCTGGATCGGGGTCGGCACCGGCGTGGTCCTGCTGGTGCTGTCGCCGGTCCTCAAGAAGGGGATGGCGGGCGTCCACTGACCCGACGCCTCGGCGAAGACAAAGAAGGCCCGGCGGAGCGATCCGCCGGGCCTTTCTGCTGTCGCGGGGGTGAGACGCGGCGTCAGAAGGTCTTGCGCAGCCGGATCTGCCAGAAGGTGCGGGGATCGGTCGGGCGTAGTTCGGTGAAGGCGACCGGCCGGGCGGTCGAGCGGTCCGCGAACACCGTGCGTTCGGCCTGGAAATCGTTCCAGACGTTGACCTGGGCGCGGATGGCCAGGGTCGGCGTGGGCTTGTATTCGATGTTGGCCTCGAAATAGTCGCTGCCGGAGAAGCCCGAGATCTGGTCCGGGCCATAGTTGAACTGGCGCAGGCTCTCCAGATAGGTCACGGCCCAGTTGATCCGCCAGCTGGTGATGTCCTGGGCGATGGTGAAGGCCGGCTGGGACGGGCGCACACCCGATATCGGACGGTCCCGACCCGTCGTCGGATCGGTTACCGAGGTGTCGTTCCAGGTGTTGCGGAAGCGGAACTCGCCCCCGGAGAAACCGACCCCGTCCAGCGGCAGGACGACGTTGACCGCCAGCTGATCCAGGGTGCCGTCGCCGATGTTGCCGACCGCCGACAGGCCGCGCGGCAAGGGCAGGCGGTCGATCACGCCGATGATCTCGTCATGGCGGTAGCCGATGGAGACGATGCCATCGCCCAGGAAGCGGCGCTCATAGGTCAGTTCGGTGATCCACCGTTCCTCGGGCTCGAGGTCGACATTGCCGCCGAACAACTGTTCGTCCTCGAGGTCGGCGCCGGCGGCGAAATCACCGAAATCCAGCTGCCCCAGCTCGCGCTCGAAACGAAGGCGGAGCTGGTTCTGGGGCCGGGGGGTCCAGGTGAGCTGGAGGCGGGGCTTGGCGAAGTAGAAGCTGTTTTCCTGATCGGCGTCGCCGGACTGGCTGATGGTCGACGCCTCAAGGCGCAGGCCGCCCTCGACGGTCAGATTGGGGCGGACGCGCCAGGTCGCCTTGCCGAAGATCTCGCCTCGCGTCTCCTCGACCTTGATCTGGTCGCTGGGCAGGGGGATGGCCACGCCGCCGTCGGTCAGTTGCTGGGCGATCTCCAGCATGTTGTAGGCGACCTCGCCGCCGGCCTCGAGCGTGACCGAGGACGACCGCTCCCAGCGCAGCAGCGAGCGCAGGATGGTCTCGGAGGCCTCGCCCTCGGAGGCGAAACGCTGCAGCGGGCCCGCCGTGCCGTTGGTCGTGGTGACGAAGGTCGAGGCGTTCTCGAAATCGTTCCACTCGCGGATGAAGCGGGTCTCCGACGTCAGGCCGGTGCCCACGGGGCGGGTGAAGACCGCGCCGACCTCGCCGCTGGTGCCCTCATCGGAAAAGCGGCTGTCGCGCAGGACGCCGGGCCCGTCCTGAAGGCTGAACTGGCTGTAGTCGTTCTGGCCCAGGCGGGCGGTCAGGTCGATCTTGCCGCCCAGGAAGGCGTCGGCGAAGTTACCGCGGATCGACTGGCCCCCGCCGGTCTGGTCGTCGTAATACCCCTCGTCGCGGGTGACGACGCCGTTGGCGTCGCGGCGGACGACCCGGCCCACGCCGTTGGAATCGTTGATGGCGACGCCGTCCGAGAGGGTGAAGCCCCACACGCGCTCGCCCTCGCGGCGGGTGAACTGATAGGTGCCCGCGGCCCGGTCCGTGCCGCCCTCGAAGAAGAAGCCCTGGGCCGTCAGGATCTGCTCGGTCGAGGCCTGGGTGCGGGTGATGACGTTCACCACGACGGAATAGCCCTGCATGTCGATGCCGGGGGCCCCGCCCCGGATCAGCTCGATACGCTCGACCTGGGGGACCAGGGTGCGCGACAGGACGGAAGACCCGGTGTCGTTCTTGGACGCCGGGCGCGAGCCGTTGATCAGGATGTTGCCGACCGCGCCCTCGAAGCCGCGCGAGCCGTCGCCGTCCTGAACCGAGAAGCCGGGGATGCGACCCACCATGTCCAGCGCCGTGTTCGGCCGCTGGTCGGCGAAGAAATCGGGGGTGAAGACCAGGACGCCCTGCTGGCTGGCGTCGATCAGGGGGGTCTGGGTCGTCGGGCCGGTCGGGACGGGCGTCTGGGCCGCAGACTGGGGCGGAGAGGCGTCCGGCGACGCGGGAGCGGGCGTGGTCTGGGCCAAGGCCCCCGACGCGCCGAAGATCATGGCCGTGGTGGCCAGCAGAATGGACTTGGTCATCGCCTGGGGTTCCCCTCGTTGTGAAACGAGGTGTGGCGAGGCGACGCGGTCTTCTCCAGTTACAAGCGGGACAGGTGGATTAAATCGAAGACAGCATTACCCCGCTGTAATTCTTGTGACTTATTCAGGCCCGTAGCGATCGTCCGAGGAATAGTAGGGGCGCGGGCCGGACGAGGGCGGCGACGCAGGTTCGTCCCGCTCGTCGTAACGCGGACGCTCTTCATAGCGGGGCCGGTCGTCATGGCGATCGCGCGGCGGGGGACGATCGACCCAGGGCGGGCGATCGTCATAATCGCGCCGGGCGATCATGGCGTCGCGTTCGGCGCGGCGCTGGCGGCGATCGGCCCGGGTGTCGGCCATGGCGTCGCGCATCCGGTCCAGGCCGAACCAGCGCGACCCGTCGCGCAGGGGATCGCGCCCGGACGGCGGCGGAGGGGCCGGCGGAGGAAAATCCTCCATGGCGACCGGGCGCGGCATCGGCATGCGCGGAAGCGCGCCGAACCCGTCGTCAGGCCCGGCATAGGCGTCCGGCGGCGTCCAGGTCGGGTCGTCGATCTCGGGCGCGCGATCCAGAACGGCGCGGTCGAAGCCGTCGTTCAGGGTGCCGACCTCCAGCACCTCGCCCGGGGTGATCTCGGGCTCCTTCGGCGCGACCAGGCGGATGGCCATGCGCGGGCCGAGCGAACGGCCCTCGGCGTCGGTGCGGGGCGCGAAACTCCATCCCGCCAGGGCCAGGGCGGCGACGCCGGTCGCGGCAGCGACGGCGATCATGCGGGGGCGGCGGGAAAAAAGGGTCACAGGCGTGAATCCGTCGGACGATGGTCCGGCAACGAGCCTGTCACGCCGAAGGTTCCGCCGTCGAGGCCTGACGACGGCGCAGACCCTTGCACCGATCCGAGCAGGTGGTGATGGCGTCCCAGTCGCGGGCCCATCTGGCACGCCAGGCGAAGGGCCGGTCGCAGACGACGCAGACCTTTTGCGGCAGGTCGCCCTTCTTCGGGGCCAGGCCCTTGTTGACGTGCTTGCGGGACATGCCCCGCCTATCGGCTTTGCCGAGAGGCCCTTCAAGACCAGGATGCGCTGAAAGCTTCCCTTTACGTCCGCGTCAAGTTATGAGGAGTCATGGCGACCGCCGACGATCATCGCACCTATTCGATCCGCCAGCTCTGCCGCGAGTTCGGGGCGACGGCGCGCGCCCTCAGATTCTATGAGGACAAGGGGCTGCTGACCCCCGCGCGCAAGGGCCAGACGCGGGTCTATGACGCGCGCGACCGGGCGCGGCTGAAGCTGATCCTGCGCGGCCGGCGCATCGGCTTCACCCTTACCGAGATCCAGGAGATGCTGGATCTGTATGACCGCAACGACGGCAACACCCATCAGATGGCCATCGCCCTGCGGCGTCACCGCGCCCAGATCGAGGCCCTGAAGCAGCAGCGCGAAGACCTGGACGCCGCCATCGAGATGGCCGAGGAGGCCTGCTCCGCCATGGAGGCGCGCCTGTCCGAACAGCGGCCCGACCTGCTGCCCGGCGCCGAGGAATACGCCTCGGTGCTGCGCGAACGCCTGGACCAACACCATCATCATCCGTTCAAGCTGAGAGCCTGACCCCATGGCCTACAAGGCGCCCGTCCGCGACCTGACCTTCATTCTGAACGAAGTGCTGGAGATCGATCGCTATACGAACCAGCCGGGCTTCACCGACGTGTCGTCCGACCTCGTCCAGCAGATCCTGGAGGAGGGCGCCAAGTTCGCCGAGGAAGTCATCGCCCCGATCAACCATTCGGGCGACAAGGAAGGCTGCCACTGGTCCGAGGGCGGGGTGGTCACAGGGCCCAAGGGCTGGAAGGAGGCCTATCAGGCGATGGTCGAGGCCGGCTGGCCCGCCCTGACCGCCGACCCGGCCTATGGCGGCCAGGGCATGCCCTCGATCGTCGGCTCGGCCTTCGGGCAGTTCACGGCGGGCGCCTACTGGGGTCTGAACGCCAACGGCTCGGAGGCGCAGAAGGCGATGTATCTGCCCAAGATGGCCTCGGGTGGTCGGGCACCATGAACCTGACCGAGCCCCAGTGCGGCACCGACCTGGGCATGGTCCGCACCAAGGCCGTGCCGAACGGCGACGGCAGCTATTCCATCACCGGCCAGAAGATCTGGATCTCGGCCGGCGAGCACGACTTCTCCGAGAACATCATCCACACCGTGCTGGCGCGCGTCGAGGGCGCGGTGCCGGGCATCAAGGGCCTGTCGCTGTTCCTGGTGCCCAAATACCTGGTCAACGAGGACGGCTCGCTGGGCGAGCGCAACACGCTGGAATGCACCGGGCTGGAGCACAAGATGGGCATCCACGGCAACGCCACGGCCGTGATGCAGTACGAGGGCGCAAAGGGCTGGCTGATCGGCGAGGAAGGCCGGGGCATGAACAACATGTTCGTGGTCATGAACGAGGCCCGCCTCGGCACCGGACTGCAGGGCCTGGCCATCGGCTCGGCCGCCTATCAGGCCGCCGTCGAGTTCGCCAACGACCGCCTGCAGGGCCGCAGCCTGACCGGACCCAAGAACCCCGACGGCCCGGCGGATTCGATCCTGGTCCACCCCGACGTGCGCCGGATGCTGCTGGAGGCCCGCGCCTTCGTCGAAGGGGGACAGGCCTTCATCCTGTGGACCGCGCTGCAGGCCGACCTGGAGAAGTCGGACGACGAGGCCACGGCCCAGAAGGCCAAGGATTACATGGGCCTGCTGACGCCCGTGCTGAAGGCCTATCTGACCGACAAGGGCTTCCACGTCGCGTCCCTGGCCATGCAGGTCCACGGCGGGTCGGGCTACACCGAGCATTTCCAGGCGTCGCAGTATTTGCGCGATGCGCGGATCACCATGATCTACGAGGGCACCAACGGCATCCAGGCGCTGGATCTGGTGGGGCGCAAGCTGCCGGGGAACGGCGGCCGGGCGATCATGAGCTGGTTCGCCGACATCGACGCCTTCGTGGCCGAGAACGGCGCGGAAGGCCCGATCAAGCCCTATGTCGAGGGCCTGGCCGACGCCAAGAAGAAGCTGCAGGAAGGCACGATGTGGCTGATGCAGAACGGCATGCAGAACCCCGACAACGCCGCCGCAGCCTCGACCGACTATCTGCACCTGTTCGGCCTGACGGCCCTGGCCTACCTCTGGGCCCAGATGGCCAAGGCGGCGCAGGCGAAGATCGACGCCGGGTCGGACGATCCCTTCTATGTCGCCAAGCTGCAGACCGGCCGGTATTTCCTGGAGCGCATCCTGCCCGATACGCACGGGCACCTGGTCAAGATGAAGACCGGCGCGGACGTCCTGATGGCCATGCCGGCCGAGGCGTTCTGACGACCCCCTGACCTCTCCCTCCCCCTCGGGGGAGGGTGGTCGAAGCGAAGCGGAGACCGGGTGGGGACGGCCAGGCTGATTCCCACGGCCGTCGTCCGCTTCACCCTGCCGCCCCCACCCGGCCGCTGCGCGGCCACCCTCCCCCTCGGGGGGAGGGAGATGATCGAGCGAAGCCCATGAACCCCCTGTCCGTTCCCGAACCCGACTTCATGCAGGACGAGGAGATCGTCCTGTTTTCCGACTCCGTCGGAAAATGGATCGACGAGCACGCGCCGCCCGAGGCCGTGCAGTCGTGGATCGCCAACTCCTCGGTGCCGCGCGACCTGTGGACCAAGGCCGGCGAGGCGGGACTGATGGGTCTGTCCATGCCCGAGGAAGACGGCGGCATGGGCGGGGACTATCGCCACGAGGTCGTCTTGATGCGTCAGCTGGGCTGGAAGGGCGCGGACCATTTCGGGATCAGCCTGCACAACGCCATCGTCGCCCCCTACATCTGGCACTATGGCACCGAGGAGCAGAAGCAGCGCTGGCTGCCCCGCCTGCTGACCGGCGAACTGGTCGGCGCCATCGCCATGACCGAGCCGGGCGCGGGCAGTGACCTGCAAGGGATCAAGACCACCGCCATCAAACAGGGCAACGGGTATGTTCTGAATGGTTCGAAGACGTTCATCACCAACGGACAGCTGGCCAACTTCATCATCGTGGTGGCCAAGACCGACCCGGCCGAGGGGGCGAAGGGCACCAGCCTGATCGTGGTCGAGACCGATGGAGCGGAAGGCTTCGAGCGCGGGCGGAACCTGCACAAGATCGGGATGGAGGGCAACGACACCTCCGAGCTCTTCTTCAACGACGTGAAGGTGCCGGGCGAGAACATCATCGGCGGCGGCGAAGGCCTGGGCTTCATCCAGCTGATGCAGCAACTGCCGCAGGAGCGTCTGAACATCGCCGTCCAGGGCGTGGCCGCGGCCGAGCGCGGCCTTCACGAGACCCTGGAATACGTCAAGGGACGCAAGGCCTTCGGCAAGCGGATCCTCGACTTC
Source organism: Brevundimonas subvibrioides (assembly GCA_002280475.1). GTDB lineage: Bacteria > Pseudomonadota > Alphaproteobacteria > Caulobacterales > Caulobacteraceae > Brevundimonas > Brevundimonas aurifodinae. Next base: position 18,322 of record NCEB01000042.1, read on the forward strand.
CAGAACACCCAGTTCAAGCTGGCCGAGGTCAAGACCAAGCTGACCGTCGCCCGCGTCTTCGTCGACCATTGCATCGGCCTTCACCTGAAGGGGCAGCTGGACGCGGTGACAGCCTCGATGGCCAAATACTGGGTCACCGACATCCAGGGCGAGACCATCGACGAGATGCTGCAGCTGCACGGCGGCTACGGTTACATGAACGAATATCCGATCGCCCAGCTGTACAAGGACGCCCGCGTCCAGCGCATCTATGGCGGGACCAACGAGATCATGAAGCTGCTGATCGCGCGGTCGCTGTAGGAACCGTTGATGTTTTGTACGCAATCGCGTACATAGCCGCCATGAACGCGATGTCGATCAGCGAACTGCGCAAGAACCTGGCCGCCGCTGTGGACCGGGTGACGGCGGACCATGACTACACGATCATCACGCGGGAGGGGGGCAAGCCCGCCGCCGTGCTGATGTCGCTCGAGGACTTCGCTTCCTGGCAGGAGACGGAGTATCTCCTCCGCAGCCCGGCCAATGCCGCTCGCCTGCGCGAAGCGATTGCTGAGTTGGACGCCGGAAAGGGACAGGCCCGAGACCTGATCGAATGAAGATCACCTTCCAGGCTTACGGCTGGGAAGACTATCTTCATTGGCAGACGCAAGACCGAAAGCTGCTGAAAAAGCTCAACGGCTTGATCCGCGAATGCCAGCGGACGCCCTTCACCGGAACGGGCAAGCCGGAGCCGCTCAAGGGCGAGTTCGCCGGGTGGTGGTCGCGCCGGATCGATCAGGAGCACCGGCTGATCTATCGCGTCTTAGATGACAATCTGCTGATCGCCCAGTGCCGCTATCACTACGCCCGATGATCCGCCTCCACGTCCCCCAACCGCTGTCGGCCGGCGCGGCGCTCGCGCCGACGCTGGATCAGTCGCGCTATCTGACCCAGGTCATGCGGCTGAAGGCGGGCGATGCGCTGCTGGTGTTCAACGGCACCGATGGCGAATGGCGCTGCGTCATCGCCGAGGTGCTGAAGAAGGGCGTGGTGCTGCGGGCCGAGGAGCCGGTGCGGCCCCAGACGTTCGGCCCCGATCTGGAACTGATCGTCGCGGTGGTGAAGAAGGCGCGGGTCGAGACGATCGTGGAGAAGGCGGCCGAGCTGGGCGCGAAACGGGTGCGGCTGGTCGTCACGCAGCGGACCAATGTGGAGCACGTCCGGCTGGATCGCCTCGACGCCATCGCCATCGAGGCTGCCGAGCAGACCGGGCGGCTGGACGTGCCCGTCGTCGACGATCCGGAGAAGCTGACGGCCATGCTGGACGGCTGGGAGGCCGGGCGGAGGCTGATGTTCTGTGACGAGACGGGGGGGGCTCCGGTCGCGACCGCCGTCACCGTGGCCGGGCCGTGGGCCATTCTGATCGGGCCGGAAGGCGGGTTTTCGCCCGAGGAGCGCGAACGGCTGAGGGCCCTGCCGTTCACCACCGCCGTGTCGCTGGGGCCGCGCATTCTGAGGGCCGACACGGCCGCCATCGCCGCCCTTACCCTGTGGCAGGCGGCCGTGGGGGATTGGGAGCGGTAGGGCCTCAAGCAGCGAGCGCCCGCGGCGCGAGCGGTAGGCCACGACCCTGCCCTCTTGCCGCCCACTCCATTCCCGCCCATCTAGCCGCGACACCCGCAAGGCTTCCCATGACCGAGACCGCGCCGCTGACGTTCGATGATCTGGTGGGGGCCCTGTCGAAGGGGATGAAACCCAAGGATCAATGGCGCGTCGGGGCCGAGCACGAGAAGTTCGGCTTCGACAAATCGACCCTGCGGCGTCCGGCCTATGCCGATCCGAACGGCATCCACGCCATGCTGACGGGCCTGCAGCGGTTCGGCTGGTCGCCCGTGGAGGAGGCGGGCCACATCATCGCCCTGGAGCGCAAGAACTCGGAGGGGTTCACCGCCTCCATCAGCCTGGAGCCCGGGGGTCAGTTCGAGCTGTCCGGCGCGCCGCTGAAGGACATCCACGACATCTGTTCGGAGACCGGCCAGCACCTGGTCGAGGTCAAGATGGTGGCCGACGAACTGAACCTCGGCTTTCTTGGCGTGGGGTTCGATCCGATGTGGGCGCGCGAGGACGTTCCGGTCATGCCCAAGGGCCGCTACGACATCATGCGGTCCTATATGCCCAGGGTCGGCGGGCTGGGCCTGGACATGATGCTGCGCACCTGCACCATCCAGGCCAACCTGGATTTCGACACCGAGGCCGACATGGTGGCCAAGTTCCGGACCTCACTGGCGCTCCAGCCCATCGCCACGGCCCTGTTCGCCTGTTCACCCTTCACAGAGGGGCGAACGAACGGCTTCCTGTCGGCGCGCGCCAACGTCTGGACCGACACTGATCCGGACCGGACCGGCATGCTGGGGTTCGTGTTCGAGGACGGGTTCGGGTTCGAGACCTACGTCAACTATGCGCTGGACGTGCCGATGTATTTCGCCAAGCGCGGCGACCGCTACATCGACGCCTCGGGCCAGTCGTTCCGCGACTTCCTCGAGGGTCGCCTGCCCGCCCTGCCCGGCGAACGGCCGACGATGAAGGACTGGGCCGACCATCTGACGACCCTGTTCCCGGAGGTGCGGCTGAAACAGTATCTGGAGATGCGCGGTGCCGACGGCGGGCCGTGGAGCCGCATCTGCGCCCTGCCCGCCCTGTGGACCGGCATCTTCTACGACGCGCCGTCGCTCGCCGCCGCCTGGGACCTGTGCAAGGACTGGGACATCGCCGATCACGAGCGGCTGCGGCGCGACGTGACCCGGCTGGGCCTGAGGGCCGAGGTGGCGGGGCGGTCGGTGCGAGACGTTGCCGTCGATATGGTCGCCATCGCCCGGCAGGGACTGAAGAACCGGGCGCGCTTCAGCGGCGGCATGGTCGACGAGCGCGGCTATCTGGCCGAGCTGGAAGACATCGCCGACAGTGGCGTGACCCCGGCCGAGAGGCTGCTGGACCTGTATCACGGTGAGTGGAAGGGCGACGTCAGCCGGGTGTATCGCGACTTCGCCTACTGAGCCGGCGACGGGTCGAGGCGTGATTTTTCACCCCGTTCGGACTATGTGCGCGCCATGAGCCCGCTCGTGGATTCCCTGAAGGAGCACCGCCGCCTGTCCGCCGCACCCATGATGGACTGGACGGATCGGCATTGCCGGGCCTTTCACCGGGCGCTGACGACGCGCGCCCTGCTCTACACCGAGATGGTCACGGCCCCGGCGGTGATCCACGGCGATCCCGAGCGGCTCTTGGCCTTCGACGCGGTCGAGCATCCGGTGGCGCTGCAGCTGGGCGGATCGGACCCGCGTCAGCTGGCTGAGGCCGCGCGGATCGGGGTCGGCTTCGGATACGACGAGATCAACCTGAACGTCGGCTGCCCGTCGGACCGTGTGCAGTCGGGGCGGTTCGGGGCCTGTCTGATGCGCGAGCCGGAGCTGGTCGCGGACTGCATGGCGGCGATCCGGGAGGCCGTCGACGTGCCCGCCACGGTCAAATGCCGGATCGGGGTGGACGAGCAGGAACCGCAGGACAGTCTGTTCGCCACGGTCGACGCCTGCGCGGCCGTGGGCGTGTCGGTCTTCATCGTCCATGCGCGAAAGGCCTGGCTGAAGGGTCTGTCGCCCAAGGAGAACCGGGACGTGCCGCCGCTGGATTACGGGCTGGTGCGCCGGCTGAAGCGGGAGCGGCCGCATCTGTCGGTCTCGATCAATGGTGGGATCGGCACGCTGGACGAGGCGGAGGCGCATCTGGACGCCGACTCTCCCGAGTGGGGCGACGGCGTGGCGCTGGACGGCGTCATGCTGGGGCGCGCGGCCTATCACGATCCGGCCCTGCTGGGTCAGGCCGACCGGCGGATCTTCGGCGCGGGCACGGCCGACGTGAACGCCTTCGAGGCCTTGGAGCGCTATCGGCCGTATCTCGCGGCGCGGCTTGACGCGGGCGTGTCCCTGTCGGCGATGACGCGACACATGCTGGGGCTGATGCACGGGCGGCCGGGCGCGCGGGCGTTCCGGCGCATTCTGACGGTCGAGGCGATCCGGCCGGGCGCGGGGCTGGAGGTGCTGGACCGGGCGCTGGACGCCGTGCGCGAGGCCGAGGCGCGCCGCGAACGGCTGGTCGAGGCCGCCTGACGTCAAGTCCGTGTTAAGCACGATGGGCGCTCTGTCTTCGCCCATGAAACACGCGCTCGTCCTCGCCGCCGTAATCGCCGCCGTCGCGGGCGCCGCCGAGGCCCAGACCCGACCCCGGTCGCCGATCACGGCGGCGCTCAATCTGGGCACGCCGGGCGCGGGCGTGGAGGCGCAGCTGTCGCTAGGGCCGGTGTTCGTGTTGCGGGGCGGGATCGACACCCTGGGCTATGACCTGGACCAGAGCTTCGACGGCGTGGACTATTCCGGCCGGTTCGATTTCGACACGGTGTCGGTCTTCGTCGACGTCCATCCCTTTGCCAACGCCTTCCTGATCTCGGGCGGAGTCTATGTGGGGGATCGCACCATCGGGCTGAACGCACGGCCGACCGTGCCGCTGGACATCGGGGGCCAGACCTTCACGGCGGGCCAGATCGGCACCCTGGCCGGCGCGATCAAACTGTCTGACGTCGCCCCCTTCCTGGGAGTCGGTTTCGACGACGCCTTCATCCGCGAAAGCCGCTGGGGCTTTCGCGCCATCGCGGGCGTCGCCTGGAGCGAGGCGCCCGAAGTGGCGTTGACGTCCACCGGGGGAAGCCTGTCGAACGACCCGAACTTTCGCGCCCGGCTGGAGCAGGAGGCGCGCGACATTTCCGAGGAGGCCGAGGACAAAGGCATCTTCCCCGTCGTCCAGCTGGGCGCGACGGTGCGGTTCTGAACGGGCTCGATCTGACTGAACTGCTGCTGCTGGGCGCGGCGGTGCTGGCGGCAGGTCTGGTCGGCGGTCTGATCGCCGGCCTGTTCGGGGTCGGTGGCGGGACGGTTCTGGTGCCCGCCCTGTTCTATGCATTTTCAGTCTTGGGTCTGGGCGGCGAGGCCAATCTGCACGTCGCCATCGGCACGTCCCTGCTGACCATCGTCGCGACCTCCTGGCGCTCGCTGGGCGCGCACCGGGCTCATGGGGCGGTGGACGAGCGGGTGCTGAGGCGGTGGACGCCGTGGGTCGCCGTGGGGGCCCTGATCGGGGCCGGGGTGGCGGGCGTAACCTCGATGGAGGGTCTGGCGATCGTCTATGGCGTCTGCCTGATGGTGGTGGCGGCCCAGATGGGGCTGCTGCCCGAGACGGCGACCCTGGCGAAGGATCTGCCGGGCGGCTGGGGGCGACGCGGGATCGGGAGCCTGATCGGCGGGCTGTCGGCCATGATGGGGGTGGGCGGCGGCAGTTTCGGCGGGATGCTGATGACCCTGTGCGGGCGGCCGATCCATCAGGCGGTGGCGACCGCGTCGGGCTTTGGCGTGGCGATCGGGATCGCGGCGACGGTGGGCTTCGTCGTGTTCGGATGGGCAGCCGAGGGACGGCCGCCGCTGAGCCTGGGCTATGTCAATGTGCCCGCCGCCGTGGCCATGGGGCTGCTGACGACCCTGGTGGCCCCCTATGGCGCGCGGCTGGCGCACCGGCTGGACCGCAAGGTGTTGAGGCGCGCCTTCGCCCTCTACCTGCTGGCGACGGCCGTCTCGGTGATGGTGAAGGCGCTTTAGGGCCGGAGCGTCAGACCCGCCGGACGGGCCTCGAAGGCGGAGAGGCGGCCCAGATAGCTCATGCCGAGCAGGGAGTGCGGCAGGCCCTTTTCCACGACCAGGGCACGGACCTTCTCGACCCGCGCGCCGGCGACGGCGACGTGGTCCAGTTCGATCGCGGCGGCCATGACGGGGCCGGAGGCGGTCTCGACCGTCTGGGTGAAGTCGGCGGGGGTCAGGCGCAGGCCCAGCCGCAGGGCGTCCTCGCGCGTCAGGGCGACGACGCTGGCGCCGGTGTCGACCAGCATCCGCACGGCGCGGCCCTCGATGTCGGCCTGGGCCCAGTAGTGGCCGTCGGGCGAGCGGGCGATCTGGGCGGCCTGGCCGGAGGCGGGTCCGGTCAGCAGGGCGGCGTGGGCAGGCGCGGGCACGGCGGCCGAGGCCACGCGCGGCTCCCGGTGGGTGAACCACCAGGCGACGGTCAGCGAGGACAGGGTCGCCGTGCCCATGACGACGGCGGACTGAAGGTCGAAACGCACCAGGAACCCATCCATGCGACACGGCCGCTTCTGCCGCCCGTCCCACCTTGTGACCCATCGCGGTTGGGATGCGGTGAATCGATGTGGCTGACGAAAGGTTGACGCCCGAACGGCGGTCGGCCGCCGGTCAGTCGCCGCGCAGGGCCGGGTCGATCCGGTCCCGGCGCGCCGGCAGTTCCGCCATGATCCGGGCCCGCTCGGCGTCGTCCAGCGCGCTCCAGCCGCCGATTTCGGACAGGGTCCGATAGCACCCCAGACACAGGCTGGAGGCCCCGTCGACGACGCAGACCTTGATACAGGGCGTGGCGATGGCCCGGGGGGCGGCGTGTCCGAGAGACGACATATGTACGAAAACTACTCCGGTTGCGGAGCAAAAACTTGATCCGGCCCGTTGTTTGGGGCATGGTGAAATCTGACGCGAAACGACGAGAGGGTGAGATCCCCCGACGCACGACGCGTCTCCTTTGACCGTTCAGCAAAAGGAGACGCCAGAATGAACGACAAGGACAAGAACCTCCAGCACGCCATGATGTCCTTCGCCCTGTGGGGCGGGATGCTGGTCAGCCCCAGGCCGCCCCGCGCCAGCGAGCGCGTGGTCAGCCATCCGTCGAACTTCGTGCCGTTCAAGATGGACCGGAAGGGCGGATAACCCTTCCGGCCTCGGCCGTCCGCATGATGCTGGGCTCTGATCCGATCGCAAAACCGCTCACAGTTTTCCGGATCAGGCCCTACCGCAAGGCCAGACGCACCAGCTTGCCGTCGTCCTCGTCAGTGATGGCCCAGACCGCGCCGTCGGGAGCCACGGCGATGTCGCGCACGCGCTCGCCGAGATCGACCAGCAGGCGTTCCTCGCCGACCACCCGACCGTCCTCGATCACCAGTCGAGCGATATGCTTGTCCTTGAGAGCGGCGACCAGCAGATCGCCCTGCCATTCGGGGAACATCGCGCCGTCGTAGAAGACCTGGTCACCGGGCGCGATCGAGGGGTCCCAGTAGTAGACGGGCTGTTCGATGCCCTCGCGGGCGGTGATGCCGTCATTGATCGGCCCCCCGCGATACTCGATGCCGTAGGTGACCTCGGGCCAGCCGTAGTTCCGGCCGGCCTGGACCTGGTTGACCTCGTCGCCGCCGCGGGTGCCGTGCTCGACCGTCCAGGCCGCGCCGGTGCCGGGCTGGATCGCCACGCCCTGGACGTTCCGGTGACCCACCGACCAGATCTCGGGCAGAGCCCCCTCACGTCCGACGAAGGGGTTGTCGGCCGGGACCGAGCCGTCGGCGTTGATGCGGATGATCTTGCCCATGTGGCTGTCCAGCTGCTGGGCCTGGGGCCGCATCGGGGCGTCGGAGCGATCGCCGAGGGTGATGAACAGATGACCGGCAGGATCGAACGCCAGGGATGAGCCGAAATGCATCGTACCATCATAGACCGGCAGGGCGCGGAAGATGACCTCGACGCCCTCGACCCGCGTGCCGTCGGCCGACAGGGCCCCGCGCGCGACCGAGGTGGCGTTGCCGCCGTCCCGAGGCTCGGCATAGCTCCAGTAGATCATCCGGTCCCGGGCGAAGGTCGGGCCGACGACGACGTCCAGCAGTCCGCCCTGGCCTCGGGCATCGACGGCGGGCAGGCCGGCGATGGGCTCACCCACCTGGCCGTCGGCGGTGACGATTCGCATCCGGCCCTGAAGCTCGGTGACCAGCCAGCGGCCATCCGGCAGCATGGCCAGGCCCCAGGGCTGGACCAGGCCCGAGGCGACCACCGTGTGCGTCAGCGCACGCTCGGTCGTCACCCCCGGGGCGCGGGTCTGGTTGGCGAAGGCCGGGCGCTGGTCGGGCGCGTTGGCGGGGCGGGTCTCGACCGAAGCGCCGGCCTGCTGCGGCCCCGGAGTGCCGGGTTCGCCGTTCGCGCCGCAGGCGGCGGCGAGGGCGAGGATCGAGGTGGCGGCGGCGAGCAGCATGGGGCGCATGGTTCGGTCTCCGGGACTGGTCTTGTTCCAAGTCTATGGCGGGAACGACGCCGAAGCGCCACCGTTCCGGTTGCGGGATCGACGCGACGGCCTGTCGCGGCGGCCACCGGCCGGTCCACGGGTCCACGTCACGGCTTGAACCCGCGGTGCGCGGACGATATAGGCACGCCTCTCGCGCGCCCGGCCCCGATCGCCCGCCCGCGACGCCTCGGCAAGGTTCGCCTGAATGGGGCTGGGTAGCTCAGATGGTTAGAGCGGTGGATTCATAACCCACAGGTCGGCGGTTCGATCCCGCCCCCAGCCACCACCGGCGTCTCAGAAAATTCCCACCGCTCCGTCGGCCCAGATCGCGGCCACGACCAGGAGCAGGGCGCCGGCGACCCTCAAACGGTGTCGCGGTCGACGCACGAACCACCGCGCCAGCTGGTAGATCCGGGCGGAGCGGGCCCGCAGGCTGCCCGGGTCACGCCTGAACCTCGACCGGATCGGCGGTCTGTTCGGCGAAACCGGGTTCGGACCGGTCACCCAGACCGCCGCGACCGCCATCGAGGGCAGGCTGTTCGCCGCCGGAACCGTCGCGGCGATCGTCCTGACCGAACGGCGACGCTGAGCAACGTTTGCCCGCGACATCAAGGCGTCGCAGGCGGCACGGTTTCGCGTTGCAAGTAAGAATGCGTCGCAGTAGAAGGGCGCTCCCTTGTTGCTCCGGTGTCCTCTTCCATGCGTCTGCTCCTGGCCTCGACTGCCCTCCTGATCGTCCTGCCCGCCGTCGCCGTGGCCGAGGACCCCGCCGCGGACCAACTGAGCCCCATCATCGTCACGGGTGAGACGCGGGGCTACGTCGCCCTGAACTCGGTGACGGCGACCAAGACCGACACGCCCCTGATCGACGTGCCCCAGAGCGTCAATGTCATCACGCGTCAGCAGCTGGACGACCAGGCCGCCTACAGCCTGTCGGACGTGCTGCGTTATGTACCGGGCGTCACCGTCGGCCAGGGCGAGGGCAACCGCGACCAGATCACCCTGCGCGGCCAGAACACCACGGCGGACTTCTTCCTCGATGGGGTCCGCGACGACGTCCAGTACTATCGCGGCCTCTACAATCTGGAGCGGGTCGAGGTGCTGAAGGGCCCCTATGCCCTGATCTTCGGCCGGGGCGGCGGCGGTGGCATCGTCAACCGGGTGCAGAAGACGCCCCAGGCCGGCGAGATGTTCTTCGGCTCGCGCCTGTCGGCCAACAGCTTCGGCGCCTGGGACCTGTCGGCGGACCTGAACGCTCCGCTGGGTGAGGCGGCGGCCTTCCGGCTGAACGCCGTCTATGAGGAACTGGGCAACCACCGCGATTTCTACGAGGGCCAGCGGTTCGCGGTGAACCCTTACGTCGCGGCCGAGCTGGCGCCCGGCTGGTCAGCGGGGCTCTCGTATGAATACATCGACGACGACCGTTCGACCGATCGCGGCGTGCCCTCGCTGAACGGGCGACCCATCGAAGGTTATCGCGAGCAGTTCTTCGGCGTGCCGGGTGTGAACCGCACCACGCTGGAGGCGCATATCCTGAAGGCCCGTCTGGACGGCGAGCTGGCCCAGGGCCTCAACTGGTCGACCACGGCGCTGTGGGGCGACTTCGACAAGGTCTACACCAACGTCTTCCCGAACGGCGCGGCGACCAGCCAGACCGGGACGGTGCCGCTGGCGGCCTACACCGATCCGACGACGCGCGAAAACATCCTGATCCAGTCCAATCTGGTGTGGGAAACGACGACCGGCCCGCTGGCGCACAAGATCCTGTTCGGCCTGGAGTACGGCGACCAGACCTCCGCGAATTCGCGCCGCAACGGCGTGTTGTCCAACCCGACCTTCAGCCTGACCAGCCGGGTCTTCCCGACCGTGACCTTCCCGACCCTGGCGCGTCAGACGGAATCCACGGTCGAGACCGTCTCGGCCTATGTACAGGACCAGATCAGCCTGGGCGACCGCTTTGACATCGTGGCGGGCCTGCGTTTCGATCGCTTCGACATCACCGGCGTCGATCTGTTCGCCACGCCCGATCGGCCGTTCTCGCGCACCGACGAAAAGGTCTCGCCGCGGCTGGGCCTGATCTTCAAGCCGGTGCCGGACCTGTCGCTCTACGCCAGCTACAGCCGGTCGTTCCTGCCGCGTTCGGGCGACCAGTTCCTGAGCCTGACGACGGTGCAGGAAAACCTGGAGCCCGAGCGGTTCACCAAC
>NCEB01000043.1 GCA_002280475.1 Brevundimonas subvibrioides
GCTTCGGCGCGGCCAAGGTCATGGCCCGTCCCCAGATCAACAACGGTCTGTCGGGGGCCAACTATCTGGTGCCGACGACCTCGCTGAACGCCACGGGGCCGAACTTCACCGCGACGATCGGCAATGTGTTGCTGGAGCCGTTCCGGGCGACCACCTACGACTTCGGCGTGGAGTGGTATTTCGCGCCCGAGAGCCTGCTGTCCTTCGCCTATTTCTACAAGGACATCGACACCTACATTCAGATCATCCGTCAGGCCCTGCCTTACTCCGATCTGACGGCGTTGAACCCGTCGGCCTTCGCCCCGGGTCTTTGCACCGGCGTCTGCTCGCCCTCGACCGAGTTCCAGCTGACCAGCGCGATCAACACCGACGGCGGGCCGTTGAAGGGCTTCGAGATCAGCTACCAGCAGCCCTTTACCTTCCTGCCCGGACCGCTGGAGAACCTGGGCGTCATCCTGAACTACACCCATGTCGAATCCGAGATCGACTACTGCAACGGGGTGACCTGCACGACCTTCATCACCGAGGATCTCGTGGCCCTGTCGCCGACGGCCTACAACGGCACGCTGTACTACGAGGACGACCGCTTCTCGGCGCGGATCTCGGCCTCGTACCGCGAGTCCTATCTGCAGAACATTCCGGGACGGAACGGCAACGCCCTGGAAGGCAAGCAAGAGACCCTGAACTGGGACATGGCGGCGACCCTCAACCTGACGGATCAGATCAGCCTGACCTTCGAGGGGCTGAACCTGACGGACGAGGAGAACCACCAGTTCGTCGGCGACGACAGCCGCCAGTCCACCTCGGTCTTCCACCACACCGGTCGCCAGTTCTACGTCGGCGCCCGCTATCGCTACTGAGTTCGTTCTCTCCTGAACGTAGACTCGGGGCCGGGGAGGGGCGACCTTCCCCGGCCTTCCTTTTCAGCCCGCCGTGCGCCGTCGATCCGTCACGACCACATCGACCGTGCCGACGCCCCGGATCCGGGCGATGCGGCTGTCCAGCGCCTGGGTCACGTCCCCCACGGTAACCGTGGTGACGACGCGGTAGTGGTCCGAGGTAAAGCCCGTGCCCGCCAGCGTCGGCGCGCCCTCGGCGGCGAGGTCGGCGGGGGTCAGATAGCCCTTTCGATCCCGCGCCTCGATCAGCTTGCCGGCGACCTCGGCGTCACGGGTCAGAAGGGTCATGAGCGGCAGGCCGACGGTGTTCAGGTTCACCGCCGTGGTGCCGGGCAGGATGGTCACATAGGGGGCGAGGCGATCCAGCTCCGCGCGGGTCACGCCCGCCGCGACGATCAGGCTGTCGTCCGTCAGCGGTCCGGCGACGCGCACGACCGTGGCGATGCGGATCAGGGTGGCGGGGTCGATGTCCAGCGCCTCGCCGATGCGCTGGAACAGGTCGATGGGGCCAGGATCGCCCGACTGCATGGCGTTCAGGTTGAAGCGCGCCTGCTCGTCCTCGATGGCCAGGGAGAACCGACCGCCGGGGATGGCGACGGCCTGCTGGCCCAGCTGGGCCCAGGGTTCCGACAGGTTGTCGGTGGCCGCCGCCGTCAGGCCATCGCGGCGCAGGACGGTGATCGCCGACAGCTCGCCCGCCCGGGCATAGGCGTTGGCCTGGGCCGCGTCGCGAAGGCGGGTGGAACGCTGCACCTCCAGGTCCTGGGACGCGATCATGATGAGGACGGCGACGCTGGCCACGGCCAGCACCAGCAGCACGTTCAGCAGGATCATGCCCTCGCGGGCAGTCCTTTCCCTGCCGCTCATCCCCGCGAAAGCGGGGACCCAGTGCTTTGGACGAGCGATGTGGGAGTTGTTCCCTTGACCGCCATCCCCGGCACCCTGCCTCGCGACAGAACTGGGTCCCCGCTTTCGCGGGGATGAGCGGAAAGAGAAAGCGTCGGTGGTCCTGGTCATGGCGCGGTGGTGACCGGGGCCTGGGGCGCGTCGGTCAGGGGGATGGAGACCAGGCGACGGACGGCGGCTCCGGGGCGATCGTCGAGGCCCGTCAGCGTCAGGTCGAGGGCCACGGCGGTCAGGCCTTCGTCGGGGTTCAGGCGGGTGGCTCCGCCGAGCTGGGGTCCGGCCCCCGAGGACGCGCCGAGGGGATCGGGCACGGGCCAGGTGTCCAGCCAGTCGCCCCGACGACGGTGGAAGCTCCAGCGGGCGTCGGACACGCCGGTGACCAGGGTCTGCGATCGCTCGCCGCCGGGCCCAGAGACGGTGCGGGTCAAGGTTTCGCCCGCCAGATCGTAGCGGACGCTGACGATGCCGCCCGACACATCGACCTTCCTCAGCGACAGCCCGCCGCCGGAGCCCGCGACCGAGCCGGTCAGCTGATCGAGGTCGGAGGTGACCACCAGCATGGCGCGCTGGATCTCGGCCATCCGGGCCAGCCGCGTTTCGGTCGCGTTCTGGGTGCGCAGCACGCCGTCCAGCAGGGTGAAGCCCGCGACCCCGATCAGGGCGAACAGGGCGAGCGCGATCAGCACCTCGACCAGGGTGAAACCTTCGCGGCGCCGCTTCGCTGTCACGTCGGGCGTGCTATCGAAGCGCGGACGAGGGAGGCCCCATGCTGAAAGTCTGGAGAACACGCGACGGCGAGGACGGTCGGGCTGGCGGCGCATTTCAGTTCGAGCGCCTGACGGTCAGGGTCACCCGCTGGCGTGTGGTGTTGGGGGCGGTCGCGGGCGGCGCGTATCTGATCGGGCTGGTGGCCATGGCCCCGGCCGAGATCGTGACGCCCCGGTCCTCGAACGGCGAGCGGCAGGCGGTCGGGACCGTCTGGGCCGGAGAGCGGGCCCTGCCGGGCGGGTTCGGCGCGGGCTGGAGCCTGATGCCTCTGACCTCGCTGGGGACCCTGTCGGCGGCCGAGCGGATCACCCTGCGCGGACCGGACACGGCAGCGAGCGCCGAGGCATTGATCCGGCCTGGCCGATTGTTGTTGCGCGATCTGGAGGGGACGGCGTCGATGCGGCTGCTGAACGCCGTCGCGCCGATCATGCCCTTCGTCTGCGATCCGGTGGCGCGGCTGGACGTCGCCAGCCTGTCGATCCGGGGCGCGCCCGAGGGGGCAGGGACGATCACGACCTCGCCCGGACAATGCGCGCCAAGCGGTGGTGGGGCGGCGACGGCGGTGCCGGCCCTGACCGGCGGCGTCACGGCGACCGAGGGCGGCACGGTGGTGGCCCTGTCGGCTCCCGGCGCGTCCGAGCCGGTGCTGCGCGCGCGCATCCAGGCGGACGGCGGGCTGACCGCCGAGATCGGCGCGGGCGGGGTCGGCGTCATCCCGGGCGTCGCCGCGCCGGTGAGCTTCGAGACGAGTCTGTAACCGCTGGGGTTCACAGCCCTGCCAGGTTGTTCAGGTTCACGATCGGCATGAGGATGGCGAGCACCATCAGCAGGACGATACCGCCCATCACCAGCAGCACGCCGGGCTCGACCAGGGACACCAGCGCCTGGACGAGGCTGTCGAGTTCCTGTTCCAGGTCCTGGGCGGCGCGTTCCAGGCCGTGACCCAGCTTGCCCGACTGCTCGCCCGCCGCGACGATGGCGAGCAGCAGCGGCGGGAAGACGTCGGCCTCGGCCATGGCGCGACGCAGGGACGCGCCCTCGCGCACCCGGGCGGCCGTGACCAGGGCGCGCTCGCGGGCATAGCGGTTCGGCGTGACGGCGGCGGCGGCCTGGAGCGCCTCTACCAGCGGCACGTCGGAGCGGACCAGGGTGGCCAGCGATCCGGCGAACCGGGCGGCGTTCAGATGCTGGACGAAGCCGGCGAAGGGCGGGGTCTTCAGCAGGAACTCGGCGAAGCGGCGGCTGTTGGCCGGGACCGCCAGCCAGCGGTTCCAGGCGACGCCGGCGACGACAAGGGCGATCGCCACATAGACGCCGAAGCTCTGGACGAAGGCTGACAGGCCGATCAGGGCGCGGGTCAGGAAGGGCAGCTCGGCCCCGCGCGAGACGAAGACGCGCACGATATCGGGCACGACATAGACCATCATCAGGGTGATCATCAGCAGCGACACCCCGGCCAGAAGCGCGGGATACAGCAGGGCCAGCTGGACCTTGCGGCGCGCCTTCTCCTGATTGCCGACGAACTCGGTCAGGTGGGCCAGCACGGTCGCCAGCTTGCCCGACTGCTCGCCGGCCGCGATGGAGGCACGGTAGAATTCGGGGAAAACCTTGGGGTGGCGGCCCAGGGCGGCGGCGAAGCTGCGGCCCTCCAGAATGGCGGAGCGGACGTCGGTCAGGACGACGGCGACGGGCTGGCCCTCGGTCTGCTGGGCGGCGATGCGCAGCGCCTCTTCGATGCGGATGTCGGAGCCGATCAGGGTCGAGAGCTGGCGGGTCACGGCCGACAGGGTCTTTGAGCTGATCCCCCGGCGGAAGATGACGATGCCCTTGGACAGGTCGGTCTTTCGGGTTTCCCCGGCCAGGGTCACGCCGGTGGGCAAGAGGCCCCGGTCGCGCACCATCTGGCGCGCGCCGACGTCGGAGGCGGCCTCGATCGTTCCCTTGTGGGGCTTTCCCTCGGCGTCGACGGCCTGGAAGGCATAGACGGGCATCAGACGTCCTCGCGGACCACGCGCGCGACCTCCTGCACCGTGGTCTCGCCGGCCATGGCCTTCATGGCGCCGTCTTCCAGCAGGCCGGGGCCCCGCTTCCTTGCCAGCTTGACCAGATCGGCTTCGGCGGCGCCGTCGTGGATGGCGGCCTGCATCTCCGGATCGACCTCGATCACCTCATAGACGCCGAGCCGGCCCTTGTAGCCCTCCCCCCGACACTCGGGGCAGCCGACGGGGCGGAAGACGCGGGCGCCGACAGGCACCGCGCCGCCGGTCAGTTCGACGTCCGCCTGGGTCGCGACGTCCTGGCGGCGGCAATGGGGGCAGAGGCGACGCACCAGCCGCTGGGCGATCAGGCCGGTCAGCATGGGGGCCAGCAGATAGCGTTCGACGCCCATGTCGATCAGGCGGGTGACGCTGCCGACGGCGGTGTTGGTGTGCAGCGTCGACAGCATCAGGTGGCCGGTCATCGAGGCGCGGACGGCGACCTCGGCGGTCTCGTGATCGCGGATCTCGCCGACCATGATGACGTCGGGGTCCTGACGCAGGATGGCGCGCAGGCCCCGTGCGAAGGTCAGGTCGATGCGGCTGTTCACTTGCATCTGGCCGATGCCGTCCAGGGCGTATTCGATCGGGTCCTCGACCGTCATGATGTTGCGGCGGCGGTCGTTCAGGCGGGTCAGGGCCGAATAGAGGGTCGTCGTCTTGCCCGAACCGGTCGGGCCGGTGACCAGGATGACGCCGTGGGGCCGCGAGATCAGCCGTTCGAAGGTCTCCAGATCGCGCGGGGCCATGCCGAGCTGGGCGAGGTCGAGGCTAGTCGAGCCACGGTCGAGCAGACGCAGCACCACCCGTTCCCCATGCTGGGACGGGATGGTCGAGACGCGGACGTCGACGTCCAGGCCGCCGATCCGCAGGGTGACGCGGCCGTCATGGGGCACGCGCTTCTCGGCGATGTCGAGGCGGGCCATGACCTTGATACGGCTGACCAGCAGGGGAGCCAGGGCGCGGGCGGGCTCCAGCACCTCCCTCAGCACGCCGTCGATGCGGAAGCGGACGACCAGCCGCTTCTCCTCGGCCTCGATATGGATGTCGGAGGCACCGTCACGGATGGCCTGGAGCAGCAGGGCGTTGATCAGGCGCACGACCGGCGCGTCGTCGCGGCTGTCCAGCAGGTCGTCGACCGCGGCGGCGTCCTCGGCCAGGGCCGCGAGGTCGTCCTCGGAGGCGGCATAGTCGGCGGCGGGCGCGGCCTCAGAGCCCGTCTGTTCGCGCAGGACGGCATCGAACCGGTCGTCGTCCACGGCCTCGAACGACAGGTGCTCGCCCGCGACGCGGCGCACCTCCAGCAGGGTCTCCAGGGTGGCGGAACGGCGGTGCAGGCAGACGGGGTGCTCGCCGCCGGTGACGATCATGGCCCCGCGACGTCGGGCGAAGCCATAGGCCAGGGTCGGGGCGGCGGCGGGGCGGTCTTCGGTCAGGCTCATGGGCGTTCGACCCTCAGCGTCGCATTGACCGCGCCGGGCTGCGACCCGCGCTGCAGTTCGACCGACGACAGCACGGCCCCCGAGGATTCGAGCGCGGCCAGCCAGGGGATCAGGCTGTCGTAGCGACCCTCGGACACGGTCACGGCGGCGGTCTGGCCCTCCATGGCGACAGTGGGGACGATGCCGAAGGTGGCGGCCTGGATCGGGATGGCGGTCTGCAACGGGCCGTCCAGCGCGGCGACGGAGGTGCCGGGCGGGCCGCCGGTGCGGACGCGGACCATGACCTCCTCATAGGCGGCGATGCGGGCGACCGAGGCGGCGCGCATGTCCAGCAGCGGTCGCAGGACGAGCAGCCAAAGGGCAGCGACGATCAGCAGGCCGCCGAGGAAGGCCAGCATCACCTGCTCGCGCCGCGACCGGCCCGCGTACCAGGCGGCGGCGCTGTCGAGGGCCGGGGAGGGGCGGGTCAGGAGGACGGGGGCCTTCATCGGGTCGCTCCGGTCGAGACACGGATCGAGGCGTTGAGGCCCGTGGTCGATGCGGCGGCGTCCAGCGCGGCCGGGGTGCCGGTGGCGGTCAGGCCCGAGGCGTTGAGCGCCTGGACCGCGCGGTCCAGCGTCGAAGCGTCGGGCACGACGACGGTCAGGTTCAGGTCGCCGGGGGCATAGGCCGCGCGGTTGAAGGCGATCACGCCCGCGCCGGGCAGGGCCCCGGAGGTGCGGGCCAGCATCTGGGTGAAGGGGCGATCGCCCCCGCCGCTCGCGCCCGGCAGCAGGCGATCGGCGGCGGTGACCGGATCGTCGGTCGCGGCGACCTGGGGGGCCACGGCCTGGAGCACGGCGCGGGCCTCGGCCTCCTTCTTCTCGGCCATGCCATGGAGCAGCAGAGCGTCGACGCCGAGGATGGCGATGTGGGCGACCACGCCGATCCCGGCGACCCAGGCCAGGGTGCGTCCGGCCGACAGGGCGGTGGGGCGGGTGGCGGCATAGGGGCCCTGGCGCAGGTCCAGGGGTGGCAGGACCATGAGCGGATCACCCGCCGGATCGACGGCGGCGGCGGTCGCATCGACGCCCTCGGCCATGGCATCCGGAAGGGGTTCGCCGATGGCGGCGATGCGCGGCTTGCCCGCCGCTCTCCAGGCGGAATCGAGCATGGCCAGCGGCACGGCGAAACCGGCGCCGTTGTCGGTGCGGATCAAGGCGCGGTCGCCTTCGGCCCTGCGGATGGCCCAGACCCCGGCGGGCGGAACGGGCAGGGTCAAGGCGTCGGGCAGCAGAATCGCCGTGTCCAGATCGTCTTCGACCAGCAGGGCGATCCACTGGTCCATCCGCGCGCGGCGGACGACACCGGCGATATGGCGGCGCGGCGCGACTTCCTGGCCGAGGGCGAAGTGCAACGTCGGCAGGGGCTCGGCCACGGCGTCTTCGAGCGCATACGGAAGATTGTTCAGCCGCTGGGCGCGGGTCGGAAACGGCAGGTCGACTGTCAGGGTCAGGACGTCTTCCGAAGGGACCAGAACCGTCGTCGGTCCGGCCCAGGCGCGGTCGACCGCCAAGATTCTGTCATCGACGATGCGCCATAAGCCTCGGCTCGGAAGGTTCGAACGGGCGGGTCGACCAGGCATCGTCAGTCCGTGGCAGAAGGGCGTGGTCCAAGGCCACGAGGCGGTCTATAGCAGCGAAAAACGGGCTGTCGCTATGGGCGGCCATATCGAGAAAAAGTGTCATGATTACTTCGCCGGAGCGTCACAAGCGCCACCGTCGTCTGTTGAGGCGGCGTGCCGGCCTGACCCTTGTCGAGATGATCGTCGTGCTGGCGATCATCGCGGTGGTCGCTGTGCGGATCGTGCCCAATGTGATCGGGCGCCCGGATCAGGCGCGCGTCACGGTGGCCAAGACCGACCTGAAAACCATCGCGACGGCGCTTCGCGTCTATCGGCTGGACAACGGGGACTATCCGACCACGGCCCAGGGGCTGAACGCGCTCGTCGAGCGCCCGACCGCGCCGCCGGAGCCGATGTCCTGGTCGCCGGAAGGCTATCTGCCCGAACTGCCGACCGATCCCTGGGGCCGGGACTATGTCTATCGCAGTCCGGGGCAGAGCGGCCCCTATGATCTGCTGAGCCTGGGCAAGGACGGCGAGGAGGGCGGCGAGGGCCTGGACGCCGACCTGACGGACAAGAGCCGCTGATGATCGCTGTCGGGGGACAGATCGTAGGCCGGGCGCGCCGCGAGGGGATGACCCTGGTGGAGATCCTGGTCGTGCTGGCGATCGTCGGCGTCATGGCCGGGGTCGTCACCCTGGGCGTGGGCCTCAGTGATCGCGGGATGGGCGTGGAGAGCGAGGCGAACCGGCTGGCGGATCGGCTGCGGCTGGCGGCCGACGACGTGCTGGTGACGCGCCGACCCCTCGCTCTGGCCTTCGACGGCGAGGGATACGGCTTCGTGCGGCCGGAGGGGCAACCGACGGGTGTGGTCGAGGCCCTGGCCGAGCGTCATGCCTTGCCGCCGGACGTCATCCTGGTCGGGCTTGAGACCGTATCTCCGCTCATGATCGATCCGGACGGGGGCCAGCCCATCGCCGTCTTCGGCCTGGCCAAGGGCGACCGACGCTGGCGCGTGGAGTTCGACGGGCTGAACGCCGTGGCGCGGCCCGTCGCGGACGAGGCGGCGTGATGCGGTCCGGCTATTCTCTGATGGAGGCGCTGGTCGCCCTGTTCATCCTGGCCATCGCGACGGTCGGACTGACGCGCGCGACCCAGGCTCACGTCGATAGCGTGCGCGGGCTGGAACAGCGGGTGATCGCCCAGTGGGTGGCCGAGAACCGGCTGACGGAACTGAACCTGCGGGGCGGGGCTGCCACGTCCGACGCCTCGGTGGTGCGGATGCTGGATCGGGACTGGGACGTGCGCGTCAGCCGGTCCGCGACGGACGATCCGGACCTGATCGCCGTCGAGGTGGCGGTGGGGCCGGCGGGCAGCGGGCGCGAGACGCTGAGGCTGTCCGGCTTCGTCGATCGCGTCGGGAGCGCCGCATGAGCCCCGAACGCAGGGACGAGATCGCGCTCAGGGTCGTGAGCGTGCTGGTGGTCGGGTCGATCGCCTGGGCGCTGGCGGCCCTGACCTGGCGGTTGACCGGTTGGGACGATGGCCGGACCGAGGTGGCGGTGGCCGAAAGCCTGCCGCCCTTGGGGGCGCAGGCCGGAGGACCGGACGCGGACGTGGCGCGGATCGTGTCGCTCGCGCCGTTCGGCGGCGGGGCAGGCGCGGTGGGTGGACTGCCCACCTCCAGCCTGGGCCTGGTGCTGAAGGGCGTACTGTCGGCCTATCCGCCCAGCGCCTCCACCGCCCTGATCGCGGTCGGCGAGGGACCGGCGGCCATCTATGGCGTCGGCCAGAGCCCGGTCGGCAACGCCGTCATCGAGGCGATCGAGATCGACCACGTCATTCTGAACGTCGGCGGCACGCGCGAGCGGCTGGACTTCCCTGCGCCGGTCGTGACGCCCGACGCGGCGTCGAGCACGCCCGGCGCGGGGATCACGGTAGCTCCTGTTCAGCCGCCTGCGCAGACGCCCGAAGCCGCTGCCGCCGTCGCCGCCGCGTCGCCCGTGGCCAGCGCGGCCGCTGCCGCCGCGCGGCCGGTGCCCCCGCCCCTCGACAGCGGCGCGACGCCGAACGTCGCCGCCGCCGCAGGGGCCGCCGGCGTCTCTGCGTCGTCCGCAGGCTACCGCATCGGTCCGAACCCCTCGGCCGAGCTGCGTCGCTTCGGTCTGCAGCCCGGTGACCTGATCGAGAGCCTGAATGGTCAGCCGGTCGGCGACGCCGCCTCGGATCAGCAGTTGTTCGAACGCGCCAGGTCGGCCGGCCAGGCGCGGGTGGTGGTCGTGCGCGGCGGCCGTCGCCTCACCCTCAACTTTCCTCTTCGCTAGGAGCCCGGCGTGACCCAGATCCTCCGCCTGACCACCGCCAGCGCCCTGGCTCTCAGCCTCGCCGCCGCCGGGCCGCTGACGCCCCTGGCCCAGACCGTCGCCCCGCCGCCCCAGGCGATGCAGGACGTGGTCATCAACATGCGCGGGGCCGACATCAAGGACGTGGCCGAGCAGGTCAGCCGCATCACCGGCCGGACCCTGGTGCTCGATCCCCAGGTGCAGGGTCAGGTGAACGTCGTCTCGGCCGAGCCGCTGAGCCGCAATGGGGTCTGGGACCTGTTCCTGTCCGTGCTGCGGACGTCCGGCTATGCGGCGGTGCGCAGCGGCAATGTCTGGCGCATCGTGCCCCAGGCCAGCGTGGTCCAGAGCGGATCGTCCGAGACGGGCGCGGCCCAGTCCAACCAGCAGATCGTCACGCGGCTGGTTCGGCTGCGGAATCTGCCGAGCGATCAGGCGGTCCGGGCCCTGCGGCCCCTGGTGTCTTCGTTCGGGGCGATCGAGGCCCTGACCGAGCCGAATGCGGTGGTCGTGACCGACTATGCCGAGAACATCGCCCGCGTGCAGCAACTGGCGGCGACGCTGGACCGGGGCGGGGGTTCGACCTTCGACAGCATCCTGCTGCGCCATGCCTCGGCGGTCGATGTGGCCGCCTCGGTCAGCCAGCTGCTGGGGTCCGACGCCGGGGGACCGCGCGTGACGGCCGATGAGCGGTCTAACGTCCTGCTGGTCCGGGGCGACGCCGCCGACATCGCCCAGGCCCGCTCGATCGTGGCGGCGCTGGATACGCCCGGTGGCGCCGGGCCGGTGGTGCGGGTGGTGCGCCTGCGGAACTCCGACGCTGAATCGATCACCGAGATCGTCCGCGGTCTGCTGGGCGGCGAGCCGGCGGCGAACAACCCGGTGGCCCGGTCGCTCCGGAGCGACACGGGCCTGGCCAGCCTCAGCGCCTCGAACCGGGACGCTGCGGCCCTGGCCGTGAACGCCATCAGCACGCCGAGCGAAGGCGGTGGATCGCTGCCTCAGCCCGGAACGGGCGGCCCGGCGGCGCGCCCGGCGGGGTTCACCCTGGACGGGGTGACGGTCCAGGCCTCGCCCGAGCTGAACGCCGTCGTCATGCGCGGTCCGCCCGCGATGGTCGAGATGCTGGAGACATTGATCAGCCAGCTCGACCTGCGCCGCGCCCAGGTCAAGATCGAGGTCGCCATCGTCGAGATCACCGGCGAGCTGGGCGAACGGATCGGGGTGCAGCTGGGTCTCGGCGGGGCTGTGCCCGAAGAAGGCGTGATCGGCGGCACGTCGTTCAACAACGCGGGGTCCGATATCGCGACCGTACTGAGCGTGCTGGGCTTTCCTGCCGGACGGCTGCTGTCGTCGGGCCTGTCGGTCGCGGCGGGGTCGGAGGGCGATTTCGGGGCTCTGCTCCAGGCGGTCGGAACCAACGCCTATGCCAATCTGCTGTCGTCGCCGAGCGTCACGGTGCTGGACAACGAGCCGGCCGAGATCGTGGTCGGCCAGAACGTGCCGTTCCGGACCGGCAGCTTCGCCACCGACGGCAACTCGACCAACCCCTTCACAACCATCAGCCGCGAGGACGTCGGCCTGACGCTGAGGGTCGTGCCGCGGGTGCACGAGGGCGAGACGGTTCGGCTGGAGGTCAGCCAGGAGGTGTCGTCGCTGGTGACCACGTCGGTGACCGGCGCGGCGGACCTGATCACCAATCGGCGCAGCCTCCAGACCAGCGTCCTGGCCGACGACGGCGAGACCATCGTCCTGGGCGGTCTGGTCACCGACGACCGCCAATCGGGCACCAGCCGGGTGCCGGGCCTGGGAAGCCTGCCCCTGATCGGAGGGGCCTTCCGGTCGCGCAACGACAGCCAGACGCGGCGGACCCTGTTCATCTTCCTGAAGCCGACGATCCTGAGGGATTCAGCCGCCGTCGCGGCCTCGGCTCAGGAGAGCTATGACCGGCTGCGGTTCGCCGAGCCGGTGAGGATCGATCCGTCCCGGCCGCCTGCGCTGGAAACCCAGCAGCGGCTCCCACCCGGGGTCGACGAAGTCTTCTGAGACGAGGCCCTCAGTTCCGGACAGGAGGACGCGAGTTCGGCTCGCCCGTCGCGGGGTCGGTGGCGGTCTCGCCGGAGTTCGAAGAGCCTTCGGAGCCCGGGGGCTCCTGAGCGGGGTGGGGCGGTTCGCCGTCGCGGACGGGCTTTTCCTCTTCGTATTCGGACTGGCGGCCGGGGCCTCTGTCGGGGTCGGTCATGGCGTCTCCTTGTCATCAGGCAACGCTTGAGGTGGGCGGCGGCTCCCGAGGCCAACCTTTCCTTCACCACGTCTGCGAACCGTGCCGAAACGGGCCTCGGACTATGGCTTCGATCGGAACGCGCCTTGCTATTTTGGGCGCGACGGAGACGCGGATGGCCGGAACGCTACAGGTCGAGATCGTCAGGGCCGATCAGCTGACGCTGGCCGACCGGGTGCTGTGGCGCGCCATGACCGACGCCAATCCCGACCTGGCCAGCCCCTATTTCCGATTCGAGTTCACCGAGATCGCGAGCCGGGTCAGCCCCGGGTCGGCGGTGGCGATCCTGACCCGGGACGGGCGCACGGTCGGCTATTTCCCGCACCAGAGGCGCGGGGGGGCGATCCAGCCCCTGGGCGCGCCGATGAACGACTATCACGGCGTCATCGCCATGCCGGGCGAGGCACCGCCCCTGGAGACGGTCGCGGCCCTGCTGGGCGCGCCCCGGCTTAACGTCTCCGCCTGGGTCGGACCGACCGGCGTTGGCGAGCCCCGCGAGACCCTGATGACCATCACGCCCGAGGAGGGATACGATGCCTGGTACGCCGAGCGTCGTCAGACCTGGGGCAAGTATTTCAAGGACAAGGAACGGGCGCGTCGCAGCCTGGAGACCGAGCAGGGCGCGGTCCGTGTGGAGTGCGGCCTGACCGATCCGGCCCTGCTGGACCGGCTGATCGGGTTGAAACGCCAGCAATACGGGCGGACGGGGCGGCACGACATCTTCGCCTGTGGCTGGACCCGAGACCTGCTGCATGCCCTGATGAGCGACCACCGGGGGGACTTCGGCGCGTCGATGGCGGCTCTGTGGGCCGGGGATCGGCTGATCGCGATCGAATACTCCCTGCACGCGGGCGACCGGTACCATTTCTGGTTCCCGGCGTATGAGCCGTCGGCGGCGAGGTGCTCGCCGGGGATCCTGCTGACGCTGGACACCATGAAGCTGGGCTGCGCGGACGGGTTCCGGGTCTATGACTTCGGGTTCGGCGGCGAGGGCTACAAGAAGTATTTCTGCAATGCCTCCCAGGGGGTGCGCGAGGCCGTGGTGCTGAAGCCGGGCCTGGGCGCGACCCTGTCGGACGCGGCCGTGGGCCTGCTGGGCGGCACCGGGGGTGGCCGGGCCGAGCGGCTGCGCACCAGCGTGCGCCGGCGCTGGGCCGCCATCGAGGCCTGCGAGACCACGCCCGCCAATCGCCTGATGGGAGCCGTGGCCGCCGCGGGTGTCGCCGTGAAGAAGGCCGCCGGCCGCCAACCCAGCGCCTGAGAGACCGACCGCCGATGAAAGCCGCCCGCCAGACCCGCTATCCCGGCCCGATCGCCCAGGCAGCCAAGCACCGCCACGGCCTGGTCGAGCAGGGGTTCGCCTCGGACGCGGCCCTGGCCGAGATCCTGCACCGCTACCCGGCGTCGCTGATCGACATCAACCTGTATGACTATGACGCCGAGGGGCAGGTCTCGCTGCGCACCGGTGACAAGGGCGACCTGACCGGGGAGCAACTGCTGGCCGCCATCCAGGGCGGACGCCTGTGGGTCAATCTGAGGGACGCCCAGGAGGGCTGCCCAGACCTGTGGGCCGCCGCGATGGAAGAGTTCGGGAAGGTCGAGGCGACCTATCCCGGGATGCGGGCGGTCACGAATGCCGGCCAGCTGATCATCTCCTCGCCGGTCGCGCGGGTACCCTATCACTTCGACGCTGCCGGGGTGGTGCTGTTCCACCTGCGGGGCAGGAAACGCATCTTCGTCTATCCGGGCGACGAGGCACATTTGCCCGAGGCCTGCATGGAACAGGTGGTGGCGCGCCAGACGACCGAGGAGCTGCCCTACACCCTGGCTTTCGAACAGGACGCCCAGGTGTTCGACCTGGAGCCGGGCGAGGCCCTGACCTGGCCGCTGTACGCGCCGCACCGGGTCGAGAACCTGGATAAATTCTGCGTAAGCCTGTCGATGGATTTCCAGACCTGGCCGTCGCGATTCCGGAACGGCGCGCTCTACACCAATGCCCTGATCCGCAGCCGGGGCGGTCGGCCCCGCTTTACCGACACCATGTCGACGCCGGAGCTGGCGGCCCGCTGGGCGGCCTCCCTTGCGCTGAAGCGGGTCGGGGGGCTGAAGAGCCGTATCGCCCATTTCGAGCGCGATTTCGTGCCGGACGCCCAGGCCGAGGACGGCGCGGGCGCGCTGCGGGCATAACGCCCGTTTCGATTAAATCGAGGTCATGACCTCGAGTTAAAATGACTTCGGCCGCCGTCGGGGTCAGGCTTTCCTTCATCGCTGAGGGAGCTGAAGCCATGAAGACCATCCTAGCCGTCACCGCCACATCCGCCGGCCTGATCGCCACGCTCGTCGCCGCCGCCCCGGCCGCCGCGCAGCAGACCGAGGTCCGTGTCCGTCACGCTGCCGCCCGTATGGTGGTGATCGTCGAGAACCGCGCCGATATCGCCGTTGAGGTCGAGCCGGGGACCGCCGGCCTGCCGACACCCACGGTCACCCGCGTCGGCGACGAGCTCCGCATCGACGGCAACCTTGGCCGCCGGGCTTTCCGCGAATGCCGCAGTGGCCCCGCTGACGCGCGCCAGCCCGGGCAGGGGGCCTCGGTCGAGGTCCGCGAACGCGGGCGAATCGACCTGTCCACCGCCCCGCTGATCGTCGTCCGCACCCCGCCCGCCGTTCAGGTCTCGACCGAGAACGCGGCCGTGTTCGGCTCGGTGGGTCGCGGAGCCACCTCGATCGACCTGGCCAGCGGCGGCTGCGGCGACTGGACCGTGGCCAACACGGCAGGGACCATGGACCTGTCGATCGGCGGGTCCGGCAACATGCGCGCGGGCACCTCGGGTCGGCTGGAAACGGCGATCGGCGGCTCGGGCAGCATCACGGCGGGCGCCACCGGCGATCTGGACGCCTCCATCGGAGGATCGGGGACGGTCACGGTGGCTGCGGTCACCGGCTCGGTCGACGCGGCCATCGGCGGCTCGGGCGATATCCGCGTGAATGGAGGACGTCCAAGCTCGATCGACGCCTCCATCGGCGGTTCGGGCGACGTTCTGATCCGGGGCGACGCCGGCGCGCTGGACGCCTCCATCGCCGGGGGCGGGAACATCACGGTCACCGGCACGGTGTCGAGCCTCGACGCCAGCCTGGTCGGTGGCGGCAACGTCAATGTGGGCCGGGTGACCGGCTCGGTGTCCCAGTCCGTCATGGGCGGCGGACGCGTGCGGATCGGCGGCTGAGTTCACCCCACCCAGCCCGCCGTAGAACGGAGACGGTCCGGGAGCATGGAACCCCCCGGGCCGTCTTCTTATTTGCGTCACTCAGGTCGGCCGGGCCGCTTGACGA
Source organism: Brevundimonas subvibrioides (assembly GCA_002280475.1). GTDB lineage: Bacteria > Pseudomonadota > Alphaproteobacteria > Caulobacterales > Caulobacteraceae > Brevundimonas > Brevundimonas aurifodinae. The sequence continues at coordinate 15,608 of NCEB01000043.1, forward strand.
AAGCGGAATCGGAGGTCATAAGCGCCAACTCTTGTTGGACCGGCTGTGCAGTTCGCTGCAGACGCGGTTCGCGGGAACGACCTGAGTTACCGTTCTTTGTAGCGACTTAGGACTTCAACGGCCTTCGCGGGCGACCGCGTGGGCCGATCGTTTTTGCGAAACGTGCGTACCTGACGGGGTTTCCCCGAAAGGCTCCGGTCTTTGAAATGGTTCACAGGGACGCAGGTTCGCCTGCTTGGGAAATACGACCGATATGGATCAAAGCATCCGCATCAGGCTCAAGGCCTTCGA
>NCEB01000044.1 GCA_002280475.1 Brevundimonas subvibrioides
GATGGAGCGCGACGGACGGCGGGTTCGGACTGACGGCCGCCGTCACCGGCGCGGCCGCCTTCGCCCTCTGGTCCCTGTCGGTCGCGGCCGTCATGATGACGGGCCCCAGGGAGGAACCGGCATGAGCGAACGTCATCACGCGGCGGCCATCGTCCCGGCAAGGGACATCGACGCCAGCGAGGCCTTCTACCGCAGGCTCGGCTTCGAGACGGTCGGCGACTACGGCGACTATCGTCTGATGGAGGACGGCCGGGGCTGGAACCTCCATCTTCGTGCCACCCCCGACTGGCCGCGTCGGGTCGAGGACAATCCGTTGGGGCTCTACCTCTATGTCGAGAACGTCGATGCGGTGGCGGAGACGGTGCGCGATCTGATCCTGGAACCGCAGGGGCCCCACACCCGGCCCTGGGGGACCTACGAGTTCTCGCTCAGCGACCCCAGCGGGGCGCTGATCCGGATCGGACGGGTGCTGGACTGACGCCGTTCAGGCCGCGACCCACACCAGCACGGACCCCGCCGCCAGCGAGATCACCGCGAGCACCGGAACGGTCCATACCGGAATCCGCTTCGCCCAGCCGCTGGAATAGGCGGCGTGCCAGCGACGGGGCAGGACCATCAGGATCAGGGCGCTGACAACCAGGAAGGCCCCGATCGCGCCAATGGCCGTCGGATAGCGCGTCGCGGGCCCGCCCAGGACGAAGGCCATGCCGATCGCGGCCCGCAGACTCAGTTCGCCGAAGTGAATGCGGGCGGTCGATCCGAACCGCGACAAGGCCTGCAACGCCCGGCGGGGCTGGACCGCGATCAGCACCGACAGCGCGGCCAGCGCCACACCGGTCAGGACGATCACGACGGCGAACGCCGAGGCCAGCATGGGTTTTCCGAACGCGGTGCAGGGTCGCCAAATCTAGGCCCTTGGGCGCGACGCCGAAAGCGATTAGCTCGGTCCGGTGAACACGACCGCGCAACCTTTCGACGCCGCCCAGGACCTCGCCGACGCCCCGGCGACAGCGGGCGCTCGCCAGCGGCCCAGGGACGCCGCGACCCTGATCCTGGTGAGGCGCGGACGGCGGCCCGAGGTGCTGATGGGGCGGCGCGCTCCGGGCCACGTCTTCATGGCTTCCAAGTGGGTGTTTCCCGGCGGCCGGATCGACCGGGCGGATTTCCTGGCGGCCGCGGCGACCGAACCGGACGGCCCCACCCGCGCGCGGCTGGAGGCCGAGCTGGTGCCGCGCCGGGCCCGCGCCCTGTGCCTGACCGCCGTGCGGGAGACCTTCGAGGAGACGGGGCTGATCGTCGGCCGCGCCGCGCCCGCCGCCTCCGTCGCCGGGCCGTGGCGAGAGTTCCGCGCGGCCGGCGCCCTGCCCGACCTGGCGGCCCTGACCTATGTCGCCCGCGCCATCACCCCGCCGGGGCGGACCCGCCGGTTCGACGCGCGGTTCTTTCTCGCCGACGCCGACGCCCTGCTGGCCCCCGAGCCCACTGCCGGGTCGGGTGAGCTGGACGAGATCGCCTGGCTGCCGCTGGAGGATGCCCGGGCGCTGGACCTGCCGGCCATCACCCGCTTCGTCCTGGACGAGGTGTCTGAGCGGCTTGGGAACCCCGACCGGCCCCTGCCCTTCGTCCGCATGGTCCGTGGCGCGCATCAGGTGACCCATGTCTGAGACCCTCACCCTGCGACTGACCATCGCCGACCCGGTCGCGGGTCTGCACTACAGTCTGCAGGACCAGAACAGCGCGCCAGTCGATATCCGCATCGCGAGCGACGACCCGCTCAGCTTCGACGTACCGGTGACCCTGCGTCCCGACGGGCGGCTCGCCGGCCCTTTCGTACGGCGCGAGGGCTCCGTGCGCCGCTTCGTCTATATCGCCATCGCGGGACAGGCGGGTCAGACGGATGCGGTCGGCCGGATCATCAGCCGCCGCGCCAAGATCGACGTCCACGACATCCCCGCCGACCTGCTGACGCCGGGCGCTGTGCTGGAGGTCGTTCTGCCTGGACGCGGCAAGGACGGCACCCCCGCCTGCGCCACCGTGCGGCCGCTGACGCCGTGGCGCGCCGTCGGCTGAGCCCGCCCTGATCCGGCCATGGTCCCCCGCCAGCTTGGCCGGACCGACGGGGAGGATGCGTGGCGGACGCGGCGTTCAGTATCGCGAAGATCAGCCGCCTCGCCGGACCCGCCGGACGACGGCGCGCGCTGGTGCTGGGAGCCTCGCTGGCCTTCCACGCCCTGATCCTGGCGCCCATGGCGCTGAGGCTGTTCGAGACGACGGACGTCCCGGCGTTCGACACTCGGCCGCCCCCGATCTACCTCGAACTGGAACCACGTCCCTTGCTCGCCGGCGAGGCGGCGCGACAGCCGACCTTCGCCCGCGCGCCGCTGGACGAGACCGCCCCGGCCCGATCGGCGGCGCGCGCGGCCGAGCGCGTGCCCACCCTTGAGGATGACGAGGACCTGCCGACCGCGCCCGCGCCGCGCGTGGCGGCCGCGGCTCCGGCCGGGTCCCCGCCCGCAGGCGACGCGGCCTGGCGTGTGACCGGCGAGAGCCTGGGCGCAGCGGTGGGCCGATCGCTTCGGACCGGGGCCGCCGGGTGCAGGACGATGGATGGGCGGCTGAGCCCCGGCGAACAGGCTCTGTGCGACGAGCGTTTCAACGAGGCCGCCGGGCGCGCCCCGCCCCTGGGGCCCCGCACTCTCAACGCCTCGGAGGCCCGACGAGAGGCGCAGTTCGCGCGCGACGGGGCCAGAGCCCTCGCCGGCTACGCGGCGCGCCGCAGACCTCTGTCGGGTGGCGTCGGCATCGTCGGGCCCGGCGACTGTCCGGGCTCCAACCTCGGCGCGGGCTGTGCAGGCGCGCACCTGGACCCGGCCCTGCGCCAGGGCGCGACGACCGTGGGCAATCCCGGCCTGGGCTCCAACGATCTGACGCCGATGCGGCCGGTTCCCGGATCGGAGTAGCTAGATCACGCCCGCCGCCTCGAGCCTCGCGATCACCTGGGCGGCGGAGTGCTCCACGGTGTCGGTCCCGGTCGAGAGGGTGATGTCCGGCGATGCGGGCGCCTCATAGGGCGCTCCGACGCCCGTCAGGTCCGTGATCGCGCCCTCGCCCGCCTTGGCATACAGCCCCTTGGGATCGCGGGCGCGGCACAGCGCCACCGGCGCATCGACGAAGACTTCCATGAACGGCCGCTCGTCGAACCGGGCGCGGACGGCGTCGCGCTGAGCCTGGCGCGGCGAGATGAAGGCGCACAGGGCGACGACGCCCGCGTCCACGAACAGCCGCGCGACCTCGCCCGCGCGCCGGACGTTCTCGTCGCGGTCCGCGTCCGAAAAGCCGAGATCGCGGTTCAGGCCGTGGCGCAGGTTGTCGCCGTCCAGCAGGACGGTGCGGACGCCGCGCGCGTGCAGGCGGCGCTCGACCTCGGCGGCGATGGTCGACTTGCCCGATCCCGACAGGCCGGTGAACCAGACGGCCGCGCCCCCATGGCCGTTCAGGCGCTCACGCTGGCGACGATCGACGCCGCCGGCCGCGACATGGATGTTGGCGGCCTGGTCCAGCGCATGCAGCGCGGTTCCCGCCGCGACCGTGGCATGGCTCTCGCGGTCGATCAGGATGAAGCCGCCGGTCAGGGGATCGTCGACGAAGGCGTCGAAGGCCACCGGCGACGCCAGCGTCAGGGCGCACCGGGCGATGGTATTCATCACCAGGGGCTCGGCATCAGGCGGCGCGGGCGCATCGGACGCGGAGTCCAGAACCGTCACGCGTGCCGGGACGGTCCGGGTCCCGAGGCGCAACAGATAGGATCGCGCCGGATCCAGCGGCGTCTCGTCCATCCACAGCAGCCGCCCGACGAACCGCTCCACCGAGGCCGGACGGTCGCGAGGATGGGACAGGACGTCGCCGCGGCTCACGTCGACGGCCTCGGCCAGCACCAGGGTGACGGCGTCTCCGGCGCGGGCCGAGGGCTGGTCGCCGTCCCAGGTGACGATGCGGGCGACGGTGGCGCTCTGACCCGACGGTCCGACCACGATCCGGTCGCCGGTCCGCACCCGGCCCGAGGCGACGGTGCCCGCGTATCCCCGGAAGCTCGCGTCGGGACGGTTGACGTACTGCACCGGAAAGCGGAACGGACGCTCGACCGCCAGATCGACGTCGGTCCGGGCCTGGTCCAGCGCCTCCAGCAGGGTCGGCCCCGTATACCAGGGCGTCAGCGGCGAAAGGATCGTCAGATTGTCCCCGTGCCGGGCGCTGAGCGGGATCACCGTCAGGGACTGGAAGCCCAGGTCCTCGGCGAAGGCCCGATAGGCGGTCTCGATGGCTTCGAACCTCGCCTGCGAGCCCTCGACCCGGTCCATCTTGTTCACGGCCAGCACGACCTGGCGGATGCCGAACAGCGACACGATGCGGCTGTGGCGTTCGGTCTGGTCGGTGATCCCGCGCGTCGCGTCCACCAGGATCACGGCGAGGTCCGAGGTCGAGGCCCCCGTGGCCATGTTGCGCGTGTATTGGGCATGGCCCGGCGTGTCGGCCACGATGAAGCTGCGCGCCGCCGACGAGAAATAGCGATAGGCTACATCGATGGTGATGCCCTGCTCGCGCTCGGCCTCCAGCCCGTCCAGCAGCAGGGCATAGTCCGGGGCCTCGCCCGTCGTGCCGAACCGGGCCGACTCGCGCTCCAGCGTGGTCAGATGGTCGTCGCGCACCTGGCCGGTCTCGAACAGCAGACGGCCGATCAGGGTTGATTTGCCGTCGTCGACCGAGCCGCAGGTCAGGAACCGCAGCAGCCCGCGCGAGGTCTCGGCCGGGCGCTGGGACGACAGGGGAAAGGCCGCGCCGTCCATCAGAAATAGCCCTCGCGCTTCTTCTTCTCCATCGAGGCCGTCTCGTCAGCGTCGATCAGACGCCCCTGGCGTTCGGACACCCGGCTGGCTTTCAGCTCGGCGATGACGGCGTCCAGGGTATCGGCGTCGGAGCTCACGGCGGCGCTCAGCGGATAACAGCCCAGCGACCGGAACCGCACCCGCTTCAGCTCGGCGGTCTCGCCGGGCAGCAGCGGCAGACGCTCATCGTCGCGCACGATCATCGCCCCGTCGCGATGGACGACCGGACGCGGCGCGGCGAAATACAGGGGCACGACCGGAATGGCCTGGGCGCGGGTGTATTCCCACACGTCCAGCTCGGTCCAGTTCGACAGGGGGAAGACCCGGAAGCTCTCGCCCGCGTTCAGCCGCGTGTTGTAGAGCCGCCAGGGCTCCGGCCGCTGGCGGCGCGGGTCCCAGCCGTGCTCGGCCGTGCGGAACGAGAAGACGCGTTCCTTGGCGCGGGACTTCTCCTCGTCGCGACGGGCACCCCCGAAGGCGGCGTCGAAGCCGTGCCGGTCCAGCGCCTGTTTCAGGGCCTCGGTCTTCATCACCTGGGTGTGCAGCGACGAGCCCGAGCGGACGGGATCGATCCCCCGCGCCACGCCGTCGGCGTTGACGTGAACGATCAGTCGCGCGCCATAGGTCTTCACCACCGCGTCCCGATGCCGGATCATGTCGGCGAACTTCCACGTCGTGTCGACGTGCAGCAGGGGAAACGGGATCGGTCCGGGAAAGAAGGCCTTGGCCGCCAGGTGCAGCAGCACGCCGGAATCCTTGCCGATCGAATACAGCATGACCGGATTGCGCGCGGTCGCGGCCACCTCGCGCAGGATCTCGATGGCCTCGCTCTCCAGCCGCTTCAGATGGGCGGTCAGGGGGCGCGTGTCGGCGAAGGCGGTCGGGGCCGGGCGGCGTTCGAGCAGGGCAGCGGTCATGGACGCTCCTTTCGGGAGCGTTTCAGTGCCTCAGGGCCGGACCTCGATCGAACGAGAAGATGTCGGCGACGACGTTAGATTTCCTGATGTCACCGACCTCGGGATCAGAGCTGATCCATGTTGTTGTCGTGGTCGACGGCCTGGCGCTTCAGCCAGGCGACGAAGGCTTCCGCGCTGGCGGACATCGGCCGGCCCAGCGGCAGGACGACGTGGTAGGCGAAACCGACCGCCTCTGATCCGTCCGGGAAAGGGGCGATCAGACGCCCCGCAGCCAGGTCCGCCTGGGCCAGGGCCCGCTTGGCCAGGGCGACCCCGCGTCCGGCCACGGCGGCCTGGATCAACAGACTGGTCTGGTTGAAGCGCGAGCCCCGGCGCGGGTCCGCATGCTTCACCCGCCGCGCCTTCAGCCACATCGGCCAGTCGGGGCGGCTGGGATCGGCGTCGGCCGAGACGTCGTGCAGCAGGGGGTGATGGACCAGGTCCTCGGGCGACCGGATGGGATGGGGTCCGTCCATCAGGCCGGGGGCGCAGACCGGAAGCACCGTCTCGGTCATCAGCAGCTCCGAGCGGGAACCGCTATAGCCGCCGGGCCCATAGCGGACGGCCAGATCGGCCCCGCCATCGTCCAGGTTGGCCGGCTCCATGTCGGCGGAGATCCAGATCTCGATGTCGCCGTGCCGACGGTGGAAATCGTCCATGCGCGGCATCAGCCACTGGGCGGCGAAGGACGGCGCGACGCTGACAGAGACCTGACGCTTGGACGGCGGTTCGCGCAGGGTGGCCGAGGCCTCGGTCAGACGGGCGAACCCCTCGCGCAGCTGGGGCACGGCGGCGCGACCCAGATCGGTCAACTCCAGCCCCCTGGCCTCGCGCCGGAACAGGGGCGCGCCGATGGTGTCTTCCAGCAGGCGGATCTGCTGGCTGACCGCGCCGGGCGTGACGGACAGCTCGTCGGAGGCCCGCGCGAAGCTCAGGTGCCGGGCGGCGCTCTCGAAGGCGCGCAGGGCGTTGAGGGGAAGCATCGGTCTGGCCATGGCATTAGAAATCCTAATCCGTCGCCAAAGACAATCTGGTTTGTTGCGATGCGGCACGGGGGCGATACCCGAGGCCCGCCGACGACAGGCCTCTGACGACTGGCCGGTCGCCGACGCGACCGGAGAACCTCGATCCCATGCGCGTCTTCCTCGCCTCCATCCCGCTGGACCGGGCCCGCGTCGTCGTGGTGGGCGCGGGCGAGCCGGCTCTGGCCAAGTTGCGGCTGTTCCTGACCTCGCCCGCCGATCTGGTGTGGTTCACGCCCGAGGGCGCGCCGCCCGCGATCGAACGGTCCCGGGAGGCACCCGAACCCATCGTTCGCATGCCGGACGCCGAGGATTTCAAGGGCGCGCGGCTGGTCTTCATCGGCCTGGCCGTCGAGGCTGAGGCCGCGCAGCTGGCCGACGTCGCGCGCGCGGCGGGGGCCCAGGTCAATGTGGTCGACCGCCCCTGGCTCGGCGATTTCCAGACACCGGCGATGATCGACCGGGATCAGGTGGTGGTCGGCATCGCCACGGGCGGCACGGCCCCGATCCTGGCCCGCGACGTGCGCTCGCGGATCGAGGGCGTCCTGCCCGCCGCGCTGGGCCCGCTGGCCCGGCTGGCCGGCGAGCTGCGCGACACCGTCAAGGCGACAGTGCCCGATTTTCTGGCGCGGCGGCGGTTCTGGGAGAAGGCCTTCCGGGGCCCGGCCGCCGATCTGGTCGCAGCGGGCAAGCCGGCCGAGGCACGGCGCGAGATGCTGCGGCTGCTGAACGTCGCCGCCCCGGAACAGGGGGTGGTGCATATCGTGGGCGCGGGGCCAGGCGATCCCGAACTGCTGACGCTCAAGGCCCTGCGCGTGCTTCAGGACGCCGACGTCATCATCCACGATCGGCTGGTGCCCGAGGCGGTGCTGGAGCGGGCCCGGCGTGACGCGCGACGGCTCTATGTCGGCAAGACGCGCGGCGACCATTCGGTGCCCCAGGACCAGATCGAACAACTGATGATCGACGAGGCCCGCGCCGGGCATCGGGTCGTGCGGCTGAAGGGGGGCGATCCCTTCGTCTTCGGACGCGGCGGCGAGGAACTGGCGGCCATGCATGCGGCAGGGGTCCAGGCCTTTGTCGTGCCCGGCGTGACGGCGGCCCTGGCCTGCGCCGCCTCGGCGGGCCTGCCCCTGACCCACCGCGACCATGCCCAGGCGGTCACCCTGGTGACGGCACAGCCCAAGCCCGGGGGGCAGGAGGCGGACTGGTCGGTGCTGGGCGCGGCCAACCACACGGTGGCCGTCTATATGGGCGCGGGCCTGACGGACCGGGTGGCCGAGCGGCTGCTGGCGGCGGGGCGCGCAGGATCGACGCCGGTGGCGGTGGTCGAGAACGGCACGCGGCCGGATCAGCGGGTCCTGACCGGACGGCTGGACGGGCTGGGGGTCCTGGTCCGCGAGGCGCGGATCACCGGCCCGGCCATGCTGTTCATCGGCGAGGTCGCGGCCTTCGCGGTCGCCGACGCGGTGCCGCGCCAGGAGGCGGCGGCATGAAGCTTTTGACCGCCAATCGGCTGGACGACGGCCGGGTGATCTACTGGGCCGAAGGGGGCGAGACGACCGGTGTGCTGCGTGAGGCCGCCCGGCTCGACGCCGTCATGGCCGAGACCGCCCTGGCGCGGGCCCGGTCACGGCCCGACGTGTTCGTGAACCCCTATCTGGTCGAGGCGATCGACGGAGTTCCCAGCGGCCGCGACCGCATCAAGGAGACCATCCGGGCCACCGGGCCGACGGTCGGCAACAGCCTGCCCCACCCGGCTTCGGCGGGGGCACGCTGATGTATCGCTATGACGAGTTCGACGCCGCCCTCGTGCGCGAGCGGGTCGAGGAATTCCGCGACCAGGTCGCCCGTCGCGCCTCCGGAGCCCTGACCGAGGACCAGTTCAAGCCGCTCAGGCTGATGAACGGCGTCTATCTGCAACTGCACGCCTATATGCTGCGCGTCGCGGTGCCGTACGGCACGATGGACAGCCGCCAGATGCGGAGGCTGGCCCATATCGCGCGGACCTATGACAAGGGCTACGGCCATTTCACGACACGGACGAACATCCAGTACAACTGGCCCGCCCTGACCGATCTGCCGGCCATCCTCGAGGATCTGGCCAGCGTCGAGATGCACGCCATCCAGACCAGCGGCAACTGCATCCGCAACGTCACCACCGACGTCTTCGCCGGCGCCGCCGACGACGAGATCGAGGACCCCCGGCCCTGGTGCGAGATCCTGCGCCAGTGGTCGACGATCCACCCGGAGTTCTCGTTCCTGCCGCGCAAGTTCAAGGTCGCCGTGATCGGCGGGCCGAACGACCGGGCGGCGATCCGCACCCATGACGTGGGGCTGGAGATCGTCGGCCGGGACGGTAACGACACCCTGTTCCGGGTCTTCGTGGGCGGTGGTCAGGGCCGTCTTCCGCACATCGGCAAGGAGATCGCGACCGACGTGCGCGGGACCGAACTGCTGGCCTATCTGACCGCGATCCTGCGCGCCTACAACCTGCTGGGTCGGCGCGATAACATCCACAAGGCGCGCATCAAGATCCTGGTCGAGAGCCTGGGCATCGAGGCCTTTCGCGCGGAGGTCGATCGCCAGTTCGAGACCCTGCGCGACGAGGACCTGAGGCTGCCGCAGGCCGAGGTCGAGCGCATCCGCGCCTATTTCGCCCCGCCCGCATTCGAGACCCTCGACGGCTCCAGCGGGGCGTTCGACCGCGCCGTCCTGGCCGACCCGGACTTCGCGCGCTGGAACCGCAACAACGTGCGCCGCCACCGCCAGCCGGGCTATGCCAGCGCCGTCATCTCGCTGAAGGGCCTGGGCGAGGTGCCCGGCGACATCACCGACACCCAGATGGAGGTCGTCGCCGACCTGGCCGAGCGGTATTCGTTCGACGAGGTGCGGGCCGCCTACGAGCAGAACCTGGTCCTGCCGCATGTGAAGCTGGACGACCTGCCCAGCGTCTGGCGCGCCCTTCTGGCGGCGGGGCTGGCGACGCCCAACGCCGATCTGGCGACCGACGTGATCGCCTGCCCCGGTCTGGACTATTGCAGCCTGGCCAACGCCCGCTCGATCCCCGTGGCCCAGGCCCTGTCGAAGCGACTGGCGGACCTGGACTATCAGGAGCGGGTCGGGCCGGTGCGGATCAATATGAGCGGCTGCATCAACGCCTGCGGCCACCACCACGTCGGCCATATCGGGGTGCTGGGCGTCGATCGAAAGGGCGAGGAATACTACCAGATCACCGTCGGCGGCTCGCCCGACGAACAGGCGGCGCTGGGCCAGATCGTGGGTCGCAGCCTGCCGTCCGAGGCCGTGGCCCCGGCCATCCAGCGCGCGCTGGACCGCTATCTGGAGATCCGCGAGGACGGCGAACGCTTCATCGATACGGTGCGCCGCGTCGGCCACGAACCGTTCGGCGAAGCGATCTACGAGGGTCTCGATGCGGCTGTTTGAGCACGGCGAGATCGGGCCGCAGACCCGGCGCCTGACCGCCTCCACCCCGCTCGATCAGGTAGAGGCGGCGGCCTCCGACGGCGCGCCCATCATGATCGAATTCGAGGCGTTCCGCGACGGGCGGGGTTTCTCTTTGGCGACCATCCTGCGCGAGCGCGGTTTCAGCGGGTCGCTGATCGCGACAGGCGACCTGCTGCCCGATCAGGCGCGGCACCTGATGCGGTCGGGCTTCGACGCCGTCCAGCTGCGGCCGGGCGACGATCCGGCGGCCTGGCGGCGCATGCTCGAAGCCTTCTCGGTTGTCTATCAGCCCGCATTCGATGCGGCGGTACCGGCCTGGACATCGCGGGGAAAGTCGCTCCGCCGACCCTCCAACGCCCCGCCGATCGATGAGGGGACGACGCTGGGGAGGCGCGCGGCCGAGCTGAACGCGGCGCTTCGGGACGCTGACCCCCTGACCGTGCTGCGGACAGTTCTGGACCCCCGCCAGGGCCTGCGGGTCGCGGCCCTGTCGTCGTTCGGGGCCGAGGCGGCGGTGCTGCTGGATCTGCTGGCCAGGGCCGGGCCCTCGACGCCGGTGATCTTCCTGGAGACCGGGCAGCATTTCCTGCAGACGCTCAGCTATCGCACGACGCTGAGCAAGCGGCTTGGTCTGACCGATGTGCGGATCGTCGTGCCTGACGCCGAAGAACGGGCCGACCTCGATCCGCGGGAAGACTTGTGGCGCACCGACCCGGACGCCTGCTGTGACCTGAGGAAGGTCCGGCCCCTGGCACGGGCAGCAGCGGGCTTCGACGCCCTGATCACGGGGCGCAAGCGGTATCAGTCCGGCACCCGCGCCCGCCTGCGGGTAATCGAGGCCCTGGACGGCAAGCTGAGGATCAATCCTCTCGCCAACTGGAGCGCAGACCGGATCGCGACCTACAGGGCCGAGCGCGACCTGCCGGGCCATCCTCTGGCGGACCAGGGTTATGCCTCGATCGGCTGCTGGCCCTGCACGCGCCCGATCGAGGACGGCGAAGATTCACGCGCTGGACGCTGGTCGGGCGTGGACAAGGTCGAATGCGGCATCCATCTGGGACGCCGCCGCGCCGCCGCCTGAACCCGACCGCCAGAGACCTCCATGACCGCCAGCGCCTCCATCGTCGATCACATCGGCAACACGCCCCTTATCCGGCTGAACCGCCTGTCGGACCAGACAGGCTGCGAAATCCTCGGCAAGGCCGAGTTCCTGAACCCGGGCCAGTCGATCAAGGACCGCGCCGCCCTCTACATCGTAAAGTCGGCCCTGGCGTCGGGCGCGCTGAAGCCCGGCGGCACCATCGTCGAGGGAACGGCGGGCAACACCGGCATCGGCCTGGCCCTGATCGGCGCGGCCCTGGGTCATCCGGTGGTGATCGTCATTCCCCGCACCCAGGCCGAGGAGAAGAAGGCCGCCATCCGCGCGCTGGGCGCAAAGCTGGTCGAGATCGACGCGGCGCCCTTCTCCAGCCCCAACCACTTCGTCCACTATTCCGGCCGCCTGGCGCGCGAACTGGACGCCGCCTCGCCCGAGGGGGCGCTGTGGGCCAACCAGTTCGACAACACCGCCAACCGCGACGCCCACTACCTCGGCACCGGCCCGGAGATCTGGGCCCAGACCGAGGGCAAGGTCGACGCCTTCGTCAGCGCGGTCGGGTCCGGCGGCACGATCGCGGGCGTCTCGGCCTATCTGCGCGAGAAGAACCCGGACATCCGCATCGCCCTGGCCGATCCGGCGGGGGCGTCCCTGTTCAACTGGTTCACCAGGGGCGAGATGACCGGCGAGGGCTCGTCGATCACCGAGGGCATCGGCGTGGCCCGGATCACCGGCAATCTGGAGGGGTTCAGGCCCGACCACGCCTACCGGATCGAGGACGCCGAGTTCCTGCCGATCCTGTTCGACCTGGTCCGCGACGAGGGCCTGTCGCTGGGCGGATCGGCGGGGGTCAATGTCGCCGGGGCCGTGCGGCTCGCGCGCGAAATCGGGCCGGGCAAGACCATCGTGACCCCCCTGTGCGATCCGGGCGTGCGGTACGCATCACGGCTGTTCAACGCCGACTTCCTGCGCGCCCGTCAGCTCCCGACCCCCGACTGGCTCTAGGCGGGGCACCAGGGGCGGGTCAGCCGCACACGCCGCCCTGACGAGACGCCGGTCGAGAGCGCCTCATTCCCACTCGATTACTCAAAGCTCTACAAGTACCTGTTTTTAATACACTATTTTGGTCTGTACCGACAATCTGGCCGACCAAAACGCCTCACAAATGAAGTGATGTTGAAAATACACGCGAATTTGGCAGTATAAAAATATCGTGATGTCGGTATCTTTTTGTACCTATCTAGACATCACTTATCGATAATCGATGTTCAGCCATCTAGTTTCGAGTCATTCCGCAATTTCTGGTCAACTGGAATCAGCATCGCCCTCCTGCGTATCACAGTATCGTCGCTGCACGCCGTTGACTTTTTCGCGGCCAGTCCGGCGCCCCGCCTCCCTGTTTGGGTCGCCGTTCAGCCCCCCCTCGACGGCAAGGCAACTGTAGATCGGTCGGCCGCTTGAAAATCAGCGGGATGCGAGGACCGTGAAATAGAGGCCACTGTCGCCCCTGTCGGACGTTCATCATGGCGGAACCGCCGTTCGTCCTGCCTGACTTACGGCTTCGGTGAGCCGCCCTCGGAAATGACGACCAGCTCCGCCGGCATACCGATTTCAACTCTCAGCCCTCCGGTCGCCGACCGCAGGAACTGAAGGCGTCCGCCATGGGCTTTCACGGTCGCCAGGGCGATTGAAAGCCCCAGTCCACTCCCTCCAGGCGACGCGCCCGACGCGCGGAAAAACCGGCGTCCGAGGCGGTGCAGGTCCGAGAAGGCGACGCCAGGCCCGTCGTCCTCGATGATCAGTGTCAGAGCATGATCGTCAAAATCGATCTTGATGCTGGATCGCGCATGGGTCTGGGCATTGACCAGAAGATTGTGCACCGCCGCACCGAAGCGGTCAGGGTCGACTTTCAACAGAATGTCTTCGCCATGGAGCCGAACTCTGGGATCAGTTTCCGCGCCCGCGAAAAGGGCTCGGAGAGATACCCAGCGTCGGTCGTCCGCAGCGACGGGCACCTCGTCTTCACGCGCCAAGGCTAGCAGCCCGGTGACCAGGCGGCTCGTGCGGTCGACAGAGGTCTGAATCTGCTCCAGGGCGCGGTTCCGCACTGCCGCGTCCGATGCAGCCGCGGCGATCTGGGCCTGGACACGGAGACCCGCGAGCGGCGTGCGCAACTCGTGTGCCGCAGCGGCGGTGAATTCGGCTTCCCGACGCCTCGCCGCGCCCAATCGCGACATCAGGTCATTCAGAGCCAGGGCGAAGGGGCGCAGTTCACGGGCGCCCGGTGATACGTGGAGGGCGGTCAGATCCTCGGCGTCCCGTGCCGCAAGGCTGCGGGTCATTTGTCGAATAGGGGCCAGCCCCCGGCCAACCGACCACCAGATCAGCACGCCCAAGGCCAGCAAGCCGAGCACCGCCGGACCGATCAGGGCGGTCACCACGTTGCCGACGAGATGTTCTCGAACAGCGAGATTGTCGCCCACCATGACGCGGAAGCCGGCCTCGCGGTCATGCACGGTGTAAACCCGCCAGCGCTCGCCCCGGATCGTGCGCTCCGAGAACCCGTCGCCGCCTTCCGACAGGCGCTCGGCAGGCGCGCTTTGCGAGCGGCCGATGAGATCGCCTTCCAGGGACCAGATCTGGCAAGACAGCTGGCGATCGTAGGCATCCTCCGAATCCACGCCGGCGGTCTGAATCGATGGCCGCACGCTGCCCGCCCGCATCAGCGATGAGACCATGCGCGCGGATTCCATCAGGCGGCGGTCGAGCACCCGCTGCACCTCGGCGCGGGTCTGGATTTCGACCCAGACGACGGCGCCGCCCCAGACCAGGGCGGTCACGAGCGCCAGTGTGGCGAACAGACGAAACCGCATCGAACTCATTGCAGCGTGTATCCCACGCCGCGCACCGTGCGGATGAAGCCGGCCCCCAGTTTGGCTCTTAGATGGTGAATATGCACTTCCACGGCGTTCGAGCCGATTTCCTCCTGCCAGCCATAGAGCCGTTCCTCGAGCTGGCTTCGGGAGAGAACCTGGGCAGGACGCTCCATCAGGGCTTCCAGTATGGCGAACTCACGCCTCGACAGAGGAAGGTCGCTGTCGTCCCGCCAGGCCAGACGCGATTTGGGGTCCATCGTCACGCCGCCGTGGCGCAAGGCGGGCGTCGAGCGCCCCAGAAGCCGGCGTCGAACGGCGCGCAGCCGCGCCGCCAGCTCGTCGAGGTCGAACGGCTTGCCGACATAGTCGTCCGCGCCGGCGTCAAGACCCACAATCCGGTCCCGGCTGTCGTCACGCGCCGACAGGACCACCACGCCGACGTCCATGTCGCGCGCCCGCACGAAGCGCAGCACTGAAAGGCCGTCGCCGTCCGGCAGGCCCAGATCCAGCACGACCGCGTCGAACGCCGAGCTTTCCAGCGCCGCGAGGGCGTCCTCGACCCGCCCGACGACCTCGACCGTCCAGCCGCAGGCGCTGAGCCCGACCTGGAGGCCGTCGTCGCATGCCGACGGGATGGCCATGAGGTTTTTCCGCCGACTGTTGCCCGCCGCTTTCGCTCTCCTGTCCTTCGCCCTGCCGGGTTCGGCCTTAAGCCAGGCGCCGCTTTCACCTGACAAGGCCTTCGCCCTGACGGTGACGCGTGAGGCTGACGGCGACCTGGCCTTCGCCTGGGACATTGCGCCCGGCCACTATCTCTATCGCGATCACACCGTCGCCAGCACGCCGGGCGGGAAACAGCCGCTGCTGCTTGAACTGGCCGCTGGTGAAACCAAGGATGATCCGGGCTTCGGCGTCGTCGACGTCTGGCATGATGCAGGTCGCGCGACCCTGTCGGCCCGGACGTTGACGCAGGCGGGCGAGCCGACGTCGGTCAACATCACCTATCAGGGCTGCCTCGAGGACTCGATCTGCTACCCGCCGATGACACGCACCATCGACGTGCCGACCCGGCCGCAGTCCGACGTGGCCGCGCGGGAGGCCGATGCGCAGACCGCCCAGGCCGCCGCCATGCTGGCGATCCAGGCGCCGGACGCTCTACCCGCGC
>NCEB01000045.1 GCA_002280475.1 Brevundimonas subvibrioides
CGAGCCCCCGCCCACCTTCTTCGAATACATCCCCGACAACGCCCTGCTGTTCGTGGACGAGAGCCACGTCACCATCGGCCAGATCAACGGCATGTTCCGGGGCGACTACCGGCGCAAATCCACCCTGGCCGAATACGGCTTCCGCCTGCCGTCCTGCATCGACAACCGCCCGCTCAAGTTCGACGAGTGGGAGGCCATGCGCCCCCAGACGGTCCACGTCTCCGCCACCCCCGGCCCGTGGGAGATGGAGCGCGCCGGCGGCGTCTTCGTCGAACAGGTCATCCGCCCCACCGGCCTGATCGACCCGCCGGTCGAAATCCGCCCGGTCAGTGGCCAGACCCGCAACCAGGTCGACGACGTCATCGACGAAGTGAAGGCCACCGCCGCCGCCGGCTACCGCTCCCTGGTCACCACCCTGACCAAGAAGATGGCCGAGGACCTGACGGAGTACATGCACGAACAGGGCGTCCGGGTCCGCTACATGCACTCCGACGTCGACACGCTGGAGCGGATCGAGATCCTGCGCGACCTGCGCCTGGGCGCCTTCGACGTCCTGATCGGCATCAACCTGTTGCGCGAGGGGCTCGACATCCCCGAATGCGGCCTGGTCGCCATCCTCGACGCGGACAAGGAGGGCTTCCTCCGCTCCGAGACCTCGCTGATCCAGACCATCGGCCGCGCCGCCCGCAACGTCGACGGCCGCGTCATCCTCTATGCCGACCGCATGACCGGCTCGATGGAGCGCGCCATCGCCGAGACCAACCGCCGTCGCGAACGCCAGACCGCCTACAACCTCGAACACGGCATCACGCCCGAGAGCGTCAAGCGCGAGATCAAGGACATCCTCGACAGCCCCTACGAGAGCCGCGCCCTCGACAAGCTCACGGCCCCCGGCGTGAAGGAACAGGCCAAGCCCTTCACCGGCTCCAACTTCCAGGCCGCCTTGCGCGACCTGGAGGGCCGCATGCGCGAGGCGGCGTCGAACCTGGAGTTCGAGGAAGCCGCCCGCCTGCGCGACGAGATCAAGCGCATGAAGCTCATGGACCTGGAGTTCGCCAACGAGGTCCTGACCGGCGAAGGCGAGGCGGTCGACACCGCCGCGCCCAAGCGCTGGCGGGCGGAGGCCAATGCGGAGAAGGCGGAGCGGTTCAGGAAGGGGCGGCTCTAAGGGGGTTGAGTAGTGTGGCGGTGGACGGATTCGCTTTTTGAAGACGCAGATGGCGCTGATAAACTCATTGTCCGCTGCTAAGCCCCAGGATCAAACAAGCTAGACAAGAACGCGATATCAAGGGTCTAGTCCCGCATAGGACGAATCTGCGGGGCGGCGGGACATGACTGACGAACTCACTCCAATCGATCAGAAGACGGTGGAAGTTGGACTCGCGCCCCTCCTGTTAGACGACACCTCTCGACGGAAGGCCTACCGCGCAAGAAAGTCCGCCTTCAAAGAGCGGAAGAACCACCCAGCTGACGAGGCCGAGGTGGTGGCAGCCGGCTGGGAAGTTGTGCGGCGATCGAAACGAGTGCTTCTCTCTAGACGACGTAAACCGGTGGGGGAATATCTCGAAGACCGCTTTTGGTCTCTATGTCACGACATGGGATATCCAATTCTGAACGGCGAGCGCTTCAATATCGAGTTTCAGAGAGAGGATGGATCAAAGGGACGCAAACAAATCGATGTGTTTGCAAAAGATGCTGAGACGGTGATCGTTGCCGAGTGTAAAGCTAAGGATGTACGCGGGCGCCGAACACTCCAGAAAGATTTACACGAGACAGCCTCTCTTCAGAAGGGCATAGCGAATTCTATTCGCGAGCATTTCGGCGCCAGTTTTAATCCTAAGATACTGTGGCTCTATGTAACGCAGAACGTGATCTGGTCAGAACCAGACATAGAGCGCGCGGCAGCTTTTAACATACGAATCGTAACCGAGAATGAGCTTCAGTATTTTGAGGCATATATCGGCCACGTCGGTACGGCTGGTAAGTATCAGTTCTTGGCGGAGTTCCTGCAGGGCCAGGATATTGCGGGACTGTCCCACAAAAAGGTCCCGGCGACAAAAGGCCGATTTGGATCAGATGTCTTTTATTCTTTTACGATAACGGCTGGCCATCTGTTGAAGCTTGCGTTTGTAAATCATCACGCGCTGAATCATCCTGAGGGCCGACCGGCCTACCAACGCATGGTGGACAAGCGCAGGCTGCGCGGAATCGGTGAGTTTATCACAGGTGGAGGCTATTTTCCTACTAATATACTGGTAAACTTTACTACTCCTTGCACCTTTGAGCCCTTGTCAAAGACCGACAATACGGTCGACGGGATCAAATTTGGCCACCTTACCCTACCAAGTAAGTTCAAAAGCGCGTGGATTATAGACGGACAGCATAGGCTGTTTGGATTTACGAATTTGGACGAATCTTACCTTGAACGTCCGTTGTTTGTGGTCGCATTTGAGAAAATGGATGTTGCCCGAGAAGCGGACCTATTCATAACGATCAACCACAAACAGAAGAGCGTACCAAAAGACTTGTTGGTCGCTCTCCAAGCTGACCTTCAAATGGGAAGCGATGATCCAGACGAGGCGCTTGGTGCCCTGGCGTCATTCTTGATCCGCAAGATTGCAGCAGATGCAACCAGCCCTTTATTCGGCCGCTTGGAAATGCCCGGCGTTCCGGCGTCTGAGGAGCAAGTTCTAACGATTCCGGAGTTGCAAAAGGGCATACGTCGGTCTGGTTTGATCGGCAGGATAGTCAAGAAGGCGCGCTTGGCAGGCTACCTCAGTGGCGCCACGGACGATGCGACCATCGAGAGAGCCCGCAAAACCATAAACGGGTATTTTGCAGTCCTGGAGGAGGCGGTACCCGCTAAGTGGCTGGCGGGACGCTCTGCGCATGTCGCAACCAATCCCTCCGTTAGGGCCCATCTTACGCTCATGTACGAAGGCCTTCGCTACCTCCACGGCCGCGATAAAATCGACCCGTATACAGCGGCGCCGGCGGAACTGGTTACAGCGCTCGGAGCCTTCGTTGCGCCGATTGCGGCCTGGCTGAAGAGCGCGTCTGACGAGCAGATCGCAGACAAATTCGCAAGAAAGTACGGGGAGGGCGGCGTAAAGGAGTACTTCTTCGGTCTGTGCGATCTCGTTGCGGCTCAGTTCCCCGATTTCGGCTCCGAGGAATATCGACAGTACAAAGCAAGGTCATCAGACGAAAGAATTGCGCAAGCGAAGCTGGACGTCTCTGACATGACAAGCCTGATATCGACAGCTGTCATCGAGACGTTGAAGGGTTTGTACGGCACTGACGAAACTCAATCCGGCGAGAAGAAGTACTGGGAGCTTGGAATAGCTGACAGTAACATCAAAGAGTCGGCATACAAGAAACAACAGCAAGCCAAAGCAGAGAAGCGGGCTCCTCGTGAAGCCTATCTCGACATCGTCGATTTCGAGAAGATTATTAGGCAAAAAGGTAACTGGGAAACGTTGAAGCCGATCTTCAGCATTCCGCTTCGAGGAACTCCGCCGAAGGCCAAAGAGTATCATCTTGACTGGATCAAGGAGTTTAA
This sequence comes from Brevundimonas subvibrioides, assembly GCA_002280475.1. GTDB lineage: Bacteria > Pseudomonadota > Alphaproteobacteria > Caulobacterales > Caulobacteraceae > Brevundimonas > Brevundimonas aurifodinae. The sequence goes on from NCEB01000045.1 coordinate 3,563, forward strand.
CGACATCCGCAACGTCGCGGCGCATAGTTCGATCTATCGGCAACTGAGCGACGACGACTACGAGTTTCTCGCTTGGCTCAAGGCAGAACTTTACGATCGATGTGCGCTCGCTGGATTTGCGCCTTGATCGTCGGTTTGGCTAGCTGGCAGCATTCCGATAGGTCGGCCAGTCAGGCTGGTAACTCTCGCCTGCCTGATTGCCCCAAACTAACCAGTTGGACCGGTTTCCCCTGGCGAAGAGTTCAAGATACGGTCCTGGGCTGCATGACTCGATCAGTCCGTATTGCTCGTCCGGTTTGCGACTGTGTTCGCGCTTACGAGTTTGGATCATGTTGACCTGACTGCGGCCGGGGGGCTCTGTGCGGGCATTCTTGCCTCTGGTGCCAAACAGCAAGATCTCCGTGACATTCCGGAAATAGAATCCAACGCCGCGGCCGTCTGAGCCTCCGTCCTTTCTCACCTTGTGCCAAACGAGGTTAGATTTGTAGGTGAAACCCCAAGCCTCCATTACCTTGAGCCCATCAGGTAGCAGTGCGTTTGGTACCCACATATACAGGTGGGCCGTTTCCGCTGCGCAGCTTTGCACCGGAAGGGCACAGATGTCAGCCAAATCCATCGTTGGATAGCGCGTCAGGCGGTGGTGCTCCGGTGCGATCTTTCCAGTCCGGTTCTGAAACTGCCAGGGAGGGTCAGCTAGGATGGTCCGAAACTTCGTCCCTTGCGTCGCTAGCTGAAGATCGATGCTCGCCTCGCGAGCGATTGCGCTGAGTGCCATGACCTGTCCTGCCAGTTGCGGAACCGAACCACCTTCGTCCTTAACGCGAGGTTGACGAGGGGTACGATTGTAAGAACAAACAATGAACGTTCGTTGCGTCAAAATCGGACGTAGCATGAGACAATTGCTTTCCCCCGACCGGCGCACGTCAAACATCGGTCGTCTCGGTGCCGATCGCGCCGATCCACTCCCCCATCGCCCTTCGGTGACGGGGGAGAGACCCGTGTCATCCGCACTCACCCCCAAAACCCCAATCCAATCCACGCCCCTCCCCATCGAGACCCGACGAACGCGCCCGCATCGCCCCCGGCGCTACCCTCTCCCCCTTTACCCGCCCCCCACGGCGGCCGACGGAGGGACCGCATGTCCGAGCTCTATGATCCCCGCGAATGGGAGGACGACGACCAGACGCCGACCCGGGCCGTCTGGCACGACGCCCAGCCCGACACCCGCCAGCGCGGCCCCCAAAACCCAGGGAGGCCGCCCGCCCCGCGCGGCGGCTATCGCATCCGCTCGGACGAGACCTGGGCCAGGGCGCGCGACGCCTATCTGGCGGGCGAGACGGCCGAGGAGGTGGCCTTCCGCTTCGACCTGACCCTGGGGTCGCTGCGCCACCGTGCCCGGCAGGAGGGCTGGCGCAGGGCGGATCAAGATGATCCTGAGTGGGGCTATCGCTCGGCTCGCGGAGCCTCGCTGCTTGAGCCCGGTGAGGGGCGTGTGGACGATCGATGGGGCCACATCGGCGACGACGAGGGCTATGCCGAACTGGCCGAGCGGGCCCTGTTCCAGCTGCGCCGGGCGATGGCCCAGGGCCGGGGCGGGGCGGCGGCCAGCTGGATGCGGGTGCATGACCGCCTGACCGCCCGCGCAGAGCTGGAGGAGGCCCGCGAAGCCCGCAAGGCTACCCAGGCCGCCGAGGCCGCCCGCCTCGTCGCCGAACGCGCCGCCGCCGAGGTGCGCGCCGCGACCGCCGCCCGCGCCGAGGCCAACCACGCCCTGATCCGCGATCTCGGCACGGCCGCCCGCCAGAGCGCCTCGGTCGCGCCCGGCGACGCCGTCGCCCGCGCCGCCCTCGACGCCGAACTGGACCGCCTCTCCCGCGCCTCCGACGCCCTCGACGCGGCGGCGATTTCGCACGTTTCAGACGGTTCGCACGCTGTTTCGGAGCAGGAGGGCGATCCGTGACCTTCCTTCTTTTCCGCTCATCCCCGCGAAAGCGGGGACCCAGTGCTTTGGGCGCGGATGAGCTATGCGGAGGGGCCCACCCTCACTCCAGACACCCTGCGTCACCCCAGGACTGGGTCCCCGCTTTCGCGGGGATGAGCGGAGATGGGAGGCGCATACTTTCTGATCGGCGGCAAAGCCGCCCGTCTTCCGCGCCTGATCTCACGGGGGGACGGTGCACTCGACGTCCGCTCGCTCCCGTTGTGTTCGTTGTGGCCTTCGTCGTGCCCGTTGTGATGAACCCCCTTCGGCCCACCACACGGCCTCACCCCAGGCGGGCAGCGAAGGCCTTGCCCGCCCCGGCGGCGGCCTTGGGCCCCAGGACGGCGGTGGCGGCCCGGGCGGGGGCCAGGGCGCGGGCCCCGACAGCGCGGATATCATCGGCCGTGACGGCCCCCAGCCGGGCGATCGACACGTCCGTGGGGACGGGCGCGCCGTGGATCAGGGTCTGGCTGGCCAGGTTGGCGGATCGGCCGGCGGCGCGCTCCTCGGCCATCCAGTGGCCGGCCTTGAAGCCGATCTTGGCGCGGGCCAGCTCCGCCTCGGTGGGGCCGTCCTCGGCCAGGCGGCGGATCTCGTCGGCGCACAGTTCGGCCAGTTCGACCGACCGCTCGGCCGCGGCCCCGGCGAAGACGCCCAGGAAGCCGATGTCGTCATAGGCCTCGACATAGGCGTCGATCGCATAGGCCAGGCCGCGCTGTTCGCGGGCGCTCTGGAACAGGCGCGACGCCATCCCGCCGCCCAGCATGTCGCCGAACAGGCGCATGGCCGGGAAATCGGGGTCCAGGGCCCCCGGCGCGGGCAGCTGGAAGACGAGGTTGGCCTGTTCGATCCGGCGGCTCAGGGCGGCGCCGCCCCCGGTGAAGGCGGCCGGCGCCGGGGCCTCGGCCGGGGTCGGGACGGCGTCGCCGAAGAAGCGTTCGGCGAGGCTCAGCAGGTCGTCCTCCTCCACCGCGCCGGAAACGACGACGGCCATGCGGTCGGGGGAATAGAGGCGGGCCCGCCAGGCCTGCATGCTGGGCCGGTCGGCGGCGGCCAGGCTGTCGACGGAGCCGAGGATGGGCCGACCCAACGGCTGGCCGGCGAAGGCCTGGGTCTGGGCCATCTCGAAGACGTGGTCGTCTGGCGTGTCGAAGGCCTCGGCGATCTCCTGGGCCACGACGTCCTTCTCCCGCTCGATCTCGACCGGGTCGAGCGTGGGGCGGAAAACGAGGTCGGAGACGACCTGCATGGCCAGGGGCAGGGAGCCGTCCAGCGCCCGGACCTCATAGCTGGTGCGTTCGTATCCGGTGGCGGCGTTGATCGACCCGCCCTCGGCCTCGATCCGTTCGACGATGTCCCGGGCCCCCATCTCGCCCGCGCCCTTGAAGACGAGGTGCTCCAGAAGGTGGGACCAGCCCGACCGATCCTCAGCCTCCCACCTGGCCCCGCCCTTGACGGCCACGGTCAGGGCGAGCGTCCTGAGGCCCGGCATCGGATCGCAGACGACGCGGACGCCGTTCGACAGGGTGTGCAGCCGGGCGCTCAAGCGCGGGGCCTCATCCGGCGGGCGATCAGGGCGATTGTGACGCCCAGAAGGGCCAGGGCCAGGCCGAACCAGGTGATCGCATATCCCAGATGATTGTTCGAAAAGGCCGCGGGCGGCGCCGAGGCGATCAGGGCCGGGGTCTCCGGATTGGGGCTGACAAGGGCATAGAGGGTGAACTCCGACGGGCTGGCGGCACCCAGCGCTTCGGCCATGGCCGCATTGTCCCGGCCATAGAAGACGCGCCCCTCCGGTGCCGGCGTCATCCCGCCTTGCATGGGCGTGCGGCGCAGCTCGACGGTCAGGCTGAGCGGCAGGGTGGAGGGGGCAACGCGGGGGCGCTCGGTGACGGTCTCGGGGATGAAGCCCCGGTCGACGAGAAAGGTCTGATCGCCGCCCTCGGGCACGCAGGCCGAGATCAGGCGCAAGCCCGGCTCGCCCTCCTGGATCGAGCGCAGCTCGACGAACGGGGCGGTGGGCAGGCCCCGGCACAGGACGAGCGCCTTCCTGAACTCCGGATCGGGCGCGGTCAGCACCTCGTCCAGCGGGCGGGGCGGCTGGGCGGCCGCCGCCTCGGCCCGCTCGATCAGGTCGGTCTTCCAGGCCAGCCGCTGGCTCTGCCAGACGCCCAGCCCGATCAGCACGGCCAGGGCCGGGACGACGAGGGCGATCAGCAGCCACGGCAAGGCTGGCCGAGAGGAGGGATCAGCCAAAGGTGACGTAGACGAAGGCGAACAGGAACAGCCAGACCACGTCCACGAAATGCCAGTACCAGGCCGCCGCCTCGAAGCCGAAATGCTTCTCCGGACGCAGCTGGCCGGCCAGCAGACGGATCAGGCAGACGGCCAGGAAGATGGTGCCCACCAGGACGTGGAAGCCGTGGAAGCCGGTGGCCATGAAGAAGATCGAGCCATAGAGCCCCGAGCCCGCCGCCTCTTCGTTGAAGAACAGGTTCTCGTGGATGATGTGGTAGTATTCATAGGCTTGGACCCCGGTGAACAGCACGCCCAGGGCGACGGTGATGATGAGCCCCAGGCGCGCGCCGTTGCGGTCGCCGACCTGAAGCGCATGGTGGGCCCAGGTCACCGTGGTGCCGCTCAGCAGCAGGATCACGGTGTTCAGCAGCGGGAGCTGCCAGGCGTCCAGCGTCTCGATCCCGCGCGGCGGCCAGGTCGACCAGGCGGCGGCCGTCTCGGCCCAGCTGGAGATCTCGGGGATGTTGGTCCGGGCCTCGTTGAACAGGGCCATTTCGAAGAACATCCAGAAGAAGGCGGCGAAGAACATGATCTCCGACGCGATGAACAGCGTCATGCCGTAGCGCAGGCCGATCGAGACGACCGGCGTGTGATCGCCCTTCTGGCCCTCGCGGATCACGTCCCACCACCAGGCGCCCATGGCGTAGAGGGTGCCGACCAGGCCTGCGACGAACAGCCAGGACGTGCCCTCAGGCAGGCCGAACAGGCCCTTCATCCAGACCACGGCGCCGATCATCATCACCGTCACGGTGATCGAGGAGATCAGCGGATAGGGGCTGGGGTCGACCAGGTGGTAGTCGTGGTGCGGAGCGGCGTGGGCCATGTCGTCTCTGGGGTCAGGCGATAGGGAGTTGCGGCAGGCTATAGCGTCGGGGGTCAACCCGCGCCAGAGGCGGGGGCGTCTTCAGACGAGGGATAGAAGGTGTAGCTGAGGGTGATCTCATCGACGCCGTCGGTCTCGGCGTTCCGGGCGATCAGGGGGTCGACGAAATACTGGACCGGGAACTGGATCGTCTGGCCCGGCGCGATGGTCTGGTCGTCGAAACAGAAGCACTGCAGTTTCTGGAAATACTGCCCGGTCTGCTCCGGAACCACGTTGTAGCTGGCGCGGGCCGCGATCGGCTGGTCCGAGGTGTTGGTCACGTCGAAATAGGCCAGGCCGGTTTCGCCGATGCGCACCGTCTGGGTCACCTGCTCGGCCTTGAAGGTCATGGGCAGGTTGCGGACATTGGTGTCGAAGCGGACCTTGACCGTGCGGTCGAGCACGACGTCGGACGCCTTGTCGGCGCGCATGGTGGTCCCGCCGAAGCCGGTCACCTGGCAGAACAGCTGATACAGCGGTACCGCCGCGAACGCCGCGCCGGTCATGGTCACCACGACGCCGGCGCAAAGCAGGGCGACGAACCGGGCGGACCGGGGAGCGGCCATCAGCGCGTGGCCTCCGCGGCGGTGGCGGCCATGGCTTTCCGCTCTGCGAGGTTGGACTGCATGCGAAGGAAGGTCGTCAGGAAGATCAGGACGATGAATCCGACCAGGCCCAGGGCGATCCACAGGCTGCGGCGGTTGCGGGCCTGAAGCTGATCGGGGGTCAGATAGGTGGGCATCAGGCGGCTCCGAAGGACGCGAACCGTTCGACCAGCAGGGCGGCGAACAGGGCCATCAGATACAGGATCGAAAAGGCGAAAAGATTGCGTGCCGGTTTGGCCTCGGCGCGCACGTCATACAATGCGGCCTCTCGCCCCACGACCTCGGCCCCGCTCTTGCCAATCCCGTCGGGCTGATCGCCAGCGCGCGAGCGCCACAGGCGAAAGGCCAGGGCGAGGAACAGCAGCCCGCCCAGGCCCGACACGGCCAGATAAACGGGACCGCCGAGGCCCGTCAGGCCCGGCGCGATCGCCACGGGCACGAAGACGAGCGAGTAGATCAGGATCTGTAGCCGGGTCGACTTGGCGCCGCGCGCCACCGGCATCATCGGGATGCCCGCCTTGGCGTAGTCGCCGGTCGAATAGAGCGCCAGCGCCCAGCTGTGCGGCGGGGTCCACAGAAAGATGATGAGGAACAGCAGCCACGCCTGCCACGGCGCCTCGCCCGTCGCGGCCGCCCAGCCGATCACGGGGGGGAAGGCCCCCGCCGCGCCGCCGATGACGATGTTCTGGGGCGTCCGGCGCTTCAGCATCAGGGTGTAGAAGACGGCATAGTAGACGATGGTCAGCCCCAGCAGCCCGGCCGCCGTCCAGTTGGTGTTCATGCCCAAGAGGGTGACCGAGAAGATCGACAGCACCACGCCGAAGGTCAGGGCGTCGTTCGACTTGAGCCGGCCGGCCGCCACGGGACGCCCGCGCGTGCGCCGCATCAGGGCGTCGGTCTCGCCCTCCAGCGCCATGTTCAGCGCCCCCGCCGCGCCCGCGCCCACGGCGATGCACAGGATGGCGATGGCGGCGACCAGAGGGTTGATGTCGGCCCCCGCCACGACCAGCCCGGTCGCGGCGGTGAAGATCACCAGCGACATGACGCGCGGCTTCAGCAGCTGGAAGAAGTCCTCCGGCTGGGTCGTCGACAGGGCGGGCGCGTCGGCTTGGGTCATCACGTTTTTACGCCGTCATCTCATCCAAACTCCGTCATCCTCGGACTTGATCCGAGGATCGGAGGCCAATCCATCAAGAACGGAACCCCGGACGCACGAACGTCCGGGGTCCATCCTGTCTTTCGTGTCGCCCTTCGTCCGGTCCTCGGATCAAGTCCGAGGATGACGGGGAAGGCTAGTGCGTATCCGCCTTGACCACCGGCAGTTCGTTGAACTGGTGATGCGGCGGCGGGCTGGACAGGGTCCATTCCAGGGTCGTGGCGCCCTCGCCCCAGGGGTTGGCGACACCCACGCGGCGACGGATCGCGGCTTCGGCCAGCATGATCAGGAAGACGACCACGCCCACGGCGGTGATGACATAGCCCCACGACGAGACCTGGTTCCACAGGGTGTAGGCCTCCGGATAGTCGATGTAGCGGCGCGGCATGCCCTGCAGGCCCAGGAAGTGCTGGGGGAAGAACACCACGTTGACGCCGACGAACATGATCCAGAAGTGCGCGGCGCCGAGGAACTCGTTGTACTTCACGCCGAACATCTTCTCGAACCAGTAGTAGAAGCCGGCGAAGATCGCGAACACGGCGCCCAGCGACAGGACGTAGTGGAAGTGGGCCACGACGTAATAGGTGTCGTGCAGGCTGTAATCGATGCCGGCGTTGGACAGAACGACGCCGGTCACGCCGCCGACGGTGAACAGGAAGATGAAGCCGATCGCCCAGAGCATGGGCGTCTTGAAGCTGAGCGAGCCGCCCCACATGGTGGCGATCCAGCTGAAGATCTTCACCCCCGTCGGTACCGCGATGATCATGGTCGCGGCGATGAAGTAGGCGCGCAGGTTCACGCTCATGCCGACCGTGTACATGTGGTGCGCCCACACGATGAAGCCGACGAAGCCGATGGCCACCATGGCGTAGGCCATGGCCAGGTAGCCGAACACCGGCTTCTTGGAGAAGGTCGAGACGATGTGGCTGATGATGCCGAAGCCCGGCAGGATCAGGATGTAGACCTCGGGGTGGCCGAAGAACCAGAACAGGTGCTGGAACATCACCGGATCACCGCCGCCGGCCGGGTCGAAGAAGCTGGTGCCGAAGTTGCGGTCGGTCAGCAGCATGGTGATGGCGCCGGCCAGAACGGGCAGGCTCAGCAGCAGCAGGAAGGCCGTGACCAGCACCGACCAGGCGAACAGCGGCATGCGGTGCAGCGTCATGCCCGGGGCGCGCATGTTGAAGATGGTGGTGATGAAGTTGATCGCGCCCAGGATCGACGACGCGCCCGCGACGTGCAGCGAGAAGATCGCCAGGTCCATGGCCGGGCCGGTGTGGCCGCTGGTCGAGAGCGGCGGATAGATGGTCCAGCCCCCGCCGAAGCCGCGTCCCGGGCCGCCGTCGACGAACATCGACAGGCACAGCAGCACCCAGGCGGCCACCAGAAGCCAGAACGAGACGTTGTTCATGCGCGGGAAGGCCATGTCCGGCGCGCCGATCATGATCGGCACGAACCAGTTGCCGAAGCCACCGATCATGGCGGGCATGACCATGAAGAAGATCATGATCAGGGCGTGGGCCGTGACGGTGACGTTGTAGCCGTGCTTGGAGGCCTCGACGATGCCGAGCTGTTCGATCAGCCCACCCTCTACGAAATACTGGATGCCGGGCGCGGCCAGCTCCAGCCGGATCAGGCCCGAGAGAATGCCGCCCACGATGCCCGCCATGATGGCGAACAGCAGGTACAGGGTGCCGATGTCCTTGTGGTTGGTCGACAGGAACCAGCGGGTGAAGAAGCCCGGCTTGTGGTCGTGTTCGGCGTGAGCGTCGTGCCCGGGAGAAACGTGAGTGTCGGCGGTGATGTCGGTGGCCATGATCGTTTTCGGTCTGACGATTACTGCGCGGGCGCGGCGGCGCCGGGAGCGGCGGGGTTCGGGGCTTCGGCGACGGCCGGCTGGGCCGCGTCGGTGGCGGCCGGGGTGGCCACGGCGGCGCCCGGCGTGACCGCAGCGCCCGTCGTGCCGGCGGCGACCTGGGCGGCGGTGCCACCCGGAGCCTCGGCGGCCGAGGCCGGGGTCATGGATCCGCCCTTGGAGGCGACCCAGGCGGCGAACTCGGCCTCGGACACGACGTTGATCTGGATCGGCATGAAGGCGTGGTCGACGCCGCACAGTTCCGAGCATTGGCCGTAGAACACGCCTTCGCGCTCGGCGCGGAACCAGGTCTCGTTGACCCGGCCGGGGATGGCGTCGGTCTTCAGGCCGAACGCCGGCAGGGCGAAGGCGTGGATCACGTCGGCGGCGGTGACCAGTACGCGGACGGTCTGGCCGACCGGAACCACGATCGGCTCGTCGACGGCCAGGCGATAGGGGACGCCGCGCGCCTCGGCCTCGGCCTCGGGCAGCATGTTGGAGATGTATTCCGGCAGGGCCTGGTCGGGGTATTCGTATGCCCAGTTCCACTGGTTGCCGGTGGCCTTCACCGTCAGGTCCGGCGTCGGCATGTCGTGATAGGCGAACAGCAGGCGGAACGAGAACAGCGAGATGCCGACCAGGATCATCACCGGCAGGACCGTCCAGACGATCTCGACCAGGGTGTTGTGGCTCCACCTGGCCGGGGTCGGGTTGGCCTTGGCGTTGTAGCGGAACGCGACCCAGGCCAGCAGGCCCAGCACCAGCAGGCTGATGCCCACGATGATCGGCATCAGGATGGCGTCATGGAAGAAGTGCGCCTGGTGCTTCAGCGGCGAGGCGGCGGGCTGTAGCCCGATACCACCCGGCGTGGGCTGGCCCATCAGGTCCTGCGCCCAGACGGGCGCGGCGAAGAAGACGGCGAACGAAGCCGAGGCGATACCGCCACCGAGTCCGTTCAGGGCGCGCTTGCCCAGACGCATGCGAGACATCCTCATTAAGGTCGACGAACCGGCGGTCACGACGGCCGCTCTGCCGGTGCCAGGCCCGTTGGGAGGGGTCCGGCGATTTCAAGGCCGGTCCTTATCGCCCCGTCCCCGCCTTGCCAAGCGATTGGACGCCGCACCCGGCGATTCGGGACGGCGCGCGGGGCTTCGCCGCCTCAGCAGTCCGGGCAGTCCGGCATGACGTCGGTCTCGAGCTGGAAAGTGGTGTGGGCGATGCCGAAGCGGGCGCGCGCCAAGGCCTGAGCCTCTGCCAGCAGGGCCTTCGGGTCGCCGCGATCATGGACCAGATGCGCCGTCAGCGCCGTCGTGGTGGTCGACAGGCCCCAGATATGCAGGTCGTGGACGGCGCGAACCCCCGGAAGATCGGCCAGCGCGTGGCGAACGGCCGCGACGTCGATCGCGGTGGGGGCGCCGTCCATCGCCAGATTCAGCGAGTCGCGGAACAGGCCCCAGGTGCCCAGCAAGATGACGACGACGATCAGCAGGCTGACGAGCGGATCGACCACGCTCCACCCGGTCAGAAGGATCAGGCCGCCCGAGGCCACGACACCCAGCGACACCCCGGCATCGGCCATCATGTGCAGATAGGCCCCCCGGGCGTTGAGGTCGTGGTGGTCCTTCATGAACAGCAGGGCGGTGCCCAGGTTGATGACGAAGCCGATGCCCGCCACCGCCATGATGAGGCCGGACTCGACCGGGGCAGGCTCGGCGATGCGCCTCACCGCCTCGAAGGCGATGGCCCCGCAGGCGAAGATCAGCAGGAGGGCGTTGGCCAGGGCCGCGAGCACCGTGGCCTTGCCGAAGCCGTAGGTGCGGCTGGGGCCCGCCGCGCGCCGCGCCAGCACCGCCGCCCCGCCCGCCATGGCCAGGCCCAGGACATCCGACAGGTTGTGACCCGCATCGGCCAGCAGGGCCGTCGAGCCCGAGATCACTCCGGCTATGGCCTCGCACACGACGAAGGCCAGGTTGACGACCAGCCCGACGCCGTAGCGCCAGTCGCCGGTGTCGACCGGGCCGTGCGCGTGGCCATGGCCGTGGGAATGCCGATGACCGTGTTCATGGCCG
>NCEB01000004.1 GCA_002280475.1 Brevundimonas subvibrioides
GAAACCGAACAGCAAGGCGGCCGACAGCCAGGGCAGCAGGCCCGCGACGACCGTGTCGAGCGCCAGGCCCGCGGCGACGATCAGGCTTCCGACCATCACGGTCGAGGCGATGTGCGCGAGACCCGCCGCCGTCACCGCCGCCAGGCTGCGCGCCGCGCTCCAGCGCTGGGCCCGGCCGACGAGCACAAACGGCAGCCAGTGGGTCGGCAGGGCCGCATGCAGGAAGGCGGCCGCGAACCCTCCGCCGAGAAGCGAGAGCAGGACCGGTTGTTCGAGATCGGGCGGCGACATCGACGGCGCTATAGCTTGTTACTTTATAACAGTCGAGAGGCTTTTGCGCGGGCGCGGCGCTCAGGGCTCAATCCAGCGGGCGCGCTTCCTCGGGCAGCATGATCGGCACGCCGTCGCGAATGGGAAACGCCAGTTTGGCCCCTCTGGAGATCAGTTCGCCGGCGGCGCGGTCATAGTCCAGGCGGCCGCGCGTGACCGGACAAACCAGCACCTCCAGCAGGCGCGGATCGACCGTGGCCGGGGTGTTGAAGGTCTCGCTCATGTCGGGCTCGCGGGATTGGACATCGTCGGACATGAGGATACACGAGGCCGCCCGCCGCGCCCAACCCCGAGTTCCCCATGACAGAGTTCGAAGCCTTCGCCCTGGAGCTGGCCGCCGAGGCCGCGCGCGTCACCGTGCCGCTGTTCCGCAACGAAGGCGCGGCCGAGAACAAGGCGGGCGAAGGCGGCTTCGACCCCGTCACCGAGGCCGATCGGGGGGCGGAGGCGGCGATCCGGCGGCTGATCGCGGCCCGCTATCCCGACCACGGCGTCATCGGCGAGGAGTATGGCGAGGACCGGCCCGACGCCGAGCACGTCTGGGTGCTGGACCCGGTGGATGGAACGCGGGCCTTCATCGCCGGCCTGCCGCTGTGGACCACGCTGATCGCGCTGAGGCAGGCGGGGCAACCGACGGTCGGGATCATCGCCCAGCCGTATCTGGACGAGATCTTCCTGGGCGGCCCGTCAGGCGCGCGGCTGGTGTCGCGGGGCGAGAGCCGCCCGATCAGGGTGCGGCCCTGCGCGCGGCTGACGGACGCGGTGATCGCGACCACCGACGCCGACATCTTCACCGCGCCCGAACTGGGGGCCTGGACCCAGGTCAAGGCGGCGGCGCGGCTGGCCCGATACGGCTGCGACGCCTATGCCTATGCCATGGTCGCCCTGGGCCGGATCGACATGGTGGCCGAGACGGGGCTGAAGGTGTGGGACTGGTCGGCGCTGGTGCCGGTGGTCGAGGCGGCGGGCGGTCAGGTGACCGACTGGACGGGCGGTCCGCCGTCCGGCGACGGACGGATCCTCGCCGTGGGCGACGCCCGGGTGTGCGAGGACGCCCTGGTCGCGTTCCGGCGCGGGGTTCGCTGAGGGTCAGGCCGCCGGGGTTTCCGACGCTTCAGCCGCCGCGACAGGGGCCAGGTCGTTCACCGGCGAGACATAGTCGGCCATGGCGTCGAACTCGTGCAGGAAGACGCCGCGCAGGTCGTCGGTCTCCATGATGACCTCGTGCTTCGCTCCCGCGACCTCGACATAGCGACCCCGGCCGAGGCGTTTGGCGGCCCAGCGGTTGGTCTGTTTCCAGACGCGGTCGTCCTCGCCTGACTGGACGATGGTCGTGGGGATCAGGACCGACTTCAGGGCCTTGGGCTTCAGCGACCGCTCGCCGGCGTCCAGCGCGAAGGCCAGCCAGCCCCAGGTGGGGCCGCCGACGGCCAGATGCGGACAGGCGAACAGCTGCTGACGCCACAGCTCGTAGCGCGTCTCGTCGGACGTCAGGGCGTCCTTTTCGAAGGTGTGGTCGAAGGGATCGTCGGCGTCGTCCAGCACGAAGTCGCCGGCCTTGCCGTGGCGCACGTTCCAGCGCACCGCCAGCTTGACCGACCACATCGACCGCTTGCCGGTCTTGACCCGCAGCATGGGGCTGGAGAGCAGGGCCCCGGCGAAGCGGCTCTCGCCGTTCTGGAGCGACAACAGGTTGAGCGCACCGCCCATGGAATGGCCGACCATGACCCAGGGTTTGGGCGCGCGCGCCTCGAAGGCGTCCATCAGGCGGGCATAGTCGTCCAGGAACTCCTCGACCGCGCGGGCGTGGCCCTTGAGCCGGTCGGGCAGGAGGCGCGCCGACAGGCCCTGACCGCGCCAGTCGTGAGCCAGGACGCACCAGCCGCGCGCCAGAAGATTGCCGATCAGCTCGAAATACTTCTCGATCGGCTCGGTACGGCCCGGGCTGACCACGACCGTGCCGCGCGGCCTGGCGGCGACGAGGGCTGAGGGCGTCCAGAAGGCGGCACGCAGGCGCAGACCCCCGGCGCCCCGGAACCATTCGCCCTCTCCGCCAGGGGGGGCGGCGGCTCCGGGCACGCCCATCAGGGGCGCATTGGCGGCGAAGGCGGCGGCGCGGTTCACTCAGGCTTCCTGAACTTCAAGGTCATGCGGTCGCTCTCGCCGATTTCCCGGAAAGGCGCGGTATCGAAGGTGGGGTCGGGCGGGGACCCTTGGGGCGCGGTCAGCAGGCGCGGCGGCAGGGTCTCGACGCCGAAGGGATGGTCCTTGGTGTCGTCCGGGTTGGCGTTGATCTCCGAGGCCGCCTCGAAGATGAAGCCCGCCTCGGCCGCCAGCTGTTTGACGAAGGCTTCCTGCACATAGCCGTCGGCGGCGGCCGGGTCCTGGTCCTGGTCGGGGCCCAGACGGTGCTGCTCGATGCCCAGGATGCCGCGCGGCTTCAGCGCCGCATAGGCGTCTGCGAAGGCCTTCTCGGCCGTGCCCGCCGCCATCCACGAGTGGATGCAGCGCATGAACAGGACCATGTCGGCGCTGGCGGCCGGCGCGACCGGCCCGGTCGTGGCCCCGAACTGGCTGAACTTCACCTCGCCGTAGAGTCGACGGTCCGATCCGAACCGCTGTTCGAAATTGGCATTCAGCGCCGCCTGGGCCGGGTCGGAGCCGGGTCCGGTGAAGAAGCCGACGGCGTAGTATTCGCCGTCGCCCTCGGCGAGATAGGGGGCGAGAATTTCGGTGTACCAGCCGCTGCCGGGCCAGAAGTCGACCACCGTCATGGAGGGCTGCAAGCCGAAGAAGCGCAGGGTCTCGAGCGGGTGACGCCAGCTGTCGCGGCCCCGGTCGGCCGCGCGCCAGGCCCCGGCGATGGCCCATTCCAGCGAACCCTCGGGCGGGCCGGCGGGGGCTTCCGGACCGGCGGCCTCGGGCTCGCGCTCGCCACAGGCGGTCAGGCCCCCTGCGGCGATCAGGCCACAGGCCGCCAGCATGGCCCGCCTGGAAGGCGCGGCTCGCCCTGACGATTTCTCGTCCCTCATCCGTCTTCCTTGCCCCGCCGACGGCCCGGCGATGCCGCCGTCCCGGAACCGGCTGGGATAGAGGGCTTCGCCAATGCCGTCAAAGGCCGCAGGGTCAGGCCGGCTTGCGGAAACGCAGCGTCATCCGGTCGCTCTCGCCGATGGCGTCGTACTCGGCGCGCTCGGCCTCGGTCAGGGGCGTGGCGCGGTCGTTCGGATTGCCTTCGCGCGGCGCCGAGGTGCGCACCGGCGGCAGGGTCCAGACGCCATAGGGATGGTCGCGGTCGTCGCGGGCGTTGGCGTTCAGTTCGCTCTTGGCGTCCAGCACGAAGCCGGCCGCCTCGGCCGCCTGAATCACATAGTTTTCGGACACATAGCCGAAGTTGGCGGTCTGGTCGGGGTTCGACCCTTCGACCGCGCGATGCTGTTCGATCGCCAGGACGCCGCCGGGCTTCAGCGCCTTGAAGAAGGCGGCCATGAAGGGCTCGGTTCGGCCGGCCCGGTGCCAGTTGTGGAAGGCGCGCGCGACCAGGACCATGTCGGCGGTTCCGTCCTCGACACCCATGCCTTCGGCCGGATTGTTGACCGCGACATAGCGGCCATCGGTCTGGGCCAGATAGGGCTGCAGGATGGCGGACCACCAGCCGGCGCGACCGGGCTGGATCTCCACGACGGTCGATCCGGGCGTCAGGCCCCAGAAGGTCAGGCTTTCGTAGGGACGACGAAACACGTCGCGCGCGCGATCGGCCGCGGGGCGGGCGTCCGAGGCGACGGCGGCCTGCAGCGCGGCGTCCTCCTGAAGCGTGGGCGGCGACAGGGCGATGGCGGCGGCGGCGGCGCCCTGCGACGTCGGCTGGGCGGAGGCGGCGGTCGCGACCACCAGGGCGGCGGCGGCGATGGCGAGCGGGGATACGCGCATGAGGGGCTCCTGGACGATGTTCTGGTTGGGCGAGACCTTACCGACCGCGTCGTCACGGGCAAGTGACGATCCTGCAATGGCGGCGGTCAATCAGGGTCTTGACGCCGCACCCGGACGTCCCAATTTCTCTCTCGAGAGCGCCGATACCGGGCTCTCCGGACGGCTCGGGGCCCAGATCGGGACCGGGCGGCCCGATCCCACCGCCGCTCCGGGCGAATAACGCGGGGCGGCTCCATCTTGCTGACTGATCAGGAGATCGACATGCGTACCATCGACTTCACCCCCCTCTATCGTTCGGCCGTCGGCTTCGACCGCCTGGCCACCCTGCTGGAAAGCGCTGCCGCTACCCGTCAGGAAAACGGCTGGCCGCCCTACAACATCGAGACCACCGGCGAGAACGCCTATCGGATCGAGATCGCGGTCGCCGGCTTCAAGCCCGACGAACTGAACATCGAGGTCAAGGAAAACCTGCTGACCGTCACGGGTCGCAAGACCGCCAACGACGAGGCGGGCACCGAACGGACCTATCTGCATCGTGGCCTGGCCGAGCGCGACTTCGAGCGCCGCTTCCAGCTGGCCGACTATGTGGTGGTGACCGAGGCGGGCCTCGACAACGGCCTTCTGTCCGTCAGCCTGAAGCGCGAACTGCCCGAGGCGCTGAAGCCTCGTCGCATCGAGATCGCGACGGGCGGATCGGCCACGCTCATCGAAGGCAAGGCCAAGGCCGCCTGAGGCGGTCGAAGCCCGAGCTTCGGTCACCAAACGAGAGGGGCGGTCCCGCGGGCCGCCCCTTTTTCGCGGCGTCGATCAGGCGGCCATGACCTGGGGCAGGCCGGCCGCGCGGTCCAGGCGGGCGTCCGTCAGATCGGCCCCCGCCAGATTGGCGTCGGTCAGGTCGGCCCCGGACAGGTCCGCGCCCGTCATCGTGGCCTTCGACAGGTCGGCGCGGCGAAGCTCTGCGTAGCGAAGGCGTGCTCCGGTCAGGGTGGTCGGAACCGAGCGGGTGGGGCCGAGGGGGAGGGCCCCCAGGTCGGCGCCGGTCAGGTCGGCCTTGGTCATCAGGGAATTGGTGAAGCGTGAACCGCGCAGGTCCGCCCCCGAAAGCCGCGCGCCGCGCAGGTCCGCGTTCTCGAAATGCGCCCCCTGCATGGCGATGCCGCGCAGGTCCAGGCCCGCCAGGCAGGCTCCCTTGGCGCTCATGGCCGAGAGCTTGAGGCCCTTCAGCCGATCGCCGAGGGGACGCAGGTCCTCGCCGTCGAAGATGGCCGCCCCGCCCAGCGCCCCGCCGCTCTCGACCCAGGCGTTGGCGTCCAGCGCCATCTGATAGAGATCTTCGGCGCGGGCGATCGCCGCAGCGTCCGGGTCGCGGATGCAGCCCGTGGTGTCGGTGCGGTCCAGTCGCGCCGTGTCCATGGCGACGCCGCTGAGGATCGCGCCGCACAGGCGCGCCCCGGCCAGGTTAGCCCCCGCCACGGAAGCGCCCTCCATCTGGGCCCCCGAAAGGTCGGCCTCCTTCAGATTGGCTCCGGACAGGATGGCCCCGCGCATCGAGCAGTCGGTGAAGTCGGCCTTGGTCGCGCTGATGCCGTCGAAGCGCGAACCGTCCAGGGTCGCGCCCGAGAACCGCGCCCCGTCGGCGAGACCGCTGCGGGTCTCGTGCCGTGCGGCGGCCAGCCCTTTGGTTTCGTGGGGAACGGCGATGACCCCCTCGCGGAAGTCGGCCTGGGTCAGGTTGGCCTCGGACAGGTCCGCCCCCTGGAGGCAGGTCCCCCGGATGTCGGCCCGCACCAGCCGGGCTCGCGTCAGATCGGCGCCGCGCAGGTCGCAGCCGAACAGGACCGCGCGTTCCATGCGCGCCCCGGCCATGTTGCAGTTCTGAAGCGACGAGCCGGAGAAGTCGGCGTCATCGAGCAGGCGCTGGGCCATGCTGACGCCCGACAGGTCGACGAACTTCAACGACAGCTTGCGGCCACCGGGCTTGCCGGTGACGAACCGCTCGTGCGCGGCGGCGAACAGGTCGAAGTCGCCCTGGCCCAGGCGGCGGCGCTGGATGGTCATGCGGACACCTCGTCGCGTTCGAGGCCTCGGACCCCGGTCAGGGTCGCCTCGGCGAAGTCCGCGTGACGCGCCTGGACCCCATGCAGAATCGCGCGGGTCAGGTCGGCGCGGACAAGAACGGCCCGCCGGATGTCGGCCCCCGACAGGTCGGCGGCTCTCAGGCTGGCCCCGGTCAGATCGGCCGGAAGCAGCCGCTCGGGCCCGATCATCAGCGGCCCCAGCTGGGCCTCGCGCAGATCGGCGCCGTTCAGTCGGGCACCGGTCAGTCGAGCGCCGCGAAGGTCGGCGCGGCGAAGATTGGTCGAGCGCAGGTCCGCCCCCTCCAGATGGGCCCCCTGCAACTGAACGCCCTCCATGTTCAGGCCGTAGAAGACGGCGCGCTTGGCCGACAGGGCGGTCAGGTTCAGCCCGGTGATCGAGCCCAGCGCGCGCAGGTCGACGTCGTCGAAGACCGACGGCCGACCCTCGCCCCCTCCGGTCTCGCACCAGATGGCGTGCTCATGCAGCATGTCGGCGGCCGGCAGGTGGGCCACGGGCGCGCCCGAGGATCGGCCGTCGGTCAGGGCCCCCTCCATCTGGGCACCGTCGGTCCGCCACATCGCCGCGGTGACGCCTACCAGGACGGCGTCGCGCAGATCAGCGCCCGTGAGGTCGGCCCCCGACATATCGGCACCGGCCAGGTCCGCGCCACGAAAGTTGGCGGACTTCAGATTGGCCCGGACCAGCTTGCAGTCCTTCATGATGGCGTCGGAGAAGTCGGCGGACTGGGCCGCGATGCCCGACAGGCGCGACCGCTGGAGATTGGCCCCCGCCAGACTGGCACCCTGGGCCTGAGTCGGGTTGCGCCCCTGGGCCTCGACGACGCGGAAGCCGACGCTTTTGTCGGCGGCGGCGATGGCCCCTTCGCGCAGGTCCGCTTCGAACAGGTCGGCGCCGGACAGGTCCGCTCCGCGCAGGCAGGCCCCGCGCAGGTCGGCCCGGCGCAGGGAGGCGTCGATCAGGATCGCGTCCTGCATGTCGGCGCCGAAGAAGGCGGCGTTGTCGAGCCGCGCGCCGGTGAGGTCGGCGCCGATCAGGCAGGCCGCCGAGAAGTCGGCATCCGCGAGGCTGCGGCCCTTCAGGTTCAGGCCCGAAAGGTCCATCCAGGCGAAGACGGCGCGCGCGCCGCCCGGCCGCGCCTGCCACAGCCGGTCGTGCCGGGCGCAGATCGCGTCGAGCTCCTGCTGGCTGATGCGTCGTCGGACGACTTCTGAAGCGGTGGCCATGGTCCCATCATGGGACAGCGCCGCTTAAGGAAGGTTTTCGGAAACCTTGATTCCTCGAGGATGTCAGAGGGTCAGAAGGCCCTGTTCGGTCAGGGCGTCGGCCAGTTCGCCGGGCCCGGTCCAGAGGCGGGTGTAGCCGGCCTCGCCCAGGCGCTTCAACTCGGTGACCAGGTCGGCGCGGGGGCTGGCGGCGAAGCGGGCGTCGAAGCCGGCTCCGTCGTCGCTTATCCGGACCATCGGCCGGCCGGTTTCCAGCCGGTGCAGGAATCCCTCGGACAGGACGCGGGCCTGGTCTTCCAGAAGGCCGGTCTCGACCTCGAGGCCGGCCTGACGGAGACGCTCGGTGCCCCGACCCGATGCGAAGGGCGAAGGATCGAGCGCCGCCACCACGACACGGGCGATGCCGGCCTCGACCAGGAACTGGGCACAGGACGATCGACCCGAAGAGCGCGCCCCGCAGGGCTCGAGCGTCACATAGGCGGTGGCGCCCCGGGCCGCCTCGCCGGCGGCCGGAACCGCCTGTTCCTCGGCATGGGGGCGACCTCCGGCGGCGGTGGCGGCCTCGGCGAGAACCTGTCCCTTCTTGACGATGACGCAGCCCACGGCGGGGTTGGGCCAGGTCTCGCCCATCCGCGCGAGCGCCAGCTCGACCGCGCGGGCCATGAAGCGGGCGTCCTCGGCGCTCATGCGGCGTCCGGCAGGGCCTGGGCGCGTTCGGCGTCCAGATAGCGGGCGGAGATTGGCTTCAGCGCGCCGTCCAGATCGATCTCCAGCGGGTTGCCGGTGGGGATCTCGACGCCGACGATCTTGTCGTCCGGCACGTCGAACAGGTGTTTGACGATGGCGCGCAGCGAGTTGCCGTGGGCGGCGATCAGCACGTCGTCTCCGGCCATCAGGCGCGGCGCGATGGCTTCGTTCCAGTAGGGCAGGACGCGCTCGAGCGTGGTCTTCAGGCTCTCGGTGTCGGGGATGGCCTTGCCGGCATAGCGGGGGTCGCCCGCGAAATCCCACTCCGAGCCCGGCTCCAGCGGGGGCGGCGGGATGTCGTAGCTGCGGCGCCAGACCTTGACCTGGTCCTCGCCGTGCTTCCTGGCGGTCTCGGCCTTGTCGAGGCCGGTCAGTCCGCCGTAGTGGCGCTCGTTCAGCCGCCAGTCCTCGACGACCGGGACGCCGGTCAGTCCGGCGGTCTGCAAGGCCAGGGCCCCGGTCCGCCGGGCGCGGGTCAGGACCGAGGTGAACATTGCGGCGGGGCGGAACCCGGCCCGGGCGATCAGCGCGCCGGCCTGACGCGCCTGGGCCTCACCCTCGTCCGTCAGGTCCACGTCGACCCAGCCGGTGAAGCGGTTCTCCAGGTTCCATTGGCTCTGGCCGTGGCGGAGAAGGATCAGGCGGGGCATGGGGTCTCCAGAGGCGTCTGCGGGGACGGCCCTTCGGGGTAGGCGCGGCCTCGCCGGGGGTCAAGCATGCAGCCAGTGCCCGCCGGGCGCGTTGTTGTTCGCCTCCGGGGGCCCGGCTATACCGCCGTTCCTCCGGCCTCCGACGCTTTCAAGGACACCCCATGCTGAAGCCCCGCCAGGATCTGGTCCCGAACACCTTCGAATTCGAGACCACGGCGCTGGTCAAGCCGACGGGGTTTCGCGAGTACGACGCGCGCTGGATCCTGGACAAGGAGATCAACCTGCTGGGCATCCAGGCCCTGGGTCTGGCGGTCGCCACCTTCGTCCACGAACAGGGCGTCCAGCCCCGGATCGTCGTGGGCCACGACTTCCGATCCTACTCTTCGACGGTCAAGCACGCCCTGATCATCGGCCTGATGGAAGGCGGGATGGAGGTGCTGGACGTGGGTCTGGCCCTGTCGCCCATGGCCTACTTCGGACAGTTCGCGCTGGAGGCCCCCTGCGTCGCCATGGTCACCGCCAGCCACAACGAGAACGGCTGGACCGGGGTCAAGATGGGCACCAACCCGCCTGTCACCTTCGGCCCCGAGGAGATCGGGCGGCTGAAGGAGATCGTGCTGTCCGGCGCCGGCGTGCCCCGCCCCGGCGGTCGCATCGAGCGGGTCGAGAACTTCCGCGAACGCTATCTGCAAGAGGTGGTCGGCGACATCAAGCTGACGCGGCCGCTTAAGGTCGTCTGCGCCTGCGGCAACGGCACGGCCGGGGCCTTCGCGCCCGAGGCCCTGCGCCGGATGGGGGCCGAGGTGATCGAGATGGACACCGAGCTCGACTACACCTTTCCCAAATACAATCCGAACCCCGAAGACCACGCCATGCTGATGCAGATGGCCCAGCGGGTGCGCGAGACCGGCGCCGACCTGGCCCTGGGCTTCGACGGGGACGGCGACCGCTGCGGCGTCGTCGACGACACGGGCGAGGAGATCTTCGCCGACAAGATCGGCCTGCTGCTGGCCCGCGACCTGTCGGCCCTGCATCCGAACGCGACCTTCGTGGTCGATGTGAAGTCGACGGGCCTCTACAAGACCGACGAGGTCCTGGCCGCCAACGGCGCGACCACGGTCTATTGGAAGACCGGGCACTCCTACATCAAGCGCAAGACGGCCGAACTGGGCGCTCTGGCGGGCTTCGAGAAGTCTGGCCACTTCTTCCTCGCCGACCCGATCGGTCGCGGCTACGACGACGGCATCGTGGCGGCGGCGGCGGTGCTGCGGATGCTGGACCGCAATCCCGGCAAGAAACTGTCCGAGCTGAAGCGGGCCCTGCCCGACGCCTGGACCAGCCTGACCATGTCGCCCCACTGCGACGACGAGCTGAAGTACGACGTCCTCGCCAAGGTCGTGGCGGAATACGAGGCCCTGGCGGCCGAGGGCGGATCGATCGTGGGCCGCAAGATCGTCGAGGTCATCACCGTCAACGGGGCCCGGGTGCATCTGGAGGACGGGTCGTGGGTCCTGGTCCGCGCCTCGTCCAACAAGCCCGAGCTGGTCGTGGTGGTGGAATCCATGCGCTCAGAGGACGACATGCGCGCCCTGTTCCGCGAGGAGGTCAAGCCGCGCCTGGCCCGCCACCCCGAGGTCGGGGCCTACAACCAGGAAATCTAGGCGGGGACGCTAGAGCATGATCGGTCGAGGAGGACCCACTGCGTGGGTCCTCCGAAAGCGTGATTCACGCTCTCGCTGGATCCTGGACCCTGATCCACGGCATCAGCGGAATCGCGAAGCGATTCCACCTCAGCCGATCAGGGTCTAGACGGGCAGTTTCAACTCGAAGGTCGTGCCGGTCGTGCCGGTCTCGACCAGACGCAGGTCGCCGCCGTGATTGGCGGCCAGCTCGCGCGAGATGGTCAGGCCCAGGCCCGTCCCGTCCGAGCCGCTGCCGCTGACGAAAGGCTCGAACAGGCGCTCGGACAGTCGAGGCGGAATGCCGGGCCCGTCGTCGGCCAGGCGGATGACGACCCAGCCCTCCTCCTGCTCGGCGGAGACCGTGACGGTCCCCATCGCGCCGCGCCGGCTGGGCTTGCGCGTGGCGTCGGCCTCGATGGCCTGACGCGCGTTCCGCATCAGATTGACCAGGATGCGGTGCAGCTGGTCGCCGTCGGCCTGGACGGAGAACCGGGCGGGGATGACCCTGGCCAGCCGCACGCTCTGCGGGTCCAGGCCCGCGTCCTCGGCGGCGGCGACCACGGCTGGGCCCAGGGCGATGCGGTCGATGACGGGGGCCGGTTCCTCGGACTTGCCGTAGTCCAGGACGTTCCTGGCGAGCGCCGCCGCCCGCCCCAGGGCCCGCTCCAGCCGGGGCAGGGCCTTGGCGACCTGGGGGTCGGGCGAGGCCGCCAACCTCTCAGAGGCAAGCTGGGCGGAGGTCAGCATGTTGCGGAGGTCGTGGTTGATCTTGGCCACCGCCTGTCCCAGCGCCACCAGCCGGGACCGGGCGCGCAGGGACTGGCGGACCTCCTCCTGCATCCGGGCCAGTTCACGTTCGACCCGGCCGATCTCGTCCTGGCGGTCCGACGGCTCCGGCCCGGGCTGGAGCGGATCGGCCGCGAAGCTCTCGATCGATCGGGTCACGCGGCGAAGGGGGCGCAGCACGAGGAAGGCCAGGCCTGCGTACAGAAGGCCCCCCGCCGCCGCAGAGATGATCAGCGACACCAGAAGGCTGTTCAGCAGGAAGGCGCGCAGCTCCAGCCTCAGCGGTTCGGCGGGCGCGACCACGTCGATGAAGTCGCCGGTACGGTAGCGCGGGGCGGCGCGGACGCGGATCGAACGGTCAGGGCCCGCCATCAGGGTCTCGATCGGCTCCCACAGCCGGGCCCCGGTGTTGCGCCGTCGCAGGTCGATGAAGTCCGGCGCGCGGGGCAGGTCCGGCGCGCGCAGCAGCTGGCGCATCACCCCCTGGTCGGAGATGGCGACGGCCGAAACGCCGCCGATGCGCAGCAGCTGTTCGGCCGTCTCGTCATCGACGGCGTTGTAGGGCAGGGCCTCGACGCCGACCGAGGCCAGTTCGGCGGCCTGAAGCCGGTCCTGGAGCCAGGTCTCGTGGAAGTTGGCGGCGTTGGGCAGCATGATCAGGGCCCCCACCGCCAGGGTGAACAGGACGGTCAGGATCAGAAGCCGCGACTGCAGCCCGTCCGGGGGATTGATCCGCAGCCGTCCACGCCAGTCCGTGGAGGTCAGCAGGCGGTTCAGAAGGCCGCCGGGGCTGTCGGGCGGCGCGCTCACGGTGTCGCGGCCCCCGGCAGGCGGCGCTGCACGGCCTTCAACGCCAGCGGCAGGATGACCGCCAGGACGAATACCCCCAACATGGGGGCCCAGAATTGGCCGAACAGGGCCTGGACGTCCGGGTTCGGGTCGTCGGCCAGCAGAGTGTTCAGCCGTGCCCCGATCCAGCAGTAGATGATGTGGGCGGGCAGAAGGCCGATGACTGTCGCCATGGTGTACGGTGCCAGTCGAACCGCCATGATCCCGGCCGCCACATTGATCATGTGGAACGGCACCACGACCGCGAGGCGTGAGGCCAGGACATACCAGAAAGTGTCCTTGTCGATGGTCTGGCAGACCTTGCGCAACAGGCCTTCGTCGCGTTCGGCCTTGCGACGCAGCTCCTCGCCCAGCGCCGAACGGGCGACGGCGTAGACGATCAGGGCGCCGACCGTGGCGGCGATCGAGGTCGAGATCCCGCCGACCCAGGGTCCGAACAGATAGCCGGCGGTGATGGTCAGAAAGAAGACGCCGGGCACGACGCTGGCCGTCAGCACGGCGAAGGCCGCCATCATCAGCAGCAGGGCGACCCCATAGTTGTCGGCCGTGAAGGCCCGAAGCGCCCCGCCGTGCTCGCGCAGGGTGTCCAGCGAGAGATAGCGGTTCCAGCCCATGGCGAAGATCAGCGCGATCACCGCGCCGAGCAGAACAAGGGGGACGAACCGGGACAGACGCTTCATAGTCATTCCAACGCCCGAAACCCCGGGTCCGGCCGGTCTGTCGGCGTTGACAGCCGCGACCATGGCCCTTATACGCCCGCCCTTCCCGCGACGGACGCCTTCTTGGTCCGGCCGCGCCATTGTATTCAACGTCAGGAGCCGACCGTGAAGCGGACCTATCAGCCGTCGCGACTCGTGCGCAAGCGCCGTCACGGCTTCCGTTCGCGGATGGCCACCAAGAACGGCGCCAAGATCGTCGCCCGCCGCCGCGCCAAGGGCCGCAAGCGCCTGACGGCGTAAGCATTGCCCTTCTCCCCTTGCGGGAGAAGGTGGCCGAGCGCAGCGAGGTCGGATGAGGGGTGCAACTCGGTTTCGCCGATGAGCCTCTCGACCGACCAGAGCCTTCGTCGCGCCGTACCCCTCATCCGGCCCTCCGGGCCACCTTCTCCCGCAAGGGGGGAAGGGACGTGAAGGGATCGCCGATTCAAAGCCAACCCACAATCCGACGCCTGACCAAGCGGCCCCAGTTCCTGGCGGCCGCGAAGGGCGTTTCGCTGTCGCGTGGCGCGGTCTTCATCCAGAGGCTGGACCGCCGGGACGAAGACCCCGCGATCGGCGTCGGCTTCACCGCCACGCGCAAGATCGGCGGGGCGGTGGTCCGCAATCGGGCCAAGCGGCGTCTGCGTGAGGCGGCGCGGGCGCTGGTGCCCCTGCATGGCGTGGCTGGAAGCGACTATGTACTGGTCGCGCGCCAGGGCACGGCGGATCGCCCGTGGGACCGTCTGCTTGACGATGTGGCGTCTGCCCTTACAAGGCTGGCCACGCTCGGCGGCGCGGACCCCTCGCGTTCGCGCGCCCCGGTGCCCATCTCCGATCTCCCGACCCCTCAGGACCGCTGACCCGCATGAAGAACGAGAACACGCGCAACACGGTGATCTTCATCGTGTGCACGGCGGCGATCCTGCTCTTGTATCAGATCTTCGTCCTCGGACCGCAGGCCGAGCAGCAGCGCGCGGCCGCCCTGGCCAGCCAGGCCGAGCGGACGGTCGATGCCGACGGCGACCTGGCCGTGCCGACCACGGCGCCGGCCCCTTCAGCAGCCATATTCACCGAGGACCGCGCCGAGGCCCTGGGCGGCGTCGCGCGCGTGCCGATCCGCACCGGTCGTCTGCAGGGCTCGCTGTCGCTGCAGGGCGGGCGGATCGACGACCTGTTCCTGACCGACTACCGCGAGACGCTGGACGATCCCGCCCCGGTCGAGCTGTTCCGGCCGCAGGGGATGGAGCACGCCTTCCTGGCCCAGTTCGGCTGGACCGGCCCCAATGTCGTGGGCGGCGTTCCCGGGCCCAACACCCTCTGGCGGCTGACCGGCGGATCGACCCTGACGGCCGCCACCCCCGTCACCCTGACCTGGGACAACGGCCAGGGCCTGCGCTTCACCCGCGTGGTCTCGGTGGACGAGAACTACATGTTCACCCTGACCGACACGGTCGCCAACCTGGGCGCCGCGCCGATCGTCATCGCCCCCTATGGCCGGATCGAGCGCCAGGGCGTGCCCGACACCCTGGGCAAGAACCAGATCCTGCACGAGGGCGGCATCGGCACTTTCGGCGAACCCGGCGACTACGCCACCACCCAGCTGAAGTACGGCGACTGGACCAAGAAGCCGCGCGAACAGTTCGAATCCACCGGCGGCTGGCTGGGCATCACGGACAAATACTGGCTGGCGGCCCTGATCCCCGATCAGAACGAGACGGTCGAGGCCGAGTTCGTCGCGCGTGACGCCGGCGGTGTGGCGCTGCGCGAGGCGCGCATTCTGGGCGAGGCGCGGACGATCAATCCGGGCCGCCAGATCACCGAGACCCAGCGTCTGTTCGCCGGCGCCAAGCGGAACGAGATCCTGTCCGATTACGAAGAAGCGCTCGGTCTGCCGCGCTTCGTCTACGCCATCGACTGGGGCTTCCTGTTCTTCCTGACGCGTCCGATCTTCCTGCTGGTGCACTGGTTCCAGGGGCTGGTCGGCAACTTCGGCGTCGCCATCCTGCTGCTGACCCTGACCATCAAGCTGATCATGTTCCCGCTGGCCAACAAGAGCTACGAGAGCCTGTCGAAGATGCGCAAGCTCCAGCCGCAGATGGAGAAGATCAAGACGCAGTTCAAAGACGACCCCCAGAAGCAGCAGCAGGAGACGATGGCGCTCTATCAGCGCGAGAAGATCAATCCGCTGGCGGGCTGCCTGCCCATCCTGGTCCAGATCCCGGTCTTCTATGCCCTGTACAAGGTGCTGTTCGTCACCATCGAGATGCGGCACGCGCCCTTCTTCGGCTGGATCCGCGACCTGTCGGCGCCCGATCCGACCAACATCTGGACCCTGTTCGGCCTGATCCCGTGGGATCCGGGTTCGCTGCCCCTGTTGGGGTCGCTCCTGACCAACTCCGGCGGGGGCTTCACCCTGGGCCTGAGCGTGCTGGCCATCTTCTACGGATTCACCATGTGGCTGCAGCAGGCGATGAACCCGCCCATGCCCGATCCGGTCCAGCGCCAGATCTTCGCGTGGATGCCGGTGGTGTTCACCTTCATCATGGCGGTCTTCCCGGCGGGCTTGCTGGTCTACTGGGCCTGGAACAACGTGCTCTCGATCGCCCAGCAGTATTTCATCATGCACCGCTTCGGGGCCGAGAACCCGATCGACGATTTCATCGCCAGGCTGAAGAACAAACCGGCATGACGGAGTATTCCGACGAAGACCTCGAGGCCGCGCGGGTGCTGTTCGCGCGGCCGGCGACCTTCGTCCTGGGGTGCGCCAAGATCGAGCAACTGCCCGAGCCCGACCTGCCCGAGATCGCCTTCGCCGGCCGCTCCAACGTCGGCAAGTCCAGCCTGATCAACGGTCTGGTCGGCATGTCCAAGCTGGCGCGGGCCTCCAACGAGCCGGGCCGCACGCGCGAGGTCAACTTCTTCGACCTGGACGGCAAGATGCGGCTGGTCGACCTGCCCGGCTACGGCTGGGCCAAGGCGTCCAAATCGACGGTGCGTCAGTTCCAGAACCTGGGCCGGGACTATCTGCGTGGCCGGGTGACGCTGAAGCGGGTCTATCTGCTGATCGACAGCCGCCATGGGCTGAAGAGCGTCGACACCGAGGCGCTGGATGCGCTGGACCTGGCGGCGGTCAGCTATCAGATCGTTCTGACCAAGGCCGACAAGATCAAGGCCCACGAGCGCGAGACGGTGCGCGAGGCGACGTTGAAAGCGGTGTCCAAGCGGCCCGCCGCCTTCCCCGCCGTCGCCGTGACTTCGGCCGAGAAGGGGATGGGCCTGCCCGAGCTCCGCGCCGAGATCATGCGGACGACCGGCGCCGAACTCTAGCCGCGCGGCGAGCGTTAGCGCCCTATCAGGCGAAGACGCCCGCCAGCTGCAGGCCCTGAAAGCCCGCGAGCAGGATCAGCAGACCGCCGACACCATAGGTCAGGGCCTGACGGGGCAGGGTCTTGGTGATCCACCCCGCGAAAGGCGCGGCCAGAAGCCCCCCCACGACCAGTCCGCCGATGGCGGCGGCGTGGTTCTCGAGCGCGCCCGCCTCTTCCCAATGGCCGGTGAGCAGCGACCAGACGAAGGTGGCTGAGATGGCCACGGTCAGGAAGAACTCCGCGGTGTTCACCGTGCCGATGGCGCGGCGCGGTTCGGCCCCGGCGCCCACCATGGTCGAGGAGACCGTGGGGCCCCAGCCGCCACCGCCGATGGCGTCCAGAAAGCCGCCGATCAGCCCCAGGGGGGCCACGGCCCACTGATGGATGCGCCTTGGCTTCACGTCGTGGCCGGCCTTCCACAGGATGTAGACGCCCATGACGGCGAGGTAGGCGATGATGAAGGGCTTGACCACGTCGCCCTCCAGGCCCGCGAGGACGTAGGCTCCCACGATGCCGCCGATCACGCCGGCGATCGCCAGGGGGACGAACAGCCGCCACTCGACGTTCTTGTGCAGGACATGCGAACTGGCCGAAGCGGCGGTGGTGAAGACTTCGGCCCCGTGGACACTGGCCGAGGCGACCGAGGGCGGCACGCCGAGCGCCAGCAGCACGGACGAGGAAATGACGCCATAGGCCATGCCCAGGGCCCCATCCACGGCCTGAGCGACCACACCGACCAGCATAAACGTCAGGAAGGTGTCCATTCGGGCCTCGGAAGGTCGCCGATCGCGCCCCACGGCACAGCTAATGCGTAAGCTGCGGTCTGGTAACGGGGGGCGGCGTCGAATTTTTCTGTCCGTCTACCGCAGTCCTCCGCCGCATCGACAGTCCGCGCCACGCGCGATATGGGTCCGCCCCTTCGCTGAAACCGGTCCTTTTCCCCTTTGCGTCTGCCCCAGTCCAAGCTCGATCAGGTCCTCGACCGCTTCCACCAGGTGGAGGCGCGGATGGGGGCGGCCACCGATGGCCAGGAGATCGTGCGCCTGTCCAAGGAGCACGCCGAGATGAAGCCGGTCGCCGACGCCGTCATGGCGCTGGCGCGGGCCCGGTCCGATATCGAGGAGCTGCAGGCCATGGCGGCCGACCCCGAGATGGCGGCCATGGCGGCCGACGAGCTGGAGGTATTGAACGCCCGGCTGCCGGACATGGAGCGCGATGTCGCCCTGCTCCTGGCACCGCGCGACGCCGACGAGAACGCCTCGGCCGTGCTGGAAGTCCGCGCCGGCACCGGCGGCGATGAGGCGGCCCTGTTCGCCGGCGACCTGTTCCGCATGTACAGCCGCTATGCCTCCACCCGCGGCTGGCGGGTCGAGATCGACAGTGCGACCGAAGGCGAGGTCGGGGGCTACAAGGAGATCATCGCCACCGTGACGGGCGATGGCGTGTTCGGCCGCCTGAAGTTCGAAAGCGGCGTCCACCGGGTCCAGCGCGTGCCCACGACCGAGGCCGGCGGGCGTATCCACACCTCGGCGGCGACGGTGGCGGTCCTGCCCGAGGTCGAGGACGTCGAGATCGACATTCAGGACAAGGACATCCGCATCGACACCTACCGGGCCTCGGGCTCGGGCGGGCAGCACGTCAACAAGACGGATTCAGCCGTGCGCATCACCCACCTGCCGACCGGCATCGTGGTGACGTCGTCCGAGAAGTCCCAGCACGTCAATCGCGACAAGGCGATGAAGAACCTGCGGGTGCGCCTGTACGACCAGCAGCGCCAGGCCAAGGACGCGGCCCGGTCGGACGCGCGCAAATCCCAGGTCGGGTCCGGCGACCGGTCAGAGCGCATCCGGACCTACAACTTCCCGCAGGGGCGGGTCAGCGACCACCGGATCAACCTGACCCTGCACAGCCTGCCGCAGATTCTGGAAGGGGACCTCGACCCCCTGCTGAACGCCCTGATCGCCGAGGATCAGGCCGCGCGGCTGTCCGATCTCGAGGCGGAATTCGCCTGAGGTCAGGCGGTTTCGTCTTCGGGCGGCTGCCAGTCGGGGTGATCGACGTCTTCGCCCCGGGCCTTGGCTTCCTTCTTGGCCAGCTTGGCGGCGGCCTTGCGGGCGGCCTTTTCGGCGTCGGCCTTGTCGCGTTCCATCCGCTCGAAGCTATAGTTGGGTTTTCTGGCCATGGGCGTCCTTTTTGTTGGCGCTAACGCTCGGCTCGCATTCCTCGAAAGGATTTTGGGCCTCGCTGCTTGAGCGCGGAGTGTCGTCCCGGCGAAAGCCGTCGGCGCTATGCCCCAATGTGGGGTGGTCCGGCCGTTCAGTCCACCGCGATGATTTCGACCGACTGTCCGGCGACCGTCGCCTCGTCGCCGACGCCCTTGCCGATCAGGGCGCGCGTCAGGGGCGAGACATGGCTGACCGAGCCGTTCGCGGGATCGGCCTCGTCCTCGCCGACGATGCGCCAGGTCTGGGTGCGGCCGTCGTCGCGCTCGATGGTGACGGAGCCGCCGAAGCGGACGCGACCGTCGGCGGGGCTCTCTACCACCTGGGCGGTGGCGCGGCGGGCGGACCAGTAGCGCAGGTCGCGCGTGGCGCGAGCCATGGCGGTGCGGTCGGCCTCGATCGAACCCCTGGCCTGGGCGGCGGCATAGGCTGCGCGCGCCTCCGCCAGGGCGGCGTCGATGGCCGCCAGCCCGGCGGGCGTGACCAGATTGGGATGCGGAGAGATCGGGCGGTCCGGCAGATCGGCCGCCGTGGCCTCCAGATCCTCCTCGCGGGTGAAGGCGACGCTCATGGGGTCCAAGCGTATGCGGCACACGGACGTTCCGCCGCAAGCGTCTCCCTCCCCCTTGGGGGAGGGCAGGTCGCGAAGCGACCGGGTGGGGCGGTCCAGAGGCCGTCGGGGCCGCCCCCACCCGGCCTCGCTGCGCTCAGCCACCCTCCCCGGGACGGGGAGGGAGACGAGCCTTTCCCGCCGCGCTACACCCCGCCGATGAGCAGCCTCGACCCCGTCCATGTCATCGGCGCCGGCCCGGCCGGGCTGATGGCTGCCGAGACGCTGGCCCGGGGCGGGGCCAGGGTGGTGGTGCACGACCGCATGCCGTCGGTGGGCCGCAAGTTCCTGATGGCCGGTCGCGGCGGGCTCAATCTGACCCACTCCGAGGCCCCGGACGCCTTCGTCGGCCGCTATGGCGAGCGCCGGGCAGAGATCGCGCCGTGGCTCGAGGCTTTCTCCCAGAGCGACCTGATCGCCTGGGCCGAGGGGCTGGGGCAACCGACCTTCGTCGGGTCGTCGGGCCGCGTGTTCCCCCGGGCGATGAAGGCCTCGCCCCTGCTGCGGGCCTGGCTCGCACGTCTGGCGGATCTGGGCGTCGAGGTCCGCGCGCGGTCTCGCTGGATCGGCTGGCGCGACGGCGACTTAGTGTTCGAGACACCGGCGGGCGAGCGGGTGGAGCGCCCTTCTGCGACCGTGCTGGCCTTGGGCGGGGCGAGCTGGCCCCGGCTGGGGTCGGATGGAGCGTGGGTCCCCTGGCTGGAGGGCGCGGGCGTGCCGGTCCAGCCCCTGGTGCCCGCCAACGCAGGCTTCGACGTGGATTGGTCGCCGGTCCTGATCGACCGGTTCGCCGGGGCGGTGCTGAAGCCCGCGGCGCTGAGCTTCGGCGGACAGACGGTCCGGGGCGAGTTGATCGTCACCCGCTATGGCATCGAAGGCGGGGCGGTCTATGCCCTGTCGGCGGCGCTGCGAGAGGCGATCGCCCGGGACGGATCGGCGATCCTGACGGTCGATCTGCGTCCGGACCTGACCGAGGAGGCGCTAGCCGAACGGCTGGCGCGGCCACGCGGCAAGGACAGCGTCACCAACCATCTGAGGAAGGCGGGGGGCCTGTCGCCGGTCGCCGTCGCCATCCTGCGCGAGATCGGCGAGGTGCCGCCGGGCGCGCCCAAGCTGGCCAAGCGGATCAAGGCGGTGCGGCTGACGCTGACCGGGATCCAGGGTCTGGAGCGGGCCATTTCCTCGGCGGGCGGGGTGCGGTTCGAGGGCGTCGGTCCATCGTTGATGCTGACGGCGCGGCCGGGGGTCTTCGTCGCCGGGGAGATGATCGACTGGGAGGCCCCGACCGGCGGCTATCTGTTGCAGGCCAGCCTGGCCTCGGGCGTCGTCGCCGGGCACGGCGCGCTGGAGTGGCAGGCGTCGCAATCGGCCGCTAGGGAAGGCGCATGACCGACCTGCCCGACATCTCCGGCCACTGCCCGCCGCGTCTGTCCGCCGTGAAGGACGCCTTCGCCGACAACTTCACCGATGCGCCCGACGGGCTCAACGAACAGGCGGCGCGGTTTTCGGTGGTGATCGAGGGCGAGGTCGTCGTCGACCTGTGGGCGGGTCACGCCGATCCGGCCGGGGCGGTACCGGCGACCGAGCGGACGCTGATGCCCGTTTTCTCGACCGGCAAGGCGGTGATGGCGCTGCTGATGGCCTCGGCCGTGGAGCGCGGCAAGCTGGCCTATGAGGAGAAGATCGCCCACCTGTGGGCCGCCTTCGGCGCGAACGGCAAAGGGGAGGTGACGGTGGCCCAGCTGCTGTCACACCAGTCGGGCCTGCCGGGCTTTTCCGAGACGGTGGAGCCGGCGATCTGGTTCGACCGGCAGGCGGTGCTGGACCGGCTGTCGGCCCAGGCCCCGATGTGGCCGCCGGGCACGGGCTCGGGCTATCACCCCATCACCGTCGGCTATCTGGCCAATGAGGTGTTCCGTCTGGCGGACGGGCGGACCCTGGGGCGGGCCCTGGCCGAGGACTTCGCCCGGCCGTTCGATCTGGACCTGTGGATCGGCCTGCCCGTGGCCGAACATGGGCGGGTCGCGGCGCTGAGGAAGCCGTCCAAGGCGACGGACCTGGGGACCATCGACGCGATCAAGAAGGCGGCTTTCCTCGACAAGGGCTCGGCCCCCGGCGGGCGAGGCTCGGCCGAGTGGCGCTCCATCGAGATCCCCTCGGCCAACCTGCACGGCACAGCGCGGGATCTGGCGCGGATCTTGGGCATCGTCGCCAACGACGGGATGCTGGACGGAAAGCGGGTGCTGTCGCCGACCGTCCTCGCCGAGGCGACGCGCGAGCGGGTGGCGGGCCAGGACAAGGTCCTGCCCTTCGTCATGAGCTGGGCGGCGGGGTTCACGCGGAACGCCGGTCTGGACATCTTCGGCCCGAACCCGGAGGCGGTGGGCCACTGCGGCTGGGGCGGCTCCTGCGCCTTCGCCGATCCGGCCAAGAAGCTCTCGGCGGCCTATGCCATGACCCGCCAGTCGCCCTATCTGATCGGCGACCCTCGCGCGCAACGGTTGATCCAGGCGCTTTACGCGGCCTTCTGAGGCCGACCGGGCGCGGTCAGGAGGCCGATCGCCCCGGCGAGGATGGCGCAGGCCCCGGACACGGTCATCACCGCGCGGAAGGCCGCGTGAAAGGCGTCGATGGCGGCCTCCTCCAGCCCGCCGTCGCCCGCCATGACCTGGCCCAGGGTCGCGCGCGCGTCCGGCTGGTCCAGCAGGGCCACGAACACCGCCGACAGGACGACGCCCAGCAGGGCCACGGCCAGCAGACCCGCCACCCGCGCCACGGCGTTGTTGACGCCGGAGGCGACGCCCGTCTTGCCCGGTTCGACCGCCCCCATCACCGCCCCCGTCAGGGGGCCGACGGCCAGGGTCATGCCGATCGCCATGACCGTCATCCCCGCCAGAGGCCCGTCGATATATCCAGCCCCGCGCCCGGGAAGGGCGAGCATCAGAAGGCCGATGCCTGCCAGCACAGGACCGACGCCGAGCGACAGCCGCGCGCCGAAGCGATCGGCGATCCGCCCCGCCAGGCCCGAGAACAGCCCCATGACCACGGCGAAAGGAAGCATGGCCGCCCCCGCCTCGGTCGCGCTCCACCCCTGAACCCGGATCAGGTCGAAGTGCAGGAAGAACATGGCGCCGCCCAGGGCGAAATAAAGCAGCAGGGTCAACAGGTTGATTCCACTGAACACGGACGACCGGAACAGGCTCAACGGCATCATCGGATGGGCTTCGCGCGCCTCGGCCCACAGAAAGCCTCCGAGCAGGCCCACCCCGCCGGCCAGGCCCGCCAGCACAGCGGGGGAGGTCCAGCCCAGATCCGGCGCGGCCGTCAGGCTCCAGGTCAGGGCGGCGAGGCCCGCCACGGCCAGCACCGCCCCCGGCACGTCCAGACCCCGGGCCTCGGGATCGCGGCTCTCCGGGACGCGGGCGGCCACCGCCACCGTCAGGGCCGCGAGGGGGACGTTGATCCAGAAGATGGCCCGCCAGTCCGCGTTGTCCGACAACCAGCCCCCGACCAGCGGCCCGGCCATGCCGAACAGGGCCCCGGCCCCGGCCCAGGTCCCGAAGGCCCGCCCCCGTTCCTCGGGCGGAAAGCTCGCCCCGATCAGCGCCAGCGCCCCGGGCGTCAGCAGGGCGGCGCCGACGCCCTGGATCGCCCGGCCGACGATCAGCAACTCGGCCGTCGGAGTCAGGCCGCAGGCGACCGAGGCCAGGGCGAACAGGATCACGCCGATCAGGAAGACCCGCTTCCTGCCGAACCGGTCGCCCGCCGCGCCGCCGGTCAGGACCAGCGCCCCGAGCGTCAGCAGATAGGCGTTGGAAATCCATTGGGCCGCCGCCGGGCCCGCCCCCAGGTCCCGCTGGATGGCTGGCAGGGCGACGCCCAGGGCCGAGCCGTCGATGAAGGTCAGGGACGAGCCCAGGACGGTGGCGGCCAGGATGGCGCGCTTGCGGCTCGCGGAAAGGGGCGGGGTCCCGGCTGCGATCGACTGGACCTGACCGGCCTCGCAGGGCGGACGCTGGGGACCGTGCATGACGCCTCCGGGTTGGACCGGAAGGCTAGACCGGCTGGGCGGCCTCGGCGAGGGCCCTCCGGGCCGCCCGGGCCCGCATGATGGCGGCGGCGGCGAAGACGCCTGCGCCGAGCCAGATGAAGGCAAAGGACACGCCTCTCAGCACGGTGAAATCCTCGCCCGTGGCCAGGCCGACGCAGAACTGCAGCGTGGGCGCCAGGAACTGGATGAAGCCCATGGTCGACAGGGGCATCCGTCGGGCGGCGAAGGCGAACAGGGCCAGGGGCAGAACCGTCGCCGGGCCGTTCAGCAGGGCCCAGCCGAAACCCTCGGCCGAGGCGAAGCCGTGCCCCTGACCCGCCATCTGCAGCCAGGCGACATAGGCGATCCCGAACGGCACCAGGATCAGGCATTCGATGAACAGCCCGGCCTGGGCCTCGACCGGCACCCGCTTCTTGATGACGCCATAGGCCCCGAAGCTGAAGGCCAGCATCAGGCTGATCCACGGTGGGCGGCCCAGCGCCAGGGCCTGGAACAGCACGCCCACCGCCGCCAGGCCGATGGCCACCCAGCCCCAGCGGTCGATCCGCTCGCGGAACAACCACAGCCCCACGACCATGTTGAGCAGCGGGTTGATGTAGTAGCCCAGGCTGGCTTCCAGCGTGGCCTGGTGCGTCGTGGCCCAGACATAGACGCCCCAGTTGAAGGCGATCAGCACCGTGGCGAGCGCCAGCCAGGCCAGGGTGCGCGGCTGCGACAGCGCCGTCCGCACCTGCCCGGACTGGCTGGCGAGCAGGACCAGCCCGCCAGCGAAGAGCACCGACCACAGGGCGCGGTGCGACAGGATTTCGGCCGAGTCGAAACCGATCGCCGCCTGTCCCATGAACAGCAACGGCATGAAGCCCCAGATGACGTAACATCCTAGGGCGGACAGGAAGGGGGCCTGGGCTTTGGAGACGGTCATGAGGTTATCCCCTCTCCCGGGCGGGAAAGGGTGATCAGACCGTGATCGACCGATAGCCGCTCTTGGGCTTGATGGTCCCCGTCTCGTCCAGAAGCTGGGCGATCTGGACGGCGTTCAGGGCCGCGCCCTTCCTCAGATTGTCCGAAACCACCCAGAAGCACAGACCGTTCTCGACCGTGTGGTCCTTGCGGATGCGGCTGACATAGACGGCGTGCTCGCCGGCGGCGTCGACGGGGGTGATGTAGCCGTCGTGTTCCTGCTTATCGACCACCAGGACGCCGGGGGCCTCGCGCAGGATAGCGCGGGCCTCGTCGGGGCTGATCGGCCGGTCGAACTCGACCGTCACGGCCTCGGAGTGGCCGACGAAGACCGGCACGCGCACGCAGGTCACCGTCAGCTTGATCGCCGGGTCCAGCATCTTGTGGGTCTCGTCCCACATCTTGGCTTCCTCGTCGGTATAGCCGTCGTCGCGGAACGACCCGATCATGGGAATGACGTTGAAGGCGATCTGCTTGGGGAACTTCTTGGGGCGCGCGTCGCCCAGGCCATAGATGGCCTTGGTCTGGTTCCACAGCTCGTCCATGCCCTCCTTCCCGGCCCCGGAAACGGACTGGTAGGTCGAGACGACCGCCCGCTTGATCTTCGCCGCGTCATGCAGGGGCTTCAGCGCCACGACCAGCTGGGCGGTCGAGCAGTTGGGGTTGGCGATGATGTTCTTCTTGGTCGCCAGTCTGATCGCGTCGGGGTTCACCTCGGGCACGATCAGAGGCACGTCCGGATCGCGCCGGAAGGCCGAGGAATTGTCGATCACGATCGGGCCCATCTTGCCGATCTTCTCGGACCATTCGCGCGAGACGTCGCCGCCGGCCGACATCAGGACGATGTCGACCTTGGAAAAGTCGAAGCTGTCGATGACCTCGCATTTGATGGTCTTGTCGCCCCAGGCCACCTCGATGCCCTTGGATTTGCGCGACGCCACGGCGTGCATCTCGTCCACGGGGAACTGCAGTTCCTCCAGGATGGTCAGCATTTCGCGCCCGACGTTGCCGGTCGCGCCCACGATGGCGATCTTGTAGCCCATGGCTGTTCCTTAATGCGCTAACGCTCGCGACGCGGTCGCTCGCTGCTTGAGCGCGGTTTGGGGAGTAGGCCGAACGCGAGCGCCCGGCTCGTCGCATTTATGCCTTCGCGTGTGCGAAGCAACCGCTTTTCAGCGGCGGCGGGCCTCGTTAAGCCCGCTTCTCATGGGATCCCGCACGCGTGCCGCCTATCAGAAACGGTTGAAGGACGGACGGCTGACGGCCGATCCGGCGCAGGCGGGGGCGGTCGACGCCCTGTCCCGGCTGGAGACGGACCTCGGCAAGCGGGGTCTGTTCGGAGGCCGGCCCGAGGTGCGCGGCGTCTATCTGTGGGGACCGCCGGGTCGGGGCAAGTCCATCCTGATGGATCTGTTCTTCGCCTGCGCGCCGGAGAAGCGAAAGACGCGCGCCCATTTTCACGCCTTCATGGGCCAGGTCCACGACCTGATCCGCCAGTGGCGTGAGGGCGACAAGCGCGCCCGGCAGGCTGTGTTCGGCACGCACAGGGGCGACGACCCGATCGAGCCGGTCGCGGCCCTGATCGCGTCGGAGGCGCGGCTGCTGTGCTTCGACGAGCTGCAGGTGACCGACATCGCCGACGCCATGATCCTCGGTCGGCTGTTCGACGCCCTGTTCGAGCGGAAGGTCGTGGTCTGCATCACGTCGAACCGCGCGCCGGACCAGCTCTACAAGGACGGGATCAACCGGCCGCTGTTCGTGCCCTTCATCGATCGCATCGTCGAACGTTGCCAGGTGGTGGAGCTGAAGGGCGCGCGCGACTGGCGGCTGGACCGGATGCGCGCGTCGCGGTTCTGGTACAACGGCGAAGGCGAGGCCCGGCGAACGGGCTTCGAAATGCTCTGGACCGATCTGAAGGGCGAGATGCCCGAATGCCCGGCGACGCTGCATATCCTCGGCCGTGACGTTACGATCCAGAGGACGGCGGGTGGGCTGGCGCGGGCGACGTTCTCCGAGCTCTGCGACCGGCCTCTGGGATCGCGCGACTATCTGGCGATCGCGGCGCGCTTCCACACCCTGTTCATCGAGGACATCCCTCTGCTGACCCCTGACAGGCGTCAGGCGGCGAACCGGTTCGTGACCCTGATCGACACCCTGTATGAGGCGCGCCGCCGTCTGGTCGCCCTGGCGGCAGGCGCGCCGGAGGCCCTCTATCCGGCCGGTGACGGAGCCTTCGAGTTCCAGCGGACAGTGTCGCGCCTCAATGAGATGCAGGGCGCGGCCTGGCTGGATCAGGCCCAGACCGAGACGCTGGACGCACCGGTCGTTGCGTCGCCGCAATCGGCGCTAGACTGACCGGATCGACCCTCAGGATTTCAAGATGAAGCTGTTCGCCCTGATCGCCGCCCCTGTCGCGGCCCTGAGCCTGCTGGTCCAGCCCGCCCTGGGTCAGGACACCGCGTCCGCGCGCTGGTCGGGCCTGCCGGTGGCCGAGATTACGGGCCGACTGACGGCGGCGGGGCTGACGGTGTCGGAGCCCCAGACCTCGGGTGATCGGGTCTATGTGCGGGTGGACGACGGACCGCTTCGCTGGGTCCTGACGCTGTTCTCCTGCACCGGAGGGGCCTGCCCCGACGTGCAGTTCACCGCCGCCTTCACAGGGCCCCAGGCGACCGAGGCCGTCATCGGCCGCTGGAACGGCGAGCGCCGCTTCGTGAAGGCCTTCTACGCCGCGCCGGAGGAGGGCACGACGGCGCCCGGTCAGGCGGTGGCGCAGTACGACGTGCTGCTGAACCAGGGCGGCGGCGGTGCCCAGTTGGACGACCACATTCAGGTGTGGCGCAGCCTTGCCATCGACCTCGGCCGGACGGTGAGCCCACAGGCGCAATAGTCTCCTCCCCGCGCCGAAGGCGGGGGGAGGTGGCAGCGAGCCCTTGCGAGCTGACGGAGGGGTTCTGAACGCGGCGCGATCGCGTGCGCGGCGCGAGCCCCTCTGTCTCTCCGCTTCGCTCCGAGCAACCTCCCCATCGCTGCGCGACAGGGAGGAGACGGGTCAAGCCAGACTCGGTTCGATATCCTTGCAGGCCTGGATCAGGCCCTTCACCGACTCCACCGACTTCTTGAACATCGCCTTCTCGTCATCGTTGGTCGTGAACTCGATGATCTTCTCGACGCCGCCGGCGCCCAGCAGGGCGGGCACGCCGACGTAGAGGTCCGACAGGCCGTACTCGCCCGACAGCCAGACGGCGCAGGGCAGGACGCGCTTCTCGTCCTTCAGATAGGAGCGGGCCATGGCGACAGCGCTCTCGGCCGGGGCGTAGAAAGCCGAGCCCGTCTTCAGCAAGGCCACGATCTCGCCGCCGCCCTTGCGCGTGCGATCGACGATGGCGTCCAGCTCCTCTTGCGTCATGAAGCCGGCCTTGACCGCGTCAGGCAGGGGCAGGCCGCCGACGGTGGAGTGGCGCACCATCGGCACCATGTCGTCGCCGTGGCCACCCAGCGTCCAGGCGTGGATGTCCTGCACCGAGACGCCAGTCTTCTCGGCCAGGAAATAGGCGAAGCGGGCCGAGTCCAGCACGCCGGCCATGCCGACGACCTTCTCCTTGGGCAGGCCCGAGAACTTCTGCAGGGCCCAGACCATGGCATCCAGCGGGTTGGTGATGCAGATGACGAAGGCGTTGGGCGCATGCGCCTTGATGCCCTCGCCGACGGCCTTCATGACCTTCAGATTGATGCCGATCAGGTCGTCGCGGCTCATGCCCGGCTTCCTCGGCACGCCGGCGGTGACGATGCAGACGTCGGCGCCCGCGATGTCGGCATAGTCGTTGGCGCCCTTCAAAGCCACGTCGGCGCCGAAGACGGCCGAGGCCTCGGCGATGTCCAGCGCCTTGCCCTGGGGCGTGCCCTCGGCGATGTCGAACAGGATGACGTCGCCCAGGGCTTCGCGCGCCACGACATGGGCCAGGGTGCCGCCGATCATTCCGGCGCCGATAAGGGCGATCTTGGCTCTGGCCATGGAGGTCTCCTTCTTGTTGGCCTACCGCGCTGAGCGCTGCTTGAGGCCGGGGCTTGCTGCGGTGCGATGTCAGAAATCGTCGGGCGGCGGTCTAGACCCCATGAGGCAAGGTCGCAAGCGGGCGAGGCGGGGCTTTACCGACGGGCCGGGTCTTGCGAGCCTCTGGCCCGAACACGAAGGAGCAAGCCGATGCGTGCCGTCCTCGCCGCCGCCCTGTTGTCGACCATCGCCGTCCCGGCCCTGGCCCAGACGCCGCCGGCAACCATCGGCCAGCAATACGTCCCGGCCCCGTGGTGGATGCGCGATCCGGTCATCGCCTCCATTGGCTATGTCCGGGTTGAGCTTCAGGCCAACCGCGCCCAGTTCTCGGCCAGTTTCCAGACCGTGGACCGCAGTGTCGCCGAGGCTTCCAGGAAGGCCGCCGACCAGATCCGCGCGCTCAGCCAGACGCTGGCGGCCTATGGCGTCGAGAACGTGCGGGTCGAGACGACCCTGTCGACCCAGCCCCTGTATGACCAGTACCGCGACGAGAACGGAATCCTGCGCGACAACACCCGGGCCGACCGGATCGAACGCTATCAAGCCCAGGCGACCATTCAGGTCCAGGTCCGCGACGTGTCCGTGCTGGAGCGGGTCTATGCGACGGTGGTGGCGTCCCAGCCGGCGTCGATCGGCCAGGTCTATTTCCAGCTGGAACCGGACAACGTCGCCAAGACCAATCTGGCCAATGAGGCCGTCCGCGATGCGGCGCGTCGGGCCCGGGCGGCGGCCGAGAACGCTGGCGCGGCCCTGGGCTCCGTCCGCGTGATCGATCCGACGGGGCGGGCATGCCAGACCGACGTCCTGGCGGGGTGGCCGTCGTATGGCGGGGGCGGGGGACAGGCGACGACGGTTGATGCCGAGGTGGTCGTGACGGGCAGTCGCATGAGGGCGATGGCTCCGCCCCCGCCGCCCCCACCCCCTCCGCCCGCGCCGGGCCAGGCCCCGTCCGAAGCCCAGATCGAGGCGGCGCGGCTGGCGCTGCAGCCGCCGCTGCAGGTCCTGACCGACCAGGCGTGCGTGGTCTACGGGCTCCAGTGACGATCTATGAGTTCCAGCCCGATGCCGCCTTCGAGGCCGGATCGGTCGTCGCCGCCGAATGGCCCCTGTGCCATGTCCGTCTCCAGGACGACGCCCGGTTTCCCTGGTTGATCCTTATGCCCCGGATCGAGGGGGCGACGGAGGTCGAGCACCTGACGGCGGCCGACCGTGTGGCCCTGGTGGAAGAGATCGTGCGGGCGGGGGCCTTGGTGCGCGCGCTGGGCCAGGCGGCCGGCCGGCCGGTCGACAAGCTGAATGTCGCCGCGCTGGGCAACGTCACGGCGCAGCTGCACGTCCACATCGTGGGGCGGCGGCGAGACGATCCCCTTTGGCCGGACCCGGTCTGGGGCCGGGGCGGGGGCGAGCGGTACGAGGCAGCGGCCCTGCGCGACGCGCTCGCGCGGGTCGCGCAGGACTGAGCGGCGGAGACGGTTAGCGGGTCAGGCGAACGGCCCGGATCTGGCCATCCTCGAACCAGGTTCCCTGCCAGAGATCACCCGCCGGCGTCAGTTCAAGCTGGGCGTCGCCCAGTGTCAGGACCAGCCGTCCCTCACCCTGGCTGGCCGCCTCGATCGGGGCTGTGCCGCCGGTGCCGCCGGTCCTGCGAAACGCCCCTTCGAGCGGTCGATCGGGGCTCCGGTCACTGAGCGAGAGTTGCAGGATCAGCCGCCCCTCGGCGTCGCGCAGCGTCCACAGACCGTCCAGCGGTCCCATCCGGGCGTCCATCGCGGCTTCGGCGTTGTCGACGCCCCGGTCGTAGGCGTTGTCGGCCGTCGATGGCGCGTGCTCGTAGCTGCGGCTGTAGTTCTCGACCGCGACCGGCGCGACGATCGGAGGTCGGCGTGGATCGCCCCCGCCGTCGCCCTCGGCCGTCACCCGGCCGAAGCTGGAGGGCGGCTCGAACGGTCGAACGGGCGGAGGCGCATAGACCTCCCGGGTGTAGGGAACCGCGCCGGCCTGTTGGACCGGCGAAACCGCGAGCAAAATCAGGGCGAACAGGCTCATGTCGCGAGACTGTCGTCCCGCGCGGCGCGCGACTAGAGCAAACAGGCGACACGCGAAAATGTGATCGGTTCCCCACGCGGCCCGACGAACTCGTGCGCTGCGGCCGTTTGCGCCGGCCGGTTTCGTTGACACCCCCCTGCGACCGTCCCTAAAGCCTGTCGCGCATCAGCCAACGCTTGATCTTCCAGGGTTTTTGAGAACCATTCGCATGTCGAACGCCTCCCCCGGCGCGCCGCTCGATTCATCGAACGACCCGACCGGAGACCAGACCGGCCGCTTTGTCATCCAGCCCAACGGTCGTCCGCGCCCCCTGTCGCCGCACCTCCAGGTCTGGCGATGGCACGTCACCATGCTGGCCTCGATTCTGACGCGGATCACGGGCTCGGCCCTGTATGGCGCGACGGCGCTGATCGTTCTGTGGCTGGGCGCCCTGGCCTTCGGACCCGAGGCCTATGCGACCTTCGTGGGTCTGGCAGGGTCGCCGATCGGCCTGATCGTGTGGTTCGGTCTGACCGTGTGCCTGATGTACCATCTCGCCGCCGGGGTCCGGCACCTGATCTGGGACGCGGGCGCAGGCCTGTCGCCCAAGGCGGCCGACACGGCTTCGCACCTGTCGATCTGGTTCGGCGTGATCGCCTCGGTGGTCTTCTGGGCCGTGCTGTTCGCCAGCGGAAAGGTGACGCTGTGAGCCAGGTTCGCAAGGCCTTCCGAAAGGGCGTCAAGGTCTCCGAGCGCCACGGGGCGGGCGAATGGACGGCCGAGCGGCTGTCGTCGCTCCTTCTCGTGCCTCTGACCGTCTGGGCCTTGTGGGCGGCGTTCCAGATCGCCGGCGGCGGCTATGAGGGCGCGCTCGACTGGTTCTCGAACCGGGTCAACGCCTCGATCCTCGCCGTCACCCTGCTTGCGACCCTGTGGCACATGAACATGGGCCTGAAAGTGATCGTGGAGGACTATATCCACACCGACGGGGCCAAGGGTCTGCTGCTGGGCCTCAACACCCTGTTCTGCCTGGCGCTGGCCGCCGGCAGCGTCTTCTTCATCGTGCGGCTGGCGCTGGGTTCGGCGCCGCTGCCGGCCGGATTTGGATTCTGATGGCTTCCTCCTACCCGTTCGTCGATCACGCCTATGACGTCGTCGTGGTGGGCGCCGGCGGTTCCGGCCTGCGCGCCGCGCTCGGGGCCGCCCAGCAGGGACTGAAGGTCGCCTGCGTCACCAAGGTCTTTCCGACCCGGTCCCACACCGTGGCGGCCCAGGGCGGCATCTCCGCCTCGCTCGGCAACATGGGCGAAGACGATTGGCGCTGGCACATGTACGACACCGTCAAAGGGTCAGACTGGCTGGGCGACCAGGACGCCATCGAATATCTGGTCCGCGAGGCCCCCAAGGCCGTCTATGAGCTCGAGCACTGGGGCGTGCCCTTCAGCCGGACGGAAGACGGCAAGATCTATCAGCGCGCCTTCGGCGGCATGACCAAGAACTATGGCGAAGGGCCGGTGCAGCGCACCTGCGCGGCGGCCGACCGCACCGGCCACGCCATCCTGCACACCCTCTATGGCCAGTCGGTGCGCCGCGAGGTCGAGTTCTTCATCGAGTATTTCGCGCTCGACCTGATCATGCAGGCCCAGTCTGATGGAAGCAGCGCCTGCACCGGCGTCACGGCCTGGAAGCTGGACGACGGGACGCTGCACCGATTCCGCGCCAAGCTGGTGATCCTGGCCACCGGCGGATACGGCCGCGCCTATTTCAGCGCCACCTCCGCCCACACCTGCACCGGCGACGGCAACGCCATGGTGCTGCGCGCCGGCCTGCCGCTGCAGGACATGGAGTTCGTCCAGTTCCACCCGACCGGCATCTATGCCTGATCACCGAGGGCGCGCGGGGCGAGGGCGGCTATCTGACCAACTCCGAGGGCGAGCGGTTCATGGAACGCTATGCGCCGTCCGCCAAGGATCTGGCCAGCCGCGACGTCGTCAGCCGCTCCATGACCATGGAGATCCGCGAAGGGCGCGGCGTGGGTCCGAACAAGGACCACATCAACCTGCACCTGGATCACCTGGATCCCGCCGTGCTGCACGAGCGGCTGCCGGGCATCTCCGAGAGTGCCAAGATCTTCGCCGGCGTCGATGTGACCAAGGAGCCGATCCCGGTCATTCCGACCGTCCACTACAACATGGGCGGCATCCCCACGAACTATCACGGCGAGGTGCTGACCCTGCGCGACGGCAACCCCGACAGCGTCGTGCCCGGGCTGATGGCCGTGGGCGAGGCGGCCTGCGTGTCGGTGCACGGCGCCAATCGCCTGGGCTCCAACTCCCTGACCGACCTTGTGGTGTTCGGCCGCGCGGCGGGCCTGCGGGCGGGAGAGGTGGTGGACAAGGCCTCGGCCGTGCCGGACGCGCCGGCTTCGGCGACGGACGCCCATCTGGCCCGACTGGACCGCTTCCGGAACGCCTCGGGATCGACGCCCACGGCCGAGCTGCGCCGCGAGATGCAGCGGGCCATGCAGTCCGATGCGGCGGTGTTCCGCACCGGCGGCTCGCTGGACGAGGGCGTGGCCAAGCTGCGCGCCATCCACGCGCGGGGCGCCGACATCCAGACCACCGATCGCGGCATGATCTGGAACACCGACCTGGTCGAGACGCTCGAATACGACAACCTGATCGACCAGGCCCTGGTCACGATCGAGAGCGCGGCGAACCGCAAGGAAAGCCGGGGCGCCCACGCCCGCGAGGATTTCCCCGACCGCGACGACGCGACCTGGATGAAACATAGTCTGGCCTGGAAGCGCCCCGGTCAGGACGTCCAGATCGACTACCGCCCGGTGCACGAATACACGATGTCTTCGGACATCGAATACATCAAACCCAAGGCGCGGGTTTACTGAGGAACCGATGGTCCAGCTCACCCTCCCCCGTGGCTCCAGGCCGACCAAGGGCAAGGTCCACAAGGCCCCGAAGGGCGCCAGGAACGTCAAGACCTACCGGGTCTACCGCTATGACCCCGAGGTCTCGGCCGACCCGCGCTGGGACGAATACCAGGTCTCGGCCGACGACCACGGCCCGATGCTGCTGGACGCCCTGATCCACATCAAGTCGACGATCGACCCGACCCTGACCTTTCGCCGCTCGTGCCGCGAGGGCATCTGCGGCTCCTGCTCGATGAATATCGACGGGAGGAACACCCTGGCCTGCACCAAGGGCTGGGAGGAGTGCTCGGGCTCTACGATCGCGATCGCCCCCCTGCCGCATCAGCCGGTGGTCAAGGACCTGGTGACGGACCTGACGCTGTTCTACGCCCAGTACGACTCGATCAAGCCCTACCTCCAGTCCGACGACGCGGACCCGGAGAAGGAACGCCGCCAGAGCCCGGCCGACCGCGA
Organism: Brevundimonas subvibrioides; assembly: GCA_002280475.1. Classification (GTDB taxonomy): domain Bacteria; phylum Pseudomonadota; class Alphaproteobacteria; order Caulobacterales; family Caulobacteraceae; genus Brevundimonas; species Brevundimonas aurifodinae. The sequence continues at coordinate 33,686 of NCEB01000004.1, forward strand.
GAAGCTGGACGGCCTCTACGAGTGCATCCTGTGCGCCTGCTGTTCGACGTCCTGCCCCAGCTACTGGTGGAACCAGACGGAGTATCTGGGCCCGGCGGCCCTGCTGCAGTCCTATCGCTGGATCGCCGACAGCCGCGACGACAAGACCCAGGACCGTCTCGACGACCTGGAAGACCCGTTCAAGCTTTACCGCTGCCACACCATCATGAACTGCGCCCAGGTGTGTCCGAAGGGGCTGAACCCCGCCAAGGCCATCGCCGAGACCAAGAAGCTGATGGTGGCGCCGGGGCGCCGGAAGCAGGCCGCCTGATCAGACGGCGAGCTTCAGGCCGCAATGGTCGGCGAAATGGCGGAAGTCGCCATCGCGCGTGATCAACGGGATGTTGGCGTCGATGCAGCACTGAGCGATCAGGGAGTCCGCCAGTCGTGCCTTGAGGCCGCGCAAGAGCAGCGATCGTCGCAAGGCACCCGCTGCGCTCCAGAAATCGTCGCGAATGGGAAGCATCCCCGCCTTATCCACGACGCCTCGCAGGCTAAGCTCGGCACGAGGCGATGACAGCAGTTCGGTCACGACCGGCGGGGGCAGCCTGAGGGTTTCGGCACGAAACGCCGCCTCGACCAGCCGCGCGTCGGGTGTGTTTTGCCGCGTCAGAAAGTTGATCACGCTGCTCGTATCGGCCGCGATCAAACCACGTTTCCGACCGCGTCGAACTCCCGGTCTTCGCGAAGGGCGTCCAGGTCGAAGTCGCTGAAATCGACCCTGCCCTGGAGATCGAGCATCTGCCGCGACCATTCCGAAACGGCATAGCGTTCGAGCGCGCGCCGAAGAGTTTCGGTCACGCCTTCTCCGGACAGCGATTGTGCCCGTTCCATGAGATCGACTGGAACAAAGGCTGTGATCTTGCGCAAGTCGCCCATGCGCAACAATGTGCCATACTTTTCTTACGGCGACAAATTGCGGTCTTGCCTCTACAGGCGGGCTTTGCGATGACCCCGCCATGGCCAAGATCACCTACATCGAGCACGACGGGCGCGAGCATGCCGTTGAGGTCAAGCCCGGCCTGTCGGTGATGGAGGGCGCGATCCGCAACAATGTGCCCGGCATCGACGCGGATTGCGGCGGCGCCTGCGCCTGCGCCACCTGTCACGTCTATGTCGACGAGGCCTGGCGCGAGAAGACCGGCAAGGCATCGGCCATGGAAGAGTCTATGCTGGACTTCGCCGAGGAGGTCGAGCCGAACTCGCGCCTGTCGTGCCAGATCCGGGTATCCGACGCCCTGGACGGGCTGATCGTCCGCCTGCCGCAAAGTCAACACTGAGGCGTCGGCCCTGACGGAACTGGACGCCCGACGCGACCTGGGTCACACCGGCGGGGCGAGGGGGCGACAACCGCCTGAGTCTCGCGCGCGTTGAGTGTCCGTGTTCAAATCCCAGCCATCCGATCGTCGCGTCACCCCCCGCAGCCCCGCCAACGCGCGCGGGGTCGTCCTCGCGCCCGGTATCGAGCTGTCCTGCGTGATCGCCGATACTTCCGACGGGGGCTTGAGGCTCAGGCTGGACCGGGCGATCGCCTTGCCGCCTCGCGTCACGGTCGTCGATGTGGCGGCCGGGTTGGCGATCGAGGCGGAGACCGCGTGGCGTCAGGGTGCCGAGACGGGCCTGAAGCGCAAAGGCGGAGCGTCCCTGCGGGGACTCGTGCCGTCACGCCTGCTGGCCGCCCGCGAGGCCTGGCTGCGCGCGGGCGGGCGCTGAGCCTCTGTCGGCGGCCGTCGCGCAATCCGACTTCACAGGCCCGATCAAGCCCTTAAGGTGCCGTCGTCCGAGACAAGGAAGATGCCGCCCATGATCCGCTCCGCCGCGCTCGCCGCGCTTCTCATGACCTCCAGCCTCACGAGCGCCGCCCTGGCCCAGACCGTTCCTTCCGCCCCCACCGACGTCGCCTTCGCCACCACGGACGCCAGCGATCCCTACCTGTGGCTGGAAGAGGTCGAAGGCGAACGCGCCCTGGCCTGGGTCGAGGAGCAGAATACCCGGTCTCTGGGCGTGCTTCAGGGCGATCCCCGCTACGCTGGCCTGCACGACTCGGCCCTGGCGATCCTGGAGGCCCGCGACCGCATCCCCGGTCCGTCCTTCACCCATGCCGGCATGATCGACAACTTCTGGCAGGACGGGACGAACATCCGTGGCGTCTGGCGGCGCACGACGCTCGACAGCTACCGCACCGACGCGCCCGAGTGGGAGACGATCCTGGACATCGACTCCCTGGCGCGGGCCGAGGGCAAGAACTGGGTCTATCGCGGCTCCAACTGCCTGCCGCCCGACGAACGCCTGTGCTTGATCTCGCTGTCGGACGGCGGCAAGGACGCGATCACGGTGCGCGAGTTCGACAGCGTCGCCCGCACCTTCGTGGACGGCGGGTTCGAGCTGCCGGAATCCAAGGGCGGCGTGACCTGGGTCGACCAGGACACCCTGCTGATCGCCCGCGACTTCGGCGAAGGCTCGCTGACCACTTCGGGCTATCCGATGATCGTCAAGCGGCTGCGGCGCGGCCAGACGATCGACCAGGCCGAGACGATCTTCACCGGCCAGCCCACCGACGTCTCGGTCGGGGCGTCTGCCCTGCGGGACGCGGACGGTGTGGTCCAGGCGGTCCTGATCAATCGCGGCGTGAACTTCTATGAGAGCGAAACCCACGTCCTGAATCCGGACGGGACGACCACCCAGCTGCGGTTGCCGGCGAAATCCGACATCAATGCCCTGGTCCAGGGCCAGCTGGTGGTCTCGCTGAAGGAGGACTGGACCGCCCCGTCAGGGCAGGCGTTCAAGACCGGCGACGTCATCGCCTGGACCCTGTCGGACTGGCTGGCCGATCCGACCGCCCGGGCCCAGCTGGTCATCCGGCCGGGCGAACGCGAGGCGATCGAGGGCATCAACGCCACCCGCAACAGCCTGGTGGTCGCCCTGTTCGAGAACGTGCGCGGCAATGTCTACGTCTATCGCCCCAACCCCTCGGGCGAATGGGCGCGCACACGCCTGGACCTTCCCGAGAACGTCACCGTGGGCGTGGGCTCGGCGTCGGAGCAGGACGATCGGGTCTTCGTCTCCGCGGCCGGCTATCTGACGCCGTCCACTCTCTATCTGGCGGACGCCGCCACCGGCGACCTGGCTCAGGTCAAGTCATTGCCGCCCAAGTTCGACGCCGAGGGGCTGGAGGTCCAGCAGTTCGAGGCGCGCTCGGCCGACGGCACCATGATCCCCTATTTCGTCGTCCACCGCGCCGATGCGCCCATGGACGGCTCCAATCCGACTATGCTGTACGGCTATGGCGGGTTCGAGGTGTCCCAGTTGCCGGGCTATTCGGCACCCATGGGCAAGCTGTGGCTGGAGCGGGGCGGCACCTATGTGGTCGCCAACACCCGGGGCGGCGGCGAGTTCGGGCCCCGCTGGCACGAGGCGGCGCTGCAGGAAAACCGCCAGCGCGCGCACGAGGACTTCCAGGCCGTGGCCGCCGACCTGATCGCGCGCGGCATCACCTCCCAGCGGCGCCTCGGCATCATGGGTGGCTCGCAGGGCGGACTGTTCATGGGGGCGATGCTGACCCAGCGCCCCGACCTGATCAACGCGGCCATCATCCAGGTGCCCCTGTTCGACATGCTTCGCTTCCACCGGCTGCTGGCCGGGGCCAGCTGGATCGCGGAATACGGCAACCCGGACATCCCCGAGGAACGCGCCTGGATCCAGGCCTATTCGCCCTATCAGAACCTGCGGGCGGACCAGCCCTATCCCGAGGTCTTCATCCACACCTCGACAAAGGACGACCGCGTCCATCCCGGGCACGCCCGTAAGGCCGCCGCCCGGATGCAGGAGCTGGGCTATCCGGTCCTGTTCTACGAGAACACCGACGGCGGCCACGGAGCGGCGGCGAACCTGCGCGAGACGGCCCGGCGGCTGGCGCTCGAATACACCTACCTGACCCGCAGGCTGATGGACTGAGTGGAGTTGAGACCCATGCGTATCGCGACGATGGCGGCCCTGGCCGCGCTCATGGCCTCTCCGGCCCTGTCTCAGACCTTGCCCCACCTGACCGCATTCCGGCTCCGTCCTTCCTGGCCGATGGCATCGGCAACTTCTGGCAGGACGCGACCAATCCCAAGGGCCTGTGGCGGCGCACGACGCTGGACGGCTATCGCGGCGCCGATACGACCTGGGAGACCCTGATCGACGTCGACGCCCTGGCCCGCGCCGAGGGCCGTGACTGGGTCTGGAAGGGGGCCAACTGCCTGGCCCCCGACGACACCCGCTGTCTGATCAGCCTGTCCGACGGCGGCAAGGACGCGGTCGTCGTGCGCGAGTTCGACACCGTCACCCGGACCTTCGTGGACGGTGGCTTCGTCCTGCCCGAGGGCAAGCACCGCATCAGCTGGCTGGACCGCGACACCCTGCTGATCGCCACCGATTTCGGCGAGGAGGGCGGGCGATCCACCCTGACCGAGTCGGGCTATCCCTACATCGTCAAGACGCTGTCGCGCGGCCAGACCCTGGCCCAGGCCACAGAGGTCTATCGCGGCGATCTGGGCGACGGCGGCTACGGCGTCAGCCCCTCGGTCTATCGGGACAAGGATGGCAACGTCGAGGCGGTGCTGTTCCGTCGTCCGCTGGACACCTTCCGCGCCGAGACCTGGCGCTGGGTCGATGGCCGGGCGGTCAAGCTGAATCTGCCCGAGCGGGTCGGCATCAACGGCACCATCGGTCGCCAGCTGGTCTTCTCGCTGGATCAGGACTGGACGGCGGCCGGCGCGACCTGGCCCTCGGGCGCGCTGATGATCGCGACGCTGGATGCGCTGTCGCAACCTGAACTCACCCGGACCAACGGTGATCCCGCCGTGATCTTCGCGCCGGGCGAGCGCCAGTCGATCGACACCGTCCGGGTCATGGCCGACGCCATTCTGGCGGTGGTGTCCGACAATGTGGTCGGCACCCTGAAACGCTTCGACAGCGTGCCGACGGACCGCGGCCACGCCTCGTGGACGGCCACGGACCTGGCCGTTCCCGCCAACAGCGCCGTCGGACTGGGCGACAGCTCCAAGTCGCGCGGCGAGGTGTTCGTCTCGACCCAGGGCTTCCTGACGCCGCCGACGCTGAACCTGGCGAACGTGGCCGCAGGGGTCATGACCGAACTGAAGACCACGGGTGCCAAGTTCGATGCCTCCACCCATGTGGTCGAGCAGTTCGAGGCGGTGTCCAGCGACGGCACGCGCATTCCCTATTTCGTCACCCGCCCGCGCGAGCTGACGGGTCTGGCCCCGACCATCCTGTTCGGCTACGGCGGCTTCCAGGTCAGCTTCCCGCCCGCCTACAAGCCCGAGATGGGCAAGCTGTGGTTGGAGAACGGCGGCGTCTTCGTCCAGGCCAACATCCGAGGCGGTGGCGAGTTCGGACCGGCCTGGCACCAGGCGGCGTTGCGCGAGAACCGCCAGCGGTCGTTCGACGATTTCGCGGCCGTCGGCCAGGACCTGATCGCGCGCGGCATCACCTCGCCCCGGCATCTGGGCATCTATGGCCGGTCGAACGGTGGGGTCCTGACCAGCGTGTCGATCACCCAGCGGCCCGAGCTGTTCAACGCCGCAGTGATAGAGAGCCCCCTGATCGACATGCTGCGCTATCAGGATCTGCCGGCCGGCGCGTCCTGGATCGGAGAATATGGCGATCCCCGCATTCCGGGCGACGCCGCCTTCATCGCCGACTACTCGGCCTATCAGCGGCTGAGCCCCGAGGCGGAGTATCCGCGCGTCTACATCACCACCAACACGCGCGATGATCGGGTGCATCCGGGCCATGCCCGGAAGTTCGCGGCGCGCCTTGGCGATCAGGGCCACGACCACCTCTACTACGAGGAGACGGCCGGCGGTCACTCCAACGACGCCGACCCGGTGGCGAACGCCCGGCGATGGGCCCGGCATTACGTCTACCTGGCCCAGCAGTTGATGGACTAACGCTTCACGGACTTATGAGCAGCGCTCGCGCCTTGGCCGGTCTAGATATCGCCGCCATGCGGACGCGGGAATGGATCATCGGAGGAGGCGCGGCGCTGGCGCTGGCGGGGGCGGTCGGATCGGCCGCCCAGCCGTCTGTGTCGCGTTCGGAGGGTCGCGACGCGCCCACCGAACCGGTCGTGGTCGAGTTGTTCACCGCCCAGGGATGCGCGGGCTGTCCGGAGGCCAATCAAGCGGTCGAGGCCCTGGCGGACGAACCCGGCGTCATCGCGCTGACCTATGCCGTCGACTACTGGGATTATCTGGGCTGGGAAGACACCTTCGCCCGGCCCGAGTTCGAGGCACGGCAGCGCGCCTATCAGTCGGCCATGCGCCTGCGGAACGTCTACACGCCCCAGGTGGTGATCGACGGCCGCCGACAGGTCTCGGGGGCCGAGGCCCCGGCCATGGAGGCCGCGGTCCACGAAGAGGCCGAGCGTCGGGTCTTTCCCCCCGAGGTGGAGTTCCGCGACACGGGCGATGCGGTGGGCATCGGTTCGGGTCGACCGCCGGCGGGCGGCGCCGAAGTCTGGGCCGTGACCTTCATGCCGGGGGCGCAGACGGTCACGGTGGCCGACGGCGACAATCGCGGCCGGGCCGTGCGGCACGTCAACGTCGTGCGACGGCTGACCCGCCTGGGGGAATGGACAGGCCAGCCGGTGCTGCTCGACCTGCCGGACGATCCGCAGCCGGGTGATCGGGTCGCCGTCCTGGTCCAGGCCAGCGCGGATCGCCGCATCCTGAACGCCGCCGTGCGCTGAGCCCCCGCCCCTGGGTCCGCTTGCTGGCACGATCATCTTCGGTCACTGTTCCCGCCCGATCGATCGCCGTTGTGGAGGGTCGCCGCCCAGGATGGCGGAGGGGTGGGGCAAGGTTTGGATGGCGATGCGCTCGGAACGGTCTGGCTGTGCGCGGCGGGCGACCGCGGCGACGGCCTTGCTTCTGGCCGCTCTCAGCGTCGCCGCCGCCCCTGCCGGTCGACAGGCCCGGTCGGCATCGCCTCCGGACGCGGACGCCGAGGCCCGGGCCATCACCCAGATCGTCACGGCCGCGGAGGTCGCCGCCTGGGCGCGCGCGCATCGGGACGTTCAGGCCATGCTGGTCGCGGCGCGGATGATGGACGATGTCCGCACGCGCCAGGAAAGCGGCGACGCGCCGTTTCTGACCGCGTCGACCTTGCTGGATGAGGCCGAGGCCATGGCCGGGGACGACCCGGCGATCCGGGCCGAGATCCTGCGGCTTCGAACCCAGGACAAGGGGGTCCGCGCCTCGGCCTTCGGGGCCGGTCCGATCGTTCTGGTCCGACGGGTGCAAGCGCGCCAGACCTTCGGCTTCGAGATCGAGGTCAGGCGCGACGAGGTCTTGCGGGTGGCGGCGATCGGCGACGGCGACACCAACATCGACCTGGTGCTGAGGGACCGGTCCGGCACGATCGTGTGCTTGGACAGCTCCCAGGATCATTACCCCGTCTGCACCGTCGCCCGCCCCCAGGGCGGGGCCCTGCGGGTCGAGGTGGTCAACCACGGCGGGGTGTGGTCGCGGGTGCAGATCCTCACAAATTAGCGCGCTACCGCTCGCGACGCGGTCGCTCGCTGCTTGAGCGCGAAGGGGTTGCCGCGACGGGCAGGCGGAGTGCCCGCTGCTCCTCGTCGGTATCCGACGTCAGCGCGGCTGGGTGACACGGATTTCGAACAGCTTGGGCCAGTTCTTGCCTGTGACGAACAGCCGCCGGGTCGCGGGGTCCCAGGCGATGCCGTTCAGGACCTCGTCATTTGGATCGGCGACCTCGCCCGCGGCCAGCAGGCCCGACAGGTCGATCACCGACAGGATATTGCCGGTCGCCGGATCGATGCGCAGGATGGCGTCCGTCTGCCAGACATTGGCCCATACCTCGCCGTCGATGAACTCCAGCTCGTTCAGGCGACCGACCGGGCGGCCCTGCCAGTTGACGGTGACCCCGCCAGTCTCGGCGAAGGTCGTCGGATCCAGGAACCTGAGCCGCGCGGTGCCGTCCGACAGGATCAGCCGCGTCCCGTCGTGGGTCAGACCCCAGCCCTCTCCGGCGTAGTCGAAGCTGCCCTCGGGCTCCAGTGTGTCCGGATCCCACACGAAACCTCGCCCGTTCTGCCAGGTCAGGCTGATCAGCCGATCGCCGATCAGGGTCAGGCCTTCGCCGAAGAAGGCGGTGTCCAGCTCCCGCTTCATCAGCACTGCGCCGTCCTCCAGCCGGACGCGGCGGACGGTCGAGGGATAGCGGCCGGTGCTTTCCAGCAACTCGCCGTTGCGGAACACCAGGCCCTGGGTGAAGGCGGTCGGGTCGTGGGGATAGGTGGCGACGATCTCATAGCCCTGGCGGGGCGGCCGGGCGATCGGCGCTGCTTGTTGAGCGGCCGCAGGGGCGGTTTGCGGCGTCTGGCCGTGGGCCCAGGCCGCTGGCGCGAGGGCCGCGCCAACCGCCAGTCCGGCCGCGAGGCCGGCGAGACGCCGCGACCGCATCACCGCGCCGTGTCGGTCGCGGCCTCGGCCTCGGCCGCGCGCGCCCGCGCCTCGGCCGCGTCCGCCGCCTGGCGCGCGGCCTTGGCCTTGTCCTGTTTGGACTGGGAGGACCGGCTGAGCATGTTCAGCGCCTCGACCCCGGCCGAGAAGGCCATGGCCGCGTAGATGTAGCCCTTGGGCACATGATAGCCGAAGCCGTCGGCGATCAGCACCATGCCGATCATCAGGAGGAAGCCCAGGGCCAGCATGACCACGCCGGGGTTCTTGGCGATGAAGTTGGCCAGGGGGTCGGCGGCCAGCAGCATCACGGTGACCGCCGCCAGGACCGCCACGACCATGATCGGCAGATGCTCGGTCATGCCTACGGCCGTCAGGATCGAGTCGATCGAGAACACCAGATCCAGGATGATGATCTGAACGATGGCCGAACCCGCGTTCATGATGGCCGTGTCCTTCTTGTCGAGGACGTCGTGCGACGGGGTGGGGTCCACGGTGTGGTGGATTTCCTTGGTCGCCTTCCAGACCAGGAACAGGCCGCCCGCGATCAGGATCAGGTCCTTCCACGAGAAGGTGTTGCCCATGACCGTGAAGACCGGCTCAACCAGACCGACCAGCCAGGCGATGATCGACAGCAGCGCCAGACGCATGACGAGCGCGAGGGCGATGCCGATGCGACGGACCCGTTGGCGCTGATGCTCGGGCAGCTTGTTCGACAGGATCGAGATGAAGATCAGGTTGTCGATGCCCAGCACGACCTCGAGCACCACCAGGGTGACGAGCGCCGCCCAGGCGGCGGGATCGGAGAGCAGGGGGACGATGCTGTCGAGCATGGGAAATCCGGAAACGGGAGGGGCACTCCTCTAGGCCACGGCGCGCGCCCACGATCAACCCCGCTGCATGCGCCGTCCTGCCTCGGTTGCGGGGGCGAAAGATGAGTGCTATCAGGCGCCCGGCTTAGCGAGGGGCGTTTCACACGAGACGGCCCCCTCCGTGCTTTCCTTAAGCATTACAAGCCTTTGACCGGCGCGAAGCTCGCGACCGGTCGTTTGGCGAAACCGCATATCGGACGGACGGGTCTTGGCTGACGATTTCAGAACGACGGAAGTCGGCGGGCGCTATGCCCAGGCGCTGTTCGACCTGGCGCTGGAAACCGGCCACCTGGACGCCGTGCGGGCCGATCTGGCGTCCCTGCGCGCTGCCTGGATCGAGAGCGCGGACCTGCGCCGTCTGGCCACCTCTCCGGTCATGGCCGCCGAGGACCAGCAGCGGGGCCTGGTCGCCATCGCCGACAAGGCCCGGTTCGAGACCACCACCCGCAACTTCCTCGGCCTGCTGGGCCAGAACGGCCGCGCGCGCGACCTGCCCGCCGTGATCGCCGGCTTCGAGGCCCTGTATTCGGCCCACACCGGTGTCGTCGCTGCCGAGGTCGTCTCGGCCGTGCCGCTGTCGACGGCCCAGACCACCCATATCCGCTCGGCCCTGTCCAAGGCGCTGGGCAAGGCCCCGGAAATGACCGCCCGTGTCGATCCGTCGATCCTGGGCGGGCTCAAGGTCAAGGTCGGCTCGACGCTGTTCGACGCCTCGCTGAAGACCAAGCTCGACCAGATGAAGTTCGCTCTCAAACGGGCCTGACGTAAACTGCAATCCGCCTCTGGCGGGAAACGCCAACACTGCTGATCGGCTCTGCCGACAGCGCCGAGACAGCCGCCGACGCTGACAGCGCCGAACGACAAGACAGAGAGACAGACATGGACATCCGCGCCGCCGAGATTTCGGCCATCCTCAAGTCCCAGATCGCCAACTTCGGCGTCGAGGCGGACGTCTCCGACGTCGGCCAGGTCCTGTCGGTCGGCGACGGCATCGCTCGCATCCACGGTCTGGACAACGTCCAGGCCGGCGAGATGATCGAATTTCCCAAGGCCGGGGTGAAGGGCATGGCCCTGAACCTGGAGCGCGACAACGTGGGGGCCGTGATCTTCGGCGCCGACGCCCAGATCGCCGAGGGCGACGAAGTCCGTCGTCTGGGCGAGATCGTGGACGTGCCAGTCGGCAAGGGTCTGCTGGGTCGCGTCGTCAACCCGCTGGGCGAGCCGATCGACGGCAAGGGCCCGATCCAGTTCACCGAGCGCCGCCGCGTGGACGTGAAGGCGCCGGGCATCATTCCCCGCAAGTCGGTGCACGAGCCGATGCAGACCGGCCTGAAGGCCATCGACACCCTGATCCCCGTCGGCCGCGGCCAGCGCGAGCTCATCATCGGTGACCGTCAGGTCGGCAAGACGGCCGTCGCCGTCGACACCATCCTGAACCAGAAGTCGGTCAACGCCGCAGGCGCGGCCGAGAGCGACAAGCTTTACTGCATCTATGTCGCCATCGGGCAGAAGCGTTCGACCGTGGCCCAGATCGTCAAGACGCTCGAGGAGCGCGGCGCGCTGGAATACACCATCGTGGTTGCCGCCACGGCGTCGGAGCCGGCCCCGCTGCAGTTCCTGGCCCCGTTCTCGGGCACGGCCATGGGCGAGTATTTCCGCGACAACGGCATGCACGCCCTGATCGTCTATGACGACCTGTCCAAACAGGCCGTGGCCTATCGCCAGATGTCGCTGTTGCTGCGCCGTCCGCCGGGCCGCGAGGCCTATCCGGGTGACGTCTTCTATCTGCACAGCCGCCTGCTGGAGCGTTCGGCCAAGCTGAACGAGGAAAACGGCTCGGGCTCGATGACCGCCCTGCCGCTGATCGAGACCCAGGCCAACGACGTCTCGGCCTATATCCCCACCAATGTGATCTCGATCACCGACGGCCAGATCTTCCTGGAATCCGACCTGTTCTACCAGGGCATCCGCCCGGCCGTGAACGTCGGCATCTCGGTGTCGCGCGTGGGCTCCTCGGCCCAGATCAAGCCCGCGGCGCTCGTCTCACCGAACTGCTGAAACAGCCCCAGTACTCGCCACTGACGGTCGAAGAGCAGGTGGTGTCCATCTATGCCGGCACGCGCGGCTATCTGGACAACGTCGCCGTCGGCGACATCCAGCGCTTCGAGACCGAGCTGCTGGCCCGGATGCACTCGGCGCACCAGTCGATTCTGGACGCCATCAAGTCGACCAAGGCCCTGTCCAAGGAGCTGGAAGCCGAGCTGAAGGCCGCGATCGAAGCCTTCGCCAAGACCTTCGCCTGAGCCTGACGGAAAGCTGAGAGAGTAGCGCCCGATGGCCAGCCTCAAGGAAATGCGCAATCGGATCGGAAGCGTGAAGTCCACGCAGAAGATCACGAAAGCCCTGAACATGGTCGCCGCGGCCAAGCTACGACGCGCCCAGGCTGCTGGCCGGAACGGGCTCGGACAAGAAGCACCTCGTCGTCGTGGCGACCGGCGACAAGGGTCTGGCGGGCGGCTTCAACACCAACGTCATCCGGGCCGCGCGCGAGCGGATCAACAGCCTGATCGCCGACGGCAAGGACGTGCGGATCATCGCCGTGGGCCGTAAGGTCCGCGACGGCCTGACGCGCCTGTACGGCAACAGGATCATCCGCACCTTCGAGCTCTCGGAGCACAAGGTGATCGGCATGAACACCGCCGAGCCGATCGCCGAGCTGGTGGCCCAGGAGTTCGAGGCCGGCAACGCCGACGTCGTGACCCTGTTCTACAGCCGGTTTCAGTCGGTCATCTCGCAGGTGCCGACGCCCAAGCAGCTGGTTCCCGCCGAAGTCGACGCCGACGCCCCGCCGATCGACCTGAACGGCGCGGTCTATGAGTACGAGCCTTCCGAGGAAGAGATCCTAGAGACGCTCCTGCCGCGCAACATCAAGACCCAGATCCTGGCCGTCCTGCTCGAGAACCAGGCCAGCTTCTTCGGGGCCCAGATGGGCGCCATGGACAACGCCACGCGCAACGCGGGCGATCTCATCAACTCGCTGACGCTGCAGTACAACCGCAAGCGCCAGGCCCAGATCACCACCGAACTGATCGAGATCATCGCCGGCGCGGAAGCGCTCTGATCCTCCGATCCTGACAGACACACGATAAACGGACCGCACCCGATGACCGACACCGTCGCCCCCAAGAAGCCCGCTGCGCGCAAGCCCGCCGCCCCCAAGGCCCCCAAGACGGGAGCCGTCTCCGGCAACGCCGTGGTCACGGCGGGCACCGGCGTGGGCAAGATCGCCCAGGTCATCGGCGCCGTCGTGGACGTGGAGTTCACCGGCCAGCTGCCCGCCATCCTGAACGCGCTGGAAACCCGGAACGTCGACCAGAAGACGGGCGAGCCGTTCCGTCTGGTTCTGGAAGTCGCCCAGCACCTGGGTGAGAACATGGTCCGCACCATCGCCATGGACACGACCGAGGGCCTGACCCGCGGCCAGCCCGTCACCGACACCGGCACCTCGATCCTGACCCCGGTCGGACCGGCGGTCCTGGGCCGCATCATGAACGTCGTCGGCGATCCGATCGACGAGGCGGGCCCGATCCAGACGACCGAGCGTCGTCCGATCCATCGCGACGCCCCGACCTTCGAGGAGCAGTCCACCAGCTCCGAGATCCTGGTCACCGGCATCAAGGTCATCGACCTGATCTGCCCCTTCACCAAGGGCGGCAAGGTCGGCCTGTTCGGCGGCGCCGGCGTCGGCAAGACCGTGACCATGCAGGAACTGATCAACAACATCGCCAAGGCCTACGGCGGCTATTCCGTCCTGGCCGGCGTGGGCGAGCGGACCCGTGAGGGCAACGACCTGTACCACGAGATGATCGAGTCCAACGTCAACGTGGACCCGGCCAAGAACGGCGGTTCGACCGAGGGGTCCAAATGCGCCCTCGTCTACGGCCAGATGAACGAGCCCCCCGGGGCCCGCGCCCGCGTCGCCCTGACGGGCCTGGCCCAGGCCGAGTATTTCCGCGACGAGGAGGGCAAGGACGTCCTCTTGTTCGTCGACAACATCTTCCGCTTCACCCAGGCCGGCTCGGAAGTGTCGGCGCTGCTGGGCCGCATCCCCTCGGCGGTGGGCTATCAGCCGACGCTGGCGACCGAGATGGGCAACCTGCAGGAGCGGATCACCTCGACCAAGAAGGGGTCGATCACCTCGGTCCAGGCCATCTACGTCCCCGCCGACGACCTGACCGACCCGGCGCCCGCCGCCTCCTTCGCCCACCTGGACGCGACGACCGTGCTGATCCGCGACATCGCCGCCCAGGCCATCTTCCCGGCCGTGGACCCGCTGGACTCGACCTCGCGGATCATGGACCCGCTGGTCATCGGCGAGGAGCACTACCTGGTCGCCCGTTCGGTCCAGGAAGTCCTGCAGCAGTACAAGGCCCTGAAGGACATCATCGCCATCCTGGGCATGGACGAGCTGTCGGAAGAGGACAAGCTGGTCGTCAGCCGCGCCCGCAAGATCCAGCGCTTCCTGTCGCAGCCCTTCTTCGTGGCCGAGCAGTTCACCAACGCGCCCGGCAAGTTCGTCGAACTGGCCGACACGATCCGCAGCTTCAAGGGCATCGTCGCCGGCGAATACGACCACCTGCCGGAAGCCGCCTTCTACATGGTCGGCACCATCGAGGAGGCCGTCGAGAAGGCCGAGAAGATGGCGGCCGAAGTCTGATGGCCGCAAAGCTCAGCTTTTCCCTGGTCGCGCCGGAACGCGAGGTCTTCTCGGGCCTCGTGGACCAGGTCGACGCACCGGGCGTCGAGGGCGACTTCGGCGTCCTGGCGGCGCATGCGCCTTTCATGACGGCGCTGCGCGAAGGCATGGTCACGGTCATCGACGGCTCCAGCCGCCGGGTCTTTTCGGTCAAGGGGGGCTTCGCCGACGTGACGCCGGCCGGACTGACCATCCTGGCCGAGGAAGCCGCCGAGGTCTCGGTCCAGTAATGAGGGGACCTGACGGTCCCCGTCGGTCCTGACATGACCGCGCTCCTCTACGTTCTGGCAGCCGGCGCGGAAATCGCCGGCTGTTTCGCGTTCTGGGCCTGGCTGAGGCTGGACCGGTCGCCGCTGTGGGCCATTCCCGGCGCGGCGTCGCTGGTCCTGTTCGCCTGGCTGCTGACGCGGGTCGAGGCCGACGCGGCGGGGCGAGCCTATGCGGCCTATGGCGGGGTCTATATCGCCGCCTCCCTGCTGTGGCTGTGGCTGGTCGAGCACCGCGCGCCGGATCGCTGGGACCTCCTCGGCGCGGGCCTGTGCCTGATCGGGGCGGCGGTCATCCTGTTCGGGCCCCGGGGGGTCTGAGACGCCGGCTTGAAGCCCGGGCTCCCGCGTCCTAGATAGCCGCCTGCAAGACGAGGCCACGTCCTCGCCCCCGGTTCGCCGGGGCCAAGCCCGGGACGGCCCGGCCTTTCGCAAGGAGGGCCGAGCGTGGCCTGGGTTTATCTGATCATCGCCGGACTGCTGGAAGTGGTCTGGGCGTTCTCCATGAAGCAATCCGCCGGGTTCACGAAGCTGGTCCCCAGCCTGATCACGCTCGGCACCATGGGCGTCAGCTTCGCCCTGCTGTCCCTGGCCATGAAGAGCCTGCCACTGGGCACGGCCTACACCGTCTGGACCGGCATCGGGGCTGTCGGGGCTTTCATCGTCGGGGTGATCTGGCTGAATGAGGGCGTGCATCCCATGCGGGTCGCGGCTGCGGGCTTGATCGTGGCTGGTCTGGTTTTGATGCGGCTCGCGCCCAGTACTTAGGGCGCTACCGCTCGCGACGCGGTCGCTCGCTGCTTGAGCGCGGGCTTAGGCCGCGAACCGGCTGAACGCCGCGACGACCTGTTCATAGGCGTCGCGCTTGAAGGGCACGATCAGGTCGGGCGCTTCGGCCAGTCGGCCCCAGCGCCAGGCGTCGAACTCGATCTCGGCCCCATGCTCAAGAAGGGCGCGGTCCAGCGCGATCTCGGCGTCGTCGCCGGTGAAGCGGAAGGCGAACCAGGCCTGTTTCTGGCCGTCCCAGGGCTTTCGGCCGTCGCGGACATGCTGGGCCTTCAGAGCCTCGGGGAAGTCGTAGACGATCCAGCCGTCTGTTTGCCCGAGCAGAGTGGCGGAGGTGACGCCGGTCTCCTCCTCCAGCTCGCGCCGGGCGGCGGCTTCGAGGTCCTCGCCCTTGTCGACGCCGCCTTGCGGGAACTGCCAGGCGTGTCCCTCGCTCATGCCCGCGCGGCGGCCGTACCAGACCAGGCCCTGGGCGTTGAACAGGACGACGCCGACGTTGGGGCGGTGGTGGGGGTGGTCGGTCATCCAAGCATTAGGCAGTAGGCAGTAGGCAGTAGGAAGCAAGGAAAATGGTGGGTCGCGTCGCGTCGCGCTCGGCACAGGATTGGCAGGGCCGCGAGATCGCTTGATCCTACTGCCTACTGCCTACTGCCTGTTGCCTCGCCTTATCGCCCCGGCCGCGCCGTCATCGCCGAGGCGGGTGCCAGCTGAACGCCCCGCGCCTCCAGGCCGACGGCCCAGCGGGCGGCGGCCTCGACGGTGACGGGGTAGGCGAAGCCGGTGCCCAGCGCCGCGCCGCGCGTCTTGGCGGCGGCCTCCAGAGCATTCAGGCGGCCGATGATGGCGGCGGGGGTCTGGGTCTCATCGACGATGGTGTCGGCGGATGCTCGCGCCCAGGCACCGGGGCGGCGCCGCGCCATGCCGTCGTCGAGGAAAGCCAGGCCGCGCTGGCGCAGGGTGCCGAGGAAGGCGCTCATGCCCGCGTCGGAGGTCACGAAGCGGTCGCCGAGATAGTTGGTCACCCCGAAATAGCCGGTCGCGCGGCCGAGCAGCCAGGTCATCTTGGCCTCGACGTCGTCGGGCGTGGCGTTGGCCAGCAGGGTGTAGGGGCCGGGGTCGTTGT
The DNA here is from genome assembly GCA_002280475.1 of Brevundimonas subvibrioides. GTDB lineage: Bacteria > Pseudomonadota > Alphaproteobacteria > Caulobacterales > Caulobacteraceae > Brevundimonas > Brevundimonas aurifodinae. The sequence continues at coordinate 50,014 of NCEB01000004.1, forward strand.
TGGGATAGCCGGTCGGCTCCATCGGGATCTCGATCATCACCTCGTGGCCCTGACGCCGGGCCAGGTCGATCCATCCCTGGAGACCCTCGGCATAGGGCACGAAGGACAGGGTGACCTCGGGCGGCAGCCGCTCGATGGCGGCGCGGGTGGTGACGGCGTTGAGGCCGAGGCCCCCGACGATCAGGGCGACGCGGGGGCGGCCGTTCGGCTGGAACGGTCGGGCATAGGCCTGGGCCGGGACGCGGCCGTCGGTGGCGATGACGGGCAGGGGGCCGTTGGGGCCCGGTTGGCTGAGGCCCGCGATGGGGGCGGCGACCAGAGGCTGGGCCGGGACGACGGGGGCGGCGATGGCCGAGCCGCCGGCGACGGTCGCCCCGTCCGGCAGGGTGATCAGGGCGTCGCCGCCGGCCGCGCCGCTGTCCATCAGGGCCGGATCGGCCAGACCCTGCCAGGCGGCGAACCCGCCCATGGAGAAGGCCTCGAGACCGGTCGGCGCGGGCGCTGCGGCGGGGGCCTCGCGCTTCAGCGCAACGCGGGCAGAGGGCGTCCCGGCGCGGGGATCGCCGAGCACGGTCAGGAACAGTGCGGCGGCGGAGAGCAGCAGCAGGCCGGCGGCACCGACGGCGACCGGAGGCTTCTTCAGCACGGCCAGGATGGCCCTGGAGTCGAGTTTGGGGCCCCGCGAGGCGGGGGGGCTGCCGGCGGCGGCGGCGAGGGCGGACTGGCGCTTGGCGAACATGGACGACGTCGAACGCTCTGAGGACGGCCGCCGGACGGATTCCGGACGGCGCACTTCGAGGCTGAGGATGACGGGCGGCGGTTAAGAAACCCTAACGCGCCGTTAGCCATGACCGGCCTATTCTTCGGTCGTGTCTTCCAGAGCGGCCGTCTCGATCTCGACGGTCGGTTCGGTGACGACGATGCCTTCTGGAGCGGCCGCCAGGCGGGTCAGGTCGCCCTGGGCGCGCAGAACGTCGAGCGCGCGCTGCAGCTGGTAATCGGCGTCTTCGTCGTAGTCCGGGCCGGGGGCTTCGCGCGGGGTGTGGGCACCCCGCCGTTCAGCGCCGATCGAGGCGTCCAGCGCCGTGGCGTAGGCGGCCTCGGAATAGATGAAGCTGGAACGCGAGACGATCCGGCCCTCGGCCTCGGTGCGGGCGACCTCCAGGTCCGGCTCGATGCCGATCTTCTGGATCGAGCGGCCGGACGGGGTGTAGTAGCGCGCGGTGGTGATCGACAGGGCCCCGTCGCGGCCGCCGCCGAGCGGAATGACCGTCTGGACCGAACCCTTGCCGAAGCTGGTCAGGCCGACCAGCGTCGCCCGTTCCTGGTCCTGAAGCGCGCCCGCGACGATCTCGGACGCCGAGGCCGATCCATAGTTGATCAGCACCACGACCGGCAGACCGCCGGTCAGGTCGCCCGGGCGGGCGGCGTAGCGTTCGATCTGGTCCGCGCTGCGACCGCGCTGGCTGACGATCTCGCCGCGTTCGAGGAAGGCGTCGGACACCTCGATGGCCGCGCTGAGCAGGCCGCCGCCGTTGTTGCGCAGGTCCAGGACATAGCCGCGCACGGCGGGGTTCTCGGCCTTGATGCGATCGATCGCCTCGGTCAGTTCGCGGCTGGTGTTCTCGTTGAAGGTCGCCACGCGCAGGTAGCCGAACTCGCCCTCGACCCGGCCCGTGACGCTGTCGACGGTGATGACCTCGCGCACCAGGGTGACTTCCAGCGGCTCCTCGCCATCGCGCAGGAAGGTGACGTTGACGGAAGTACCGATGGCCCCGCGCAGCTTTTCGGACACCTCGGACACCGTCAGGCCCGCCGCGTTCTGGCCGTCGATGGCCGAGATCACGTCGCCCGCCTGGACCCCGGCCTTGGCCGCCGGGCCGTCGTCCATGGGCGAGATGACCTTCACCAGCCCGCCCTCGGTCGTGATGGTCAGGCCGACGCCCGAGTATTCGCCCGAGGTGCGTTCCTGCAGGTCGCCATAGCCGTCGGGGGCCAGATAGTTGGAATGCGGGTCCAGCGCCGTCATCATGCCGGCCAGGGCGGCCTCGATCAGCTTCTTGTTGTCGACGGGGACGACATAGGCCTGTTCGATCACCGCCAGGGTGTCGCCGAACAGCTGCAGCATCCGGAAGGTCTCGTTCCGGGGCGTCTGGCTGGCCACGGCGGCGGCGGACAGTCCCAGGGCCACGGTGGCGGCTCCGGCGATCAGCAGTCTGCGCATTCGGTCTCTTTCAGGCCCCGGTCAGGGGTGGGGAGGGTTTGCGCGAACCTCGCCGTCAATCGTGGCGAGCGCGCGTCCTGCGGATAAAATCAGCGTCATGCGGCGGAGGGAAGCCAATTCCCATGATGCGGGTGAGAGTCGGGGGGTGGGTGAAAGTGACTCTCACTTCTCTCACTCTCCGCATCCGAGGTGGACGCGGTGATTACCCTGCCACGCCGATACGTCAGGATCGGGCGTAGCGCGGCCGACCCTACAGGAATGGGGCCGGATCGACAGGCCGGTCCCCGCGTCGGAGTTCCAGATAGACGTCACCGCCCGCCTCGCCCCGACCGAGCGACTGGCCGTCCGCGATCCTCTGGCCCGGCTCGACGTCCAGCGTGTCCAGCCCGGCGACCACGGCCCGCCAGCCGTCGCCGAGATCGAGGATCACCACCTGGCCCCAGCCGCTGAGCGGACCCGCGTGATCGACGCGGGCGGCGGCCGGGGCGGCGACCGAACCGGCGGGGGCGGACCAGCGCCAGCCCTGCGACCCTTGGCCGAAGCGGGCGATGGGGGCGCCGGCGACCGGCGAGGTCAGGCGGTCGCGACCGGCGGGCAACCGGCTGGCGGGCGCGTCGGTGGGGGCGGCGGCGGCGACCGGGCGGCCGCCCAGGGCCCGGATACGCGCCTCGAGCGCCTCGGCGGCCGTCTCCGCGCGCTCGGCGTCGGCGCGCAACACGGCGACGAGGGCCGTGCGCCGGGCGCTCAACTGCTCGATCTCGGCGCGGCGGTCGCCTTGCGCGCTTTCTGTCGTCATCAGCCGTTCGGACGACAGGACCGCGAGGCGGCGGATGCGGGCCACCTCGGCCTGCCGGGCGACCAGGACGTCGGCGCGACGGCGCAGGTCGGGGGCCATCGCCTTCATCAGGAGGGCGGCGCGCACGGTGTCGATCGCGCGGTCGGCGGGCACCAGAAGCGGCGGTGGGGGCCGGCGGCTCATCAGTTGCAGCGCCGACATCAACCGCATCTGGCCGTCGCGCGCCTGGGCCAGTTCGGCGACGACGGCGGCCTCGCGTCGGCCCAGCGCCCGCAGCCGCTCACGTTGTGCGGCCAGTTCCCGGTCGTCGTCGGCCACGTCGCGGCGGAGCGTCGTCAGTTCGCGGTCGAGGGCTTGGATCTCGCCCTGGGCGGCCTCCGCGTCAGCGCGCAGGCGGCGGGCGCGGATCTGTTCGTCGCGGTAGCGGGCCTGGAGCTGGTCGAGGTCGTCCTGGACCGTCGCCGAGGCCGGCAGGGCGGTCAGCAGGACGAGGGCGAGGACGGCGGCGCGGTTCATCAGTCGCGATGATAGGGTGATCCGGCCAGGATCGTCACCGCGCGATAGACCTGTTCGGCCAGCATGGCCCGGGCCAGGGCGTGGGGCCAGGTCTGGGGTCCGAAGGCGACGGTCGATCCGGCCGCTGCCAGCACCGAGGTGTCCAGCCCGTCGGCCCCGCCGATGGCGAAGGCCAGGCGTCGCTCGCCGCGATCCCTGAGCGTCGCGATATGGTTGGCGAAGGCGCGGCTGGAGTAGGACCGTCCCCGTTCGTCGCAGGCGATCAGATGCGCGCCCTCGGCGGCCGTCAGGATCAGCTCGGCCTCGGGGGCCTTGCCCGGCTTGCGGGGCTCCAGATCGATCAGGTCGCAGGGACCCAGACCCAGCGCGCGCCCGGCGGCGGTGGCGCGCGCGGCATAGTCCGTCGCGAGCGTGGCCTCGGGGCCGCGCCCGGCCTTGCCGATGGCGATGAGGGCGAGTTTCATCTGCGTTCCTTCTCCCCTTGCGGGAGAAGGTGGCCGAGCACAGCGAGGTCGGATGAGGGGTGAAACTCGGTCATCGACCGTGGCGGTGGGCAGCAGCGCGCGTTCGGACCGAAGGTTTCAGCATGGATCGAGCTTAGCCGCCTGATGTCGGAGTTTCACCCCTCATCCGGCCCTGCGGGCCACCTTCTCCCGCAAGGGGAGAAGGACGTTAGAGCCTCAGGCCGCGCCGGCCCCGCGGTGCGCGCTGTCGACGGCCCAGATCTTCTCGATGTTGTAGAAGACGCGGACCTCGGGGCGGAACAGGTGGACGATCACGTCGCCGGCGTCGATCAGCACCCAGTCGCAGTGCGGCAGGCCCTCGACCTTGGCGCGGCCCAGGCCGTTTTCCTTGAGCGTGCGCAGCAAGTGGTCGGCCAGGGCGCCGACATGGCGGTGCGACCGGCCGGAGGCCACGATCATGGTGTCGGCCATCGGGGATTTCCCCTTCAGGTCGATCAGGACGATGTCCTGGGCCTTGTCCTCGTCCAGCTTGGCCAGCACGGCCTGCTCGATCGGCGTCGAGCCGACGGGCAGCGGGGCTTCGCGGCTGAAGGAGGCGTCGTCATCCTCGGGCGGAACATTGCCTTCCGATCCCGTGCCGAACAGCGAATAGTCGGCGGAACCGTCATCCTCGTCGTCGTCGGTCGAGGCAGGCGTGCCGTCTTCGGAATGGACGGGATCGATGGGGTCCATCTCGTTCGCCGTGTTCGAGACGGCGGAGTCTTGCGCATCGTGCGCGGGCGAGGGGGTCAGCGGAGGGCTCCGGGCGGGTTCACTAAAGTGGCTCCTTAGCACGGACGGGGCAAAACGTCACCCGCAGCGTTGGGCGCTATCGCTCGGAGCCGGGTCCCTCGCGGCTTGAGCGCGACGACGCGTCTCTGGCGCGCAGGGCCGTGGAGGAAGACGGGTTCAGGGGGGCGGTCAGATAGGTCCAGGCCGGCGCCTGCATGCGGGGCAGCAGTCGCGCCTCGCCCGCCGAGACCCGGCTGGCGGCGAAGCGCATGGCGGTGGGGGCGGCGCGGCTCTCCAGCAGGGACCCCGGCCGTGCGATGACCGCCACCGGCATCATCCGCATGATGTCGGTCCACCCGCGCCAGCGATGAAAGCTCTCCAGATTGTCGGAGCCCATCAGCCAGACGAAATGCACGCCGGGGTGCCGGGCGCGGATCGCGCGCAGGGTATCGATCGTCCAGTGTGTTCCGGCGCGGGTCTCGAAGTCCGAGACGATCATGCGCGGCCCCAGGGCGACGGCGCGCGCCGAGGCCATGCGGTCCGAGAGCGGCGCGGTCCCGGCGCTGTCCTTGAGCGGGTTCTGAGGCGAGACCAGCCAGACGACCCGGTCGAGGTCCAGCCGTCGCATCGCCGTCTCGGCGACATGGGCGTGACCGTCGTGGGCCGGATTGAACGAGCCGCCGAACAGCCCGACCGCCATTCCGGGCGACAAGGTCAAGCCGTCGCGCAAGGCCCCGGAGCGGGGGCCGATCGCCTGGGGCGCGGGTCCGGCATGGAAGAAGGACAGGTCGGGGCTCGCGGGGCGTCGGGGCTTATGCTCATCGGTGAGCTAACACGCGGCGATGAGAGTGTCTCCCTCCCCGGACCGGGGCGGGTGGTCGACGCGCAGCGGAGACCGCGTGGGGCGGGCAAGGCGATACATCGGCGATCGAAAGCCGCACTGCCTTGCCGCCCCCACCCGGTCGCTTCGCGACCTGCCCTCCCCCGCCGGGGGAGGGAGAGGGTTCACGGTGCCCAGTCTCCAGCAGCGGGCCGTTCCTCGCCCTCGTCGTTGATCTCGCCCCGGGTCTTGCGAACCTCGGCCCAGGCGGCGCGGAGCAGTTCGGGGACCCCTTCGCCGGACACGCCGGAGACCCACAGGGGACGCTTTCCCGAGGCGGCCTCCAGTTCGGCGGACTTCTCGGCGCGGGCTTCGGGTGTCAGGGCGTCGATCTTGTTCAGGGCCAGGATCTCGGTCTTGTCGGCCAGGCCCTCTCCGTACGCGTCGAGCTCGCCCCGGATGATGCGGTAGGCCCCCGCCACATCGTCCTGGGTGCCGTCCACCAGGTGGATCAGCGAGGCCGAGCGCTCGACGTGGCCCAGGAAACGCGTGCCCAGGCCTGCGCCTTCCGACGCACCCTCGATCAGGCCGGGGATGTCAGCGATGACGAACCGCTCGCCAGGCGACAGGTCGACCATGCCCAGGTTGGGGGCCAGGGTGGTGAACGGATAGTCCGCGATCTTGGGCCGCGCTGCGGACGCGGCGGCGAGGAAGGTCGACTTGCCGGCGTTGGGCAGGCCCGCCAGGCCGATGTCGGCGATCAACTTCAGCCGCAACCAGATCCAGCGTTCCTGGCCCTCCTGGCCCGGATTGGCGTGGCGGGGGGCCTGGTTGATCGGCCCCTTGAAGCGGACGTTGCCCCAGCCGCCGTTGCCGCCGCTGAGCAACAGCTCACGCTGGCCGGCCTCGACCATGTCCAGCACGACCGTCTCCTTGTCCTCGTCCAGCACCTGGGTGCCGACGGGCACGCGCAGGACCACGTCCTCGCCCTTGGCCCCGTGCATCTGCCGGCCCTGGCCGTGACCGCCGGTCGCAGCCTTGAAATGCTGCTGGTAGCGATAGTCGATCAGGGTGTTCAGCCCCTCGACCGCCTCGACCCAGACATGGCCGCCGTTGCCGCCGTCGCCGCCGTCGGGCCCGCCGTTCGGGATGAATTTCTCGCGCCGGAACGACACCGAGCCGCCCCCGCCGTTGCCGGAGCGAATGTAGATCTTGGCCTGGTCAAGAAACTTCATGAGGTATTCTTTGTTGCGCTAACGCTCGGCTCGCGGAGCCTCGCTGCTTGAGCGCGGGTGGGGGGCGCTATCGCTCGGAACACGGTCCCTCGCGGCTCGACCGGGGCTTATGAACGAGAAGCGGGGCGAATTACAGGCCGAGCCCTGCGATGGAGCCCGGTCTGCGCTATGGTCGTGATTCGGCATCAACGGGCGGGACGGCATGGCGGAGGCCGACATCGCATTCGCGGCGGCTGCGGGAGCGGCGGGTCTGGCCCTCGCGGTCAGCGCCTGGGCCTTTCGCCTGCGCCGCGAAACGGCGGCGCGGCTGGACGCGGCCCTGGTCTCGCACGAGGCGCTGACCCGTCAGGCCTCGGCCGGGATCAGCGCCGTCGCCGCCTTCGACGAGGTCCGACTGGGGCTGCAGCCGGGCGAGCCTCCCATCCTGTTGGGCTCCGATCCCGCCGTGGCGGCGGCGCGGGCGGTGTTGGCCGGGGATCGCGACGGCACCGACGCCCTGGTCCTGTCCGAAGCCCTTCACACCCGCCACGGCGAGGCGATCGACCGGCTGCTGGCCGAGGGCGCGCCGTTTCGCGCGCGCGATCCCGCCAGCGGCTGGACCGTCGAAGGGCGGACCGACGGCGGCGTCGCCTGGCTGAGGCTGACCGAGCGGTCCGAGGCCGTCGCGTCCCCGGGCGATCCCGGGCTGGGCGCGGGCCTGATCGCCGAGGCCTCGCCCTCGCCGGCCTGGGTGCTGGACGGCGAAGGCGGCCTGGTCTGGGCCAACCGCGCCTGGCTGGCCGAGACCGGCTGCGTGACCCTGGATGAGGCGCGCGAACGCCAGGCCTCCTTCGACCGGGGGGCCGACCAGCTGGCGGCCGAGGCCGGGCGGATCGGCACGCGCCAGGAGGGTTTCCGCTGGACGCCCGGCGAAGGCCGCCGACGCGCCTGGAAGATCATGGCCGAGCCGATCGCCGGCGCAGGCGGCCCGGTGCTGGTCTTCGCGCTCGACATGACCGAGGCCGAGGAGACGCGCGACACCCTGCGCCGCCACGTCGAGGCCCATGACGAGACGCTCAACCACCTCGCCGACGCGGTCGCCATCTTCGGGCCGTCGCGTCGGCTGGCCTTCCACAACACCGCCTTTCAGGCCCTGTTCGGTCTGGACGCCGCCTGGCTGGACGAGCGCCCGACCCACGCCGAGCTGCTGGACCGCCTGCGTCAGCGCCGCATGCTGCCCGAGGTGGTCGATTACGCAAGTTGGAAGACGCGCGAGCTGGACTTCTATGGGGCGGCCGAGGCGGCCCCGGACGAGAGCTGGTCCCTGCCGGACGGGCGGACCTTGCGCGTCGTGCGCCAGCCCCACCCCCTGGGCGGGGTGCTGCTGCTGTTTTCGGACATCACCGGCGAGCTGAACCTGCGCAGCCGGTTCAATGCCCAGCTACAGGTCCAGACAGCGACGCTGGACAAGCTGAACGACGCCGTCGCCGTGTTCGGCTCGGATGGAAGGCTGCGTCTGCACAACGAGGCGTTCGAGAGCTTCTGGAACCTGTCGGCCGAGACGCTCAGGGACGCCGGTGACTTCGACGCCGTGGCCGAGCTGTGCAAGGCCGCCCTGCCGGACGCGGCCCTGTGGCTGGGGCTGAAGGCGCGGGTGGCCGACCCCGATCCCGAAAGCCGCGTGGCGGTCTCCGGCGAGGGACGGACCCTGGATGGCCGCACGGCCGCCTGGCAGACCCGGCCTCTGCCGGACGGAGCAACCCTGGTCGCGTTCTCCGATGTGACGGCACGGCGCGAGCTGGAGCAGGCCCTGGCCCAGCGCGAGGCGGCCCTGAAGGAAAGCCAGGCCCTGAAGCGCGAGTTCGTCGGCTCGGTCAGCTACGAGCTCCGCACGCCCCTGACGACCATCGTCGGCTATTCCGAGCTGCTGGAGACCCTGGGCGACCTGCCGGAACGCAGCCGCCAGCACGCCGGAGCCATCCGGATCGCGGCGGGACAGCTGGCCGCCTCGATCGACGATGTGCTGGACATGGCCCAGATCGACGCCGGCGAAATGGAGCTGTCGCTGGGCGACGTGCGGATCAAGGACCTGTTCGCCGAGGCGGCAGGACGGCATCTGGGCCGCATCGAGGGCCGGGGCGCGAGCTTCCGCGCCGAGGTGCCCGCCGACCTGCCGATCCTGCGCGGCGACGCGCGGCGACTGGGCCAGGCGGTCGATCACCTGCTGGACAACGCCGCCCGGTCGATCTCCGAAGGCGGCGTCGTCACCCTGAAGGCCGAGGCCAACGCCTCGGAGATCCGCATTCGGGTCGAGGACACCGGTCGGGGCATCCCCTATCACCTGCAGGCCCATGTGTTCGACCGCTTCGTCAAGCGCGAGCGCGGCGGGCCGGGCGTCGGCCTGGCCCTGGTCAAGGCGCTGGTCGAGCTGCACGGCGGCTGGGCCGAGGTCGAGAGCGAACCGGGCAAGGGCGCGGCCTTCATCCTGCACCTGCCGCTGGAGGCCGACGGCGTGGCGGCGGCACCGGAGCTGGCGCTGGGTTAGGCAGGAGGCAGTAGGTTTGAGCGGTGTCGGCCCACCCACTTACCTCCCGACCCTTTACTGCCTACTGCCTACTGCCTACTGCCTTCCTTATGGCCGACCTCCTCAAGACCGCCCTGATCTACGACTTCGACGGCACGCTGGCGCGCGGCAACATGCAGGAGGTGACCTTCATCCCCTCGGTCGGCATGGGCGTGGGCGACTTCTGGGGCGAGGCGGACCGGCTGACCAAGTCGGCCGATGGCGACAACATCCTGATGTATATGCAGCTGATGCTGCAGCGGGCTCGCGAGAACGGGCGGCCGGTGACCAGGACCTTGCTCAAGGAACACGGCGAGGACGTCAAACTGTTCGACGGGCTGAAGTCCGACCTGACCGGCAAGGGCTGGTTCGAGCGGATCGACAGGGTCGGCCGCAAGTATGGGCTGGAGATCGAGCATTACATCATCTCGGCGGGGCTGGAGGAGATGATCGACGGCTGTCCCATCCGCCCGGCCTTCCGGCACGTCTTCGCGTCCAAGTTCGCCTATGACGACCACGGGGTGGCGATCTGGCCGGCGGTGGGCGTGAACTATACCACCAAGACCCAGTATCTGTTCCGCATCAACAAGGGCGTCCTGAACCACTGGGACCACGAGCGGATCAACAAGTTCGTGCCCGACGACGAACGCGCCGTGCCGTTCGAGCGGATGATCTTCCTGGGCGACGGCGACACCGATGTGCCGACCATGAAGATGATGCACACCAAGGGCGGCTTCTCGATCGCGGTCTATGATCCCAGGAACTCGGAACGCGACCAGGAGAAGATCTACGGCCTGATCTCGGAGGACCGCGTCAATTTCGTCGCCGCCGCCGACTATCGCGAGGGCCAGCCGCTGGACCTGATCGTCAAGGGCCTGCTGGGCCGGATCGCCATCAACGCCGGGACGATGGCGGCGGTGTGAGGCCTCAGCCGGTCGCGGCGTCGGCGTCTTTCTGAGGCGCTTTCGCCTTCTGATCGTCACCCGTGTTGACGACCGGGTCTCCGCCGGCAGGCGGCTGTGAAGCCGCCGCCTTTTGCCCCTGCGCCGCCAGGCTCTGATTGATGTCGGCCTGATCCGGGTCGACGTCCGAGCCGGAGGCGGAGCCGCCTCGCAGCGATCCCGCCCGGGTGTCCGAACCCATGTCGCTACCGCTCAGGGCGGCCTTCAGGGCGTCGCCGGCCTTGGCCGGATCAAGGCGGTCGCGAGCCTCGGCGGACGGCAGGTCATTGGTGGGTCGATCGGCGTCGGTCATGCGAGGGCTCCTGTGGAAACGGAAGGTCGCGGGGGAGCCGTCGGTTCCGCGCGAGGAAAGGGGCCGCGATCGCTCGCGGCCCCGGCTTGCTCGTGTCGCTATCGCTCGCCGCGCGGCGGCTTGCTGCTTGAGCGCGGGTCAGGCCGCCTCGAACAGCTTGTTCCACCGGCGCTTGTCGCGGTTCTTCCAGGCACCCCGGTGATAGGCGTCGGAGCCGATCAGCGGGACGACGGTCGTGGCCTCGGCGAACACCATCTGTTCGTGCGTCGTCTGGACCTTGCCCCAGGAGGCGGCCTCTTTCAGCGTCGAGGAGGAGCAGGCGCCGTCGCGGACGTCGGCGACCGTGATCTGCACCGCGTATTTGTGCATCTCGGCCTCGATGCCGAGGATCTCGGCGCAGACCACCGTGTCCTGGGCGAAGTTCTTGGGCACGCCGCCGCCGACCATGAACAGGCCGGTGACGCCCGCCGCGATCTTGATGTCGGTCAGTTCGCGGAAGTCGGCGACCGCGTCGATCATCAGATAGGGCTTCTTCTCGGCCATCCGCTCCTTCTGGTGCTTGACCAGACCGAAGCCGGCGGACGAGTCGACGAAGGCCGGGCAGAAGATCGGCACGCCCTCTTCATAGGCGGTCTGGATCAGCGAACCGGGCTTCCTGGCGTTGCCCTCGCTCAGCCATTTGCCCATTTCCCAGATGAACTCGCGGCTGGAATAGCCGCGCGGTTCCAGCCGGTTGCAGATCTCCAGGATGGTGTGGTCGCAGGCCTGGAGCTCTTCCTCGTCGATATAGGTGTCGTAGATGCGGTCGATGTAATTCTCGCGCAGGACGTTGTCGTCGACCTGACCGGCCGCCTGATAGTGTTTGAAGCCTAGGGCCTCGAAGAAATCCATGTCGACGATGGAGGCGCCGGTGGCGACCACGGCGTCGATCATGCCGAACTTCACCATGTCGCGGTACACATGCATGCAGCCGCCGGCCGAGGTCGAACCGGCCAGGATCAGCCAGGGCGAGCAGGCGGTGTCTTCCAGCGCCATGTTGAAGATGTCGGCCGCCCGGGCGGTGTCGCGCGAGGAGAAGCTCATCTTGCGCATGCTGTCGATGATCGGACGCGCGTCGAAGCTGGTGATGTCGATGTGCTCCACGACGTTCTGGAGCAGCTGGGCCTTCTGGTTGGTCTGAACGGGAGCGTTCATTGCAAGGGTTTCCCTTTGGTTTGAGCGCCCGTCGTCAAAAACATCAGCGGCCCGGACGGAGCGACGGGCCGCTGCGGTAGTCGTGGTGGTCGTCTAGTCCAAAAGCGTGACGGAGTTCAGACCGTTTCGACGAGAACAGGCGGCTGGGCCGCCTTCCTCGCCGCGTTTTCCTCGTTCTTCACCCGGATCCAGCCGGGGATCAGAAAGGCGTCGACGATCCACCAGATCGTCATGGGGACCCCCAGATAGGGTCCGAGCAGGCTGGTCATGATCCAGGTCACGAACCCCGCCGCTGCCATGCCCAGCGCCGATTTCCAGCGCCCGACATACAAGCGGTGGCCGCCGGCCCAGCCCAGGAACAGCCAGAGCGCATAGCCGATGACCAGGGTCCGGTTTCCGTCCCAGGGTTTGGAATAGGCCGGGTCGGACTCCATGAACTCGCGATGCCGCTGATCGTGCATCATCTGCGCGTGACCGGGCGCGTTCGATCCGTGATCGATGCTGGGCCCCGGATCGTGCGAGCCGTGCGCGTCGGACATCAAGAACCTCCCAAGCTTGGCCGTTCGAGAAGCCGTGACACCCGCGCGCGCGGTTCACAAGCCTTCGTTATCTGACCTCAGCGGCGACTCTTCCGGCGCTGGCCCGCCTTGCCCTTGGGGCGCGACAGGCGGACGACCTTCCTGGCCTGCTCTTCCGCCGTGGTGCGCACGGTCGGGATGGAGCGGGGTGCCAGACCGTACAGCGAGGCCATCGGGGCGTCCTCGACCGCGGCGATGTCGTGTTCGCCATAGCCGTTGAAGCCCGTCGACATGGCCACGCCATAGGCGCCCAGCATGCCGATCTCGATGAAGTCGCCCTCGCGGATGTCGGCCGGCAGCCAGAACGGACCCGGCATATGGTCGATCGAATCGCAGGTCGGTCCATAGAACTGGAACGGCTTGAGATCTTCCGAGGCCTGGCCGTCCCGGACCAGCTTGGTCGGGAAGGGCCAGCGCGAGTGGGTCGCGTCGAATAGCGAGCCATAGGACCCGTCGTTCAGATACAGGGCGTCGCCCTTTCTCAGGTCCACGCGCGCCAGGATCGAGGACGACTCGGCCACCAGCGCCCGGCCGGGCTCGCACCACAACTCGGTGGTTTCCGACACGGGCATCTCGTTGAAGCCGCGATGGATGGCGTCGGCGTATTCGCTCATGTCCGGCGGAACCATGCCCGGATAGACCGAGGGGAAGCCGCCGCCCACGTCGACGATGTCGACAAAGACGCCCGCCTTCTTGATGGCGCGACCGACCTGGGCCATCGCCGCCTCATAGGCCGAGGGGCGCATGCACTGGGACCCGACGTGGAAGCAGACGCCCATCAGCCCGTCCCTGACCGCCCGGCGCGTGGCCAGGAGCAGGGCCGGGGCCTGATCGGTCGAGACACCGAACTTGCCGGACAGGGAATAGGCCGCGCCGTCCGCCGAGACCGCCATGCGGACCAGCAGGTTCAGATCGTCCGCGCCGCCGGTGGCGTCGAGGATCTTCTGCAGCTCGTCCTCGCAGTCGAGCGAGAAGGTGCGCACGCCGTGATCGAAATAGGCGCGCGTGATCGCCGAGCGGCTCTTGACCGGGTGCATGAAGGCCAGGCGCGCGTCGGCGCTGACCGAGCGGACCAGCTCGATCTCGGCCAGAGATGCGACGTCGAACCCGGTGACGCCCGCGTCAACGAGGGTCTGGATGACCCATGCGGACGGGTTTGCCTTCACGGCATAGAAGACGTCAGCCTTTAGATTGTCCTGGAACCAGCGCGCCGCTACGGAAACCGAACGCGGCCGCACGAGTGCGACGGGACGTTCAGGGGACCGCTCGCGGACCAGGTCCAGGGGAAATGTGTACGTGCGCAATTCACGTAAACCCCTGTTATTGTTAAACCCAGCCGGCGTTAGCAGCGCAAACGTTAGACCTACGGGGTCCGCCGGAAGCGGCCATATGGGGTCACGCGACTGTCATGTAAAGCGGTTTTTTTGCGGCGAGGCCCTGTGGGCAATCTTCTGATCCGACGACGGAAGGTCTGTGATTTCAACGTCGCGAAGTGCATGCGTCCGATTCTGGCGTATCGGGCTGGTCAGGTACGACGATGATGAACGCGACCGCCCTCGGTGAGATTGAATTTTATCTATTCAGGCCGTTCGAGGTCGCTGGCCAGCGGCACTTTCTGCAGCCCGAGCTTCGCGCCAAACTGGCCTCCGGGTCCTGGGCGCGTCGCCACGCACTGTTGGCCGCTATCGACCATCGCGCCGACATCAGTATCGACGCTCAGGCGATCGCTGAGGATTTCATCAACCTGCGTTTCTCACCGTTCATGAAGAAGTGGTGCGGGCGCAGTCCGGTCGGCTCCTACTCGGCCTTCGCGCGTTTGGGCGAACGATCAGCCGACGGACCGGGCGACTATGTCGCCGTACTCGATGTGTTGGCCGACGGTGGACCGGGCAGATTTCTTGCGCAGGATTGGAACATCGAGTTCGCCCACTTCAGGCAACGCCGCCTGTTGCCGGTCTGGTTGCGAGGGATGGCGACGCCCTACCCGGATATGCTGCCTGAAGGGTTTGCCGCCATGATCGGCGAACTGGCGGAAGATGCGGTCACCCACGGTCGCCGCACGAAGCAGCAACTTTGTCACGATGTTCCCCACATCCATCACGCGAACTCGCACATTAAGGCGTGGGCTGGACTAGTCAGCGAGTTCCCGAAGCCGCCATGGCTCGGCAGTGATCGTCTGCGTCCGATCCTCGACGAGCCTGGGCTTCGTAGAGAAAGTCGACGCTTCTACAACTGTGTCCACAGGCGCACGGATGACTACGAAAGCGGGGCGCGAACGCTGTTCGTCTGGGACGGGCCGCCGCCGGTGATGGTGTCGGTGATGTTTTTGGGCGGTCGCCCCTTTGTCCGCGAAATGTCGGGCCTGCGAAATGCACAGGTTGATCCGCTCATCGCCCGAGAAATCTTTGAGGAGATCAAGAATGGCGGCAGCCGCTAACCCGAGATTTTCGCCCTGGCACCCCTCAGGGGACCCCCGGATCGATCGCGTTCGCCTGCTGGTCGTCGGCGAGAGCCACTACGAGGAGCCTCCCCAGTGGCTCGACGATGGGCGGGTTTTGCCGTCTGACTACACCGTCAAGATTATCGAAGAATGGGGGCTAACGCCCGAAAAACGCCATCCGTTTTTTGCTGGCATCTTCGAGTGCCTCACCGGCGATGAGTGGGTGAATGAACCGGCACGCTTGGCTGATTTCTGGCAGAATCTGCTGTTTTACAACTATGTTCAGAGGCTTGTTAAAGGCGGTGCGAGAAACGCCCCCAGCGCGACTGATTGGGCGTTCTCACATCCTCGCTTTCGTCCGGCGCTTGAAATGTTGAAGCCTGAGGCCATCCTTATACTTGGCCGACGTCTCTGGCGAAACATGGACGATGAAGATGCGATGCTGCTGGAATCCTCAGACCCACTCCAGACGGTGGTCGGATACCGTCTCGCCGACGGTCGCATGATCCCAACCTTGCATATCCGACACCCGTCTAGCGCTGGCTTTAGCGGGGTGAAACTCAGTGCCGAAGTACGAGCGTTCCTCGCATCGACCCGATTACCACACTGATCTGCCGCCAGTTCACCGCGCTTTACGCCCCGCGCTCCCGCATGGCATTAAGACTTGCCGGAACGCGGTCCTCGCGGCATTCGGCGCCGGGTCTTCAGCCGCCGTCAGCGAGTTCATGAGTTCATCCGCCGCAGCAACCGCCGCGCCCGGCCCGCTGGCGACCAGTCTGGTCCTGGCGCGGGACGTGTCCAAGACCTTCGGGGCCCGAAAGGCGCTGGACGGCGTCTCCGTGTCCGTCGCCGCCGGAGAGATGGTCGCCCTGATCGGCCCCTCGGGATCGGGCAAGTCCACCCTGCTGCGGTCCATCACGGGGCTTCAGTCCATCGACGGCGGGAAGGGCACGATCAGCGTGTTCGGCCAGACCGTGCAGAAGGACGGCCGCGTGACGGGCGCGCGGGCGGCCCGCCGCCGGCTGGGCATGATCTTCCAGCAGTTCAACCTGGTCGGACGGCTCAGCCTGTTCTCCAACGTCATGCTGGGGGCCCTGGGGCGTCTTCCGGGCTGGCGCGGGATGCTCGGGGCCTGGCCCTCGGCGGACAAGAGCCGCGCCATGCAGGCCCTGCACCGGGTCGGGGTGTCGGACTACGCGGCCCAACGCGCCAACACCCTGTCGGGCGGGCAGCAGCAGCGGGGGGCCATCGCCCGGGCCCTGGTCCAGGGCGCCGAGGGCATCCTGGCGGACGAGCCGGTGGCCTCGCTGGACCCGGTCTCGGCGCGCAAGGTCATGGAACTGCTGGTCGAGCTGAACAAGCGCGACGGCCTGGGCGTGATCGTGACCCTGCACCAGGTCGATTACGCCATCCGCTATTGCGACCGGGTGATCGCGCTCAAGGCCGGCAAGGTCGTTTACGACGGGCCCTCGACCGGTCTGGATACGAAGCAGCTGATCGACATCTACGGTCCCGAGTTCGAGGACGCGTTCTGGGAAGCCAAGGCATGACCTTCACCCGCATCACTCGTCGGTTCGGCATGGTCGCCGCCGCGTCCGCACTCCTGGCCCTGTCGGCCTGCGGCGACGGTGACGACACCCCAACGACCGGCGCGCCCGAGACCCTGACCTTCTCCATCCTGTCGGCCGAGGGTCAGGCCTCGGCGGGGCCGCTGTGGGAGCCGCTGCTGGCCGACATGGAAGAGGCGATCGGCATTCCGGTCGAACCCTTCTTCGGCTCGAACTACACCGTCCTGGTCGAGGCCATGCGCGGCAACCAGACCCAGGTCGCGTGGTTCTCGGCCAAGCCAGCGGTCGAGGCCATCGACCGCGCCGACGCCGAGGTGATCGCCCGCACCGTCAACCGCGAAGGCCAGGACAGCTATCGCTCGACCCTGATCGTCAAGACGGGCTCGGGCATCACTCTGGACCGGGTCCTGGCGTGCGGCGGCCAGCTGGACTTCGGCATCGGCGACGCCCAGTCGACATCGGGGACGCTCGCCCCCATGGCCTTCCTGTTCAATCCGCGCGGGATCGATCCCAGCCAGTGCTTCAAGACCGTGCGGGCCGCCAATCACCAGGCCAACGCCTTCGCCGTGGCCACCGGCGTGGTCGATGTGGCGACGTCGAATACCGTGAACACGGTCTTCCTTGTGCGCCAGAACCCCGCCGTCGCCGAGCAGATCACCGAGATCTGGCAGTCCCCGCCCATTCCTGAATCCGGTATCCTGCTTCGCAGCGACCTGGACCCCGCGACCAAGGAGAAGATCCGCAGCTTCTTCCTCACCTACGGACAGGGCGAGGGCGTCGAGGCCGAGCGCCAGCGTCAGGTGCTGGCAGGGCTGGAGTACTCCCAGTTCCGCGCCGCCGACGACAGCTACCTGAATCCGATCCGCGAGCTGGTCGCCGACCAGAAGCTGTCGGAGGCCCGTGCCGCCAACGACACCGCCGGCATCGAGGCGGCCCAGGCCGAGCTGGAGCGTCTGCGGGCGCTGCGTGAGGTCCAGCCTTGACCGACGGCGCGCTTCCCGCCGGCACCATCCCCAGGCCGCCTGCGAAGTCCTTCGGGGCCTGGGCGCTGGACGTCCTGATCTGGGGCGGGGTGGGTGT
Organism: Brevundimonas subvibrioides; assembly: GCA_002280475.1. Lineage (GTDB taxonomy): Bacteria > Pseudomonadota > Alphaproteobacteria > Caulobacterales > Caulobacteraceae > Brevundimonas > Brevundimonas aurifodinae. Next base: position 67,496 of record NCEB01000004.1, read on the forward strand.
CCTGCTGGTCTACAGCATCGGCGACGTCGACCTCGGCAATCTCTCGCGGCTGTTCTCCAACTCGGAGAACACGCGGACCTTCGCCGCCGAACTGGCCAAGCCGGACTTCACCGACTGGCGTCTGTTCGTCGAGAAGATGTGGGAGACGGTCCAGATCGCCCTGTGGGGCACCTTCATCGCCGTGTTCGCCGCCGTGCCCATGGGGCTGGCGGCCGCCCGCAACGTGGCCCCGGGCTGGCTTGTGTTTCCGGTCCGGCTTGTGATGAACCTGCTACGGTCCATCCCCGACCTGGTCATCGGCCTGTTGTTCGTGGTGGCCGTGGGTCTGGGTCCTCTGCCGGGGGTCCTGGCCATCGCGCTCAACACCGCCGGCGTCCTGGCCAAGCTGTTCTCCGAGGCCGTCGAGTCGATCGACAAGGGTCCGGTCGAGGGGGTGCGGGCCACGGGCGGATCGTCCCTGCACGAGATCGTCTGGGGCGTCGTGCCCCAGGTCGCCCCGCTGTGGACCTCGTTCGCCCTCTACCGCTTCGAATCCAACAGCCGCTCGGCCACGGTGCTGGGCCTGATCGGGGCCGGCGGCATCGGTCAGGTGCTGTTCGACCGGATGAACGCCTTCGACTTCCGCGACGTGTCCGCCGTCGTCATCGTCGTGGTCGTGGCCGTGACGATGATCGACATGCTGTCACAGGCCATGCGCAAACGTCTGCTTTAAGCGTCGTCCAAACGTCGTCCGGATACCGCCTTTCATGTCTTCGACCCTGCCTCGCCGGCTGTTCGTCGCCGTCAGCGCCGCCACCGCCCTGACCCTCGCCGCGTGCGGACAGGGCGGGCAGCAGAGGAACGGCATCTGGGCCGCCGGGTCCTCGACCGTGTTTCCCTTCGCCACCCGGGTGGCCGAGAATTTCGGCCGCAACAATCCCGAGGGCGCGCCGCCGCGGGTCGAGTCGCTCGGCACCGGCGGCGGCATCCAGGCCTTCTGCCAGGGCCTGGGACCGACCACGCCGGACATCGCCAACGCCTCGCGACGGATGAAGGGGTCCGAGTTCGATCTGTGCGCCCAGAACGGCGTCACCGACATCATCGAGATCAAGATCGGTTACGACGGCCTGGCCGTCGCCACGGCGCGGTCCGGGGCCGACTTCGACATCCGGGGAAGCGACCTCTATCTGGCCCTGGCCAAGGAGGTACCGGGTCCGGACGGCGAGCTGATCGCCAACCCCTACCGCACCTGGGATCAGGTCCGGCCCGGCCTGCCGAACCAGCGCATCCAGGTCTATGGCCCGCCGCCGACGTCGGGCACGCGCGACAGCTGGTCGGAACTGGCGATGCTGACCTCGGCCGAGGCCCTGCCAGCCCTGGCGTCGCTCGCCGAAAGCGATCCGGACCGGTTCGAAGCCGTGGCCCAGACCCTGCGCGAGGACGGCGCCTGGGTCGATTCGGGCGAGAACGACAACGCCATCGTCCAGACCCTGACGCGGACGCCCGGCTCTGTCGGCGTGTTCGGCTATTCCTTCCTGGAAGAGAATTTCGGTCAGGTGAAGCCGGCCACGGTCAACGGCGTCCTGCCAACGCTGGAGACGATCGCGTCTGGCGAATACCCGATCTCGCGCTCGATGTTCATCTATGTGAAGCGCGCCCATATCGGCGTGACGCCGGGGCTGCAGGACTTCCTGATCGAGTTCACGTCCGAGGCGGCCGTGGGCCGGGGCGGCTATCTGCAGGATCGCGGCATGGTGCCACTGCCGGGGCCGGAACGGGAGGGGCAGCGCGCCGTCGCCGCCAACCTGACCCTGATGACGCGGCCGCCGGAATAGTCAGCGCGGACTGCGCGCCAGCGCCCGACCCACATCTTCCAGCCGCCACAGCGACAGATAGTGGTCGCCATGGATCGGCGGCGGCAAATCATAGGGCGGGGCGGCCAGATCGAGCTCGCGCGACGCGCCCGGGGCCAGCATCTCCAGCTCCAGGTTCTCGTAGCCCGTGTTGGAGGTGATCAAGAGCCACGTCGAGCCCGACGCGACCATGTTCTTCAGGGCCGCGCGCACGTCCCGCTCATAGAGATGGTTCACCAGGTCCTTGCACAGGATCAGGTCGGCGCGCGGCGGCACCTCGGCGACCACGTCCAGCACCGCGAAGGCCCGCCCCGGATGGGTCCGCCAGTTCCGCGCGATCAAGGGCTCGACGATGTCATAGCCGACGTAGGCGACCTCGGGGTGGGCGGACAGGACATCGCCCATCCAGTGGAAATCGCCACAGGGAATGTCTGCGATCGAGCGCACGCCCAGTTCCGGGATGAACCGGTGCAGCAGCCGCGCCGTATGTTCAACCGACCCGGAGCCATGATCCGAACCCGGCCCGGACACGGATTCGCCCGTGGCCCAGCGCCGCGTCTCGAACACCCGGGTGAACCGCTCGCGATTGGTCGGATGACTCTCGCCATAGGGCCGCTTTTCCAGGCGTTTGGGCCAGCCGAAACCGAGCACCATGGGTGCCTCAGGCCGCCGCCCGGCGACGCAGCCGGGTGATGCGACGCAGCCGCCGCCAGAAGCGGCCGCGCTGGGGCTCCGGATAGGGCTCCAGGTTCTGCACGAACTGCTCGGCCGAGGCGCGCCAGCTGAAGGTCTCCGCATAGGCACGGGTGGTGGACCGGTCGCACTCCAGCGCCTTCAGGCAGGCGACCTTCAGGTCGTCGTCAATGGCGCCGGCGTTCGAGCCGGGGATCAGGTCGATGGGCCCATGGGCGGGATAGGCGGCGACGGGCGTGCCGGTCGCCATCGCCTCCAGGATCACCAGGCCGAAGGTGTCGGTCCAGGACGGGAAGACGAAGACATCGGCATCGCGGAAGCATCGGGCCAACTCCTCGCCGAAACGGGCGCCCAGGAACTTGGCCGCCGGATAGCGGGCCTCCAGGTCGGCGCGCGCCGGGCCGTCGCCGACCACGATCTTGGTCCCCGGCAGATCGGTCTCCAGGAAGGCCTCGATGTTCTTCTCGACCGCGACCCGGCCGACGTTCAGCCAGAAGGGACGCGGCCAGTCCTTTCCAGGGTCGTTGGGGCCGCCCATCTGGTCGAAGATGCGCTCCAGATCCGGACGGAACAGCTCGGTGTCCACACCGCGCGACCACGGCGAGATGTTCTTGAAGCCGTGCTCTTCCAGCTCGGCCTTCAGTGTCGGCGTGGCGACCATCAGCCGGCCCGACGGCTTGTGGAACCACTTCATATAGGCGTAGCCGACCTGCACCGGGACGGGGAAGCGGGCGGAGATATATTCAGGGAATTTCGTATGATAGCTGGTCGTGAAGGGCAGCTTCCACTCCACGCAGATGCGCCGGGTGGCGATGCCGATGGGCCCCTCCGTGGCGATGTGGACGGCCTCGGGCTCGATCGCGCGCAGGCGCTCGCGGATCTCTTCCTCGGCCCCGAGCGCCAGCTTGATCTCGGGATAGGTCGGTGCCGGGATGGTCTTGAACTGGCTGGGTTCGATGACCTCGACCTCGTGGCCCATGGCGCGGCATTCGGCGACCGTCCGCGTCAGGGTGCGGACGACGCCGTTGACCTGGGGCTCCCAGGCGTCGGTGGCCAGAACGATGCGCATGGGGGCGGGCGGCTCTCACCTCGGAAGCGGGCTGCGACTACTAGCGTCATCGCAGCCGCCTGGCGAGATGGCGTGTGTTTCAACCTTGAAATCCGACTGCAACCTTGCGTCGGCATCCGAGGCGTTTTCAAGGAAGAGTCCCGATGACCTCACGCATCCTGATGCTCCTGGCGTCCGCCGCCGTCCTGGGCCTGCCGGTCTCGGTCCACGCGAGCGACCTTCCGACCGCCTGCACAGCCCCGTTGGGCGAGCGCCCCGCGCTGTCGGGCATAGACGTCGAGGCGCTCCCCGCCCAGCCTGGCGACCTGCCGGTGCTCAAGGTGACGGCCCAGGCCACCGGCGCATGGATGAAAGTCCATTATGACGCAGGGTCCGAAGCGGCGGCCTGGAGCCGCGCCGTCTGTCTGGGCGCCCAGATCGAAGAGTTGACGCGAGACCTGGGCGACGTGCGCCGTGACGCGGAATGGTTCTCGGTGGTCTTCACCCAGGACCCGGCCTACGTCCCGCTGCGCGGCCCCGGGGTGAAGGCGCGCTGGTCGATCCAGGTCGGGGCCGACGGCAACCTGCCGGAGCTATCGCAGCATCTGGTCCGCGCGGTGATGCCGCACGAGCAGGTGCACGACTATCAGCGGCGGGCCGAAGCGAGACTGCCGCGCTGGTTCGCCGAAGGCCACGCGACCTGGGTCGGATTGCGTGTGACCGGGGCCATCGACGCAGGTGTGGCCCATAGCGAGAGGGAAAAACTCGCGACGGCACGCGCCGAGGCGACCGCCCCGCTCAACCTCGCCGCATGGGGCTCGGTCCGCCCGCGCCGCGAGGCCATCATGCGGCAGGTCTCGGCGGAGGACCGGGCCAAGATGCAGGCCGATCCGAGTTTCCACCCCGGGGGCACCTTCCGCTTCACCAGCGCGGACTTCGAGGGCGACGAGTCGAACATGCCGGCCCGTTACGGCGCTGCCCTGGCCGTTTTCGACGGGCTGGAAGCGCGCCATGGCGCGGAGGCGGTTCGTGCCTGGGTCACCGAGGTCACCGCCCAGACGGGCCTGGTCAGTCCCGAGAGTATGGCCGCCTCGGTTCGAGAGCATTTCGGCGAGGCGATGGAGGATCTCCTTCGCGACCCCTGATCGTTGGCCGTCAGCGGGGCCAGCCGCCGGCACGGCTGAGGGCGCTGGGGGTCGGTCGGCCGATGCGCTCGCCGATCCAGCGGGCCGTGTCGATCAGGGCGTCCAGGTCATAGCCGGTCGAAAAGCCCGCGCGCTCCAGCATATAGACCAGGTCCTCGGTCGCGACGTTTCCTGTGGCTCCCGGCGCGAAGGGGCAACCGCCGATGCCGCCGACCGAGGCGTCCAGCACATCGATCCCCGCCTGGACCGCCGCATAGGCGTTGGCGACGCCGGTGTTCCTCGTATCGTGAAAATGCAGCCGCAGGGTCGTATCGGGCGCGGCGGCACGGGCCGCCTCGATCTTCTTGTTAACGCCCCAGGGATCGCCGACGCCGATGGTGTCGGCCAGGCCGATCTCCCTCACGCCCAGCCGGGCCAGTTCGCCGACCACCGCCGTGACCTGATCGACCGAGACCTCGCCGTCGAAGGGGCAGCCCCAGACGCAGGACAGGGTGGCCGACAGGGACGGCACGGGCGTATCGGCGCCGACCGAGTTGGCGCGACCCGCGACGATGGCCTCGAGCATGGCCAGCTGGTCCCGGGTCGACAGGCCCTGGTTCTTCAGGCCGAAGCCGTCGGTGACCGACAGGGACACATTGACCTCGTCGACGCCCGTGCCGAGCGCCCGGTCATAGCCCTTGCCGTTCAGAACGAGACCGATGCGGCTGCGGCCCTCGGTGGACGGCAGGTCGGCCATGACCTCTTCCGCTCCGGCCATCTGGGGCACGAGGCGCGGATGGACGAAGCTGACCGCCTCGATCCGTCGCGCCCCGGCGGCCTCCAGCCGCAGCACCAGTTCGGCCCGGATGGCGGGATCCAGGACGGCCTTCTCATTCTGCAGGCCGTCGCGGGGGCCGACCTCGACGATCTGGATGGGCCGGCTCACTCGGTGTCGTTCCGTACGGCTTCCCGCGCCGCGCGGGCCTCGGGCGGGGCATAGAGCGTCAGACGGACATCGTCGCCCGAGGAGTAGTTGTGGCCGGTCACCACGGCGACGGCCGTGCCCGGCACGCCCGTCTGGACCGTGGCCGCGCGGAAGGCCTCGGCGTCGCCTGCCTCGACGATCACCGGGCGACCTTCCGCCAGGGCGCGGGCGGCACCGGTCGCGTCCGTCAGCTGGGTCGTGCGGCCGGTCAGGAAGACGAAGCTCGGCTCGTGGAAGGTGGTGATGGCGACAGGCCCGGGCGTCAGGCCCTGGCGCGGGTGAAGTCCATTCTGCTCGAGGGCCACTTCCAGGCGGGGCGCGATGGCCAGCGGACGCAACTGGCGGATCGTTCCCGCGAGGCCGGCGTGGGCGACGACCCCGAAGACGAGGGCGATCAGGACGCCGGTGATCGCCGCCCGGTTGACCAGCAGGAACCCGCCGATCAGTGCCGCCATGGCCGCGCAGACGACGGTGATGGTCGCCCAGGTCTGGGCCGTCGAGGTGCCGAAGACCGTCAGTCCATAGACGGTGATGCCGCTGACCACCACGGCGGCGAACATCGCCAGGGCCGCGCCGGACCAGCGCGAGATTCGGCCAATGGGCTGGGTCAGGGCCGCCGCCATTAGCAGGGTGATCGCCCCGAACGTCGGCAGGGTATAGTGCCACAGCTTGGTCGGGGCGATCTCGAACACCAGCCAGGCCGGTACCAGCCAGCACACCAGAAACCGGATCGCCGGCTCGGCGCGCCGGCTCCAGCCCGTGGACAGGGCGGCGGGCAGCATGAGAGTCGCGGGAAACAGCAGCAGCGGACTGAGCAGAAGATACATGCCGGGGATGCCGCCATGGCTTTCCTGGGCCCCGGCCAGCTTGGGGGCCAGGTCGCCGCCGATGGCCTCGCGCCAGAAGCCGCCGTCGGTGGCGATGGTGATGGCGATGGCCCAGGGCCCGACGATCAACGCCAGCAGCGGCAGGCCCCATCCCCAGCCCAGCCGCTTCAGCCAGACCCAGCGCCGGTCCCACAGGCTGAGCAGGATCACGGCCGGGACCACGACCAGAAGGCCGATGGGACCCTTGATCAGGATGGACAGGCCCAGACCCAGCCAGATCATCAGCTTCCAGGGCCGATGGGCGGGATCGCCCTTGATCAGGGCGCCGGCGCGGGACGCCATATAGAGCCGCCCCAGTCCGGCCATGGCCAGGGTGACCGAACCGCACAGCATGGCGTCGGTCTTGGCGATCCCGGCCTCGGACGACAGCAGGAAGGTCGCGCCCAGCAGGGCCCCGCCCAGGAACCCCGCTCGCGCCCCGAACAGGGCCGACCCCAGCCACGCCGCCGACCACGCCGCCAGCATGGCTCCCAGCAGGGAGGGGATGCGGTAGGGAGCGATGTCGCGGCTCTCCACGCTGGAGGTCAGGCCCACGGCCACCGCCTGCATCCAGTAGATTCCGATCGGCTTCTTCCAGCGCGGATCCTCCTGGAAGCGGATGTCGACATAGTCGCCGCTCTCCAGCATCTGGCTGGTCGCCTGGGCATAGCGGCTCTCGTCGCGGTCGAGCGGCGGCAGCAGCAGCATGGACGGCAGTCCCGCCATGAGGGCGACCAGCGCGGCCAACAGGGGTCCGCGCCAGCCGGCGATGTAACGATCCAGGTCGGGGCGCGTCATGAGGCCTTGCTAGCACGAGGATGAACGGGCCGTCAGCGGTCTGAGCGACCCCATGGCAACCGGCCCGCAAATCCGGCTAGACAGCAGGCATGACCCGCGACGCCGCGCCCGAAATCTCCATCGTCGTCCCCGTCCACGACGAGGCCGGGGCCGCCGGCCCGCTGGCGCGCGAGATCGCCGAGGCCTTCGCCGGGCGGTCGCACGAGATCATCTTCGTCGACGACGCCAGCCGCGACACCACCCTGGCCGAGCTGCGGGCCCTGTCGGCCGAGCTTGCGACCCTGCGGGTGCTGGCCCACGCGACCAATGCGGGCCAGAGCCGGGCGGTCCGTACCGGGGTGCTGGCGGCGCGAGGCGCGATCGTGGTGACCCTGGACGGCGACGGCCAGAACCCGCCCGCCGACGCGCCGCGCCTGGCCGACGCCCTGATCGCCGCCCCGCCCCAGGTCGCCCTGGTCGGGGGCGTCCGCCAGAAGCGGCAGGACTCGGAGGCCAAGCTGTGGGCCTCGCGCTGGGCCAACCGGATCCGCAAGCGCCTGTTGGGCGACGACGCCGACGACACGGGTTGCGGGTTGAAGGCCTTTCGGCGCGACGTCTTCCTGCGCCTGCCCTATTTCGATCACGTCCACCGCTACCTGCCCGCCCTTGTGATCCGCGAGGGCTATGAGAACCGCTATCTGCCGGTCGGGCACCGTCACCGCGAGACCGGGCAGTCGAAATATACGAACTGGGGTCGGCTGCGCGCTTCGGTGTCTGATATCCTGGGCGTCGTCTGGCTGAAGTCCCGATCGCGTCGGCCCGGGGCGATCACCGAATACTGACGCCCCTGGTCGGCGAACAGCGTGGCGATATGGAGCGAAGCGGGCTATGCGTCGTTAACAAGCTCGGCTGTGACCGCGAGAGGACCGAACGATGCTGATCGCCCTTCCCCTGCTGGCCATACCGGTCGTGCTCTACAACATCGTCATCATGTTCGGGGCCGGCAGCGGCGGCCTGGCGGCGGCCGACGAGACCCTGCGTCAGGCGATGTTCTCCATTCCCATGGCCTCGGGGGCCAGCTGGAACGTCGGGGTCGGCGACCTGATCCTGTTCCTGTCGCTGATCCTGCTCTTCTTCGAACTGTTGAAATCGACGTCGAGCCAGAAGGTGGCGATCGTCAACCACGCCCTGTCGATGATCCTGTTCGTGGTCTGCCTGGTGGAGTTCCTGCTGGTCCGGGGGTTCGCCACCTCGACCTTCTTCCTGATCACCACCATGGTCATGCTGGACGTTCTGGCGGGCTTCATCGTCACCATCATCGCGGCACGCAAGGACCTGGATTTCGGCGGCGCGGGCTGATCGACGTCGCGCTCGGTAAGCCCTAAGAGGCGGCGATGCGCCTCGCCTTCATGGGAACTCCCGAATTCGCCGTGCCGTCCCTGGCCGAGCTGATCGCCTCCGGTCACGAGGTGGTGGCCGTCTGGTCCCAGCCGCCCCGCCCCAAGGGACGTGGCCAGAAGCTGACACCCTCGCCGGTCCAGGCCTTCGCCGAGACCATGGGCCTGCCGGTCTTCACCCCGGAATCGATGAAGTCGCCCGCCGCCATCGCGGACTTCGTCGGGCTGGAGGTCGATGCCGCCTGCGTCGTCGCCTATGGCCAGATCCTGAAGACCGAGGTGCTGGAGGCTCCCCGGCTGGGCTGTTTCAACCTGCACGGCTCGCTCCTGCCGCGCTGGCGGGGGGCCGCCCCGATCCAGCGGGCCATCATGGCGGGCGATCGCCAGACGGGCGTGCAGATCATGCGCATGTCCGAAGGCCTCGACGAGGGACCGATCCTTCTCAGCGAGGTCCTGCCGATCCAGCCCGACGACACGGCGGCGTCGCTCGCTCAACGCATGGCCACGACCGGCGCGAGCCTGTGGCCCCGGGCGCTCGCCGCCATAGAGCGGGGCGGGGCGGTCGAGAGCCCCCAGGTCGGCGAACCGACCTATGCCCGCAAGATCACGTCCACCGAGGCGCGCATCGACTGGACCCGCCCGGCGGCCGAGATCGACACCCACGTCCGGGGCCTGTCCCCCGCGCCCGGTGCCTGGTTCGAGGCCCCGGGGCCGGACGGCGCGCCTGTCCGGATCAAGGCCCTGATGAGCCGGGTCAGCGCGCGCGGGTCGGGCGCTCCGGGCGAGGTGCTGGACGACGAGCTTCGCATCGGCACCGGCACCGATGAACAGGGGGGCGCGCTGCGGCTGATGCGCGTGCAGCGACCGGGCAGGGCGGCACAAGACGCGGCGGAGTTCCTGAACGGCTTTTCCCTGCCGCCCGGGACGGTCCTGGGCTGATGCCGCGCTATCGGCTGACGGTCGAGTATGACGGCTCGGGCTACAGCGGCTTTCAGGCCCAGGACGGCCAGCCCACGGTCCAGGGCGCGATCGAGGCGGCCGTCACGGCCTTCTGCGGCCAGGCGGTGCGGATCGCCGCCGCCGGACGCACGGATTCCGGGGTCCACGCCACCGGTCAGGTCGTCCAGGTCGATCTGGACAAGGACTGGCCCGCCGCGACGGTGATGAACGCGCTCAACGCCCACATGGTGCGCGAGGGGGTGGCGGTGCTGGACTGCGCGGTGGCCGAGGGCGGCTGGCACGCTCGGTTCTCGGCGACCGGGCGGCGGTATCTGTATCGCATCCTGAACCGGCCGGGGCGTCCGGCGCTGGACAGGGGCAAGGTCTGGCACGTCCGTCGGCCGCTGGACGTCGAGGCCATGAACGCGGGCGCCGCGCATCTGATCGGGCACCATGATTTCACGACTTTCAGAGATTTGGCCTGTCAGTCGGCCTCGCCGTTCAAGAGCCTGGACGTCGCCCGGGTCGAGCGGGTCGGCGAAGAGGTGCGGCTGGTGTTCGAGGCGCGCTCGTTCCTGCATCGCCAGGTCCGGTCCATGACGGGCACCCTGGTCGAGGTCGGTCTGGGCCGCTGGAGCCCGGACGACGTCAAGACGGCGCTGGAGGCCAGGGACCGCGCGGCCTGCGGTCCGGTCGCGCCGTCGGACGGGCTGTATCTGACCGGCGTCGATTACGGCTGAACGAGCCTTAACCCTTCGGCCCTAGTTTCGGCGGAAACCACCCTCACGTTCGCGTGAGAGCGGTGGGGCGTTCCAGACCGGCGCGTGGCAGGCTATGACGCTCGCCAAGCGGGGCTTTTGAGGTTTTCGATGGCGGGTCCAGGTTTCGGGCGCGGGCAGGGTCCTGGCAACAGGGGCTCGGGCGGCGCGGCGCGCACGCCCTTGCAGCGCGCCCTGTATTGGGCGGCGGTTCTGGCCGTCTGGGGCCTGATCTTCCTTGTGGTCTTCTTCGCGGTGTTCGCACGCGGCCTGCCCGACACATCGGCGCTGTACGACGTCGATCGCCAGCCCTCGATCACCTATCTGGACCGGAACGGGGCCCTGATCGCCACGCGCGGCTCGCAGCAGGCGCCCCCCGCCGATCTGGAGGCCCTGCCCGACTATGTGCCGGCCGCCTTCATCGCCATCGAGGACCGGCGCTTCTACTGGCATCCGGGCTTCGACCCCATCGGCATGATGCGGGCCATGGCGGCCAACATGCGGGCCGGCCGGATCGTCCAGGGCGGCTCGACCCTGACCCAGCAGCTGGCCAAGAACCTGTTCCTGACGCCCGACCAGAACATCCGCCGCAAGGTGCAGGAACTGATGCTGGCCGTCTGGCTGGAGCTGAAGTTCTCCAAGGAGGAGATCCTCGCCTTGTATCTGAACCGGGTCTACTTCGGCGCGGGCGCCTATGGCATCGAGGCTGCGTCGCAGCGCTATTTCGACAAGGGCGCCAAGGACCTGACGGTCGGCGAGGCGGCGCTGCTGGCGGGTCTTCTGAAGGCTCCCAGCCGCTATTCGCCCGTCTCCGAGAGCGAGCGGGCCGCGACCCGAGCGACCGTCGTGCTGGACGAAATGGTCGACGCCGGCGTCATCACCGCCGAACAGCGTGCCGCTGCCGTGCTGGCGCCGGTTCGGGTCTCGCGCACTCTGGCGACGCAGCACGCCCAGTATTTCATCGACTGGCTGGACAAGGAAATCCGGGGCCTGGTCGGTGAACCGTCCGAGGACATGATCGTCGAGACCACGCTGGACCTGACGCTGCAGACAGCGGCCGAGCGGAACGTGCGCCGCGTCCTGGATCGCGACGCCTCGCGCGGGGTCGAGCAGGCGGCCCTGGTCGCCCTGGACGGCGACGGCCGGGTCCGCGCCATGATCGGCGGGGCCTCCTATCCCGACAGCCAGTTCAACCGGGCCGTGGACGCCCGTCGTCAGGCCGGCTCGGCCTTCAAGCCCTTCGTCTATCTGGCGGCCATGGAAGCCGGCTACACGCCCGAGACGCCGGTGGTCGACGAGCCGATCCGCATCGGCAACTGGAGCCCGCGCAACTACTCGGGCACCTTCGCGGGCGAGATGACCCTGGGCAACGCCGTGGCCCAGTCCACCAACACCGTCGCCGCCTATGTCGCCGACCAGATCGGGCGCGACAGCGTGGCCCGCGCGGCGCGGCGCCTGGGCATCAGCTCGCGCATCGGCCTGGAGCCGGCCATGGCTTTGGGCGCGGTCGAAGTGTCGCCGATCGACATGGCGACGGCCTATGACGCCTTCGCCAACGGCGGTCGCCGGGTCGAGGCCTATGGCATCAGCCGCATCCGCACGCCCCAGGGGCGGGTGATCTATCAGCGCGGCGCTCGCGACGCCGGTGGCCAGGCCATCAACAATCCGTCGCTCTACTATATGAACCAGATGCTGCGGGGCGTGGTGACCAACGGCACCGCCCGCGCGGCCGCCATCGCCGGCCGTGATCTGGCCGGCAAGACCGGCACCACCTCGGACTACAAGGACGCCTGGTTCGTGGGCTACACCGGCGGCTTCGTCGTCGCGGTCTGGGTGGGCAAGGACGACAACACCGCCATGCGCGGCGTGACCGGCGGCGCGGCCCCGGCCGCCATCTGGAAGGGCTTCATGGAGGCGGCCCTGCCGCGCCTCGCCGTCCAGCCCATCCCCAACGGCCCGCCCATGCCCGAGGGCTGGGTCGCGCCCGATCCCGTCGGCGACCTGATGAACTCGATCGAGGACCCCTTCGGCGACAGCCGGGTCATCGACGGCGTCGACCCCGACGCGGGCGAGCCCTATGACCCGGACGCCCCCGTGGACAATCCGCGCCCGGCGGTCGTCGAGGACCAGCGCCGCCGCGACGATCCGCCCGATCAGAACCCGGAGCCCGTCGAGCGCGAACGCGAGCGCCAGAGAGACCCGCTGTTCTTCTGAGGCTCAGCGCCCGACGGCGTGGAGCGCCGCGCCGTGGGTCCGCAGCCAGGCGCGGTGGGGGCGGGGGTCGCCGATCAAACGGTTCACGACAGACCAATAGGCCGGGCTGTGATCGGCATGGACCAGATGGGCGACCTCGTGCGCGGCCAGATAGTCCAGCACCGGAGGCGGGGCCAGGATCACGCGCCAGCTGTAGCGGATCGACCGCGTGCGGGGCGTGCAGGATCCCCAGCGGGTGCCCGCGTCGTTGATGGTGATCGAGACGGGTCCCTGGCCCAGGGCGGTCCGATGGACTTCGGTTCGCTCGGCCAGACGATCGCGCGCGCGCCGCTTCAGCAGATTGGTGACCCGCCGGGCGAAGGCTTCGCCCTCGCCGCCCGAGACGATGCGGCGACCGTCTGGGCCCTCCACCAGCCGCGCGGCCCCGTTGCCGGGTGCGGCCTCCAGCCGGATCGAGCCGCCTTCGAACGGGATGACGGCGCCCGGGGCCAGGGCCGCGCCCGCCGGACGGGCCGTCAGGCGCTGGGCGATCCAGTCGGACTTGGAGCGGGCGAAGGCCACGGCGTCGGCGAGGTGACGCTCGGACGGAGCGACCGCCACGGCCTCGCCCCGGCGGCCGTCGATGCGGATCGAGATGCGCCGCGCGCGCGGATTGACGCTGAGCCTCAGCTCTCCGCCGCCCTCAAGCGGCAGTCGCTGTCCGGTCCGGTACGGCTGAGAGCTTTTCATTGGCGGCGATGAAGTCCCGGGTGCGGGGGTAGATCTCCTCGCGGAACCGCCGCCCGTTGAAGACGCCGTAGTGGCCGACCTCGGGCTGGACGTAAAGCACGCGGCGGTCGTCGGGGATTTCGGTGCAGATCGTGTGCGCCGCCTGGGTCTGACCAACGCCGGAAATGTCGTCCTTCTCGCCCTCGACCGTCATCAGGCCGATGTCGGTGATCCTGGTCAGATCGACGCGCTGGCCCCGGTGTTCCAGGAGGCCGCGCGGCAACAGGTGCGACTGGAAGACGATGTCGATGGTCTGGAGATAGAACTCCTCGGTCAGGTCCAGCACCGACAGATACTCGTCATAGAACTGCTCGTGCTTTTCCACCCCGTCCCCGTCGCCGGCGACCAGGTCGCGGAAATAGTCCCAGTGAGCGTCGGTGTGGCGCGCCTCGTTCATCGACATGAAGCTGTAGAGCTGGACGAAGCCCGGATAGACCTCGCGGCCGAAGCCCGGATAGGGCCAGGGCACGGTGTGGATCATGTTGGACTGGAACCAGGCGAAGGGCTTGGCTTCGGCCAGCTGGTTCGTGACCGTCGGCGACAGGCGCGCGTCGATCGGCGAACCCATGAAGGTCATCGACGCCGGTCGGTTCGGATCGTTCTCGGCCGCCATGACGGCGGCGGCGGCCAGCACCGGCGGGCCCGGCTGGCAGACGCCGACGACATGGGCCCGGGGTCCGATCTGGGCCAGCATGGTGCGGACGTGGTCGATGTAGTCGTGGAAGTCGAAGCGCCCTTCCAGCATCGGCACCTGACGGGCGTTGACCCAGTCGGTGACATAGACGTCGTGGTCCTGGAGGAAGGTCTCGACCGTGCCGCGCAGCAGGGTCGCATAGTGGCCCGACAGGGGGGCCACGATCAGCACGCTGGGGGCGGCGGCGGGCTTTCGCGCCCGCTTCAGGTCGCCGACATTCCGGGCGAAACGGACCAGCCGGACCCACGGGCTCTGCCAGATCACCTGTTCGGTGGTTCGGACCGGATGGCCGTCGATGTTGACGACGTCCAGGCCCCAGGCCGGCTTGCCGTAGCGACGCGTGACGCTCTCGAACAGCTCGGCCGAGGCATAGGCCGTGCGACCGACGGCGGTCTGCGAGGCGGGATTGAAGGGCGAGGTCCAGAATTTGCGGGCGAACTGGGCCCCGATCCGGAAAGGCTGCGCCGAGGAATAGGCGAACTCGTGAAGCGCGTAGAGCATGGAATCCTTGAGGCGGCCCCCGTACGGGCGGGGATGGGGCCATAGAACGCCCGGCTTGGCAAAAGGATTATCGCCGATAACCCTTAACCGTTACCAAGCGTGACGGTCGCCGCCCGTTCACCCTCGCGCCATCACACGCCGGATCAACTCCGCCGACCGCTCCGGCCCCAGGTCGTGCGCCAGCGCGGAGCGGAATCGCCCGTCCGGGCCCATCAGATAGACCGTCAGCGAGTGGTTCATGGTGTAGGCTTCGCCCTCGCCGACCTTCTCGTAGAAGGCGCGGTAGACCCGGGCGGTGTCGGCGACCTGTGCGGGCGTGCCGGTCAGGCCGATGACGCCCGGCGGAAAGCCATCGGACGACAGATAGTCCTTCAGCGCCTGAGGCGTGTCCCGCTCCGGATCGACGGACACGAAGACGATCTGCAGATCGTCGGCGGCCCCTCCCAGCCGCTGACGGGTGGCTTCCAGCGCCGTCAGGGTGGTCGGGCAGAAGTCGGGGCAGTAGGTGAAGCCGAAAAAGACCAGGCTCCATTTCCCGGTCAACAGGGACTGATCGACCGCCTGGCCCTGCTGGTTCACCAGCCGGAAATCGCCGCCGACGCTGGGCTGGCCGGTGCTGGTTCCCTCCGCCACGGCCTCCGCCTGCTCGCGGCCTGTCACCACCACGACCGTGACGGTCGCAAGGGCGGCCGCGATGGCGATACAGGCACCGGCGAACAGCAGGACGGAACGGCGTGGCATCGTGTCTCCAAAGGCGGGGCCGACATCGGCGTGGCGGGGGTCTATAGACCGGTCGTGAGTTTCAGCGAAGCCATCACCCCGTCGCAACCCGCCGACCGTCCCGGACTGCCGCGTCGCAGCCGGGGCCTGAGCCTGCGCACCCTCATCATCTTGCGCTGGCTGGCCATCGCGGGCCAGACGGCGACGGTGATCGTGCTGGTCGCCATGCTGCATTTTCCCTTGCCAATGTGGGAATGCCTGGCGGTGATCTTCGCCAGCGTGGTCGCCAATCTGCTGGCCATGTCGCGGCTGAGACAGGTCGACGGCCGGCTGCCCGACGGCCGCCAGACGGCGATCCATCTGGGTTTCGACATCCTGCAGCTGACGGCGCTGCTGGCCTTCACGGGCGGGCTGGAGAACCCGTTCTGCCTCTTGCTGGTCGCGCCGGTCACGGTGGCGGCGGCCTCCCTGCCGGGCCGTCAGGCCTTGCTGCTGGGTCTGCTGGTCCTGATCGCCACCATCGGTCTGTTCTTCTGGTCCATGCCCCTGCCGTGGCAGGCGGGGACGCGGCTGGAGCTGCCGTCGCTCTATCGGTTCGGGATCGGTTTGGCCCTGATCACGGGCGTGGTCTTCACCGCCGCCTATGCCTGGCGCGTGGCGGCCGACGCCGAGAAGCTGGAACTGGCCCTGGCCACGACCCAGGACGTGCTGCAGCGCGAGCAGCGGCTTGCGGCCCTCGGTGGGCTCGCGGCGGCCGCTGCGCATGAGCTGGGCACCCCGCTGGCGACCATCCAGGTCGTGGCCAAGGAGCTTCTGAGGGCCTCGCCCGCCGACGGGCCGGTGGCCGAGGACGCGCGGTTGCTGTTGGTCCAGGCCGATCGTTGCCGCGACATCCTGAAACGCCTGTCCCAGCGCCCCGAGGACGGCGACGCCCTCTATACCGAGGTGGGCCTGAAGGCCCTGCTGAACGAGGTGGTGGATCCACACCTGGGCTTCGACCTTGATATCGCGGTTCTGGTGACCACGCCGCCGGGCATGGCCGAGCCGCACGTCAAACGCCTGGCGGAGGTCGTCCACGGCCTGTCCGCCATCGTCGAGAACGCGGCCGATTTCGCGGCGACCCAGGTCCGGGTCGAGGCCAAGGCGGATCGCAGCTGGATCACCATCGCCGTGACCGACGACGGCCCCGGCTTCGCCGCCGACATCCTGCCGCGGCTGGGCGAGCCCTATGTGACGTCTCGGCCGCACGGCAAGGCGCGTCAGGCCGTGGCCAAGCAACTGGCGGCGGCGACGGCGGCGGCCCGCGCGCCGAAGAAGTCGCGCCCCGCTCCGGCCGAGCTGCTGGCCGAGGCCATTCCCAGCCAGGGCGGCATGGGCCTGGGCTTCTTCATCGCCCGCACCCTGCTGGAGCGGACCGGCGGCCAGGTCGCCGTGGGCCACGGGGACGGGGGCCCCGGGGGAAACCGGGGCGCGCGCGTCACCATTCGCTGGCCCAGAGACGCCCTGGAAGCGTTATAGTCACTCCGCAGGCGACGCATCGCCGCACCGCTTGAAAGCCGGACCGCAAGGCCCGACCTGCCCGCCAAGGGAGATCACCGTCATGCCGACCGCCACCGCCACCGCCACCGCCACCCCGACCGTCGAGGACCGCATCGCCGCCCTCGCCGATCGGTCCCTGCTGCTGCTGGACGACGACCAGGCGTTGCGGACCCGTCTGGGCCGGGCGCTTGAATCGCGCGGGTTCGAGGTCACCACCGCCGCCACCGTCGCCGAGGCCACCGAGGCGTTGAGGGCCAAACTTCCCGCCTTCGCCGTGCTGGACATGCGGCTGGAGGACGGCAACGGCCTGAAGGTGGTCGAGGCCATCCGCGAACGCCGCGAGGACGCCCGCATCGTCATGCTGACCGGTTATGGCGCGATCGCCACGGCCGTCGCGGCGGTCAAGGCCGGGGCCGTCGACTATCTGTCCAAGCCCGCCGACGCCGACGACGTGGTCAAGGCGCTGCTGGCCACCGGCGACGCGCCCGAGCCGCCCGAGAACCCGATGAGCGCCGACCGCGTCCGCTGGGAGCACATCCAGCGGGTCTACGAGCTGTGCGATCACAACGTCTCGGAGACCGCGCGGCGTCTGGGGATGCACCGCCGGACGCTCCAGCGCATCCTGGCGAAACGCGCGCCGCGATAGGCAACATACGGCCGAGCTTTGCCCCTCGCGTCGGTTCCGCTAGTCAGGATCCAACGACAAGAGGGAAACGCGGACGATGAAGGTTCTGGTCCTGGGCGGCGACGGCTTCTGCGGCTGGCCGACGGCGCTGCACTTGTCGGCGCGAGGCTGGGACGTCGTCATCGTCGACAATCTGAGCCGGCGCAACATCGACAACGAGCTGGAAGTCCAGTCCCTGACGCCGATCCGACCGGTCGGCGAACGGATCGCGGCCTGGACGGAGGTCTCGGGGCGCGAGATCGGCTTCGTCAACATGACGGTCGGCAAGGAGTTCGACCGTCTGGTGGCCCTCATCCGCGACGAGCGTCCGGACAGCGTCGTCCACTTCGCAGAGCAGCGGGCCGCGCCCTATTCGATGAAGTCGGCCCGGCACAAGCTCTACACCGTCGACAATAATCTGAACGCCACCAACCACCTTCTGGCGGCCATCGTCGAGAGCGGTCTGGACGTGCATCTGGCGCACCTCGGCACCATGGGGGTCTATGGCTATACGACCGCCGGCCTGCGCATTCCCGAGGGCTATCTGAAGGTCACGGTCGACACCGATTTCGGTCCGGCCGAGCAGGAGATCCTGTTCCCGCCGAACCCGGGCAGCATCTATCACATGACCAAGACCCAGGACGCCCTGCTGTTCCAGTTCTACGCCAAGAACGACCAGCTTCGGATCACCGACCTGCACCAGGGCATCGTCTGGGGCGCCCAGACCGAGGAGACGCGCCAGGACGAGCGGCTGATCAACCGGTTCGACTACGACGGCGACTACGGCACGGTGCTGAACCGGTTCCTGATGCAGGCGGCGGTCGGCTATCCGCTGACGGTGCACGGATCGGGCGGCCAGACGCGCGCCTTCATCCACATCCAGGACACGGTGCGCTGCGTCGAGCTGGCGCTGAACAATCCGCCGGCGCGGGGCGAGCGGGTCAAGATCCTGAATCAGATGACCGAAAGCCGCCGCGTGCGCGATCTGGCGGCCATGGTGGCCGACATGACGGGGGCCGAGGTCCACAACGTCCCCAATCCGCGTCAGGAGGCCGACGAGAACGAACTGGTGGTCGCCAACGACCAGTTCCGCGACCTGGGCCTGAAGCCCATCACCCTGGCCGAGGGGCTGATGGCGGATGTGGCCGAGGTCGCCCGGCGCTATGCCGACCGGGCCGACCGGTCCAAGATTCCCTGCGTGTCCGCCTGGAACGCCGGCCGGGCCAAGGCCATCGAGGTCGAGCCGGCTCGACCCGTTCCGGCTCCGCCCGCCGCGCCGCGCATCCGCGCCGTCTGACGCCGCGCGTGACCGGATCGCTCCTCGTCTTCGGCGGTGGCTATGTCGGCGCACGGGCCGCGCGTGCAGCCTTGCGGCGGGGCATGGCCGCGGCGGCCACGTCGCGCGATGCGGGCCGCCGGGCGTCGCTGGCGGTCGAGGGCGTCGACGCGATCGACCCTCGCGATGCCGAGGCCCTGTCGGCTGCGGTCGCGCGCGCCTCCGCCATCCTGGTCACCGCCGCGCCGGACGCCGCCGGATGTCCCGGGCTGAGAGCCCTGGTCCCCGCCCTCACGGCCTGCGGAGCCTATCCGGACTGGATCGGCTATATCTCCTCGACCGCCGTCTATGGCGATCGCGACGGCGGTTGGGCCTTCGAGGACGACGACCTGAACGCCTCGTCGCTGGAGGGCGCGCGCCGTGTTCGGGCCGAGGCGGACTGGCTGGACGCCGGACGCGGCATGGGCCTGACCGTGCAGCTGTTTCGCCTGCCGGGGATCTATGGACCCGGACGGTCGGTCGTCGATCGGCTGCGGGACGGCACCGCGCGCCTGGTGAGGAAGCCGGGCCAGGTCTTCAACCGGATTCACGTCGATGACGCCGTTTCGGGCCTGTTCGCCTCGATGGACCGGCCAAATCCCGGTCGGGCCTATACCCTGGCCGACGACGAACCGGCCCCCGCCGATGTGGTCATGGAATGGACGGCCGACCGGCTGGGCTTGCCGCGTCCGCCCGAGGTCTGCTGGACCGACCCGTCGGTGTCGGAGGCGATGCGACGGTTCTATCTGGATTCCAAGCGGCTCTCGAACGCTCGGGCCAAGGCCGAACTGGGCTGGCGACCGGCCTATCCCGGCTGGCGTGAGGGGATCGAGGCGATCCTGGCGGCGTGACGAGACCTTGAATCCTCCCACCACCTACGGTCTCCGGGCGAAGGCCCGGCTGCTCCGCCCGCCCTTCCCACCCGTTCACAGCGGAAGAGCGATGCCGCATGCCTGACCCCGCGACGCCGCGCCGTGCCGAACGGCGTTGGCCTTTCCCGTTCGGCTCGCTAGAAGCGGCGTTCAACCCTTTCCCTTCAGGAGCAACCCATGGGCGTGGCCCTCGTCTGGCTGGTCAACACGGTCATCCAGCTGATGATCTGGTTCATCATCGCCTCGGCCATCCTGTCGTGGCTGTTCGCCTTCGATGTGATCAACCATCGCAATCGCTTCGTCAGCCAGCTGGCGGGTTTCCTCGATGCCGTGACGCGGCCGTTGCTGGAGCCGTTCCGGCGCATCATTCCGACGCTGGGCGGGATCGACATCTCGCCGATCGTGGTTCTGCTGCTGCTCAATTTCGCGCGCATCCTGTTCAACAACTCCGCCGCCGGGCCGTTGATCGCGATCCTGGGGTGACACTTCGGCGACGGGTTCGCCGCAGCGCAGCACTCCGGCCTTGCACCGGGGGCGGACGCTTCTAAGGTGCCCTTCGCCCGGGCGAAACCGCCGCTGACGACCACGACCGCATGACCTCCTCGATCAATTCCGTCGCCGTGATCGGCGCAGGCCAGATGGGTGTCGGTATCGCCCAGGCCGTGGCGCTGGGCGGCTATCGGGTCAGCCTGTACGACGTCGACGCCGACCGCCTGCCGGTGGCGATGGGGGTGATCGGCGCCAGCCTGGCCCGTCAGGTCGAGCGCGACGCGATCACCCAGGCCCAGGCCGACGCCGCCCTGGCCGCCGTGTCCGGCGTGTCCAGCCTGGCCGAGGCCGGCAAGGCCGATCTGGTGATCGAGGCGGCGGTCGAGGACGAGGCCATCAAGAAGGCCGTGTTCGCCGATCTGGTGCCGCATCTGGGCCCCGACACCCTGCTGGCCTCAAACACCTCCTCCATCTCGATCACCCGCCTCGCCTCATCGACGGACCGGCCCGACCGCTTCATCGGCCTGCATTTCATGAAGCCGGCCCCGGTGATGAAGCTGGTCGAAATCATTCGCGGCATCGCCACCTCGGCCGCCACCTATGACGCCGCGGTCGCCTTCGCCGAGAGCCTGGGCAAGACCACGACCAACGCCGAGGATTTCCCCGCCTTCATCGTCAACCGCATCCTGGTGCCGATGATCAACGAGGCGATCTACACCCTGTACGAAGGGGTCGGGAACGTCGCGTCCATCGACAAGGCGCTGAGGCTGGGGGCCAACCATCCCATGGGCCCGCTCGAGCTGGCCGACTTCATGGGGCTGGACGTCGTCCTGGCCATCATGAACGTGCTGTACGAAGGCCTGGCGGACTCGAAATACCGCCCCTGTCCGCTGCTGGTGAAATACGTCGAGGCCGGCTGGCTGGGTCGCAAGTCCGGCCGGGGCTTCTACGACTATTCCGGCGAGACGCCGGTTCCGACCCGCTGATGGCTCGTCCCGCCATCCGCTTCGACCGGATCGAGGACCTGCCGGGTCAGACACGGGTGACGTGGCGGCGGACAAGGCTGGCGATACCGCTCGCCGCCGTCGCCGGCATCGCCTGGCCGCCCCTGATCCTGACGCTGCTGATCTGGCCGCCGCAGAACTGGGTGCCTGGGGCGGACATCGACTGGCGTCTGGTGCTGCTGGCGCTCGGGGCGGTGGCCGTGCCCGCCGGGCTGATGATCATCCGGCGCGAGCGCGACCGTCGGGGCCGACCCGGGACGCGGCTTGGCATCGTCTGGCGGTTCATGCTCTACGGCGGCCTGCTGGCCGCGGGCCTCCAGATTCTGGTCGCCCTCGGTATGGTGGTAATCGGCCTGGTCGCCTCCAGCGACGTGGTTCAGGGCATGGGGGCCACGGAGACCACCCTGCTGATCTACGGGGTGGCGGGCCTGCCCGTTGCGATCCTGGTGGGCGTGTCCTATGCGCTGTGGGTCGGGCTGTGCGCCGCCTTCATCGCCTTCGTGCCGGCACCGGACAAGGTCAGGGATCGCCTGGGCCTGATGACCGACCAAGGCTGACGCCGACCGCGGAATTCGGTTTACGGTCGAGCTGGTTTATGTAAAGCCTGCTTGTCTTCATGCTTTTGGGGGAAAGCGCATGGCCATGCCCGCCGCCGAGGCCCAGCCTCTGCCCGCAACCGGGGGCCTGGCTCCCGTCGCGCCCAAGGACCGGATCTTCCAGCTCGACATGCTTCGGGGCTGGGCAATTCTCGGCATCCTGGCGGTCAACGCCATGGCCTTCGCCTGGCCGATCGCCGTGGAGACGGCGACGACCGACCCCTTCAATCACACCGGTGCCGATGCCTGGGGGGCCTGGGTCACCGAGGTCTTCTTCCAGGACAAGTTCCGCACCCTCTTCACCATGCTGTTCGGGGTGTCGATCTTCCTCGTCGGCGGGGAACGCTCCGACGAGGGCCGGGGCAAGCTTCTGCGCACCCGGCTGATCTGGCTGGGCGTCTTCGGGCTCATTCACGGTGCCGCCTTCTGGTACGGCGACTTCCTGCTCCACTATGCCTATTGCGGCGCGATCATGCTGCTCATGCGGTCGTGGAGCGCCGGGCGGCTTCTTTGGATCGGCGGCTCGATTTCGCTGCTGTGGGCGCTGGTCGCCACGGCCGGACCGTTGGCAATGGGCGCGCTCGGCCCCGAGTTCCAGGAACAGATGCAGGCCAACAGCCCGCAGGTCACGATGGAGACCATCAACGCCGCCGTCGCCGCCTACAAGACGAGCTTCGCGGCCCCCTGGATCGAGAACCTCAAGGCCTGGCTGATGCTGGCCATGCTGTCCCTGTTCCTGATCCCGGTGACGATCCCGCTCATGATGCTTGGCCTCGGTCTCTATAAGTCCGGCTTCTTCGTCGGGCGTTCGCCGACTGTTGTGTATCTGCTGGTGCTGGTTCTGGCCGGAGCCGTCCTGGCGACCGACGCCTGGGCCAGCCTGCCAGGCCGGGACGCGGCCGGCCTGCCCATCGCGGGTCTGGACGACGCGGCCGGCGGCATGGCCCCGCTGATCACCCTCGGATACGCGTCGATGCTGATCCTGCTGACCCGGTTCGGGGCGCGAATCGTGACGGGGGTGCTGGTCCCGGTCGGGCGGATGGCCTTCACCAACTACCTGACCCAGACCCTGATCATGGCCAGCCTGTTCTACCTGCCGTGGGGGCCGCAGTGGATGGGCGACTATCACCCCGCCGCCCTGTGGAGTGTCGTCGCGGCCGTCTGGGTCGCCCAGTTGATCTGGTCGCCCCTGTGGCTGTCGGTCTTCTCCAACGGCCCGCTGGAGTGGGTGTGGCGCTCGCTGACCTACGGGCGGCTGGTGCCGATACGGAAGTAGGGGCGGAGGCGAGGGGCGCCCGGGGTCAAGGCGGGCAGGGCGCGACCTTCCTCGCCCCTCGACCCTCGCCCCTCGCCCCTCTAAACAGCGCGCCATGACCGACGCCGCGCCTCCCGCCCGCCCCGAAGCCCGCAGCCCCAGAGGCTTCGCCGACCGTCGAGGAGCGGACGTCGCCGCCGAGCGCCGCATCGTGGCGCGGGTGTCCGAGGTCTATGAACGCTGGGGCTTCGAGCCGCTGGAGACCGGCGCGTTCGAATACGCCGATGCCCTGGGCAAATTCCTGCCCGACGCCGACCGTCCCAACGAGGGGGTCTTCGCCCTTCAGGACGACGACGAACAATGGATGGCGCTGCGCTACGATCTCACGGCCCCCCTGGCCCGGTTCGCGGCGCAGAACTGGGAAACCCTGCCCAAACCCTATCGCCGCTACGCCTTCGGCCCCGTGTGGCGCAACGAGAAGCCCGGTCCCGGCCGGTTCCGCGAGTTCGTCCAGTGCGACGCCGACACGGTCGGTTCCGACCGGCCCGAGGCCGACGCCGAGATCATCGCCATGGCCTGCGAGGGGCTCAGGGCGGCGGGCCTGTCGGACGGCCAGGCGGTGGTGCGGGTGTCGAACCGCAAGCTGTTCGACGGCCTGTTCGATGCGGGCGACGTGACCGACCCGGTCCAGCGGCTGACGGCGCTCAGGGCCATCGACAAATACGATCGCCTCGGCTGGGAAGGCGTCGCCGCACTGCTGGGCGAGGGGCGGCTGGACGAGAGCGGGGACTACACCAAGGGCGCGCGGTTGCCGGCTGCCGTCACCGCCACCATTCAAGCCTTCCTGGGCTCGGCGGGCGAGGGCAGCCGGTCCCAGACGCTCGACGCCATCGCCCGCATCGGCGGCCTCGGTGCCGCTGGCGAGGCGGCGCTGACCGAACTGTCCGGCATCGACCGGGCGCTGGCGTCCATGGGCGTCGATCAGGCCGCAGTGCGCTTCGACCCGACGATCGTCCGTGGACTGGAATACTACACGGGGGCCGTGTTTGAGGCCGAGCTTCTGCTCGACACGACCGACGACAAGGGCCGGGCTGTGCGGTTCGGCTCGATCGGTGGGGGCGGGCGCTACGACGATCTGGTGGCGCGCTTCACGGGCGAGGCGACCCCGGCGACAGGCTTTTCTTTCGGTGTGTCCCGGCTGGCGTCGGCGCTTCGTGCCGCCGGCCGAGCGGAGGCGGCGCGGCGGGGGCCGGTGGTCGTCATCGTCTTCGGCGAGGCGGACATGCAGGCCTATCTGGACGCGGTCGCCGAGCTCCGCCGGGCGGGGATCGCCGCCGAACTCTATCTCGGGCGGGCGGGGATGAAGGCCCAGATGAAATACGCCGACCGACGCGGGGCTCCCGCCGCCATCCTGCTGGGTGGCGACGAGATCGCGGCGGGCCAGGTCACGATCAAGGATCTGGATGCCGGCCGGGCCCTGGCCTCGGACCTGGTCGACAACGAGGCCTGGAAGGCCGCCCGTCCGGGGCAGCAGACCGTACCGCGCGGAGCTCTGGTTGGGACCATTCGCGGCATTATCGAAGCTTCGTCGATAACGGACGGCGCGCACGAATGAGTGATCGACGTTTAGTCATGAAACCGTCGGATTTCGCTTGGCCTTTGATTGACTTGGGACGTGCCTGACGGTCATCTGGCCTCACTCGAACGGCGCGGCGCTGTCAAGGCGCAGCCGCTGGACGAAGGCGTTTCGGGGAGGAAACGTCCGCTCCATAGAGAGCGAGAAAGCCCGCTGCGATGTATCCCCCGCAGCGGGCTTTTTCTCGTCTGCATGTTGGTTGCGCTACCGCTCGCGACGCGGTCGCTCGCTGCTTGAGCGCGGGTTGTTGCGCTATCGCTCGCTGCTCGAGCGCGGGCTTATGGCGCTACTGCTCTTCATACGGCACGGCGTCGCGCGGCTTCGGTGCCGTTCAGTCCGCGGATTTGCGGGGTTTTCGCGCAGCGCGGGGCTTGGCCGCGGCCTTGCGTTTGGCCGGGGGCTTTGGCGAAGGCTCCGGCAGGGCATCGCCGGGGTTCGTCAGCTTCAGGCGCGAAGTCTCCTTCCACGCCTGGGCGTCCTTCAGCCTCTGCCAGTCGACGCCCAGCCGGATCGCTCGGTCGATGTCCTCGCCCGGCTCGCCCACGGCGCGGCCTGAGATGCGGTCCTTCAGGTGCCGGCAGGCCGCCAGCAGCGCGGCCGCCGCGCGCAGTTCGGCGCCGGCCCCCTCATAGCGGCCGATGTCCTCCAGGGTGGCGAAGCGCCAGCCGGCCTCGGCGGGGCGCTCCAGCACCATGTCCCAGCGGCGCTCGATATCGACGTCCTGACCCAGGTAGTCCCAGCCGTCCGACCCCGGTCCCCGGCGATAGTGACCCGCCTGGGTCGGCAGGCCATGCTCGGCATAGACCTTCAGGGCCGTCGCCTCGACCTCGGCCATCGTCGGTGGACTGGCGGCGGCGCGGCGCCCAGCCTTTTCCCAGACGTCGGCGGCCCGGGCGATGGCCGTCCCGACCTCGGGGCCGCCGCGCCGTCCGGTCAGAAGGCCGCGCCAGCTCATGGCCGCTACTGGTTCAGGGTGTTGGTCACCGAGATGTCGTAGACGACCCGCGAGACCTGCTGGACGAACTCGAAGAACTTCCGCACCTCGGCCGCCGTGGCGCGCGGCGCATAGATGGTGTCCTCCGGCTGGATCACGAACGATCCGGCCGTGAAGAAGCCGGACGCCTCCTCCAGGTTCAGGCGATAGACCACCGGCACGCCGCGGAGGGTCGGCGGCTGGGTGACCCCCAGGGCCTGGGCCACCTCGGGCCTTTCGAAGCGGAAGACCAGGACCGAGCGGGCGTTGGCGAAGTTGTCGTTCAGCCCCCCGGCCCGACCCAAAGCGCCGGCGAGGGTCAGTTCGCCAGCCGGCATGTCGGCCTCGCTGACCGTGCCCAGAGCCCCAAAGCTGCGGAACCGCCGAGGCTTGTGGACCAGATTGATCTGGTCGCCCCTCTGCAGGTTGACGTTCTCACCGAAGTCGCTGGTCACGGCCGTCATTGGGGCGGAGTAGGTCTGGTCGCCACGCCGGATCTGAACGTCGATGTCCTGCACCGGCTGAGCCGCGCCGCCGGCCTCGGCGATCACGTCCAGGATCGTGCTCGCATTGACCGAAAGAGGCACCCGCCCCGGTTCGTTGACCTCGCCCAGGATGGTGACGGTGTTCGAGGCGTTCTCCTCGATGGTCACCGAGACCTGCGGATTGCCGACCCGCCCGGCCAGGGCGCGCCGGATCGCATTGCCCGCTTCGGTGGTCGTCAGCCCGGCCACGCGCACGGCGCCGCCGAACGGCACAGTGACGGTGCCGCCCCGGTCGACCGCGACACTGGGCAGGGCCTGGGTGCCGGAGCGGATCGCCTGGCTGCTGGAGCCGCCGCCGAACAGGGTGCCCGACGGTTCGAAAATGGAGATGGACAGCAGGTCGCCCTCGCCGATCACATCGACCCGCTCGCTGCTGGACGCAGCCGCCAGCGAGCCGAGATAGCGGCCCGGCACGGCCCGGATGCGCTCCGCGGCGGCGTAATCGAGCTCGACGATGGCATAGTCGGCACCATCCGCGTCCTCCACGGCCCCGCGATCGACCGCCCGACCCGAGGGTCCGTCGCGCGGCAGGGTCGAACATCCCGAGAGGAGGGCCGCGAGCGCGAGAGCGAGCAGTTTACGGGTCATGGCGTCCAGGCTTTGAATTCCCGGTCGTGATTACCGGCCTTTAGCCGCCGGGGCTAGAGCGTGTTCGGCGCACGCCGCTCAGGCCGCGCGCGCGGTCCGGGTCAGACCCACATGTTCGGCGACCTCCGCGAAATGCCGGTCCCAGGTCGGCGCCACATAGGGCGGGGCCTTGGGGGGATGGCGGGTAGCCTTCTCCAGCGCGTCCAGCCATCCGAGCCCGTCCAGGGGATCGATCAGCCGGGCATTGGGCACGAGTTCGCGGTGGGCCGGAATGTCCGAGGCGATCAGCGGCACGCCCAGAGCCGAAGCCTCCACCGCCGGCAGGTCGAAGCCCTCGACCGAGGAGGGCGCGACCAGGGCGCGGGCGCTGGCCATCAGGGTCGCGAGGGCCGAATCCGGCAGGTCGGAGGCCTGATGCACCAGACCGCGCAGCGCCGGCGATCGCTCCAGGTGATCCAGCACGGCCTCGTTCTCCCAGCCGTAGCGCCCCACCAGAACCAGCTGGGGCGCGGCCTCGGCCATCTTCTCCTGCAGCCGTCGCCAGATGGTCAGCAGGAAGGCCAGGTTCTTCCTCGCCTCGATCGTGCCGATGTGGACGAAATACGGCCGGGGCGTCGGGGCCGCCGGAGGAACCAGGAAGGTCGGTTCCAGCCCCAGATGCACCGCATCGATCGGCGGCGGCGTGATCCCCTCTCGCGCCGCGAAGGCCGACAGTTCGGACGCCGTGTAGTGCGAGTTCACCAGGATGCGCGACGCATGGCGCAGGGTCGTCATGACGCGGTCGCGATGCTTGATGTCATCGCCAGGCCGGCAGAACTCGGGGTGGGTGATCGGGATCAGGTCGTGCAGGAGAATGATCCGCTCGATTCCCCGCTCCGCCAGCTCGCGCAGGATGCCGGGATCGCCCAGGCCGGTGTGACCGACGTTGAAATACAGGCTGCTGTCGGGCAGGCCCTGGATCCACTGCGAGCGGAACATCTGTTTGAAGACCCGGGCGCGCCGGCCCGGCGTGCGGCCGGGGTGGGCCGGCGGTTCCCCGATGACAGATTCCGCTGCCTTGGCGCCACTGGCGAGGGCCGTCATCAGCCGCATCTCGTCGGGCGTCAGCGAGCGTTCGAAAAAGTCTCCGGTCCAGCGCGACCGCAGGGTCTGGACGCAGCGCCGGAACCACGGTTCATCGACCGCGATCAGCTGATCCTGACGCGACCGGACCGGCGTCACGGCGACGTCGGGCAGCGACAGCAGCCATTCGGCATAGGCCAGGCATACCCGGTCCACGCCGGTGGGCGCGGTGCGCTCCGCCCTGCTGAGCAGGCGGCTCGCATCGAACAGGACCGACCGGGTCAAGAGACCCCGACGCGCGAATAGACTTCGGCCAGGCGCGCGCGATAGGCCTCGACCGAGAACTTCGCCGCCTGGATCCGGCCGCGCCGCTCCAAGTCCTCGCGCAGCGCGTCGTCGGCGTCCAGCGCCTGCAGCCCGCGTGTCAGGGCCGGGACGTCGTAGGGGTCGACGCTGATCGCGGCGTCGCCCGCGACCTCGGGCAGGGACCCTCCGGTCGAGGTCAGGACCGCGGTGCCCAGCGCCATGGACTCGAGCACGGGCAGGCCGAACCCTTCGTAGAGCGAAGGGAACAGGGTCGCCTTCGCCCCCCGGATCAGGCTGATCAGCATGGAGAAGGGCAGGTATTCATAGCGCCGGATGCGCTCGGCGCTGGGGCCCTTGTCGGCGATGACCTGGTTCATCAGGGCCGTCTCGGGTTCGTCCAGCCAGGCCCGGCCGCCCACGACGACCAGAGGCGTCAGGCAGCCCGACGCCAGATAGGCCTCGACCACGCGACCCAGGTTCTTCTTGGGCTCGATCGCGCCAAAATGCAGGAAATAGTCCTTCCAGCCCAGGTCGAACACGCCCTGAAGCTCCCGCGTGACATCGGCCTCTGACCGGTTGGTCAGGGCGGCCGGCAGGTGGACGGCCTGATAGGTGTTGGTCACCCTGTCCTCGGACACGCCCAGCATCCGGATCACGTCCTGCCGCGTGGTCTCGGACACCACGGCGATGTGGTCGGCGCGCCGCGCGATGGCCCGGCACAGGGCGAAATAGGCCGGCTTGTCATCCAGGGTGGTGTGCGGCAGCCGCAGCGGGATCAGATCATGGATCGTATAGACGTTGGGCACGCCCCGCGCATGCAGCGGCAGGGTCGCGGTCCAGTGCATCAGGTCCGGCTTCCCGGCTCCCCCGTCGGTGTCGAAATCGACCGGCGTCTCCTTGCGATAGGCCGAGAACGAGCGGTTGGCCCGGTAGTACAGGTCGTGCGCGGCCCAGAACGACGCCGCGTCCGGCCGCCCGCCGGCCCTTGTCGGCCAGAAGACCTCACCGCTGGGCGTGACCGGCCAGGCGGGGACGCCGGCGCGGCTGGTCAGTGTCTGGACATAGCGCGCGATGCGCTTGTTCTTGCGGGGCCGTTCGGCGTCGACCAGGGCGGTCTCGTTAAGCAGAGGGCGTTTGGATCGCTTGCGCGGCGGGCCGTACAGGACCTGGGTCTCGAAACCCAGGGCGCGCACGGTCGTCAACAGGTTCCGGCCATAGGTGGCGATGCCGGTGCCGCGCGTCATGGCGATGTTGTAGCCGTCGATGCACAGGGTCGGTCGGCGCGGCGCGGTCGTCGTCAACGGCGCGGCTCGCCCAGTTTCCACGACATCCGGCGACCTATCCAACTTCAGCCTTCGACGCGGTTGTTCCGAGCGTCCGGCGACGCACTGGGGCGGCCGGTCGGTTGGCGGCGTAGACCCTTGCCCCATGGGGGTCAACCGCGTGGACCCCGTCCGTCAGGAGACGTATCCGGCCTGCATCAGTTCGGCGACATGCACGATGGCGACAGGGCGCTGATCAGCGACCACGAACAGGTTCGAGATCTTGTTCGCCGTCAAGAGGTCGACGACGTCGCTCATGCGCTGGTCGGGGCCGACGGTGATCGGCTGGCGGCTCATGATGTCGGAGGCCGTGATGCGCGACACGTCGCTGGAGAATGCCCGGCGCACGTCGCCGTCCGTGATCATCCCGGCCAGGCTGCCGTCGTCGTCCAGCACCGCGACCGCGCCCTTGCGCCCGGCGGTGATGGCGGCCACCACCTCGGCGAAGGCCGCGTCGGTCGGCACGGTCGGGGGCGGGGCATGGTTGTCGCCCATCCATTCGCGCACGCTCTGCAGGCTCATGCCCAGGGAGCCGCCCGGATGGTGCATGCCGAAATCGGTGGCCGAGAAGCCGCGTCGGTCCATCAGCACCATGGCCAGGGCGTCGCCCAGCGCAAGGGTCATCAGGGTCGAAGTGGTGGGCGCCAGACCGTTCGGGCAGGCCTCGGCGACGCTGGGCATCACCAGGGGCACCGCCGACATCCGCGCCAGGAAGGACGACCCGCGCTGGGTCATGCCGATCACCGGAATGCCGTTCCTCTGGCAGAACAGCAGCGGGTCGCGCAGTTCGCGGCTCTCGCCCGAGTTGGAAATCGCCAGCAGGGTCGTGTCGTGGCGCAGCATGCCGAGGTCGCCGTGGCTCATCTCGGCCGGATGCACGAAGAAGGCGTTGGTGCCGGTGGACGCCAGGGTGGCCGCGATCTTGTTGCCGATGTGCCCAGACTTGCCGATCCCGGTCACCACGACATAGCCGGGCCGAGACAGGATCACATCCACCGCGCGCGCCAGGGAGCCGTCGATGGTTCGCTCCAGCGCCTCCAGGGCCTCGATGTTCAGCCGGATGACCGAGCGGGCGTGTTCGGTCATGGCCCCGACGGCTTCGGGGGATGCGGGCGAGGAGGGCGGGGCGTCGTGGGGCATGGTGACGGGTCTTTCGCGGGCAGTGCGGCGGTGTAGACCCTCCTTGGCGGGTTCCACAATCCAGGCGGCTGTTACCGAAGTTCAGCCTCCCAAGGTCAACCTTTGCCGCAGAAGGGCGTTAAGAGGTCGGGCGTCGATCACCAAGCGACAACATCAGCATCGAGAGACCATGCCGCCATCCGCCGGGACCCTGACACGCACCCTGCCGCCGCCGCCCGTCGCGTTCGACGGTCCTCTGGCCCTGTTCCTCGACATGGACGGGGTGCTGGCCGCCCTGGCGCCCACGCCCGAGGCGGTGGTCGCCGAGCCTCGCCGCACGGCCGTTCTCGAGGCGCTCGACCGGACGCTCGGCGGACGCATGGCCATCATCAGTGGCCGAACGATCGCTGAGATCGATCGCATCGCCGGGGGCGCGGCGCGATCGGCGTCAGGTGTGCACGGGCTGGAGCGCCGTCGCCGTGACGGCAGCCTGGACCGCGCGGAGGCCAGTCCCCGCGTGGCGGACGCCGTGGCCGCGTTTCGCGACTTCGCCGCCGCCCATTCCGGCGTGATCGTCGAGGACAAGGGTGTGTCAGCCGGTCTCCACTATCGTCAGGCCCCCGAAGCGGGGACCCAGGCTCGCGCCTTGGCCGAAGGTCTCGCGACCGACACGGGGCTGGTGCTGCAACCCGGCCATATGGTGCTGGAACTCAAGACACCCGGCGCTGACAAGGGGCGGGCCCTGTCCGCCTTCATGGCTGAAACCCCTTTCGCCGGGGCCCTGCCGGTCATGGCGGGCGATGACCTGACCGACGAGGCAGGCTTTAGCGCCGCCGAGGCGCTGGGCGGGTTCGGCGTTCTGGTCGGGCCCGGGCGAGAGACCGCGGCCCGCTACGGCCTGCCCGACGTGCCAGCGGTGCTGGACTGGCTGGAAGCCGTGGTGGAGGCCCGGGCATGACCGGCGCGACGCCCGCCCGGCCGGGCCTCGACCTCGCCCCCATCGGCAACTGCGCCATCTCGGCCCTGATCGACCGGGCGGGGCGCTACGTCTGGGCCTGCGCGCCTCGCGTGGACGGTGATCCGGTCTTCTCCGCGCTGATGGACGGAGACGCGCCCGATCACGGCTTCTGGTCGATCGAACTGGATGGGTTGGCCTCCACCTCTCAGTCCTATGTCCGCAACACGCCGGTGCTGCGCACCGTTCTGACGGACGACGAGGGGGCCTCGCTCGAGATTCTCGATTTCGCGCCGCGCCACAAGAAGCACTCCCGCACCTATCGGCCCC
Source organism: Brevundimonas subvibrioides (assembly GCA_002280475.1). Classification (GTDB taxonomy): domain Bacteria; phylum Pseudomonadota; class Alphaproteobacteria; order Caulobacterales; family Caulobacteraceae; genus Brevundimonas; species Brevundimonas aurifodinae. The sequence goes on from NCEB01000004.1 coordinate 99,382, forward strand.
TGGCCTTCGCGCGGATCGTGAGGCCGCTTCAGGGCTCGCCACGGATCCGTATGCGGCTGCGTCCTTCCGCCGACTGGGGCGCGCGCAAGGCAGACTGCACCTCGGGCTCCAACCACATCCGCTATCAGTGCACGGACATCACCCTGCGGCTGACGACCGATTGTCCAGTCTCGCATGTGCTCGAAGAGCGCGTCTTCCGGCTGGAGCGGCCGCTGGCCTTCTTCCTGGGGCCCGACGAAGGTTACGACCAGGAGGTCGGAGCCGGTGTTTCGGCCACCCTGGACCGCACCGTGGCCTATTGGACCGACTGGATCCGCACGCTCTACATCCCCCTGGATTATCAGGAGGCGGTGATCCGGGCGGCGATCACCCTGAAGCTGTGCGTCTACGAAGAGACCGGAGCCATCGTCGCGGCCCTGACCACCTCGGTGCCCGAGTTTCCGGAGAGCGGCCGCAACTGGGATTATCGCTACTGCTGGATCCGCGACGCCTACTACACCGTCCGGGCCCTGAACCGTCTGGGCTCGGTCGATATCCTGGAGAACTACCTCGGCTATCTCCGGAACCTGGTCGATGCCTCGGCGGGCGGCCATGTCCAGCCGGTCTATGGCGTCGGGCTGGAGGAGGATATCGACGAGCGCATCGTGACCTCGGTCGAGGGCTATCGCGGCATGAAGCCGGTGCGCGTCGGCAATCAGGCGCGCGAGCACCTGCAGCACGACGTCTACGGACAGATCGTCCTGCCCCTGGTCCAGAGCTTCTACGATCAGCGCCTGCTGCGCCCGGGCTCGCTCGATGATTTTCACCACCTGGAGAAGGTCGGCGATCGCGCCTTCGCCTTGCACGACCAGGTCGACGCGGGCCTGTGGGAGTTCCGGACGATCGCGCGTGTGCATACCTATTCGTCGGTCATGTGCTGGGCCGCCTGCGACCGTCTGGCCAAGGCCGCCGACCACCTCGGCCTGCCGGAGCGGGGCCGGGTGTGGGCCGAGCGCGCGACGACAATCCGGACTCGGATCGAGGCGGAAGCCTTCCTGCCCGACGAGGGCCGCTTCGCCGCCAGCTATGGCGGGCGCGAGCTGGATGCCTCGCTGCTGCAACTGGTCGACCTGGGCTTCCTCGACCCGATGGACCCGCGCCAGGTCGCGACCTTCGACGCCATTGAACGGGATCTGAAGAAGGGGTCCTATCTGTTCCGTTATGTCGAGCCGGATGACTTCGGCGAGCCCGAGACCGCCTTCAACTTCTGCACCTTCTGGTTCATCGAGGCCCTGCACCAGAACGGCCGTGACGAGGAAGCCCGAGAGATCTTTGAGCAGATGCTCAGTCGTCGGACCCACGCGGGCCTGCTCAGCGAGGATATCCGCGTCGAGGACAACGAACTGTGGGGCAACTATCCCCAGACCTATTCTCTGGTCGGCATCATCAACTGCGCCGTCCTGCTCAGCCGGTCGTGGACCGATGTCCGGTAGGGCCTCGAGACGCGATCACGAGATTGCGATGCAGCCGACCGCCAGCTTGGCCGTTAGGGGCGCGTCATGACCCGCCTGATCGTCGTCTCCAACCGCGTTTCCGCCCCTGTCGACCCCGCCGCTGGCTCCGCCGGAGGCCTCGCCATGGCCCTGTCGGCCGCCCTGCGAAAATACGAAGGCCTGTGGTTCGGCTGGTCCGGCGAGACGATCGAGCATTTCACCGGCGAGCTGAAGACCGAGGACCGCGCCGGGGTCGAGGTGGCGCTGGTCGATCTCGAGGCGCAGGACGTCGAGGAATATTACAACGGCTATGCCAACAAGACCTTGTGGCCGCTGTTCCATCATCGGGTGGACCTGACGGCCTATGAGCGGTCCTATGGTGAAGGGTATGAGCGGGTGAACCGGCGCTTCGCCGAAACCCTGGCCCCCCTGATCCAGCCCGATGACATCATCTGGGTCCACGACTATCATCTGATCCCCCTGGCGCGGGACCTCCGGCGTCTGGGGATCACCAACCGGATCGGCTTTTTCCTGCACACGCCCTGGCCGGCGCGGCAGCTGCTGGTCACCCTGCCGCATCACCGACGGCTGGTCGAAAGCCTGTTCGCCTATGATCTGATCGGCTTCCAGACCCAGGAGTGGCTGGACCTGTTCCGCGACTACGTCATCTCAGAGGCGCGGGGCGAACTGGCGGGCTATGGCGGGCTCGAGGCCTTCGGTCGTGAAGTGCGGATCGGGACCTTCCCGATCGGCATCGACGTCGAGGGCTTCATGGAGGCGCGGGACTCGCGGGAAGGCGTTCGGACCTACGACCGCATGGCGGCCTCGGCGGCTTTCCGCTCGATGATCGTCGGGGTCGATCGGCTGGACTACTCCAAGGGGCTCGAGGAGCGGATGCTCGGCTATGAGCAGTTCCTGCAGGACCACGCCGAAATCCGCGGCGACGTCTTTCTGGTCCAGGTCACCCCCATCAGTCGCGACGAGGTCGATACCTATCAGGACATTCGCGCCCGCCTGGACTCGCTCGCCGGACGCATCAACGGCGAGTTCGCCGACATGGACTGGCAACCGATCCGCTATCTGAACCGCAGCTATCGCCGGGACCAGCTGGCGGGCATCTATCGCGCGGCGAAAGTCTGTCTGGTCACCCCGCTGCGGGACGGGATGAACCTGGTGGCCAAGGAATACGTCTGCGCCCAGAACCCCGACGATCCGGGCGTGCTGATCCTGTCGCGCTTCGCGGGGGCGGCCGAACAGATGGGCGAGGCCCTGCTGGTCAATCCGTTCAGCCGCGAGGAGGTCGCCGACGCCATCCACCGCGCCCTGACGATGCCACTGGATGAGCGCATCCGGAAATGGCAGGCGCTGATGAAGGTCGTTCAGGACACGGACGTGGGCCTGTGGCGCGACGCCTATGTCGGAGCCCTGAAGGCGATCCAGCTTTCGGGCGGCGACGACGACGCTGTACCCGCCCGGGCGGCCTGATCAGGCCGCCTGTTCCAGACCGGTCGCGTTGTCCCGCGCCGCCGCCCTGCCGCTGGAGGGCCGCGCCGCCAGCCGATCGAGGTAGCGGTCGAACAAGGGACTGTCGGGCAGCATCGGCCGGACCCAGGTCAGGGTCGAACCGACCATCACATCGGCGACCGTGAACCGGTCGCCCATCAGGAACGGCCCGCTCCACAGCGCATCCATCAACCGATCCATCGCCGCCTCGTACCGGGCGACGGCGAAGGCGTCGCTCGCTCCCCCCATCCGGGTGAACAGGGCCGGCTCCAGTTCGCCCGCCGCCCAGGTCAACCAGGTCAGAAGGGCGCCCCGATCCGGCGATCCGACGGGTGCGCCGACGCCCGCTTTGGGGTGCAGGTCCGTCAGATACAGTGCCACCGCCGCCGATTCCGTGATCAGGGCGCCGTCATGGATAAGGGCAGGCACCTTGCCGTCGGGGTGCGGGTTCCGGGGATCGCCCTCTCCGACCCTCTGGCCATTGCGATGCGCGATCTCGCAATAGACGACCTCGACGTCGGCCCCAAGTTCCTCGATCAGCCAGAGGATGCGGGATGAACGGGTTTGGGGAGCATGGAACAGCGTGAGCATGACGGGATCTCCATCTTCGCGAGGTCCGGAAGTGGCGTTCCGGTGTCGATGGATTGACTACCGCCACCCTGCTGCCAGCATGCTGTCAGCAGCGTCGCCGTAAGGTCGGTTCGTCGGCTCGACGGGCCTCAGCGAGGAGAATCGCGCTCAAGCAGCGAGGGACCGCGTCCCAAGCGCTAGCGCCACCAAAAGATGCGCAAAGCCGACCGCCTGTTCCAGATCGTCCAGCTGCTTCGCCGCAGCTCTCGACCGGTCACGGCCGAAGCCATGGCGGCCGAGCTGGAGACATCGAAACGCAGCGTCTATCGCGACATCGCCGCCCTGATGGGCCAGCGCGTGCCGATCCGGGGCGAGGCGGGCGTCGGCTATGTGCTCGACACCGGCTTCGACATGCCGCCCCTGATGCTGACGTCGGACGAGATCGAGGCGGCGGTGCTGGGGGCCCAATGGGTGGCGGGCCGGGGAGATCCGGCGCTCGCCCGCGCCGCCCGCGACCTGATCGCCAAGATCGCCGCGACCGTGCCCGAGCGGCTCCGACCCATGGTGCTGGAGCCCGCCGTCTCTACGCCGAGCTGGAACGTGCTGCCGGAAGCCATCGACATGGCCGCCGTCCGCCACGCCATCCACGGCGCTCGCAAGGTCGCGCTGCACTATCGCGACGAGAAGGAGGCCGAGAGCCGCCGCACCGTGTGGCCCTTCCAGATCGCCTATCGCGACACGACGCGCATCGTCCTGGCCTGGTGCGAGATGCGGGACGACTTCCGCATGTTCCGCACCGACCGCGTCCTGGATGCGACGGTGCTGGAGGACCGCTACCCCGCCCGCCCGGCGCCGCTCAGGGCGAGATGGCGCGCGGAAATGACCGCCCGCTACGGCGATGCGCACTGACTGAAGATCAGAAGATCTCGAACAGCCCCGCGGCCCCGCCCTGAAACGCTTCGCGTTTCGGTTCGAATTCCAGCGTGGTCGCGGCTTTCGGGCTGTTCTCAGTAGATCTCGAACAGCCCGGCCGCGCCCATGCCGCCGCCGACGCACATGGTGACGACGCCATACTTGGCCCCGCGCCGCTTGCCCTCGATCAGGACGTGTCCGGTCATGCGCGCTCCCGACATGCCGTAGGGGTGGCCGATCGAGATCGCGCCGCCCGAGACGTTCAGCCGGTCCATCGGAATGCCCAGGGTGTCGGCGCAATACAGGACCTGGACCGCGAAGGCCTCGTTCAGCTCCCAGATGCCGATGTCGTCGACCGTCAGGCCGTGGCGCTTGAGCAGTTTGGGCACCGCATAGACCGGGCCGATCCCCATTTCGTCCGGTTCGCAGCCCGCCACCGCTATGCCGCGATAGGCGCCCAGCGGCTGAAGGTTGCGCTTCACCGCCTCGCCCGCCTCCATGACGACCGAGGCCGAGGCCCCGTCCGAAAGCTGGGACGCATTGCCCGCCGTGATGAATTCGCCCTGCTGGATCTCCTCGCCCCCGCCGAACACGGTCTTCAGCGACTTCAGGCCCTCCAGGGTCGTGTCGGCGCGATTGCCCTCGTCCTTCGACAGGGTCACCTCCTTCGACGAGGTCTGGCCTGTCGCCTTGTCCGCGACCAGCATGGTGGTCGTCATCGGCACGATCTCGGCGTCCAGCCGCCATCGCCCGTTTTCGCGAACGGTTCAACGCGCCGGTGGAAGTGCTGCATTCCGGCCTCAATGAC
>NCEB01000005.1 GCA_002280475.1 Brevundimonas subvibrioides
AGCGCCGGGTGGGGGCGGCGCCGGGGTCCAGACGCGATGTCGGCGCTCAAGCACCGGCCGCCCCCACCCGGTCTCCGCTTCGCGTCGACCACCCTCCCCGTTCCGGGGAGGGAGAGACGTCTGTTACCGATTCAACGCCGCACGCGCCGCTTCCGCATAGCGATGACCCACCACCGCCTCTTTCGGAAACGCCGCCTCGATCCGCGTCAGGTCCTCCCGGGTCAGAACGATGTCCGCCGCCGCCACATTCTCCTCCAGCGTCCGGATGCGTCGTGTCCCGGGGATCGGCACCAGGGTCTCGTCCTGGGCCAGCACCCAGGCCAGGGCCAGCTGCGCCGCCGTCACGCCCCTGTCCGTCGCGATCGCCGTCACCGCATGCACCAGGTCGATGTTCTTCTGGAAATTCTCGCCCATGAAGCGCGGGTTCGACCGGCGGAAGTCGCCCTCCTCCAGGTCGTCGATCGACCGGATCTCGCCCGACAGAAACCCCCGCCCCAGCGGGCTGTAGGGCACGAAGCCGATGCCGAGTTCATCGCACAGCGCCAGCAGTCCGTCCTCCGGTTCGCGCGACCACAGCGAATACTCGGTCTGCAGCGCCGTGATCGGATGGGTCGCATGGGCCTTTCGCAGGGTCTCGGGCCCCGCCTCCGACAGCCCCAGGAAGCGCACCTTGCCCTCGGTCACCAGTTCGCCCATCGCGCCGACCGTCTCCTCGATCGGGGTGTCGGGATCAACGCGGTGCAGATAGTAGAGGTCGACGTGGTCGGTCTTCAGCCGCTTCAAACTGCCCTCGATGGCGCGCCGCACATTGGCCGGCGACCCGTCGACGGCCAGGGCCGTGCGATCGGCGTTGTAGCCAATGCCGAACTTGGTCGCGAGAAAGACCCGGTCGCGCTTTCCGGCGAAAGCCCGGCCCAGCAATTCCTCGTTCGTATGGGGCCCGTACATCTCGGCCGTGTCGAACAGGGTGACGCCCAGATCGAGCGCCCGGTGCAGCACCGAAGTCGCCGTCGCCTCGTCCGACGGCGCGCCATAGAAGGCGCTCATCCCCATGCAGCCCAGGCCGATGGCGGAGACTTCGGGACCGTTCGGTCCGAGGCGGCGGGTCTTCATGGCGACGCTCCTTAAGCTTTCCGCCACAAAATCGGCGCCCGTCGGCGGGATGACAAGGGCGAGGGGTCGCGCCGCGGACCGATTGAGGGATCCGTCGGAATCCGGCATGGTCCCTGCTTGACGACCGAACGCAGACCGCGCGTCGATCCTGGATCGAGACGGGCGCGCGCATCACGGGGGGCCGCCGCCTTGCACGATTTCCGCCGACGCGCGCTGGCCGCGCCGACGATCGCCATCGCGGCGCTGGTTCTCTCGACCCTGGCCGCCCCGGCGCACGCCACGCCCGAGCCCTACGCGTCCGTGACGGCGAACGACGCCGAAGACGAACGGCGCGGCCTGCGGATCACCCCGACCGCCCTGTCCGACGCGGACCGGCTCAGCTACACCACCGCCTTCGACGCCCTGCGGCGCGGCGACCTGGAAACCGCGCGCGCCTCGGCGCGCCAGGCGGGCGACCGGGTCCTTCTCGGCCAGGTCGAGTTCGAGCGTCTGTTCCACGCCGATCACACCGCGACGTTCGACGAACTGGCCGCCTGGCTGGAGGACTACGCCGACCTGCCGACCGCCCAGCGCGCCTATGCCCTGGCCATGCGCCGCCGTCCCGACGGGGTGCCCGAGCCGCGCCGACCGACCGGGACCTTCTTCTCGCGGACCTGGGACGCGGTCGCGGCCGGCGGCGGGAACGCCGAGGCCGATCCGGCCCGCGCCGCCCGGGTCGCCCTGAACCGCGACGACCTCGCGACCGCCATCGCCCTGGGCGAACAGATCGGCGACTGGTGGACCGTCGGCCTCGCCGCCTGGCGGACGGCCGACCATTCGCGATCCTTCCAGGCCTTCGAGCGGGTCGCCGTCGATCCGACCGAGGACGGCTGGACCCGGGCCGGGGCCGCCTACTGGGCCGCGCGCGCCGCCGGCCGGACCGGACGCCAGGACCGCATCCAGGAGTTCCTGCGGATGTCGGCCCGCTGGCCCGCCACCTTCTACGGCCAGATCGCCCTGCGCCAGCTTGGGCAGGAGCCGGTGATCGTCAACGTCGGCCCGACGCCCTACGAGGCCGTGGTCCAGACCGCCGCCCTCAACGACGAGCCGATCGGCGTGAACCAGCGCGAGATGGACGACTTCCTGCGCAACGACGGCCGCGCCCGCCGCGCCGTCGCCCTGTTCGAGGTCGGCCGCCGCGCCGACGCCCGCGACGAGTTGCGCAACGGCCTGCGTACCGCCGGCGATCAGACGCGACGCCTGTGGACCGGCCTGGCCCGGGTTCTCGGCCCCCGGCTTGGAGGCTCGAACGGCGCTGACGCCACCCGCATCGACGCCGCCGACTACCCACAGCCCGAGATCGTGCCCGAGGGCGGATGGACCCTGGAACGCTCTCTCGTCTACGCCATCGCCAGGAAGGAGAGCGCCTTCAACGCCGAGGCGCGCTCTCCGGTCGGGGCCTATGGCCTGATGCAGGTCATGCCCACCACGGCGGCCGAGATGACCGGCGATCGCGGCTTCGTCTCAACGCCGCAGCGCCTGTTTCAGCCCGCGACCAACGTCCGCCTGGGTCAGGACTATGTGAACCGCATGCTGGCCCGGCCCGAGTTCCAGGGCGATCTGCTGCGCGCGGTGGCCAGCTACAACGCCGGGCCCGGCCCCATGCTGGGCGCGCTGCGACGCCTGGGCCCGACGCCCGACCCCCTGCTGCTGATCGAGACGATCGACGTCCCCCAGGCCCGCGAATATGTGGAAAAGGTCGTCGCGGCCTACTGGATCTATCAGCGGATGGCCGGTCGCCCGCTGCATACGCTGGACGCCGTGGTCGCCGGTCAGCCGCTGGTGCCGATCGCCCTGGACTATGTCGCCCCGCCTCCGGGCGAGGCCGCGCCGACGACACACATGGCCGCCACGCCGGTCGTCGGCACCCGCTAGAGCAGGCTACCCACCAGCGAGGCGCACAGGCTGCACCCGACCAGGATGAACAGCCCATAGCTCATCAGCGACGGACGGGCGGTCTTCTCAACGGGGGGCGTGCGGTCGGACATGGCGGCTCTCGATGACGCCTCACGGATAACAGCGATCCCTTAAGCCCGGGTTCGCGGTCGCCCTTAACGACGCGTTCGCCGTCTCTAACCGCCCTGTGTGACGGCCCGTTCCGTCCACTCCAGGAAATCCGGATGCCGTAGCAGAGCGGCCACATAGCCGGCGGCGATACCGTCCTGATCCCCATGCGCCGCCAGATCGATCCGGTAGTGACGGAAGCGGGTGGCCACTGGCGTCAGGAAGGCGTCGGCCATCGACCACTTGCCGAACAGATAAGGCCCGTCCGCGCCGAATCGCGCCCGCATCGTCGTCATGATCTCGACCAGTCGCCGCACGTCGGCCGCCACCGCCTCGCTGGTCGGCGGCTCCGCCCGGTCGTCGCCCACCATCGTGTGGATCACGCCGTTCGCGTCCGGCCCCATCCCGCATTCGGTCCGCAAGGCCCCGAAGCTGGAGTGCATCTCGCAGACCACCGAGCGGCACAGCCACCGGGCGGCGGCGTCGTCCGGCCACAGCGCCGCGTCCGGATATCGCTCGGCCGCCCAGACCGAGATGGCCAGCGAATCCCAGATCGTCTCTCCGTCGACCTTCAGCAGCGGCACCTTGCCCGACGGCGACACCTCGGCCAGCCGCGCCTTCCATCCGTCGCCGTAAAGCGGGATCTCGGCCAGGGTGAACGCCGCCCCGCAATGCTTCAGCACCAGCCAGGGCCTCAGTGACCAGGTCGAGAAGGCGATGTTGCCGACGATCAGTTCCATGGGTCTCGTTTCCTCTCCAAACGCCGTCATTCCTTGACACGGACGGGCCTCAAAGCCTTTACCCCCGCCCATGATCAGCCGCTATGCCCGCCCCGAAGCCGTCGCCCTCTGGTCCGCCGACACCAAATACAAGATCTGGTTCGAGATTGAGGCGCATGCCGCCACCCGGATGGCCGAGCTGGGCGTCATTCCGACCGAGGCCGCCGAAGCCATCTGGGCCAAGGGCAAGGACGCCGCCTGGGACGCGGACCGCATCGACGAGATCGAGCGCACGACCAAGCACGACGTCATCGCCTTCCTGACCCATGTCTCCGAGACCGTCGGCGAGGAGGCCCGCTTCCTGCACCAGGGCATGACCTCGTCGGATGTTCTCGACACCTGCTTCGCGGTGCAGCTGGCGCGGTCGGCCGACCTGCTGGTCGCCGGCGTCGACCGGGTGCTGGCGGCGCTGGAGACGCGGGCCAGGGAGCACAAACTCACACCCTGCGTGGGACGCAGCCACGGCATCCACGCCGAGCCCGTGACGTTCGGTCTCAAGCTGGCCGGCTATCACGCCGAGTTCCAGCGCGCGCGCCGCCGGCTCGTCACGGCGCGCGAGGAGATCGCCACCTGCGCCATCTCGGGCGCGGTGGGAACCTTCGCCAATGTCGATCCAGCCGTTGAAGAGTATGTCGCCGAACAGATGGGCCTGGCGGTCGAGCCCGTCTCGACCCAGGTGATCCCGCGCGACCGCCACGCCGCCTTCTTCGCCGCCCTCGGCGTCGTGGCCTCCTCGATCGAGCGGCTGGCGACCGAGATCCGCCACCTGCAGCGCACCGAGGTGCTGGAGGTCGAGGAGTTCTTCGACAAGGGCCAAAAGGGCTCCTCGGCCATGCCGCACAAGCGCAACCCCATCCTGACCGAGAACCTGACCGGCCTGGCGCGTCTGGTCCGCTCGGCCGTCGTCCCTGCGATGGAGAACGTCGCCCTCTGGCACGAGCGCGATATCAGCCATTCGTCGGTCGAACGCGGCATCGGCCCGGACGCGACCATCCATCTGGACTTCGCCCTGAACCGACTGGCGGGGGTGATCGAGCGGCTGGCGACCGAGATCCGCCACCTGCAGCGCACCGAGGTGCTGGAGGTCGAGGAGTTCTTCGACAAGGGCATGAAGGTCTGGCGCGGCGAAGGGAACTTCCTCGACTTCCTGAAGGCGGACCCGGAGGTCATCGTCCCGGACGCCGACCTGGAGGCCCTGTTCGATCTCGGCTATCACACGAAGCACGTCGATACGGTCTTTCGGCGAGTGTTCGGCTGACCCCCTGCGTCGCCCTGTCGCGCCGCTTTTCGTGATCGCCGACGCATCCTTTGTGAAGCTGAGCCGTCTTTAGGGGACTCGCCGCCTGCATCTCCCGATGCGGGGCGCTTGAACTTTGGAGAAGATGCCATGAACACCCGCCTCCTCACCCTTTCCGTCGCCTCCGCCGCCATGCTGGGCCTCGCCGCCTGCAACAGCGGTGCCGAGACCGAAGCCCCGGCCGCCGACGCGATGGCCACGGACGCCGCCGCCACGGCCTCGACCGACCCGATGGTCGGCGGCGCCGCGATGAGCCCCAACGAAACCATTGTCGCCAACGCCGCCAAGGCGTCGAACCTGACCACCCTGGTCAGCGCGGTTCAGGCCGCCGAACTGGCCGAGACCCTCTCGGGCCCGGGTCCGTTCACGGTCTTCGCGCCGGACAACGCCGCCTTCGAGAAAATCCCCGCCGCCACGCGTGAAGCCCTGCTGGCCCCGGCCGGCAAGGACGACCTGACGCGCATCCTGACGTATCACGTCGTGTCGGGTCGCCTGACCGCAGCGGATCTGGCCAGCCAGGCCCAGGCCGGTGGTGGCAGCGCGACCCTGACCACGGTCCAGGGTGCCACCCTGACCGTCACGCCGAACGCCGACGGTTCGGTCACGCTGACCGACGCGGCCGGCGGCACCTCGACCGTCACCCAGGCCGACGTCCTGCAGTCGAACGGCGTCGTGCACGTCATCGACACCGTCGTGATGCCGGGCTGATTTTTCCGGTGAACCTTTCGTCTCGCGCCGCATTTCTATGAGGCGCGAGACGCAAACGGCGTCGGGTGAGGCTTTCCCCCCAAGCCCCCGACACAGGAAGGGCCGCAGACCCCCCGCTGCGGCCCTTTTTCCTGCCCGCTATCTCGCGATCACTCGCCGGCGCGGACCTGGTCGCGGGCCACCGAGGCGAACTCGTCCATCTTGGAGCGGATCTCGCCCTCTGACACGGTCAAGCCTGAGCCCTTGAAGTCGCCGGCGATCTTGCGGAACACATCCTCTTCGCCCGGCTGTTCGAAGTCGGCGCGCACGACGGCCTTGGCATAGTCCTCGGCCGACTCGGGGCTCAGCCCCATCTTCTCGGCCGCCCACAGTCCCAGCAGTTTGTTCCTGCGGGCCATGGCCTTGAATTCCTGCTCCTGATCGAGCGCGAACTTGGACTCGAAGCCCTTTTCCCGATCGTTGAAGGTCGTCATGCGTGGTCGTCGCTCCAGGCGCGGCTCCGGGTCTCGCTGAGCCGCCGCGTGGTCTATAGCTGCCGACCGATGCAAGGCAATGGATAACGGCTCGCATCCACGCCACCGTGAACGGAGCATCGCCAGTGTGGCACGGACGCGTCGGCGGGTTCGTGCTGGGCTCGGCGTTTGTGTCGCAGGGGGATTTCCGCTAAGTCGGGCCCGACAAATCTCCCGCTCAGCTCGAGACCGGATCGCGCCGCCCAGACGAACCCTCTGGCCGCGCGATTTTCGTTTTCGGCGATGCCCGTTTCGCCCCGTCAGGGACCGCCATGATGAACACCAAGCGCAAGAAGATCTACGAGGGCAAGGCCAAGATCCTCTACGAGGGCCCCGAACCCGGCACCCTGATCCAGTACTTCAAGGACGACGCCACGGCCTTCAACGCCCAGAAGAAGGCGACGCTGGAGGGCAAGGGCGTCATCAACAACCGGATCAGCGAGTTCGTGATGACGCGGCTGAACGGCATCGGCGTCACCAACCACTTCATCAAGCGGCTGAACCTGCGCGAGCAGCTGATCCGCGAGGTCGAGATCATTCCGCTGGAAGTCGTCTGCCGCAACATCGTCGCCGGTTCGCTGGCCACACGCCTCGGCCAGGAAGAGGGCACGCCCCTGCCCCGCTCGATCATCGAGTTCTACTACAAGAAGGACGAGCTCAACGATCCGATGGTGACGGAAGAGCACATCACGGCGTTCAACTGGGCCTCGACGCAGGAGATCGACGACATCCTGGCCATGACGCTGCGGGTCAACGACTATCTGTCGGGCATGTTCGGCGCGGTCGGCATCACCCTGGTGGACTTCAAGATCGAGTTCGGCCGGGTGTGGGAAAACGACTTCGCCCGCGTCATCCTGGCCGACGAGATCAGCCCCGACAGCTGCCGCCTGTGGGATTCGACCACCGGCGAGAAGATGGACAAGGACCGCTTCCGCCGCGACCTGGGGAATGTCATCGAAAGCTATACCGAGGTCGCCAAGCGCCTGGGGATCATGAAGGACATGCCGACCGTGATTCAGGGAGGGCTGCACTGATGGCCAAGGTCAAGGTTCACGTCTTCCTCAAGCCCGGCGTCCTGGACGTGCAGGGCAAGGCCGTCGAAGGCGCTCTGCAGGGCCTGGGCTGGACCGGCGCGTCGAACGCCCGCGTCGGCAAGCTGATCGAACTGGACCTGGACGGCGTCGATGACCCCGCCGCAGAGGCGAAGAAGATGTGCGAGCAACTGCTCGCCAACACGGTGATCGAGAGCTACCGCGTCGAAGTGGCCTAGACCCTGATCGGCTGAGGGGGAATCGCTTCGCGATTCCGCTGATGCCGTGAATCAGGGTCCAGGATTTAGCGAGAGCATGATTCACGCTTTCGGCGGACCCACGCAGGGGGTCCTCCTTAACCGATCATGCTCTAGCAACCGCTCTTGCGGGCGGCCGTTTCAGACGCCGAACGCAAAGGAGCGAACCATGGCCTTCACCCTGACCTCGAACGACATCACCGACGCCGGCGTCCTGCCGGACGCCCAGGTCTATGCCCACGGCAACCGTTCGCCTCACCTGGCCTGGTCGGACGCGCCGGAGGGGACGAAGTCCTTCGCCATCACCTGCTACGACCCTGACGCGCCGACGGGCTCGGGCTTCTGGCACTGGACGGTGGCCAACATCCCCGCCGACGTGCCCGAGATCCCGACCGGCGGCCCGGTTCCGGCCGGCGCGGTCGAGGGGCGCACCGACTTCGGCGAACCGGGCTTCGGCGGGGCCGCCCCGCCGCCGGGGCACGGTCCGCATCGCTACATCTTCACCGTCTTCGCGGTGGATACCGAAACGCTGGAGGTGACGCCGCAGGACAGCGGGGCCAAGTTCGGCTTCAACCTGCACTTCCACACCCTGGCCAAGGCCTCGATCACCGCGACTTACGAGAACAAGGGTTGACACCAACGACCTCCGTCGCCTTCCGCGCCGCCACCGGCGCCGGGCCCGTCAAGTAACGCTCGGACCTGCTGCGTCGAACCCTTGGCAGATCACCATGCGGAGGGCCGATGCGCGCGTTTTTGACCACCCTGGCCTGTATCGGCCTCGCCGGCTGTAGCGAGGCCCAGGTTCCATCCGCACCGATACAGGCCGAGCGATCCGTCGCGGCGATGGTGGTGACGAGCCCGGACTTCGCAGAGGGCCAGACTCTGGCCCTGGGTCATGCCTACTCGGGGTTCGGCTGCGTCGGCTCCAACCGGTCTCCCGCCCTGAGCTGGCAGCCTGTCGTGGGCGCCCAGAGCTATGCGGTCACCGTGTTCGATCCGGATGCGCCGGGTGGCGGCTGGTGGCACTGGACGGTCGCCAATCTTCCGGCCTCGACGACGTCCCTCCCGGCAGGCGCGGGCGGGCGGCGCGGCATGCTCCCGCAAGGGGCGATCCAGGGCCGGAACGACTTCGGACAGGTCGGCTACGGTGGCCCCTGCCCGCCGGTCGGACCCGGACACCGATATGTGTTCACCGTCCACGCCCTGAGCGAAATGACCGTCCTCGTCGACGCCGCGACCGCCGGCCCGGCGTTCAAGGCGGCCATCGAGCCGGCGACGATCGCGCAGGGCACGCTGACCGGGCTCTTCGGTCGCTGACGGTAGCCAGCCTGAAGGCTTGCCAATCCCTCGATTACGGGCCTCTAACGATAACGGGCTAGACACTGGGACCGGGCGACAGAATGAACATCATCGGACTGACGGCCGTGCTGGCGGCGTTGATCATCGTGGCACCGGCCGAAGCGCGGCAGACAGCGGCCTCGCCCGCCGCTACGGCGTCGACATCTGCTGGCATACCGCTGGACAGCGCCTGGCGGCGCGCGGTCCACGCCCACGCGCAGGAGAACCTGGCCCATCCCAGCTGGGGCTGGCGGCATTCGGAACGAAACTATCTGCTGGCGATGTCGCTGGCCGAGACCGAGGGTCTGAGCGTCGATCCCGACGTCCTGTTCGCCGCCGCCTTCCTGCACGATTGGGGCGGCATCGCGCCGTTCGCGTCGCCGGGCGTGGATCACGCAGTTCGCTCGGTCGAACTGTCCGAGCCCTTCCTGAGGGATGCCGGTTTCCCGATGGAGAAGTTCCCGGCCGTCCGCGCCGCCATCCTGGGCCACATGTACGACAAGGAGCCCGAGGGACCGGAGGCCGTCGTCATGCACGACGCCGACGCGCTGGATTTCCTCGGCGCCCTCGGTGCGGCGCGGCTGCTGGCCGCGACCGGAGAAGGCGACGACTACGACCGCGCCTTACGGACCCTCGACAGCTTCGCCACCGCCATTCCGCCTCGCCTCAAGACCGAGACCGCGCGGCGGATGGCTCCGGAGCGCGTGGCGGTCATGACCGAATTCCTGGCCCAGGTTCGCAGCGAGACGCCGGAGGGCGCCCGCCCCTGACATCGCGGGAGAACCCTGCTAAACGCCCGCGCCATGAGCGCCGCCGTCATCGTCTTCCCCGGTTCCAACTGCGACCGCGACTGCAAGGTCGCCATCGAACGCTCCACCCACGAGCGGGTCGAGATGGTCTGGCATCAGGAGAGCGAGCTTCCCTCCGGCCTCGATCTTATCGTGCTTCCGGGGGGCTTCTCCTACGGCGACTACCTGCGTTGCGGAGCCATGGCGGCGCAGTCGCCGGTGATGCAGGCCGTGAAGAAGGCGGCGGACGACGGCGTCGCCGTGGTCGGCATCTGCAACGGTTTCCAGATCCTGTGCGAGGCCGGAATGCTGCCGGGCGCCCTTCTGCGGAACGCCGGGCTGAAATACGTCTGCAAGCCGATCAGCCTGGAGGTCACGAACGCCCAGACCCGCTTCACCGCCGGCTATCAGGGCCAGCGCGAGGTCGTCATGACCCAGGGCAATGGCGACGGAAACTATTTCGCCGACGCCGAGACCCTCGCCCGGATCGAGGGCGAAGGCCAGGTCGTCTTCCGTTATGTCGACAATCCCAATGGCTCGGTGGCGAACATCGCCGGTATTCAGAACGCGCGGGGCAATGTCCTGGGCATGATGCCCCACCCGGACCGCGCCTTCGAGGCCGAACTGGGCTCGGCGGACGGCGCGGTGCTGTTCCGGTCGATCTACGCGGCGGCCTGATCGTCGCAGGGGCGCGACGCGGTCAATCGGCGCTGAACCTTTGCCGCAATGGCGCGTAGTGTCGGACCCGAACGCCGCTACGGAAAGAGGCCCATGTCCTCCATCGTCCGACCGACCTCCGCCCAGAAGACCCGTCGCCTGGTCGTCCTGGCCTCCGTCGCTTTCGCCGTCATCGCCGGACAGCTGCAGCAGTTCGCAGGCATCGGCCAGACGCCGGCGGAGTTCTCGGCCGACAGCGACGCGACCCTGCGGGTGGTCGGCTGGGCCTTCGCCATCTGGGGCCCGATCTACCTCGGCCTGATCGCCTACGCCGTGCGCCAGGTCCTGCCCCAGACGGGCGAGAGTGACATGATCCGCCGCTTCGGCTGGCCCTCGGTGCTGGCCTTGCTCGGCATCGGCTGGTGGATCCTCGCCGCCGCCTGGGACGCGGAGCTGGCGACCATCGTGCTGATCTTCGGGTCGCTGAGCGTGCTCATCATCCCGCTGCTGGTGAATGCCCGCCTGATCCGCGATCTACCCCGGTGGGACCGCGACCGCTGGCTGGTGGCGTGGCCTCTGGGGGCCTTGGCGGGATGGCTGACCGTCGCCTCGCCGGTGAACCTTCTGACCGTCGCGACCGGCAACGGCGACCTTCCGCCGTCTCTCGCCCCCACGGCCTGGGCCCTTCTGGCCGTGGGGGGCGTCAGCGCCTTCGCCTTGTTCGTGACCTGGCGGACACGGCTGCTGGCCTATCCGTTGCCGGTCGCCTGGGGTCTGCTGGGCGTGTTCGTGGCCGAACAGGACAAGGGCAACATCGCTCTGTCGAGCGGAGCGATCATCGCCTCCCTGATCGTTCTGGGCGGTGCCCTGGCTCTGGCCTTCCGCCTGCGTCCGCAACGCCCTGCACCGGTGCATACGGAGCCGCCGGCGGCCGGCTGATCGTCGCCTCATCACAACGAGACGACGCCAAGGTGTCGAGAATGTAATGATGCGGGCGGTTTACGTCCGCTCTTCCCCCGGTAAGGATGCGTCCCAGGTCGCGCGGGGGGTGTCCGTCGCGCAGTGAGGCGTCCGCTCGCTCGGATCGCCGGCGGAGGAGGAAGCCTTGGATAGACGTTCGTTCCTAGCGGCCTGCGGTATCGGGGCGGGCGGCGTGCTGCTGCCGGGCTTCGCCGGTCGGGCCATCGCCGCCAGCCAGCTGGTCGAGACCATCGACATCGCCGTCAAGAAACGGCTGGCCGACGCGGGCATGAGCGCCGCGACCGGCGCCGGGGCCAGCTACGCCGACGTGCGTGTCGGCCGCTACCTGCGCCAGTTCGTCATCACGCGCGAAGCCAACGTCCAGAACGTCGTCAACACCGAATCCGTCGGCGTGGGCGTTCGGGTCATCGCCGATGGGGCCTGGGGCTTCTCGGCCACCAACACCATGACGCCCGAAGCGGTGGCCGAGGCCGCGCGTCTGGCCGTCGCCATCGCCCGCGCCAATGCGGTCAACCAGACGCAGGCCGTCCAGCTGGCCCCCACGCCGGGCGTCGGAGAGGTCAGCTACCGCACCCCGATCCGCCGCAATGCCATGGAAGTGCCGATCGCCGAAAAGGTCGAACTGCTGCTGGGCGTCAATGCGGCGGCCCAGGCGGCCGGGGCCAACTTCGTCAACTCGCAGCTGTTCCTGGTCAACGAGCAGAAGTATTTCGCCTCGACCGACGGCTCCTACATCGACCAGGACGTCCACCGCATCTGGGCCCCGTTCACGGTCACGGCCGTCGATATGTCCACCGGCAAGTTCCGCAGCCGCGAAGGCCTGTCGGCCCCGATGGGCCTCGGCTACGAGTATCTGGACGGCAACGCCGCCGACAAGCTGAACGGTCCCGGTGGCATCATCAGCTACGGCATGTCCTATGACATGCGCGAGGACGCCGAGGCCGCCGCCCGCCAGGCGCGCGAGAAGCTGTCGGCCAAGTCGGTCGAACCGGGTCGCTACGACCTGATCCTGGATCCCAACCACCTGGGCCTGACCATCCACGAATCGGTCGGCCACCCGCTCGAGCTGGACCGGGTGCTGGGCTACGAGGCGAACTACGCGGGCACATCCTTCGCCACGCTCGACAAGCGCCGCGACCGCTTCCAGTATGGCTCCGAGATCGTCAACCTGTTCGCCGACAAGACCCAGGTCGGCAGCCTGGGCGCCGTCGGCTACGACGACGAAGGCGTGGCCACCAAGCGCTGGCCGCTGGTGGATCAGGGCGTCCTGGTCGATTACCAGTGCACGCGCGACCAGGCCCACATCCTGGGCAAGACGGCGTCGGACGGTTGCTCCTACGCCGACAGCTGGTCGACGGTTCAGTTCCAGCGCATGCCCAACGTCTCTCTTGAACCCGGCCGGACGCCGATGACGGCCGCGAACATGATCTCCAACGTCGAGAACGGCATCTACATCCTGGGTCGCGGGTCGTTCTCGATCGACCAGCAACGCTACAACGCCCAGTTCGGCGGGACCCTGTTCTACGAGGTCAAGAACGGCGAGATCACCCAGCCGCTGGAAGACGTCGCCTATCAGATGCGCACGCCAGAGTTCTGGGCCGCCTGCTCGGCCATCTGCGACGAGAGCGACTACCGGCTGTTCGGCTCGTTCTTCGACGGCAAGGGACAACCGTCCCAGGTCTCGGCGGTCAGCCACGGCTCCTCGACCACCCGTTTCGACGGGATCAACGTCATCAACACCGCGCGCTCGCTCGGCTGATCGGAAAGACACTCCCATGAGCATGATGACCGAAGCCGAAGCCAAGGCCATTCTCGACAAGGTGATCGCCCTGTCGACCGCCGACGAATGCACCGCCACCCTGACGGGCAGCGTCGAAGGCAACATCCGTTTCGCCCTGAACAACGTCTCGACCTCGGGCGTGATCTCCAACACCGACCTGGGCGTCCAGGTGGCGTTCGGACGACGCGTCGGCACGGCCTCGATCAACGAGTTCAGCGATGAGGCGCTGGAACGCGTCGTTCGGCGCGCCGAGGACCTGGCCCGTCTCGCGCCTGAGAACCCCGAGTTCATGCCGGCGGTCGAGCGTCAGACCTATCGCCCGACCCGGACCTTCAGCCAGGCGACGGCGGACATCACGCCCCAGCAACGCGCCGAAGTGGCCCGCGCCTCGATCGAGCCCTGCAAGGCGCAGAACCTGATCGCTGCCGGCTTCCTGCAGGACGGCCAGAGCTTCTTCGCCTCCGCCAACTCCAACGGCAACTTCGGCTACCAGACTTCGACCGAGGCCGACTACACCTGCACGGTTCGGACCGAGGACGGTCGCGGGTCGGGCTGGGTGGCCAAGAACGTGCAGGACATCTCGAACTTCAACGCGTCGGAGGACATCGAGATCGCCATGCGCAAGGCGGCGGCCTCCGCCGACGCCCAGGCGCTGGAACCCGGCAAATACACGGTGATCCTGGAACCGGCCGCCGCCGCCGGCCTGATCAGCTTCATGTTCAACTTCTTCAACGCCCGCCCGGCCGACGAAGGCCGCAGCTTCATGTCCAGGGCGGGCGGCGGCAACAAGATCGGCGAGCAGGTCTTCGACCCGCGCGTCAACGTCTATTCCGATCCCGCCGATCCGAACGTGCCGGCCCTGCCGTGGGACGGCGACGGCCTGCCGCGCGATCGCATCTCCTGGGTCGAGGACGGCAAGGTCACCAACCTGATCTATGGCCGCTACTGGGCCCAGCGTCAGGGCAAGACGCCGACCGCCGGTCCCGGCAACGTCATCATGACCGGCGGCACCAAGTCGACCTCGGACCTGGTGCGCGAGACCGAGCGCGGCATCCTGGTCAGCCGGACCTGGTACATCCGCATGGTGGACCCGCAGACGGTGCTGCTGACCGGCCTGACCCGCGACGGCACCTTCTACATCGAGAACGGCGAGCTGCGGTATCCGGTGAAGAATTTCCGCTTCAACGAGTCGCCCGTCATCATGCTGAACAACATCGACGAACTGGGCCGCCCGGTCCGGGTCGGCGACGGCCAGACCATGATGATCCCGCCCATGCGCCTGAGGGACTTCACCTTCACCTCCCTCTCCGACGCCGTGTGATCGACGCTTCCTTTTTTCCGCTCATCCTCGCGAACGCGGGGACCCAGTCCTTTCGTGAGGCACGGCGTTTCGGATGACCTTCACAGCGCATGTTCGGCCTGTGATCGCCCAAAGCACTGGGTCCCCGCGTTCGCGGGGATGAGCGGATGAAGAAGGAGCCTAACTCTTTCACGCGAGCGGATGTTCTGCGTCTCCTTGGTGCGAGCATCGCAGGATCGTTTGTCGGTCCAGCCGCGGCCCAGACCACCTACGACTTCTGGTTCACCCGGTTGCGCTACGCCTCGGGCAACTGGGACGTGGACGAGCGCATGCCCGCCAACGTTCTGACGTCGCTCGTGGACTACACCAGCCTGCGCGTCGATCCGGCGGAGCGGGTGATCGACCTGGCCGATCCGGCCATGCTGACCGCCCCCTTCTGCTATATGGCCGGCCACAAGCTGGTGGAGTTCAACCAGGCCGAGGCGAGCAACTTTCGCACCTATGTCGAGAACGGCGGCTTCGTCTTCGTGGACGACTGCAACCACGACATCGACGGCCTGTTCGCCCGCACCTTCGAGCGCCAGATGGCCGCTCTGTTCGGCGAGGGGGCGCTGGACAAGATTCCGAACGACCACCCGATCTATTCCGCCTTCTTCGAGTTCGAAGACGGCCCGCCGGCGACCAGTTTCGAGCTGAACGGCTGGGGCGACGACCTGGTCCACGACTATCTGAAGGCCATCGTCATCGATGGCCGGATCGCCGTACTCTATTCCAACAAGGACTACGGCTGCGAGTGGGACTACGACTGGCGGAACAAGCGTTTCCTGGCCGAGGACAATACGAAATTCGCCGTCAACATCGTCATCTACGCCCTGACCGCCTGACCTCCTCCCCCGGACGCCCATGACCTCCCCGACCGAAGCCGAGATCAAGACAAAACTCGCCCAGCTGGCCGAGTTGAAGGGGGCCATCAGCCAGGCCGTGGTCGGTCAGGACGCCGTGGTCGAACAACTGCTGGTCGGCCTTCTGGCCGGGGGGCACTGCCTGATCGAGGGCGTGCCGGGACTGGGTAAGACGCTTCTGGTCCGCACCCTGGGCCAGGCCCTGGCGCTGGAGTTCCGCCGCGTCCAGTTCACGCCCGATCTGATGCCGTCCGACATCCTTGGCACCGAGGTGATGGAGGAGGATCACGGCACCGGCCGCCGGTCCTTCCGCTTCCAACCGGGCCCGGTCTTCACCAACCTGTTCCTCGCCGACGAGCTGAACCGCACACCGCCCAAGACTCAGGCCGCCCTGCTGGAGGCCATGCAGGAACACACCGTCAGCTACGCGGGCGTGACTCACCGGCTGGAAGAGCCCTTCTTCGTCCTGGCGACGCAGAACCCGCTGGAACAGGCCGGGACCTATCCCCTGCCCGAGGCCCAGCTGGACCGGTTCCTGCTGAACATCCAGGTCGGCTATCCGACGGCGGCCGAGGAGCGGGAGATCCTGGTCCAGACCACCGGCGGTGGGTTCAAGCCCGTGCCCCAGGTCATGACCGGGGCCGATGTCGTCGTGCTCCAGCAGTGGGTCCGACAGGTCCATGTGTCCGACGGCCTGCTGGGCTGGATCACCACCCTGATCCGCGCGACGCGTCCGTCGACCGAAGCGCCCAAGGCGATCAACGACTATGTCCGCTGGGGGGCCGGGCCCCGCGCCGGACAGGCCCTGGTGCTGGCGGCCAAGGCGCGGGCCCTGATCCACGGGCGGCTGGCGGCGACGCGGGAAGATGTGCGGGTCCTCGCCGCGCCGGTCCTGCGCCACCGCATCCTGCTGTCCTTCGCCGCCGAGGCCGAGCGGAGGTCGCCCGACGACGTGGTCGCCGCCCTGCTGAACGCAGTCCCCGCCCCCGGGGCCGACTGAAGGCGGGGCGATGTCTCCGCTGGACCTCCCTCCCGATCTCAGGACGCGCCTTCGCCGCCTGTCGATCACACCGCGCCGCGCCGCCGTCCTGGCCAGCGCGGGCCAGCACGCCAGCCGCAATCGCGGGGGCTCGCAGGAGTTCGCCCAGTACCGGGCCTATGAGCGCGGCGACGACCTGCGCCGCATCGACTGGAAGCTGTACGGCCGCTCCGACCGCTTCTTCGTGCGCGACGCCGAACGCGAGAGCCCGGTCACCCTGTGGCTGGTGCTGGACGCCAGCGCCTCCATGGGCCAGGCCGATCTGAAGACGCCGAACTGGTCCCGCTTCGACGCCGCGCGCCGGCTGGCGGTGGCCCTCGTTGAGATCGCCCTCTATCAGGGCGATCGCTTCGGTCTGGTGGTCGAGACGGCGACGGGGCCCATGGTCGTGCCTCCCGGCGGCGGGGCGCGACAGAGGGACCGGGTGCTGCTGACCCTCGCGCCCATCCAGCCCGGCGGCGTCGCCCGCTGGGACCGGGACGTCGGCGTCTATGGCGAGCGGTTCGGCCCCAACGACCTCATTCTCATCCTGTCGGACGGGTTCGACGAGGCCTGCGTGGCAGCGGCCGAACGGCTGGCCATGTCCGGCCGCGACGTCGCCATGATCCGCGTCCTGACCGCCGACGAACGCGACTTCCCCTTCGAACAGGGCTACCGCTTCAACGATCCGGAGACGGGCGCCCAGCTGGTGGGAGACGGGCCGGCGCTGCGCCGCGACTTCCTTGTCCGCTTCGCCCAGGCGCGTCAGGCCTTGTCCGATCGACTGGACGCCCACGGCGTGCGCCACGCCGAACATTTCGTCGATCGTCCCGCCGACGAGCCGATCCGCGCCCTGTTCCGCGTGGAGGGCGCGCGATGAGCCCGGCCCTGCTGTTTCCCGCCGGTCTGGCGGCCCTGGCGGCGGTGTTGATCCCGCTGGTGATCCACATCGCGCGGCGCACCGAGAGCCGCACCGTCAATTTCGCCGCCCTGGCCTGGCTGGAGGAACGGCCCAAGCCCCGGCGTCGCCTGCGGCTGGACGAGCTGTGGTTGCTGGCGTTCCGGCTGTTGCTGCTCACCCTCATCGCGGTCGGTCTGGCCCAGCCGGTGCTGTGGGGCGCGGCCGACCGGCGGCCCGTCGTGGCCGTCGCGCCCGGGCTGGACAGCTCGTCCTACGAGACGGCCGAGGGCGCGAGGCGGGTCTGGCTGGCTCCCGGCTTCCCCGAGATCGGCCAGGCCGCTCCGACGGCGGGCGGGACCACCGCCAGCCTCGTCCGCCAGTTGGACGCCGAGCTGGCCCCCGGCACGCCGCTGGAAGTCATCCTTCCGCCGATCCTGAACGACGCCGACGCGCAACGGCCGATCCTGTCGCGACCCGTCGGCTGGCGCACCGCCACGCCCGCCACCGAGACCGAACTCGAGGCCCCCGCCCCGCCCGCCCTGACCGTGCGCTTCGGCCCGGACGGCGAGGCGGCTGTCCGCTATTTCCGCGCCGCCGCCACGGCCTGGGCGGAGGCGGACGCCGAGCCCGGCATCGTCGCCGAGCCGGTGGCGGCCCCCCTGCCTCGTGACGCGCGGCACCTGATCTGGCTGGACGCCAGCACGCCGCCCGCACAGATCGTCGACTGGGTGCGGCGGGGCGGAACGATCATGCTGGCCGAGGGCGCGCGGGTGCCGCTCGACGTCGCGCCGCGTCCGGTCTGGAGCGATGCCGAGGGCCTGCCGATCGCCGCCCTGGGTCGCCTGGATCAGGGGCGGGTCATCCAGCTGGACCGCGCCCTGACGCCAGAGGCCATGCCCCAGCTGCTGGACCCCGACTTCCCCGATCGCCTCGCCGGGCTTCTGGCCCCCGCGCCGGACCCCATGCGCGTCGCGGCCACCGATCACGCCCCTCTGACGGGGGCCGCGCCCTATGAGCAGCCGCCGCTGGACCTGCGGCCGTGGCTCGCCCTGCTGATCGCCCTGGTCTTCGGAGCCGAGCGGTGGCTGGCGACGCGGCGTGTCCGGGGTCCCGCGCCATGACGGCCGTGCCCCTGTTGATCGAGCCCCAGCGCCGGGCCCAGTGGCGCGTCCTGGCCGACACGGCCGCCCTTGGCATGGCCGGCGTCATGCTGGCTGGTGCGATCGGCTGGCGGCTGTTCGACGTCGTCGGCGCGGTCACCTTGGTCGTTGTCGGCCTGGCCGCGATCGTCGCCGTCGGGGCCTGGCGGGCGCGGCGGCTGGATCAGGGCTGGCTGGTACGGTCGCTGGACGCGCGCCTGCCGGGGTTCGAGGACAGCGCCGCCCTGCTGTTCGCCGACGCTCACGCCCTCGCCGGTTTTCGGGCCCTGCAGCGGCGACGGCTGGAGGCGCGCCTGCCCGAGGCGAGCCGTCTGGACCTGCGCCCCGCCTGGTCCCGCCGCCCCATCGCCGTCGCCTGGGGTGCCGCCGCCATTCTCACCCTGCTGGTCCTCGTCTGGCCCACTGCCCGAAGCGATGCCACGCCGCTCGCCTCGGGCCGGACCGAAGCCTCCGCCGGTCCGCCCGTCCTGACCGGCCTGACCCTGCGGATCACGCCGCCCGCCTACACCGGCCTGCCCGTCCGCGAGCAGACGCAGGCCGACGCCAGCGTGCCCGAGGGGTCGCGCCTTGAATGGATCGTCGGCCTGTCGCCTCAGCCCGCCTCCGCCGCCCTGTCCTTCCCCGACGCCGCGCCCTTGCCGCTGTTGCGCAGCGGGGAGCCGTGGACCGCCGCCCGGATCGCGACCCAGCCCTTCCTCTACCGCATCGAGGCCCCCGGTCTGGCCCGCCAGCGTCTGGCCCGGGTCGACGTCGTCGCCGACGCTCCGCCTGCGATCCGACTGGTCGAGCCGGACAGCCAGCTGGTCCAGATCACCCCCGGCCAGACCCGCTGGACCGTCGTGTTCGAGGCGTCCGACGACTATGGCGTCCTGTCCTCCGGCACCCTGCGCATCACCCTGGCCAAGGGCGAGGGCGAGCAGGTCACAGTGACCGAAACGACGCGCGGGATCGCCGGAACCGGCGAGGCCCGCCGCCGCCGCTTCGCCGTCACCTTCGATTTGGCGCGCGAGGGGATGGAGCCAGCGTCGGACATGATCGTGCAACTGATCGTGACGGACAATAGACCCGGCGGTGCCCGGGAGGTCGAGGGACCCAGCGTCATCCTGCGGTGGCCGTCGTCCCTGGGACTGGCGGACGGCCTGGACGGCATGGCCCAGTCGGTCCTGCCCGCCTATTTCCGCAGCCAGCGCCAGATCATCATCGACGCCGAGGCCCTGCTCGCCCAGCGCGCCCGGCTGGATCGCGAGAGCTTCGTGTCGCGCTCGGCCAGCCTCGGGGGCGATCAGGCGACGCTGAGGAACCGCTATGGCCAGTTCATGGGCGGCGAGAACGAGGGTGGGCCAGGAGCCCTCACCCTGCCGACCAGCGACGCCCCGGCCCGGCCCGCGGCCCCGCCTCTGCCGACCAACGACGCCCCGCGTCCCCGCGCCGCCACCCCGGCTCCCCCGCCGGAGCTTGAAGCCGGCCACACCCATGACGACGGCCACGACCATGGCCCGGCACCGGAGGGCGGCGGCTTCTTCGGCTCGGCGGTCGATGTGCTGAACGAATACGGCCACGCCCATGATCAGGGCGACGCCGCGACCCTGTTCGACCCCGGCACCCGCTCGACCCTGGCCCAGGCGCTGGACGCCATGTGGGCCTCGGAGCGATCGCTCAGGCTGGGCGAACCCGACGCCGCCCTGCCTCACGCCTATCGGGCTCTCGATCTGCTGAAGGAGGCGCAGCAGGCGACGCGCATCTTCCTGCGCCGCGTGGGCTCGGACCTGCCCCCGGTCGACATGAGCCGCCGCCTGACCGGAGACCGGGACGACATCGTCGCGGGAGCCCTCGCGGCCGCGCCCGAGGGCCCGCCGGAAAGCCCCGCCGTGGCCGCCTGGCGCGCGCTGCAAGAGCGGCCCGGCCGTTCGGGATCGGGCCCGGACCTTGCGGCGCTGGATCGCTGGGTGCTCCAGAACGGCGGACGGATCGCCGATCCCCTGGCCCTGACCGCCGCCATCGACACCGTGCGGGCCGAGCCCGGCTGCGCCGACTGCCGCCGTCGCCTGCGGGCCCTGCTGTGGTCCGCCATCGAGCGTCCGCCCGCCGCCATCCAGCGGCGCGCCACACCGCCCCAGCGCGGCCGCCGCTATCTGGACGCCCTGCGATGAGCGGGCCCTCGTCCGCTTGGCTGGTGGCCGCGATCACGATCGGGGTTGCCGCCGCCCTGATCCGCCTTAGCCTGTGGTGGCGCGCGGCACCGGTGGCGGCGCGAGGGCCGACCTGGCGGTTCCCGGTCCTGGTCGCCCTGAACATCGCGGCGGCGGGCCTGCTCTATCTGACCCTCGACCCGCCCGATGTCGGTCTTCGCAGCGGCCGGCTGATCGTCCTGACCGCCGGGGCCGCCGCCGACCCCGCGCGGGAGACCGGGGACATCCTCGTCTCACTGCCCGAGGGCCCACAGGCCAGACTGGCCGAGCGCGTCCCCGACCTGGCCACGGCCCTGCGTCGCCATCCGGAGGTGCGGACGGTCCAGGTACTCGGCGAGGGCCTGACCGCCCGTGATCGGGAAGCGATCGATCGCCGCCTCGACCATGTCGCGCCTCCCGCCCCGCCGCGCGGACTGACCGCCCTTACCCTGCCGCGCCCCGTGGCACCCGGATCGCCCTTCATCGTCGCGGGCAGCGTGGGAGCCGTCGCGGCCGGGACGGTCGAACTGGTCGATCCAGCGGACGCTGTCGTCGCGCGCGCGCCGATCGCCAGCGGGGGGCGCTTCACGCTGGCCGGCGCGGCGCGCGCGGCCGGTCTGGCCCTGTTCGAGCTTCGGGTGAAGGACACCCAGGGCGAGGTCATCGAGCGCATCGACATCCCCGTCGAGACCCGCGACCAGCCCGCGCCTCGCGTCCAGGTGCTGGCCGGGGCACCAGGCCCGGAGACCCGCTTCCTGCGCCGCTGGGCCGAAGACGCAGGCATCGACCTGTCGGTGCAGCTGTCGCTGGGGGCCGGCGTGACCCTGACTGCGGCACCCGCGCCCTTGACCGCCCAAAGCCTGTCTGAAGTCGATCTGCTGGTCATCGACGAGCGGCGATGGGAGGCGCTGTCGGCCGGCGAGCGCGGGGCCGTCCGCACAGCCGTCGCCGGCGGAATGGGCCTGCTCCTGCGACCGACTGGCCCCCTGTCCGACGCGACGCGACGTGACTGGGCGGCCCTGGGCGCCTCGCTCAGCGGCGGAGAGAACACCCGTCCGCTGGTCCTCGACGGCGCGGAGGCGGACAACCCGCCGGCCCCGCCATCGGCCGAGGCCGCGAACGCGGACACGACCCCGCCGCTGGAGCTGACGCGGCGCGATTTTCAGCACGGCGGGGCCGACGCCGTGACCCTGCTGACGGATGCGGACGGCGTGGCCCTGGCCAGCTGGCGTCCCTACGGCGCGGGCCGCGTCGGGGTCTGGATCGTGGCCGACAGCTACGGCCTGGTGCTGACCGGACAGGGCGATCGCTATGGCGAACTGTGGAGCCGGATGTTCGGGACGCTGGGACGGCCGGAGGGCGAGGCCGGCGCGGTGCTGCGCGGCATCGCCCGAGCCGGCGAGCGCGCGACCCTGTGCGGCCTGCTCCAGGGCAGCGAGATCATCGCGCCCGACGGTCGCCGGACGACGCCCGTCATCGATTCGCGCGCCGGACCCGGACCCTGCGCCGCCTTCTGGCCGACCCGCAGCGGCTGGCACACGGTCAGCGCGGGCGAGAGGGGCGACAGCGTCGTCTATGTCCACCCGGCCGAGGCGACGCCGTCGCTGATCGCGGCCGAGCGGCGACAGGCGACCCTGGACCTCTCGGCCAGTCTGGGGGCGTCCGACGCCGGCGGCGGGTCGCGCGAAGGGCCCGGCTCGCCCTGGCCGTGGTTCCTCGGACTGCTCGTCGCCCTGGGCGGCCTGTGGTGGCTGGAGCGATATCGACCGGCGGAGATCGCTGTCCGCGATCGCTGATTCCGCGCGCCGGTCAGGCCGCCGGAGCGGCCGCGACTTCGGCGGCCAGCTTCTTCTTCGCCCGTCCGCGCCCCAGTCTCCAGACCGCGAAGGCGATGCCGCCGCCCACCGCCAGGATGATCGCCGTCGTGATCGGGCGGAAGGCCAGCCACGCAAGGGCGATCGTGATCGTGCCGACAGTCAGGCCGAGCACGAAACCGATAAGCCCGGTGCCCATGCGCACGATGGTGCCGGCCAGGGGCAGAACGTCGGCCAGAACGCCGAACGGGGCCAGGATCAGGCCGAAGCCAACCATCAGGAACACGATCCCCGCGATCCGGATGAGCCAGGCGATCAGATCGTTGGCGTCCTGGGCGCCCTGGAACATGTCGGCGGCCGGTACGTCGCCCGATGCGACCAGCAGGAACTCCGAGCCGTTGCGCGCGCGGTAGGGCAGAAAGCCGTCGCCGTTCTGTCGCGCCACGACGCTGGTCTCGGCGGCGGGGGTGACCTGGTACGACACGCGAGTGTCGCCGATGGCCGGGACCTGCGGGTTCTCGCCCAGATAGATCCGGTTCTGGGCCACGGTCAGGGTCCGCCCCTGGCCGGCGGCGGACTGGATCGCCTCGGCCTGCTCGGCCCCCAGGGACAGGGCTTGCGCCCCGTCCATCTGGCTGAGGACGGTCTCGTCCAACTGGAAATCGCCCAGGGTGGCGTCCTCGGCGAAGACCGTGGTGCCTTCGATCGTCATCTCGGGGTTCTCGTGACCCGCCGGGGACTGGAAGCCGCTTGAGTCGATCGCGCTGCCCGACCAGACCCGGGAATAGGTGTAGGTGGTCACCGTCTCTTCGCCGCCACCCAGCTTGGTGCGGGTCTCGGATTTGGACTCCTCCTGCCACTGGTACATCTCGACCTGGCGATCCAGGCGCACGCCCGTGGCCGTGACGCCGAACTCCGGGTCGGCGATTGGGGCGGTGACGGCGACCGCGCCCACGACATGGACCAGGGCCTGATCGTTGGACGCCACGATGGGCGACGGCTCGACGCTGACGACGACCCCCGCGCCCTCGGTCAAGCCTCGTGCCACCTTCACCGCATTGCCCTCGTTCCAGGCCAGACCCCAGACGCAGGCGAAGATCATCACGATTCCGACGATCACGCCGGCGAAGGCAGAGCCGATCCGGCTGAACCAGGACGTGTTGGTGGTGACGGTGACTTGATCCGGCATGGTCGCCCCCCCGAGCGAATCGCCGACGCACCTCGCGATGGCGAAGCGCCGGTATACCACCGGTCGTCCGACGCGGAAGCGTTCGTGTCCTTACGGAAGCTGACGGACGCTAGACCCCTCGCCAGCCCTTCCACCAGTCGACGAAGCGGCCGAGGCCCTCCGCCAGGGCGACCCGCGGCGCATAGCCTGTCAGGGCGTTCAGCTTGGACACGTCGGCATAGGTCGCCGTGACGTCGCCAGGCTGCATCGGACGCATGATCTTGACCGCTTCGCGTCCCAGCGCTCCCTCCAGCGTCCCGATCATCTCCATCAGACCGACGGGATGACTGTCGCCGATGTTGTAGATCTCGTGCCCGCCCGACGGTGGCGGGCGTTCCAGCACGCCCACGACGCCATCGACGATGTCGTCGATATAGGTGAAATCCCGCGCCATCCGGCCCTCGCCATAGACCTCGATCGGACGGCCCGTCATGATCGCCTCGGTGAAGCCGAAATAGGCCATGTCCGGGCGACCCATCGGCCCGTAGACGGTGAAGAAGCGCAGACCCGATTGCGGAAAGCCGTAGAGCGAGGCGTAGCTCTGGCTCAGCAGTTCGCACGACCGCTTGGTGGCGGCATACAGCGACACCGGGCTGACCGCCGGATCGTCCTCCCGGAACCCCTGTCCCGCCAGCGGCCGGTCGCCATAGACCGAGCTGGACGAGGCATAGACCAGATGCTCGACCCCGCCGTGGCGGCAGGCCTCCAGCACCGACAGATGCCCGGCCAGGTTCGACCGCTCATAGGCGAAGGGGTTCTCGATCGAGTAGCGCACACCCGCCTGGGCGGCCAGATGGACGACCCGGTGCACACCCTCGTCCTTCACCAGCGCGGCCAGGGCGGGGGCGTCGGCGATGTCGGCCCGGACCATGCGGAACCCCGGGTGCGCGCCCAGCCGATCGGCTCGCAGCGTCTTCAGGACCGGGTCGTAGTAGGCGTTGAAGTCGTCGATCCCGATGACCCGTTCGCCCCGCGCCAGCAGCCGCTCGGCCACATGCATTCCGACGAAGCCGGCCGCCCCGGTGACGAGGACGGGGCCGACCGTCACGGCTTGCCGACGCCGACGTAGTCGAAGCCGTCGCCCCGGGCTTCCTGCGGGCGGTAAACATTCCTCAGATCGACCATCAGGGCCCGGTTCATCAGGCTCTTCATGCGACGCAGGTCCAGGGCACGGAACTGATCCCATTCGGTGAGGATCACCAAGACGTCCGCGCCCTCGGCGGCCTGATAGGCTCCGTCCGTGAAGACGACGTCCGGCAGCAGATGTCGCGCCTCGGCCATGCCTTCCGGATCGAACGCGCGCACGGTCGCGCCCATGGCCTGCAGCGCCGGAATGATGGCCAGGCTGGGGCTGTCGCGCATGTCGTCGGTGTTAGGCTTGAACGTCAGACCCAGGATGGCGACCGTCTTGCCGGAGACGTCGCCGCCCATGGCGTCGCGGATCTTTTCGGCCATCCGCAACTTGCGCGCGTCATTGACCTCCACCGTCGTCTCGATCAGCCGGATCGGGGCCTCATACTGCTGGGCCGTGCGGACCAGGGCCAGAGTGTCCTTGGGAAAGCACGAGCCGCCATAGCCTGGACCCGGGTTCAGGAACTTCGATCCGATCCGGCCGTCCAGTCCGATGCCCTTGGCCACCTGCTGCACATCGGCCCCGACCTTTTCGCACAGGTCAGCGATCTCGTTGATGAAGGTGATCTTCATCGCAAGGAAGCCGTTGCCCGCGTATTTGATCAGCTCGGACGTCCGCCGCGAGGTGTAGACCACCGGGAACTCGTTCAGGCTCAGCGGTCGATACAGTTCCGCCATCACCGCCTTGGCGCGCTCGTCCTCGACGCCGATGACGACCCGGTCCGGGCGCTTGAAGTCCTCGATCGCCGCGCCTTCGCGCAGGAATTCGGGGTTCGACACCACGGCGAACTGGGCGTCAGGCCGGGCGCGGCGCATGATGGCCTCGACCTCGTCTCCCGTGCCGACGGGCACGGTCGATTTGGTCACGATCACGGTGAAGCCGTCGATCAGGCCGGCGATCTCCTCGGCGGCGGCATAGACGTAGGACAGGTCGGCATGACCGTCGCCGCGCCGCGTCGGCGTGCCGACGGCGATGAAGACGATCTCGGCGTTCCGGATCGCCTCGGCCCCGTCAACCGCGAACGACAGGCGCCCGGCGCGCACATTGTCGGCGACCAGCTGGTCCAGACCGGGCTCGAAGATCGGAATCTCGCCCCGGTTCAGCCGCTCGATCTTGCCGGGGTCCTTGTCGACGCAGACCACGTCGTGGCCGAAGTCGGCGAAACAGGCGCCGGACACCAGGCCCACATACCCCGTGCCAATCATGGTGACGCGCATGCGAGGGCCCTTTCCGTTCCGACAGCGGAGCGCAGCCATAGCCCAGCCCGACGGCTTCGCAACCCATCAAATGAGCGGCCGCTGCGATCGTTAAGCCTGTTCGATTACCGGACCTTGAGAGCGGCCGGGGCAGTGTGGGCCATGGCCGACGTCTCGCCCGCCCTGTCCCGCGCCGATCTCGGCGACGACCGTCGCCGGTCCGGCCGCGCCCCCTTCCGAAGGGCCCGTCGGTCGCGCGAGCGCGTGCGGCTGCTGGGCCAGACGGTCGATCTGGTGCGCCCCGAAGAAGTCCTGCACCACGTCGAGACCTGGGTCGCAGAAGGTCGCAAGGCCCTGGTGGCCAACCACAACCTCAACTCCCTGGCCCTGCTGCGAAAGCACCCGTCGCTTCAGGCCTTCTTCGACCGCGCCGACCTGGTCGAGGTGGATTCCAGGCCCCTGATCCACTTCGCCAAGGCGCTGGGCCTGCAGGGGCGGGCGTTTCATCGCTGCACCTATCTGGACTGGCGCGAGCATTTCTGGAGCCTGGCCAACCGCGGGGGCTGGCGCGTCATGTATGTCGGCGGCGCGCCCGGCGTGGTCGAGACGGCCCGCGACCGGCTCAGCCATGCCCACCCCCGGGTCGATCTCCGCGTGCGCGACGGGTATTTCGACGCCTCCCCCGGCTCGGCCGAAAGCGCGGCCGTGGTCGAACAGGTCCGGGACTTCCAGCCACACATCCTGTTCGTCGGCATGGGCATGCCACGCCAGGAGCTGTGGATCCTCGACACGCTCGACGCCCTGCCCGACTGCGTCGTCTTCTCGGTCGGCGCCGCCTTCGACTATGAGGCCGGGGCCCAAGAAGCAGCTCCGCGCTGGATGGGTCGGATGGGCATCGAATGGGCGTTTCGCCTGATCCACGATCCCAAACGCCTCGCCCGGCGCTATCTGGTCGAGCCGTGGAGCCTGTCGGGCCTGATCGCGCGGGACATCGTCGCCGCGATCAGCGCCCGGATGGGCGCTCAGCCCGCGAGCGCCGAGGTCGACAACGTCACCCGCTCGCCGCGCCCCGCCGCCTGAAGCGCGGTCCGGGTTTCGCCCTCCAGCCGCACGGCCGACAGGACGTTGGTGGCATAGGCTCCGGTATCGACACCGATCCGGCGTCCATCCCAGACCACGGTCTCACTGGGCGTGTGGCCGTGGACCACGACCTGTTCGAAGGGCGCGGGATGATCCAGAAAGGCTTGGCGGATCCACATCAGGTCCTCAGGGGACTGGGCTTCCAGCGGCACGCCGGGCCGCGCCCCGGCATGGGCGAAAAAATAGTCTCCGATGGACACACAGTAGGCCTGGCTGCGCAGCAGCCGCCTGTGGCTGTCCGGCAGGGCCTCGCCCAGGGCGACGGACGCCGCGACCCACCCGTCGGCATCGCCCTTCATGACCGGCGGAACCACACCATAGCTCATCAGAGCCTCGCGCCCGCCATAGTCGCACCAGCTGGGCCCCAGATCGGGCTCATCCAGAAAGGCCTCAAGGCGCTCCTCGTGATTGCCCCGCAGGCAATGCACCTCCAGACGCGTGTCGCTCCCAACCTCGACGAGCTGGTCCAGGACGCCGCGCGAATCCGGCCCCCGATCGACGTGGTCCCCCAAGAAGACAATGACCTTTCGCGAGGCCGCGCTGGCGACGAGATCGGCGCGGATGGCGTCGATCAGCGGGGCTGAAAGATCCGACCGGCCGTGAATATCGCCCACCGCCCAGACGACGGTTTCCTCCGGCGTTCGCGCCGAAGGCAGGGGCTTGGTCTTGCTGAACAGGCGCGAGAACATACCGTTCTAATCGACGCTCCCGGCCGCAGGTTCAAGCCGGGGCCGCCAACTCCACAGTCGCGGGTTCCCCCGCCTGGGCCGACGACGTCAGCCAGACATGGAACGCCCCCGGCTCGACGGTCGGTTTACCGGCCGCTCCGATGAACTCCAGCTGGGAACGACGGAGGATGAATGTCACGGTCTTCGTGTCGCCGGCCCCCAGCGAAACCTTGCGGACATCGCGCAGGCGACGACCGGGCTGGGTCAGGCTTGCGACCCGATCGTGGATGTACAGCTGGACCGTCTCCTCGATCGGTCGATCCCCGTCGTTGGTGACCTCAACCGACAGGGTGACCTCGCCGTCCCAGGGCAGGGTCGCCCGGGACGGCGTCACGCCCCCATAGGTCACACCGCCATAGGTCAGGCCGTGACCGAACGGATAGAGGGCGGTGTTGGTCGTCTCCCACCGCATGCCCCATCTCCCCGCCGAGGAACCAGGTGACCAGGATGGCATCGGCGTCCTTGACCGCGCCCGACAGTTCCAGCGCCCGGCCGTTGCGCAGCAGAACCACGATCGGCTTTCCGAGAGAGGCGACGGCCTCGGCCAAGGCACGCTGTGGGCTCGGCACATCGATCTCGGTGCGGGACTGGGCCTCGCCCGACATGCGGCTGCTCTCGCCCAGAGCCAGGACGATCACGTCGGCGGCGCGCGCCGCGGCGACCGCCGCTTCGATGCCGCCGTCCAGCGCAGCCTCGACATCCGCTCCCTTGGCCACCGTCAGCAGCGCGGGATCGGTCATGGCCGCGCGGAACCCGGCCGCCAGCGAGACGCGACGGCTTTCGTCGCCCCAGATGGTCCAGGGCCCGAACACATCCAGATCGTCGGCGAACGGCCCGATCAGGGCGATCCGCTGGCCGGCGGGCTTCAGAGGCAGGACACCGCCCTCGTTCCTCAGCAGGACGATCGACTTGACCCCGGCCTCGCGAGCCAGATCGCGATGCTCACGCGAGCCCACGACCAGACGCTCGCGCTCCGGGTCGCAGCCACGATAGGGGTCGTCGAACAGACCCAGGGCCGCCTTGGTCATCAGCACCCGACGAACGGCCTGGTCCACGCGGGTCACCGGGACCTCGCCGGCCTCGACCAGCCCCGGGATGTGCTCCAGGAACAGGCCCGAGACCATCGACATGTCGATCCCGGCCATCAGGGCGATCCGCGCCGCGTCGCGCCCGTCGACCGCGAAGCCGTGCGCGATCAACTCTTGTTCGGAGGTGTAGTCCGAGACCACGAAGCCGGTGAAACCCCATTCGTCGCGCAGGATCTGGGTCAGCAGATAGGGATTGCCGCTGGCGGGCACGCCGTTCAGGTCGTTGAAGCCGCTCATCACCGACAAGGCCCCGGCCTCGAAGGCGGCCTCGAACGGCGGCAGATAGAGGCCCCGCAGCGTGGGGTCCGACATGTCGGTGGTGTTGTAGTCCATTCCCCCTGCGGCGGCGGAATAGGCGGCGAAATGCTTGGGCGTGGCCAACAGGGCGTCACGATCGGCCAGGCCCCGCTCGCCCTGGAAACCCCTCACGCGGGCAGCGGCCAGCACCTCGTTCAACCAGACGTCCTCGCCGGCGCCCTCGACCACGCGGCCCCAGCGCTGGTCGCGCGCCACATCGACCATCGGCGCATAGGTCTGGTGAACGGCGGACGCCGCGCCTTCCAGGGCCGCCGCCCGCGCGGTGCGGTAGGCCAGGTCCGGATCGAAGGCCGCGGCTTCGGCCAGCGGGACGGGAAAGACCGTCTTCAGGCCGTGGATGATGTCGGCCGCGAACAGCAGCGGAATTCCCAGCCGGCTCTCTTCGACGGCGATGCGCTGGATGCGGCGGCCCGCGTCGGCGCCGATGCCGTTGAACAGATTGCCGACCTTGCCCTCGCGGATCATGGCCGTGATCCGCGCGGGGTCGCCCTGACCGTCCAGAGGATTCACGTTCTGGGGGCGGAACCGGAACGGGTCGCCCAGCAGGTTCAGTTGCCCCGCCTTCTCGGTCAGGGTCATGCGCGCGATCAGGTCGTCGATGCGGCGGGCATGCGACGACATTTGCGCGGCGGACGGGCTGGCGGTCATGACCATGCTAGCGCCCAAGGCCCCCGCGCCGAACAGGACGCTGCGACGGGATGTGATGCTCGACACGAATTCGCGGACCTCCTGTGATGGAGTGTAACCGCTTACAGCGCGCCGCGCCTTCTGTCAGCCCGCCGATGGCTTGATCCGATGACAGATCAGTGTCCGCCGGGGCCCCCCGCTGCGACGATCGTGCGGGTCCGGGCGCGCGAGGCGAAGACGGCGAAAGCGACGAGGATCGCATAGCCGACCAGAGGCACATAGAAGACCGGGTTCAGCGTCGGCGCGTTGTCGCCGATGAGTCCGCCGATCAGAGGCAGGATCGCCCCACCGATGATGCCGAAGACCAGCAGGCCCGAGGTCGCCGGCACGGGTGCCGTCGATCGCTCCAGGGTCAGGGTGAAGATGGTCGGGAACATGATCGAGTTGAAGAAGCCGATGGCGATGGCGGCATAGGCGGCCGTCGTTCCGGTCGTCTGGGTCACGACCAGGCAGAGGACCGCCGCGACCAGGGTGTTAACGATCAGGATGCGGCTGGCGGGAATCTTGGTGAGCATCAGCAGTCCACCGACCAGGCGCCCGACCATGGCCCCGCCCCAGTACCAGGCGACCATGCTGCCGGCCGTGGCGAGGGGAATGTCCAGGATCTCCGGGCTGTGCAGGAAGTTGGTCAGCAGGTCGCCGATCGTCACCTCCGAACCCACATAGAAGAAGATGGCCAGGGCTCCGAACACCGCCCACGGCGACTTCAGCGCCACCAGCGGCGACATCCGGTCCTCGGCCGTCGGCACCGGGGCGGCGGCGTTGATGGCCTTCCGCGCCGAAAAGATGAAGCCGGCCACGACGGCGAAGAACAGGCCCACGGCCAGGAAGGCGATGTCGATGCTGCGCAGGGATTCGGCCCGGGTCGCCGGATCGGTGATCACCGCGTCGGCGGCGAACACGCCCCCGGTCAGCAGGATCGGCGCGGCGAGCAGCGGCCCCAGCGTCGTGCCGAGCGAGTTGAAGAACTGCGAGAAGTTCAGCCGCGCGTGCGAGCTCTTCTGAGGGCCCAGGGCCGCAACCAGGGGGTTGGCCCCGACCTGAAGCAGGGTCACGCCCGAGGCGATGACGAACAGGGCGATCAGCACGCCCGGATACCAGTCGACGAGGGTGGCGATCGGCACGATCAGGCAGCCCGCCACCATGGTCACCAGCGCGAAGATGATCGCCCGGCTGTAGCCCAGCCGCGACAGCAGGGCGGCTGCCGGAATGGAGGCGATGCCGTAGGCGATGAACCAGGCGAAGGTCGTCAGTGTCGCCTCGGCGTAGCTCAACTCGAACACGCGTCGCACCGCCGCGATCAGCGGTCCGATCAACGAGGTGACGAAGCCCCAGGCGAAGAACAGGGTGGTCACATAGGCGAAGGCCAGGCCCGTGCCCCGGGGCGGAGCGGCGTCGGTGACGGTCGTCATGGGATGGCCTCTTTCCTCGTCGGACGTTGTCCGCCCGTCAGTGCTTGGATGGGATGGGTCGCCCGGATCGGGGTCGGCGTCCAGACGCTTCGTCCGCTCCCGTTACCAAAAGTCATGGTCCGAAACGAAAAGCGGCCGCGCGGATCGCTCCGCGCGGCCAGGTTCGCCTCAGGAGGAGGCGACCGGTCCCCAGCCCTTCAGGGAGAGGCGAAAGAACCGGTCAAACCGCGTCATCAGTAGCGATAGTTGAGACCGATCAGGAAGGTCCGGCCATAGGTCTGGTAGTCGATGACCTGACGCTCATCGCCGTTGTTGAAGGTGACGAACGGCTCGTCGGTCAGGTTGTTGACCTGGAACAGGACCGAGGCCCCTTCGAGGATGCCGGACTGGAACTCGTATCCGATCTGGGCGTCCACGACGCTTTCTTCGGCAACCGAGCGCAGGGTGCGCCCGTTGCCGAAGCCGGCGACCTCGCCCAGGAAGTCGGAGCGGTAGCGGTTGGAGGCGCGCAGCTGCCAGCCGTCGTTCTCATAGTAGACGGTCAGGTTGGCGACGGTTTCCGACAGACCGGGCAGGGGCGTCGTGTTGACCCCGTCCGGCGTGATCTCGCTCTCGGTCTGGGAGATCGAGAACTGGGCACCGAAGCCTTCCAGGGCCGGATGGAAGATGTCGAACGGCGTCGACAACGCGAACTCGATGCCCTGGATGAAGCCGCCGTCCCCGTTGTCCGGCGCCGACACGACGCCCTGGTTGATGACGGGCACGATGCCGCCGGTCGGATAGCCGGTGAAATCGAAGATCTGGCTTCTGTTGAAGACGAAGGTCTCCAGATCCTTGTAGAAGGCCGCGATCGAGACATAGCCGCCACGATTGGCGAAATACCGTTCCCACGACACGTCGACGACGTTGGCCAGGGTCGGACGCAGGTCCGGATTGCCGCCACCGCCGCCCCAGGGCGAGTTCTGGTCGGGACGAGCCAGGGCGTTGTTGTTCTGGACGTTGAAGCTGTAGTTCCGCGAGGCGCGCATGTCGTCCATGCGCGGGCGGGCCAGGGTGCGGGCCGCCGCGAACCGCAGATAGGTGTCCGGCGCCATCTCGAAGATCAGGTTGGCGGCGGGCAGGAACTCCTCGTACTCGGCCCCGCCCGAGACCGGGATCGACAAGGTGCCGGCGCCGGTGCCGGAGGCCGCGAAGCCGTCCGAGCTCTGGTCGGTGCCGACATACTGCATGCCGATGTTGCCGCGCAGCGGCACGCCTTCGAACATCGTGTCGATGCCCAGCTGGACATAGGCCGTCGTGACGTTTTCGGTGACTTCCCAGTTGCCGGACTGGACGTCCGCATTGGGGTTGCGGACCTGATTGTAGAAGCCCGAGTTCACAAGGCCCAAAGCGTCATAGCTGAGGACGCCACCCAGCCCGAGGTAGGTCAGCTGCGTCGCCGGCAGAAGGAAGCCGGCCGGAACCGCTACTGTGGCCCCGCCAGGGACGCCCAGGAAGAATTGGTCGTTGACGAAGCTCTTCTCGCGCTCGGAGATGTTCACGCCGAACTTGATGTCCGAGAAGGGCCCGCCCTCGGTGAAGGTGTGGCGCGCCTCAAGGCGCACGGCGCGGATCTCGTCCTCGATCGAGGGGGTGTTCAGATAGCCGTCCTGACCGCCGGGGATGATGTCGCCACCCCAGCCCTGCGGGCTGGTCAGGCGGATCAGGTTCGGATCGGCATAGTTCAGTTGGCTGGTGAAGACCGCGACGTTGTCGTCGTCTAGCCGGAAGCCCAGCGTGTCCAGAGCTCCGGCGATGTCGCGACCCGTGCCAGCATAGGTCTCCAGCACCACGTCCTGACGCTCCACCTTGGACAGGCTGAGGTCGGCCATGAAGGACCAGCTGTCGGTCGCGTCGAAAACGGTGTTCCAGCCGACCGAGGTGATCTCGCTGTCACGGGTGTTGACGTCGTTACGGATGACGCCCTTGACGTTGGCGAAGGTGCCGGCGGTAACGAAGCCATCTGACACCGTCGATCCAGGCTGCAGCACGGGCCCCGGACGGCAGGTCGGGGTCTGCACCTGAGGCGTCCCACACGCGCCCGACGATCCGCCCCACCAGAGCGGGAACTCGATGCCGCGCAGGATCTGGGTGTTCTCGAACTGCGAGTAGAAGGCATCGATCGTGGAGCGGAAGCGGTCGTTGGGGCGGAACTCGACCGTTCCCATGAAGCCGTCGCGCTCCAGCTCGGACGACATGACATAGGGCTTGACGCCGCCGAGGATGAAGTCGCCGGCTGCCGTCGTCGGATAGCCCCAGCTGTTGTAGCGTTCGGACTGATACGGGCTCTCGATGTGGGCATAGCCCAGGGCGATGCCGATCGTATCGTCGGCGAACTGGTCGATGTAGGACACCGAATACCGGACGCCGTTATCGGTCGTGCCCGAGTTCAGGGCACCGATGTCGTTCTGCTCGTAGCGGACGTTGGCGGCGATGGCGCGACGACCGTAGGCCAGCGGACGGATGGTCTGCAGATCGACCGTTCCGGCCAGGCCCTGGCCGATCAGCTGGGCGTCCGGGGTCTTGTAGATGGTCACGCCACCCAGCAGTTCCGACGGATACTGGTCGAACTCCACGCCCCGGTTGTCGCCGGTGGTGACCTGTTCGCGGCCGTTCAGCAGGGCGGTGGTGAAATCGGGGCCCAGGCCGCGGATCGAGATCAGCTGACCGCGACCATCCAGCCGCTGGACCGTCAGGCCCGGCAGGCGAGCCAGCGATTCGGCGATCGACACGTCCGGCAGCTTGCCGATGTCCTCGGCGGTGATGACCTCGACGATCGAACTGCTGCGCGCCTTGGCGGCGATGGAGCTCTGGATCGAGGCCCGGATGCCGGTGACGATGATCTCGTCGACCTCGGTGGCGTCCTGCTGCGGCGCGGCGTCGGCGCTCTGGGCCTGGGTGGTTCCGGCGAAGGCCAGGGCGGCGAGAACGCCGAGGGCGCCTCCCGACAGCAGGCGCGCGCGCATGGTGGTGCGATGGCTCATTCTCTTCCTCCCTCGAGGTCGTCGCGCGTTTCTGACGAAGCGATCCGGACCCGGTTCGCAAAAATATGCAAACTATTGTCGATCTTGCAAGCCCGTAATGCAGGAGGCGGAAAGAAGGCGGGCCCCGCCGTGGGGCGAATCCGGCTATTACTGCGCTGCAACATCTCCACAGCGGCGCGCTCGACGGCCTGTCGTTGCGCCATTGACACCCCGGCCACGGGCTGCAAAATCTTGCAAAGAGATCGCGCGCCACGTTCGTTCGCGACCGAAGGAAATGCGAAGGAGGGCGCGATGCGCTCACGGACACGCCGTACCACGGCGGCCCACATCCTGGCGGGATTGGCCGGGGCCGTCTGCCTCGCGGCCAGCCAGACGGCGGCCCAGAACGCCGCCGACTATCGTGATCGCCTGCCCCAGGACGAGGTCATCTACTTCCTGCTGCCCGACCGGTTCGCCAACGGCGATCCCTCCAACGACACCGGCGGCATCCCCGGCGGACGTCTGGATCACGGCTTCGACCCGACGCACGAGGGCTTCTACCACGGCGGCGATCTGGCGGGCGTGATCGAGCGGCTGGACTACATCCAGGGCCTGGGCGCGACCGCCATCTGGATGGCCCCCATCTTCAAGAACAAGCCGGTCCAGGGCGAACCGGGCCGCGAGTTCGCCGGATCGCACGGCTACTGGATCACCGATTTCACCCGCGTCGACCCCCACTTCGGCGAGGACGCCGACATGCGCGCCCTGGTCGAGGCGGCCCATGCGCGCGGGATGAAGGTCTATATGGACATCGTCGCCAACCATACGGCCGACGTGATCCGCTATCGCGAGTGTCCCCAGAACGACTGCGCTTACCGCAGCCGCGCGGACTACCCTTACACCCGGCGCGGAGGGGTCGAGGGCGCGCTGATCAACGAGGGCTTCGACGGCACCAACTTCGATCGCCTGACCCGACCGGACTACGCCTATACGCCCTACGTCCCCGAGGGCGAGGAGACGGTCAAGGTCCCCGCCTGGCTGAACGATCCGATCTACTATCACAACCGGGGCGACACGACGTTCCGCAACGAGAGCTCGACCGACGGGGGCTTCGCGGGCCTCGACGACCTGATGACCGAGCATCCGCGCGTCATCGAGGGGATGATCGAGATCTTCGGCGGCTGGATCGACCGCTACAAGATCGACGGCTTCCGCATCGACACGGCCAAGCACGTCAACCCGGAGTTCTGGCAGGCCTTCGTGCCGGCGATGGAGGCGCGCGCCGAGGCCAACGGCATCCCGAACTTCCACATCTTCGGCGAGGTCTATGACGTCGATCCGGCCCAGCTGGCGCGCTACACCCGGGTCGATCGCTATCCCACCGTGCTGGACTTCGGCTTCCAGTCGACCGTGACCGACCTGGTGGCCAAGGACGTGCCGCCGGACCGTCTGGCCCGACTGTTCTCGACTGACGTCCTTTACGAGGGCGGCGAGGCGGCGGCGCTGGGCCTGCCGACCTTCCTCGGCAACCACGACATGGGCCGGATCGGCAACTTCATCCTGACGGCCAAGCCGGACATCTCGGACGCCGAGCTGCTGGCCCGCTCCACCCTGGCCCACGCCTTTCTGATGTTCAGCCGGGGCGCGCCAACGATCTACTACGGCGACGAACAGGGCTTCGCCGGCGACGGCGGCTATGGCGGCGCGCGCCAGGACATGGCGGCGACGCAGGTGGCCAGTTACAGGGACGACCGCGTGGTCGGCGGGTCCAGCGACGCCTTCTCGACCCAGGCTCCGCTTTATCGCGCCATCTCCGACATGGCCAGCATCCGCGCCGCCCACCCCCGCCTCCGGCGCGGTCTGCAGACCGTGCGCTTCGCGACCGAGGAACCCGGGCTGTTCGCCGTTACCCGCGCGATCGACGGCGAAACCGGCGAGACCCTGATCGTCTACAACACCTCGACCGCGGAGATTTCGGCGAACATCGAGGTGGACGCGGCCTCGTCGGAATGGTCCTCCTTGCGGGGAACCTGTCCAGGCGTCGCGACGGCCCCGGCCAGCGTGCGGGTCACCGTTCCGGCCCTCGACTTTGTGATCTGTTCTTCCAACTAGGTGCGCGTTTGACTCTCGAAGCCCTGAGCCCCCGGACGCGCCCCCTGTCGGACGCCCCTCCCGCCCCCCGGCATGAATGGTGGCGCGGCGCGGTGATCTATCAGGTCTATCCCCGCAGCTTCGCCGACACCAACGGCGACGGCATCGGCGACCTGCCCGGCGTGACCGCCCATCTGGAGCACATCGC
This sequence comes from Brevundimonas subvibrioides, assembly GCA_002280475.1. GTDB lineage: Bacteria > Pseudomonadota > Alphaproteobacteria > Caulobacterales > Caulobacteraceae > Brevundimonas > Brevundimonas aurifodinae. The sequence goes on from NCEB01000005.1 coordinate 36,778, forward strand.
GTCCCTGGGCGTGGACGGGGTGTGGCTGTCGCCCTTCTTCACCTCGCCGATGAAGGACTTCGGCTATGACGTCGCGGACTACCTGGGCATCGACCCGATCTTCGGCACGATGGCCGACTTCGACCGGCTGGTGGAAAAGGCGCACCGGCTGGGCCTGAAGGTCATCATCGACCAGGTCTATTCCCACACCTCGGACCTGCACGCCTGGTTCCAGGAAAGCCGCCAGGACCAAGCGAACCCCAGGGCCGACTGGTACGTCTGGGCCGATCCCAAGCCGGACGGCACCCCGCCGTCGAACTGGCAGTCGGTGTTCGGTGGCCCGGCCTGGACCTGGGACGCGCGCCGGCACCAGTACTACATGCACAACTTCCTGAAGGAGCAGCCGCAACTGAACGTCAGGAACCCCGAGGTGCAGGAGGCCCTGTTGTCCGTCGCGCGGTTCTGGCTGGACCGGGGTGTCGACGGCTTCCGCTGCGACGCGCTGAACTTTTCGATGCACGACCCGGCCCTGACCGACAATCCGCCGGTGACGACGCCGGGAAAGCGCACTCGCCCGTTCGACTTCCAGCACCACGACCACAACCAGTCCCACCCGGACATCCTGCGGTTCCTGACCCGGCTGCGCGAGGTGGCCGACAGCTATGGCGATGACCGTTTCCTCGTCGCCGAGGTCGGGGGCGAAAAGGCCAACGAGGAGATGAAGCTCTACACCCAGGGCTCCGATCGGCTGCATTCGGCCTACGGATTTCTCTATCTCTACGCCGACCGGCTGACGACCGACCTGGTCGATCGCGGTCCCGCCATGTGGCCGGGAACGGCGGGCGAGGGCTGGCCGTCCTGGACCTTCTCGAACCACGATGCGCCCCGAGCCCTGTCTCGATGGGTGGAGGGGCGCGATCCCAAGGCCTTCGCCCAAATGGCCCTGTTGCTGCTGGTGGCGCTGCGCGGAAACGTCTTCGTCTATCAGGGCGAGGAGCTGGGCCTACCCCAGGCGGAGGTGCCGTTCGACCGGCTGGTCGATCCCGAGGCCATCGCCAACTGGCCAGAGACCCTCGGCCGCGACGGTGCCCGCACACCCATGCCCTGGAAGTCCGACCACGGCCACGCCGGCTTCTCGGAGGCCGAGCCCTGGCTGCCGGTCGACCCGCGCCACCGCGCCCTGGCCGTCGAGGCCCAGGAGCGGGACCCGGGCGCGACCTTGCATCTGGCGCGCCGCCTGATCGCCCTGAGGAAGGCGCATCCCGCGCTGCGAACCGGGGCGATGACCATGCTGGAGTCCCGGGAGCACCTGCTGCTGTTCACGCGGCGAGAGGGAAACGAGACCCTGCTGTGCGCCTTCAACCTGGGCCACGATCCGGTCGCCTGGACCCCGCCTCAGGGCTGGCGCGTCGTGGAGGCCGTGAACTGTCCCGATCCGCGCGCGGGCACGCTTTCGCCGCTGGCCGGGCTGGTGCTGAGCGAGCCTCGCTAGATGCCCTCAGCCACCGCAGGTCTCGCGCACGATCAGGTCGGTGGGAATGCGCTCGGAGCGTCCCCCGCCCTCGCCGGCGTGGTCCAGCAGCTTGGACACCATCAGGCGGCCGGCCTTCATCGTGTCCTGAGCGATCGTCGACAGGGCGGGGCGCGAGTAGCGGCTGAACGGCACATTGTCGAAGCCGATGACCGAGACATCCTCCGGCACCCGCTTTCCGGCGTGCAGAAGGGCGCGAACCGCCCCCAGCGCGATCAGGTCGGAGGCACAGACGATGCCATCGAATTCCAGCCCGCGCCGCAGCATGGAATCGACCGAGCCCTCCGCGCTCTCGACCTCGAAATGGGCGGGCAGGACCAGGTCGGGATCGACCCCCAGGCCCGCCGCCTCCATGGCCTCGGCATAGCCCCGCTGGCGCTGCATGGCTTCGGGCGGGTCCAGGTCGCCCAGGAAGACGATGCGCCTGCGCCCGAGACGGGCCAGATGCGCCGTCGCGCGTCGCCCGCCGCTGACATTGTCCGATCCGATCGAGCAGTAGGCCTGCTCCGGCAGTTCGGCACCCCACACGACGAACCGTCCGTCCGTCTCGGCCATGCGGTTGAAGGCGGTGTGCAGGGTCGACTGGCCCAGGAAGATCACCCCCTCCGCGCGGCTTGTCGTCATGGCGGCGCTCAGGTCGTCCAGATTCTGGGGCGAGACATGGCTCAGCACCAGATCGCAGCCCCGCTCGCGCGCCGCCTCGCCGACCCCGGCCAGCAGTTCCAGAAAGAAGGGATCGCTCAACCGTCCCTCGCGCCCCTGCGGTCGCGGCGTGACGACGGCGATGGTGCCGGACGCCCCGATCGGGCCGGCGGGCATGTAGCGTCGGAACGGATAGTCGTGCTCTCGCGCCAGCTTCCAGATCGTCTGCTTGGTCCGGTCGTTGACGGCGGGGCTGTCGTTCAGGGCGCGCGAGGCCGTCGAGATCGAGACCCCGGCCAGGGCCGCGATGTCCTCGAGCCGGGTGGAGCGTTTGCTCATCTGGCCACCGATGCAAATTTTGCTGCAAACCACGTCATCGGCGCATCTGCCCACCCGGCGCGCCGCTTGGCAAGAGCTTCGCGACAGAAGCCTCACGGGAGTGAACCCTATGCGTAGTCTGTTGATGATCCTCGCCTTCCTGGTGATGGCCTCGCCCGCCCTGGCGGAGGCCGAGCGGCCGTCCGCCACGGTCTCCTCGCCCGATGGATCGCTCACCGTGGTGGTCACCACCGACGGCGACGGCCGCCCCAGCTATGCCGTCAGCCGCCTCGGTCGGGCCGTGATCGCGCCGTCGCGGCTGGGCTTCATCCTGACGGACGCGCCCAAGTTGGAACGCGGGCTCGAGCTGGCCGCCCAGCCCGTCACCGCCCACGACAGCACCTGGGAGCAGCCCTGGGGCGAGCGGCGCTTCATCCGCGACAATCACCGCCAGCTGCGCGTCACCTTCACCGAGCGCGCCGAGCCGCGACGGACCTTCGACGTGGTGTTCCGTGTGTTCGATGACGGCCTGGGCTTTCGCTACGAATTTCCCGAGCAAAGCGCGCTGGACACCGTCCGCATCGGCTCCGAGCTGACCGAGTTCAACATCGCCGAGGACGGCGAGGCCTGGTGGATTCCGGCCTGGGAATGGAACCGCGAGGAATACCTCTATCACCGTACGCCCATCGAGGGCGCGGGCGCGACCCAGACGCCGATGACGATGCGGCTCGATTCCGGACTGCACGTCTCGATCCACGAGGCGGCGCTGGTCGACTATTCCGGTATGAACCTGCGCCGGTCCGAAGGTCGTCGGTTCGTCGCCGACCTGACACCCGGCTTCACCAATGCGGCGGTCGAGCGCGAAGCCCCCTTCCCCACCCCATGGCGGACGCTGCAGATCACCGACACGGCCGGAGCGCTGGTCGAATCCAGCCTGATCCTGAATCTGAACGAGCCAAACGCGCTCGGCGACGTCAGCTGGGTCGAGCCCATGAAATACGTCGGCGTCTGGTGGGAAATGCACCTCGACACCAGGACCTGGGCCAGCGGCCCCCGCCACGGCGCGACCAACGAGAACGTGCGCCGCCACATCGACTTCGCCGCCGAGCACGGCCTCGGCGGAGTGCTGGTCGAGGGCTGGAACATCGGCTGGGACGGCAACTGGTTCGGCAACGGCTGGGACTATTCCTTCACCGAGAGCTATCCCGATTTCGATATCGAGGCCCTGTCGGCCTACGCCCGCGAGCGCGGCGTCCAGATCATCGGCCACCACGAGACGGGCGGGAACGCCTATCATTACGAACAGCAGATGGAGGCGGGCTTCGACCTCTATGAGCGGCTCGGCATCGGGGCGGTGAAGACCGGCTATGTCGCGGACGCGGGCGGGGCCCGGGTCACCGGACCGGACGGCCAGCCGACCTTCGCCTGGCATGAAAGTCAGGCCATGGCCCGCCACCATCTGGCGGTCGTGACCGAGGCGGCCGAGCGCCGCATCGCCGTCAACCCGCACGAGCCGGTCAAGGACACGGGCCTGCGTCGCACCTATCCCAACTGGGTCACACGCGAGGGCGCGCGAGGCATGGAGTTCAGCGCCTGGGGTCAGCCGGGCAATCCGCCCGAGCACGAGATCAATCTGATCTTCACCCGCCTGCTGGCCGGGCCGATGGACTATACGCCCGGCATCTTCGGCATGGAGACCCGGTCGCCCGACGGCATCGCCACCACCTGGGCCAAGCAGCTGGCGCTCTATGTGACGATCTACAGCCCGCTGCAGATGGCGGCCGACCTGCTGGACAACTACGAGGCCAACCCGGGCCCCTTTCAGTTCATCAAGGACGTCGCCGTCGACTGGGACGAGACGCGCGTCCTGAACGGCGAGATCGGCGACTATGTCACCATCGCGAGGAAGGAACGCGGCACCCGCGAGTGGTTCCTGGGCTCCATCACCGACGAGCATCCGCGCGTGCTGTCGGCGGACCTGAGCTTCCTCGAACCCGGGGTGCGCTATCGCGCCGAAATCTATCGCGACGGCCCCAACGCCGACTGGCGCGACGGAGACGGCCGCAGCCGTACCGACATCGTCATCGAAGAACGGGAAGTTAGATCGGCCGAGACCCTGACCCTGACGCTCGCGCCCGGTGGCGGCCAGGCGATCCGCTTCGTGCCGCTGGGGAGGGCGCGCCGGTGACCTCCCTAGACTTTCCGCTCATCCCCGCGAAAGCGGGGACCCAGTTCTTTCGCAAGAACTCGGTGACCGGGATCAGCGGTATGTCCGAGATTGAACGTCCATCTCCCAAAGCACTGGGTCCCCGCTTTCGCGGGGATGAGCGGAGGTTTTCAGAATGACCCTCTCCGCGACCTTTCCGACGTCCCGGCCACGCCTGACTCGGCTGGCCATCTGGAACATGTGCGTCGGCTTCTTCGGCATCCAGATCGGCTTCGGCCTGCAGAACGCCAACACCAGCCGCATCTTTCAGACGCTCGGCGCCGAGGTCGACAGCTTGGCCATCCTGTGGATCGCCGCGCCTCTGACCGGCCTGATCGTCCAGCCGATCATCGGCCATTTCAGCGACAAGACCTGGGGGCCGCTGGGCCGCCGTCGGCCCTATTTCCTGTTCGGGGCCATCGCCACGACCCTGGCCCTTGTGTTCATGCCTAACGCACCCGTCCTCTGGATGGCGGCGGCGACGCTTTGGATCATGGACGCCGCCATCAACGTCACCATGGAACCGTTCCGCGCCTTCGTCGGCGACAACCTGCCCGAGGAACAGCGCGCCACCGGCTATGCGATGCAGAGCTTCTTCATCGGCACGGGCGCGGTGTTCGCCTCCTCCCTGCCGTGGATGCTGGCCCAGGTCGGCGTCGCCAACACCGCCCCGGAGGGCATCGTCCCCGACAGTGTGCGGATCAGCTTCTACGTCGGGGCGGCCTTCATGCTGACGGCGGTGCTCTGGACCGTCTTCTCGACCAGGGAATACAGTCCCGAACAGATCGACGCCTTTGAAGGGGCCCGCCCCGCCCCGCTGGCGGATCACGAACAGCGCCCGGCCTCCAGCTACCTCTCCGGCGGCCTGATCTGGCTGGCCATTGGGGCTCTTGCCTTCCTTGCCGTCTGGTTCGTCCGCGACCAGGCCGCCGCCCTGCCCGCAGGGATCGAGGATTGGCGAAAGGCCGTCGGCAAGGAACTGTACGTCCTCGCCGGCTTCGTCGCGGCTTTCGGCGCGCTCCAGCTGCTGGTCGCCGGTTTCCGTCGCGCGGCCCGGTCGAATGGCCTGACCGAGATCCTCGACGACATGTTCGCCATGCCCGAGACCATGCGCGGTCTGGCGGTCGTGCAGTTCTTCAGCTGGTTCGCCCTGTTCGCCATGTGGATCTACACCACCGCGGCCGTCACAGCCGTCCACTTCGGCTCCAGCGACACGACCTCATCAGCCTACAACGAGGGCGCCGATTGGGTGGGCGTGCTGTTCGGAATCTACAACGGCGTGGCGGCCCTGGTCGCGTTCGGCCTGCCGGTGCTGGCCCGGCGGATCGGCAGGCGCGGCGCCCATGCGGTGGCCCTGACGATGGGCGGGCTGGGCCTGATCGGCATCTTCCTGATCCGCGATCCACAGATGCTCTGGCTACCGATGGTGGGGGTCGGGATCGCCTGGGCCTCGATCGTCTCCATGCCCTACGCCATCCTGTCCAGCACTGTGCCGGGCCGGAAGATGGGCGTCTATATGGGCGTCTTCAACATCTTCATCGTGGTGCCCCAGTTGGTCGCCGCGACGCTGCTGGGTCTGATGCTGAACGCCCTGTTCCAGTCCCAGGCCATCTGGGCGCTGGTGGTCGGCGGAATGAGCTTCTTCATCGCCGCGGCCATGAGCCTGAGGGTCAAGGAGGTGAGGCCATGAACAATCCTCCTCCCCAGCAAGCGAAGCGCCGCGGGGGAGGGGGACCGCGAAGCGGTGGAGGGGGCGACCCCAGACACGGTGCTCGCGTCCGCCCCCTCCACCATCCTTCGGATGGTCCCCCTCCCCCGTTCGCTCCGCTCCGGGGGAGGATTGATCGGCGCATGACTCTCGGTTTCTTCGCCGCCCTCCCCTTCGCGGGCTCGGCCCTGGCCCAGACCGGTGCCATCGCCGGCGGCCGATTGGTCGAGTACGAGGCCGTCGCCTCCGCGCACCTGGGCCCCCGCAACGTCACCGTCTGGCTGCCCCCCGGCTACGACGCGGGCGCCGATCGCCACCCCGTCCTCTACATGCACGACGGCCAGAACCTGTTCGATCCGGCCCGCGCCAGCTTCGGCGAATGGGGCGTGGACGAGCATCTTGTCCGGCTGATCGAGACCGGCCAGGTCCGTGCGCCCATCGTCGTCGGGGTCTGGAATACGCCGCTGCGCCTGCGCGACTATGTGCCGGCCGACCTGATCGCCGCCCTGCCCTCTGAGGTCCGCGACAGCCTGATGCCGATGTACGGCGGCCCGCCCCTGTCCGACGAATACCTGCGCTTTCTGGTCGAGGAGCTGAAGCCGCGCATCGACGCCGGGTACCGTACCCGCCCCGGCCGCGACGACACGGTCATCGCGGGCTCCAGCATGGGCGGGCTGATCTCGCTCTACGCCATGATGAAATACCCGCAGGTGTTCGGCGCGGCCGGATGCCTGTCGACCCACTGGCCCCTGCGTCTGGAGCGGCTGGAGGGGGACGCGCTGATCACCTGGCGCGAGGCGGTGGTCCAGGCCTGGTCCGACGTCATCCGGCGCGGCCTGCCCGATCCGGCGACGCATCGCCTCTACATGGACCGGGGCGACGAGACGCTGGACCAGTTCTACGCCTTCTTCCAGTCGCGCATCGACACCGTGATCCGCGACGCCGGTTGGGGCCCCGATCGGTTCAAGACCCTGGTCTTCCCGACCGCCGAGCACAACGAGAAGAGCTGGAACAGCCGCCTCGACGTGCCTCTGACCTTCCTGCTTCCTCCTGCCTGAGAGTGACCGCCATGCGTAGACTGACCACGATCCTGATGGCCGGATCGGCCGCCCTCGCCCTGACGGCCTGCGCCTCCATGCAGGCAGCTTCACCGAGCCCAGTTGTCCAGGCCGTGGCCCCCGGCGCGCCCGGCGACCAGCCGACCTGGGTGAACGCCGCCAAGACCGGCGCGGGGTCGTCCTACGAAGCCTATGTCGATGGCCGCTACCAGGACGGCGGTCCGACCGGCGCGGTGTCGCGGGTGTGGTTCTCCATCGCCGACGGCGTCCTGACCGAGACCATGTACGGCCTGATCCACGAGGCCCAGATCAAGCAGCTGCGCTTCGCCGTCGCCACCCCGACCGGCCTCGCCGTAGAGGGCATCGATACGACGTCGCGCACAGAATACCTGCACACCGATTCGCAAGGCCGCCCCCTGTCGCCCGCCTATCGCGTGACCACCGCCGATCGCCAGGGCCGCTTCGAGATTGAGAAGCGCATCTTCACCGACCCGGACCGCCACGCCCTGATGCTGCGCGTCACCGTCCGGGCCTTGAACGGCGACGTCACCCCCTGGCTGCTGCTGGAGCCGCACATCGCCAACACCGGCGTCGGCGACCGGGGCGAGGCCACGCCCGAGGCGCTGCACGCCTACGAAGGCGACACCCACCTGATTCTGCGCCCCGGCGCGCCCTTCGAGACCACCAGCGCCGGCTTCGTCGGCGTGTCCGACGCCCTCGCCGATCTGGCCGACGGCGACCTGGACACCGCCTATCGCTCGACCGGCGACGCGCCCGGCAACATCATGCTGGCCGGTGGCCTGCCGACCATCGCCGCGGGCCAGACCCTGAGCCGCGATTTCGTCATCGGCTTTGGCTCCACACGCGAGGGTGCCGAGGGGGCGGCGGACGGCGCGCTCGCGACCGGGTACGAAACGCTGCTGGCCCGCTTTAACGGCGAGGGCGAGGCCGTGGGCTGGGAGGACTATGTCGCCTCTCTCGACGACCTGCCGCGCATCGCTGAACAGTCCACCGACGGCGGCAAGCTGGCCTATGCCTCGGCCCTGATGCTGAAGGTGCAGGAGGACCGCACCTACGCCGGCGCCCTGATCGCCAGCCTGTCCAACCCCTGGGGCGACACGGTGGACGCGACCAACCCCTCGACCGGCTACAAGGCCGTCTGGCCGCGCGACTTCTATCAGGTGGCCATGGCCATGCTGGCGCTGGGCGACACCGAGACGCCGCTCGCCGCCTTCCGCTACCTGCCCCAGGTCCAGGTGCGGGCCGACACTCCGGGCAATACGGGCGCGACCGGCTGGTTCCTGCAGAAGACCTGGGTGGACGGCACCATCGAATGGGTCGGGGTCCAGCTGGACCAGACCGCCATGCCCATCATGCTGGGCTGGAAGCTGTGGCAGGCAGGGCTCGTCTCTGACGCCGAGATGGCGACCATGTACGGGCGGATGATCAAGCCCGCCGCCGACTTCCTGGTCGAAGGCGGCACCGTCGGCCTGCTCTGGAACGACCGCACCATCGCCCCGCCCTGGACCCAGCAGGAGCGGTGGGAGGAACAGGAGGGCTATTCCCCCTCGACCACCGCCGCCGTGATCTCGGGCCTGGTCACCGCGGCCGAGATCGCGCGGGCGTCCGGCGATGCCGCCTCCGCCGACCGTTATCTGGCCACAGCCGACGACTATGCTGGAAAGGTCGAGGCGCGGATGTTCACGACCGAAGGATCGCTGGGCGACGGCGACTATTTCCTGCGCCTGTCCCGCAACGAGGATCCCAACGATCGCGGGACCCTGGGCGAGAACAACGGCCAGCCCCGTCTGCCAGAGGACCGGATCATCGACGGCGGCTTCCTGGAACTGGTGCGCTATGGCGTGCGACCCGCCGACGCGCCGTCCATCCTGGCCACCCTGCCGGAGTACGACGACCAGGGACGCGAGGACCGGCTGCGGGTCCGTTATGACCTGAACGGCTTTCCGGCCTTCCGCCGCTACGGCAACGACGGCTACGGCGAGAACGCCGAGACGGGCGGCAACTATGGTGTCGGCGGCAATACGCCGGGCCAGCGCGGCCGCGTCTGGCCCTTCTTCACCGGAGAGCGCGGCCACTACGAGTTGGCCCGGGCTTTGCAATCGGGCTCGGGCGACCTGACGACGATCCGGGACACCTATGTCGCGGGCATGGAGAGCTTCGCAAACGAAGGGCTGCTGTTGCCGGAACAGGCTTGGGACGGTGTCGGGAACGCGACGCCTCACGACTATCGCCCCGGCCAGGGCACCAACTCGGCGACCCCACTGGCCTGGACGCACGCGGAGTATCTGAAGCTGCTGCGGTCTCTGGCCGATCGCCAGGTCTGGGACCGCTACGCGCCCGTCGCGGACCGCTACGCGCGATAGAGGGAAGAGCACCTCCCTCCCCCAAGGGGGAGGGAGGCCATGCGACGCTGCTCTAGAAGGACGCCTTTACGGTGAAGACGATCCGCTCCTCGGCGATGCCAAGGCCGTCGATGTCGGTGTCGTGGTAGCGGGCGTCGATCACCGCGTTCTCGGTCAGGGCATAGGCCGCGCCGAGGTTCCAGGTGGTGTAGTCATCGCTGACGTCCAGGAACTGCTGACCGACGGCGCCCGAGACGGTCCAGCCGTCAGCGATGGCATAGGCTGCGTTGGCTTCGACGTAGGTGGCGGAATCGTCGGCCCCGAAGAAGTCGGGCGAATAGAAGACGGCGGCACCGAATGTGGCGGGCCCGATCGCGCGCGATGCTGCGGCCTTGAACTCCACATAGTCATAGTCCGCGCCGCCCGGAGCGCCGTTGTAGAGGTAGCCCACAACGCCGAAATCGAGCGCATAGCCCGCCGCCTCGGTGCGGAAGCCGCCGTACAGGTCGACCTCGACGTCCGTGCCGTCGCCGAAGTCGACGCTCGACCCCCAGGCCCCGGCGTAGAAGCTGCCGTAGGTGAGGTCGACGCCGGCGAACGGCGCCGGATCCTCGCCCGACTGGCTGACGCCCCGGAAGACGTAATCCGTGGTCAGACCGAAGTTGCCGGACCAGGCGAGGTCCTGGGCGCTGGCGGCCGAGGCGGCGACGGAGGCGGTGAGCGCGGCGACCAGCGCGGCGCAGGCAGTGTGCAGTTTCATCTCGATAGTCCCCTGATGAGTGTTCGTTCTTATTGAGAGAAGTCCGCCGGACGCGAGGGAGGATCGCGCCCGGCGGGGTCCCGGTCAGACGCGTTCCAGCGCCTCTCCGTGGAGCGTGGTGTCCAGCCCTTCGGCCTCCTGAGCGTCGGAGACGCGCAGGCCCGTGGTGAACTTGCAGATCACCAGGATGACGAAAGTCACGACGGCGGACCAGGCGATGGTCCAGGCCAGACCCATGGCCTGGGTCGGGATGTTGGCCCCTTCCGACAGGCTGTTCACCGCCGTGGTGGCGAACACGCCCGTCAGGATGGCGCCCAGCAGGCCGCCCGCGCCGTGGATGCCGAAGGCGTCCAGGCTGTCGTCGTAGCGCAGCAGTTTCTTCAGCCACACCGACGAGGCGTAGCAGACCGGTCCGGCGATCAGGCCGATGATGACGGCGCCCTTGGGATCGACGAAACCCGCCGCCGGAGTGATGGCGACCAGACCGGCCACCAGACCCGACAGCACCCCGATGAGCGAGGGTTTGCGCTTCTCCATGACCTCGACGATCTTCCAGGTCAGCGACGCAGCCATGGCGGCCAACAGGGTATTCAGCAAGGCAACACCGGCGATGGCGTCCGCCGCCCAGGCCGAGCCGGCATTGAAGCCGATCCAGCCGACCAGCAGCAGGCTCGCGCCGATCATGGTCAGCACCGGATTGTGGGCGTTCATGACTTCCGCGCCATAGCCTTTGCGCGGCCCCATGAAGAGGGCGCAGACCAGACCCGCGACGCCCGAGTTGACGTGCACGACCGCGCCGCCGGCGAAGTCGAGCACCCCGGCCGAACCCAGGAACCCACCGCCCCAGACCCAGTGACAGATCGGCGAATAGACCAGCAGGGTCCACAGGCCGGTGAACAGCAGCAGGGCCGAATACTTGATCCGCTCGGCGAAGGCGCCGGTGACCAGGGCGGGCGTGATGATGGCGAAGGTCAGCTGGAAGGCGATCCACAGATACTCAGGCAGGCCGGGCGCGGCGGAATAGGCCGTCTCCATCGTCACGCCGTTCAGGAACACGGCCTGGGTCGAGCCGATCCACGCCTGCACCGTATCGCCGTCGAAGCCGAACATCGGCTGTCCGACACCGAACGCCAGCGAATACCCCGCCGCGAACCAGGCCAGGCTGACCACGGCGGCCACGCCCACCGACTGGGTGATGGTGGCGATGACGTTCTTGCGCCGAACCATGCCGCCGTAGAACAGCGCCAGACCGGGAAGGGTCATCAGCAGCACGAGCGCGGTCGAGGTCAGGATCCAGGAACTGGCGGCCGGGTCGATTTCGGCGACGGCCTGGTGGGCCAGCAGGGGCCCGGCCGGAGCGGCCTCTTCTTCTTCGGGCGCGGCCACCGCCTCGACAGCGGCGGCGGCTTCGGTCGTGACGGCTTCGGCCGTTTCGGTCACGGCGGCTGCCGCTGCGGCGACCGGTTCAGCGGGCGCGGCGAACGCGCCACCCGCGTAGAACAAGGCCGCGGTGAGTAGACAGAGGGCCAGCGCCCCCGGAAGTCGATTGAGCAACTGCGACATGAAGCATCCCCTCTTGTGATCTCGCAGTTGCGAACTGTTTACCGCAACGGCGGGCAACGCAAGGGGTTATGGCGTTTTCATGCAACTTTCGTGTCCAGGGGGCCACATATCCCGCGATGATGAAAAGATTTTACCTCATGTTCGTGCTGCAACGCACAATCGGTCTGTGTGACGAAGCGACGACGAAAAGGTTAACCCCGGATCATCCCCAGTGCATCTGCACCCGGTGGGAGGCCGCCCAGTGGATGGCCTTGATCGCGTCGATCACCGCCCCGGCGGCCGCACGCGTGCCCAGTTCGCCGCCCAGGTCCGCCGTGGTCGCGCCCGCCGCCAGCACCGCCGCGACCGCCGCCTCGATGGACGAAGCCTCGTCCTCCAGATCCAGGCTGTGGCGCAGCATCATGGCCGCCGACAGGATGGTTCCGACGGGGTTGGCCAGGTCCTGACCGGCGATGTCGGGCGCCGAGCCGTGGATCGGCTCGAACAGGCCGGGGCCCGATTCCCCTAGCGACGCGGAAGGCAACAGTCCGATGGATCCGCCCAGTACGCTGATCTCGTCCGACAGGATGTCGCCGAACATGTTCTCGGTCAGGATGACGTCGTAGTCGCGCGGCTTGCGGATCAGGTGCATGGCCATGGAATCCACCAGGGCGTGCTCCAGCTGGACCTGAGGGAACTCCTCGGCGTGGATGCGGGTCACGACCTCGCGCCACAGGCGACTGGTCTCCATGACATTGGCCTTGTCGACCGAGGTGACCTTGCCGCGCCTTTGCAGGGCGGTCTTGAAGGCGGCGCGGGCCACCCGCTCGATCTCGGGCACGGTGTAGATGCAGAGGTCCGAAGCCATCGTCTCGGTGCGCGTCTTCTCGCCGAAATAGACCCCGCCCGTCAGCTCGCGGAACACGATCAGATCGACGCCCTCGACGATCTCCTTCTTCAGCGGCGAGCGATGGGCCAGCACCGGCGAGACTTGCAGCGGCCTCAGGTTGGCGAACAGGCCCATGGCCTTGCGGATGCCCAGCAGACCCTCTTCCGGCCGGCGCTTGCCGCCGTCCCACTGCGGTCCGCCGACCGCGCCTAGCAGCACGCCGTCGGCCGCCAGACAGGCGGCGGTCGTCTCGGGCGGCAAGGGATCGCCCGTCGCGTCGATCGCGGCACCGCCGATCAGATGCTCGGCGAAGTCGAAGCGGTGTCCGTAAAAGTCGCCGATGACGCCCAGCACGGCCTTGGCCGCCGCCGTGACCTCGGGCCCGACGCCGTCGCCGGGCAGGAGGACGATATTGTAGGTGCGGGCGTTGGGCATCAGGCAGGCTCCGGCGCAGTGGCTCGCTCTTGGGCGGCGCGTTCAAAGGCTTCGATGGCGGGCATGGATTTCTGCAGCCAGCCGAGGGTGTCGACCCCGTCCAGCAGGCACTGTCGGGCGAAGGGCTCGACGGCGAAGGCGACCGGACCATGGTTGCCGCGCCGCACCTCCTGGGCCTCCAGGTCGATGGTCACCGGCTGATCCGGATGGGCGGCCAGGTCGTCCCAGGTGGCCTGGTCGACGACCACCGGCAGGAAGCCGTTCTTCAGCGCGTTGGAGGTGAAGATGTCGGCGATCGAGGTCGAGATCACCGCCCGGAAGCCATAGTCGTGCAGCGCCCAGGGCGCATGTTCCCGCGACGAGCCGCAGCCGAAGTTGTCGCCGGCCAGCAGGATGCGGTGCTCGGTCGGATCGATCCGGTTCAGCACCGCCTCGGGCTTGGCCGACCCGTCGGCCTCATAGCGCCAGTCGTAGAAGGCCTTGGCCCCCAGCCCCCTGGACTCGGTCGTCGTCAGGAAGCGCGCCGGGATGATCTGGTCGGTGTCGATATTGGCCTGGGACAGGACCAGGACCTTGGATGTGAGCGTCTTGAGCGGCTCAGGCATGGTCACCTCCAACACCGTGCACCCCGGCGAAGGCCGGGGTCCAGATCACAGACTCAGGCCGCCGGGATTGGCCGCCGCGGCCAGACATCCAAAATCTCACCTTCCATCTGGACCCCGGCCTTCGCCGGGGTGCACGGAGGGAGGATGAGCAGGAGCGTGTAAAGCTACGCATCGACCGCCTCCGTCAGATAGACGCGCGGATCGGTCAGAACCCCCGCGATGGCGCTCGCCGCCGCCGTCGCCGGGCTGGCCAGGATGGTCCGCGCCCCCTTGCCCTGCCGCCCCTCGAAGTTGCGGTTGGACGTCGAGACCGCCAGCTGTCCCGGGAGCACGAAGTCCCCGTTCATGGCGATGCACATCGAACAGCCCGGGATGCGCCACTCGGCCCCCGCCTCGGTGAAGACGGTGTGCAGCCCTTCCGCCTCCGCGTCGCGGCGCACGGCCTCGGAGCCGGGCACGACCAGCATCCGCACGCCCGGCTTGACCTTGCGGCCCCGCAGCACGTCCGCCGCCGCGCGCAGGTCGGGCAGGCGGCCGTTGGTGCAGGATCCGATGAAGACCACGTCCACGGCCTGGGTCGTCGTCGTCTGGCCAGCCTCGAAGCCCATATAGGCCAGGGCCTTGCGGTCGCTGTCGGATTTGGGCTCCGGCACGCGCGACCCGATCGGCGAACCGGCGTCGGGCGTCGTGCCCCAGGTCGCCATGGGCCGGATCGCGCCGCCGTCGATCACCAACTCCGCGTCGAACACCGCCCCGGGATCGGTCGCCAAGGTCAGCCAGTCGACCGCCGCCCGCTCGAACGCTTCGCCTGACGGCACATGCCGTCGCCCCTTCAGCCAGGCGACGGTCTTCTCATCGGGCGCGATCATGCCGGCGCGCGCGCCCGCCTCGATCGACATGTTGCAGAGCGTCATCCGCCCTTCCATGTCCAGCGAACGCACCGCTCCGCCCGCGTACTCAATCACAAAGCCGGTCCCGCCGCCGAAGCCCAGTTCGGCGATGACGGCCAGGGCCACGTCCTTTCCGGACACGCCGGGCGACAGGACGCCGTCGACCGTGACCCGCATGGCCCTGGACTTCCGCTGGATCAGGCACTGGGTGGCAAGGACATGGGCCACCTCGGACGTGCCGATCCCGAAGGCCAGGGCCCCGAAGGCCCCATGCGTCGCCGTATGGCTGTCACCGCAGACGACCGTCATGCCCGGCTGGGTCAAACCCAGTTCCGGCCCCATGACATGGACCACGCCCCGGTCGTCCGAATCCCAACCCGCCAGCGAGATGCCGTGCCGGGCGCAGTTGGCCTCCAACCGATGCACCTGCGCCTCGGCTTCCGGCGTGACATAGGGCTTCAGGCCGTTCAGCCCGGCCGGCAGGGTCGGGGTGGAATGATCCAGCGTCGCGAAGGTGCGATCCGGCCGCCGCGTCTTCAGGCCCCGGGACTCGATCTCGGTGAAGGCCTGAGGGCTGGTGACCTCATGGACCAGATGCAGGTCGATGTAGATCACGCCGGGTGTGTCGGCGGTCTCGGGCACGACGACGTGGCGGTCCCAGACCTTGTCGAACAATGTCCTAGGCTGCTGCATGTTCGCGCTCCCTCGGCTGGGTCGCCACACAGATCGCGGTCAGTTCCGCGTCGTTGATCTCGCCGATCTCGTCGGCCCGCGCCTTGAAGGCGGCGAAGGCCTCGGTCAGGTGGGTCCCGACCAGCGGATGCCCCAGGACCTCGGCCCGCTTGGCCACGGCGTGGCGGCCCGAGTGCTTGCCCAGGACGAAGAAGCTACCCTCGAACCCCACGTCCTGGGGCCGCATGATCTCATAGGTGCGGGCGTCGGCGAACATGCCGTGCTGGTGGATGCCCGCCTCGTGGGCGAAGGCGTTGATGCCGACGATGGCCTTGTTCCGGACGACGGGCGAATGGGTGATCTCGCTCAACAGTCGGCTGGTCGAGACCAGTTTGGTCGTGTCGATGTCCGTGGTGACGCCATAGCGTTCGGCCCGGACCCGCAGCGCCATGACGACCTCTTCCAGAGAGGCGTTGCCGGCCCTCTCGCCTATGCCGTTGATGGTCGATTCCACCTGCCGCGCCCCACCTTCGATGGCGGCCAGACTGTTGGCGACGGCCAGGCCCAGATCGTTGTGGCAGTGGGTCGAGAAGACCACGTCCGGATGCCGCGGTCGGATGCGAGCGATCAGAAAGCGGTACAGATCGCGGATCTCTTCCGGCGTGGAATAGCCGACGGTGTCGGGCACGTTCAGGGTCCGGGCCCCCGCGTCCGCCACGGCCTCCAGCACCTCGGCCAGGAACTCCGGCTCGGTGCGGATGGCGTCCTCGGCCGAGAACTCCACGTCGTCGAACCGGGTGCGGGCGTATTCGACCGAGCGGATGGCCGCGTCCATCACCTGATCGGTTGTCATCCGCAGCTTGGCCGAACGGTGGATCGGGCTGGTTCCCAGGAAGATGTGCAGACGCCGCCGCCTGGTGGCGCTCAGCCCCCGCCAGGCCGCGTCGATGTCGCTCTCGGACGCACGCGACAGGGAGCAGAAGACGGGACCACTGTCGTCCTCGGCCACCTCGCCGACGACGGCGCGCAGGCAGTCCTCATCGCCCGGGGACGCGGCCGCGAAGCCGGCCTCCATGACGTCGACGCCCAGGGCCTTCAGCTGGCGCGCCATCCGCACCTTGTCGGCGGGCGACATGGAAAAGCCCGGTGCCTGCTCGCCGTCTCGCATCGTGGTGTCGAACACCGTGACCCTGTTCGGGTCGGTTCCTACTCGGGGTTGGGATACGGAGCCGGTCATGCCGCCGCCCCGGTCTGGAAGCCATAGGTCGCGGCCGCGAAGCCGACGCGGGTCGCGCCGACCAGCTTGTCGATCTGGCGGCCCAGGTTGTCGGTGCAGCGTCCGGCGTCCTTGCCTCGGACCTGCAGCTGCACGCGGCGCAAGCTCCCCTCGTCCGACAGGCTCATCCCGTCGATGTGGAAGCCCCTGCGCTCGACAAGGCCGATCAGGCGCTGCAGGGAACCGTCGGCGCGGTCGATGGTGATGTGGATCGTATCGGTCATCAGATGTCGCTCTCGAAACGGGTGTCGCCGTGCATCATTTCGGCGTTGGACTTGCCCGGCGGCACCAGCGGCCAGACGTTCTCTTTCGGGTCGATCAGGACGTGCGCGAGGCAGGGGCCGGGCGCGTCCAGCAGGCGCTGGATCCCGGCGGAGACCTCCTCGCGCCGGCTAATTCGGAAGGCCTCGATGCCGAAGGCCTGGGCCACGGCGACGAAGTCGGGATTGTCCGACAGGTCGACCTCGGAATAGTTCTCCTCGAAGAACAGCTCCTGCCACTGGCGCACCAGACCCAGGCTGGAGTTGTCCAGCAGCACGATCTTCAGCGCCACGCCGTAGCGGCGCAGCGTCGCCAGCTCCTGGATGTTCATCATGAAGCTGCCGTCGCCCGAGACGGTGACGACGTGCGCTCCGGGGTTCGCCATCTTGGCCCCCAGGCCGGCGGGCAGGCCGTAGCCCATGGCGCCCAGACCGCCCGACGTCAGATGGGCTTCGGGCCGCGAGAACTCGCAGTGCTGGGCCACCCACATCTGGTGCTGGCCGACGTCGCAGGCGGCGACGAAGCGGTCACCGGCCGCCTTGGACAGTTCGTTCAGCAGGGCCGGCGCATAGACCCCCTCGCCCGGCGCGTCGTAGCGGAAGGCGTTCCGACGGGCGTTCGATGTGCAGCGGATGATCCACGGGTCGATCGCCAGGGGCCGGGTCGTGACCCGCCCCGTCAACGCCTCGATCCCGGACTTCAGATCGCCGACGACCGGAACGTGGGCGGCGCGCAGCTTGCCGATCTCGGCGGGGTCGATGTCGAAATGCACGACCTTGGCGTGGGGCGCGAAGGCGTTCAGCTTGCCCGTCGCCCGGTCGTCGAAGCGCGCGCCCAGCACGATCAGCAGATCGCTTTCCTGAACCGCCTCGTTGGCCGCCCGGGTGCCGTGCATGCCCAGCATGCCCAGGAACCCCAGCGCATCGGTGCGGATCGAGCCCAGGGCGTTGAGGGTCGAGACCGCCGGGATACCGGTGCCCTCGGCGAAGGCGCGCAGCGCCTCGACCGCGCCCGCGATCTTCACCCCGCCGCCGACATAGAT
Organism: Brevundimonas subvibrioides; assembly: GCA_002280475.1. Lineage (GTDB taxonomy): Bacteria > Pseudomonadota > Alphaproteobacteria > Caulobacterales > Caulobacteraceae > Brevundimonas > Brevundimonas aurifodinae. Next base: position 54,955 of record NCEB01000005.1, read on the forward strand.
CAGAGGCCGCTCGGCGGCGCGGATCAGCTGTTCCGCCGCGGCGATGGCGGCATGATCCAGCGGCTCGGCCTCGTTGGGATAATGGAAGCCGTATTCGTCCGACGCCATCCCGACCTGAACGTCCTTGGGCAGATCGACCAGAACCGGGCCCGGACGACCCGAGCGGGCGACGTGGAAGGCCTCCTCGATCACGGCGGGGATGTCGGCCGGGTCGCGAACGACCCAGCTGTGCTTCACGATCGGCAGGGTGACGCCCAGGATGTCGATCTCCTGGAAGGCGTCAGTGCCCATCAGATGGGTCGCGACATTGCCGGTGATGCAGACCATCGGCACCGAATCCATCATGGCGTTGGCGATGCCGGTGACCAGATTGGTCGCGCCGGGCCCCGAGGTCGCCATACAGACCCCGACCTTGCCCGTGGTCCGGGCATAGGCGTCGGCGGCGAAGGCCGCGCCCTGCTCGTGCCGGACCAGGATGTGCTTCAGCGACGAGCCGGTCAGGGCGTCATAGACGGGCATGATGGCGCCGCCCGGATAGCCGAACACCACATCCACCCCCAGCCGCTCCAGGGTGGAGACGAGCAGCCGCGCACCGCTCCGGGGCGGGTTTGCGGGGGCTTCCTTGAAGGCGGTGGCGGCGGTCATGAAATCAATGTCTGTCCAGGTGAAGCTGATCTTTGTTTCCGCTCATCCCCGCGGAAGCGGGGACCCAGTTCTTTCGTGAGGCAGGATGCTTCCAGGCGTGTCGCTTGGGGCTCTCACTGGGTCCCCGCTTTTCGCGGGGATGAGCGGAGGAGTTAAAGGATCACGCTGCCTCCGCGGTTTTCGGCGCGTGCAGCCAGGCCATCCGCTCGCGCAGGCCCGCCCCGACCGACTCGATCAGATGCTCGCCGTCTGCCTTGACCAGGGCGTCGTAGGCGCCCTTTCCGGCCTCGTTCTCGGCGATCCATTCGCGGGCGAAGGTGCCGTCCTGGATCTCGGTCAGGATCTCCTTCATCCGGGCGCGCGTCTCGCCGTTGATGACGCGCGGGCCCGACGAGACCGAACCCCACTTGGCCGTCTCGGAGATGAACGCGTTCATCTTGGTGATGCCGCCCTCGTAGAACAGGTCCACGATCAGCTTCAGCTCGTGCATGCACTCGAAATAGGCGATCTCGGGCTGGTAGCCGGCCTCGACCAGGGTGGTGAACCCGCCCATGACCAGTTCCTTGGCCCCGCCGCACAGGACGGCCTGTTCGCCGAACAGATCGGTCTCGGTCTCTTCCTTGAAGGAGGTTTCCAAGAGGCCGCCGGTCGCGCCACCGATGCCCTTGGCATAGCCCATGGCCCGGTCACGGGCCTTGCCGGTCGCGTCCTGCTCGATGGCGAACAGGGCGGGGACGCCCCGTCCGCGCGCGTATTCCCGGCGGACCAGATCGCCCGGCCCCTTTGGCGCGACCAGGATGACGTCCATGTCCTTCCGGGGCTGGACCCGGCCGTACAGGATCGAGAAGCCGTGGGCGAACAGCAGGGCCGCTCCCTTCTTGGCGTGCGGTTCGATCGTCTCGCGATAGACGGCGGCCTGAGCCATGTCGGGCGTCAGGATGGCGATGATGTCGGCGCCCTTGACCGCTTCGCTCGGCTCGGCGGTCGGAACGCCGTCGGCCTGGGCGTTCTTCCAGCCCCTGCCGCCATGACGGACGCCCGCGATCACGTCGTGGCCGCTCTCCTTCAGGTTCTGGGCGTGGGCGCGGCCCTGCGAGCCATAGCCGATGATGGCGATGCGCTGGCTGGCGATGGCGCCGGGACGGATGTCGTCGTTCGTATAGATCTGCATGGCTCAGGCTTCCTGGGTTTGCTTGACGTCGGCCCGGACTTGAGCGGGCGGCGGATTGGGAATGGTCACCGCGCCCTGTGCCGCCGAGGCGACCGAGGCGCGGTATTTGGCGAACACGCCGGTGGCGGCGTTCAGCGGCGGCGGCGTGTGGCCGGCCCGGCGCGAGGCCAGGTCGGCGGCGACGTCGATGCGCCGAGCCGTCACGTCGATGGTGATGCGGTCGCCGTCGCGGATCAGGGCGATGGGACCGCCGGCCGCCGCCTCGGGCGACACATGCCCGGCGACGAACCCATAGCTGGCGCCCGAGAACCGGCCGTCCGTGATCAGGGCCACGTCGTGGATGCCCCGACCCTTCAGGGCGGCGGTGACCTGCAGCATCTCGCGCATGCCGGGGCCGCCCCGGGGGCCTTCGTAGCGGATGACGATCACGTCGCCCTCGCCCACCGATCCGTCCTGGACGGCGTGGAAGGCGTCTTCCTCCGAATCGAACACGCAGGCCGGGCCCTCGAACCGATCGACCTTGTGGCCCGTCAGCTTGATGACCGCGCCGTCCGGGGCGATGTCGCCATAGATCACGGCATAGGAGCCACGCGGGCTGAAGGGTTGCGCGACCGTCGAGACGACCTGCTGGCCCGGCGCGGCCTCGGCTTCGGCGGCCTCGGCGAACAGGCTACGGCCCGAGACGGTCGGAGCGTTGACGATCTTGCCGGTCTCGGCCAGTCGCTGGGTAACCAGACGGGTGCCGCCCGCCGCGAACAGATGCGACGCCAGGAATCGCCCGCCCGGCTTCAGGTCGCAGATGACCGGCGTTTGTTCGCAGGCCGTGTTGCAATCCTCGACGCCGAACGCGATGCCCGCCTCGATGGCGATGGCCGTCAGGTGCAGAACCGCATTGGTCGATCCGCCCGAGGCGGAAACGGCGGCGGCGGCGTTCTTCAGGCTGGCGCGGGTGATGTATTTCCGCGCCGTGTCGCCAGCGAAGACCCGCTCGACGATCAGCCGGCCACAGCGCTCGCCCTCGGCCGCCTTGGCCGGATCGACGGCGGGGACGTCGTTGGCACCCATGGGCGACAGGCCCATGACCGACAGGGCCATGGCCATGGTGTTGGCGGTGAACTGGCCGCCGCAGGCCCCGGCCCCGGGACAGGCCGCGCTCTCGACCGCCTTCAGTCCGGCGTCGTCCAGGGTGCCCGCGCCGTGCGCCCCGATAGCCTCGAAGACATCCTGGATCGAGATCTCGGCCGCGCCGACCCGACCCGGCAGGATGGTCCCGCCGTAGTAGACCAGGCCGGGGATATCCATTCGCGCCAGGGCCATGGCGGCGGCGGGGATGGTCTTGTCGCAGCCGACGATGCAGACGACCCCGTCCAGCTGATGCCCCTGGACCGCCAGCTCGATGGAATCGGCTACGACCTCGCGGCTGATCAGCGAGGCCTTCATGCCCGGCGTGCCCATGGAGATGCCGTCGGTCACCACGATCGTGTTGAAGTCGACCGGATAGCCGCCGGCTGCCCGGATGCCCGCGCGGACATCGGCCGCCAGCCGGTCCAGGTGCATGTTGCACGGCGTCACCGACGACCAGGTGTTGACCACCGCGATCATCGGCTTGTCGAAGTCGGCATCCTGCATGCCGGCCGCCCGCAGATAGCTGCGGGCGGCGGCGCGGTTCGGTCCTGCGGTCACGACGGCGCTTCTTCGCCCATTCCTTTCTGGGGGGGGCGAAGGGGCCGTATCGTCCGGGGTGAAATCTTGCGTCATGGTCTTCAGGCGTTCCGAGGGAGTTCCCGGACCGACCGCAACAAAAAACCCGCTTCCTTTCGGGAGCGGGTGGCTGCGGGCGATCCTGTTTTGAGTGGGTTCAGGTCGTCAGCGTCCACGCCGCTCCGGCGAGCAGGCCAAGGAGTACGCTGAGAATGAGGGTGTTCAGGGCGGCGCGAACGGTGTTGGCGCGCGCGATCGCGACGGCGCGGGCCGTGCGGACGTTCGGGGTGTGACGGGTCGACTGGCTCACGGCCGGCTCCTGATTACCTTGCCATAAGGCCAGACATCGCTGCGCCGCACAACCCGCAATTGGAAGAAAGTTCCAATTTTCGTTCACCACGAGCCGGGCGTGGCAAATTCAACCCTATGAGATCAGTGGATGGTCTCGCCGTGCTGGGAATAGTCCAGCCCCTCGACCTCGCCCTCGCGGTCGACGCGCAGACCGGTGGTGAAACGGCAGATCATCAGTACGACGAAGGTCCCGATCGCGCTCCAGGCGATGACGGCGCCGAGGCCCAGGACCTGCTTCACCACGTCCGCGCCTTCCGACAAGGCGTTGATCGAGGCCGTCGCGAAGACGCCCGTCAACACGGCCCCCACGATGCCGCCCACGCCGTGGATGCCGAAGGCGTCCAGGCTGTCGTCATACTTGAGCGCGCGCTTCAGCCAGACCGCGCCGGCGTAGCAGGCCGGACCGCCGATCAGGCCGATCAGGAAGGCGCCCTTGGGATCGACCAGACCCGCCGCCGGCGTCACCGCCACCAGCCCGCCGACGAGGCCCGACAACAGCCCCAGGAGCGTCGGCCGCTTCTGATCGATCCATTCGATGACCATCCAGCCAAGGGCCGCCGCCGCCGGCGCGATGATCGTGTTCAGGGCCGCGACGGCCGCGATCCCGTCCGCCGCCCAGGCGCTGCCGGCGTTGAACCCCATCCAGCCGACGAACAGCAGGCCCGTGCCGATGGCGGTGTAGGCCAGGTTGGCGGGGGCCATGTTGTCTCGCCCGAAGCCGTGCCGGGGCCCCAGCACCAGAGCGCACACCAGACCCGCCACGCCTGCGTTGACGTGCACCACTGCCCCGCCTGCGAAGTCCAGCACGCCCCAGCTGCCCAGCCATCCTCCGCCCCAGACCTGATGGCAGATCGGGGCATAGACGATCAGGTGCCACAGGCCGAAGAACAGCAGGCTGGCCGAAAACTTCATCCGCTCGGCGAAGGCCCCGGCGATCAGGGCGGGCGTGATGATGGCGAAGGTCAGCTGATAGGCGATCCACAGGAACTCCGGCAGGCCGGGTGCGAGGCTGTGCGCCGTCTCGATCGTGACCCCGTTCAGAAACAGGGCCTCGACACCGCCGATGAAGCCGTTCGTCGCCGTGCCGCTGGTGCCGAACGACAGGCTATAGCCGACGATGAACCACAGGACGGTCACCACCGTCAGCGCCGCCGTCGAATGGGCGATGGTCGAGATGCTGTTCTTCTTGCGAACCATGCCGCCGTAGAACAGCGCCAGCCCCGGCAGGGTCATCATCAGCACAAGGGCCGTCGAGACCAGGATCCATCCCGTCGCCGCCCCGTCGAGGACCAGCGGGGCCTGGTGGGCCAGCAGGGCGGGCACGGCGGAGGCAGGCGTCGCGAGCACAGCCATTAGAGCACCGAGCGCCAATCCCATCCCCGTCATCCTCGGACTTGATCCGAGGATCGGACGTTCCGCAGCTCCGTGCCTGGCGTTGGCCCTCTGCCCTGCCCCTAGCCCCAATGCCTCATCCCCGACGACGTCCGGTCCTCGGATCAAGTCCGAGGACGACGGAGTTTGATTGATCCGGACGCATCACGCAGGAACTGCCTGACCCGCGTCCAGCTTGCGCTCAGCCTCGGCCACCGGGGTCGGGACGATGCGCACGAACCGCTTCAGGCTCTCGCTCCAGGCGGACAACAGACGCCGCGCCAGTGGGGATCCCGTCGCCGCCAGATGCGCCTCGAGCAGCGACTTCAGCCGCGCGCCTGCCGCCTCGTTGACCGGAGCGAAGGCCGCCAGGTCGCCGTTCAGCGCCAGGCCCGTCCGCCCCGCCTCGTCCAGCACGAACAACTCGCCGCCCGACATGCCCGCCGCCAGGTTCCAGCCGACGGGCCCCAGGATCGCGACCCGGCCGCCGGTCATGTATTCGCAGGCATGGGCCCCGGCCCCCTCGACCACGGCCTCGGCGCCCGAGTTCCGCACCGCGAACCGTTCGCCCGCGCTGCCCGCCACGAACAGGCGGCCGGACGTCGCGCCGTACAGGGTCGTGTTGCCGATGGCCGGCTGGTGCTCGCGCCACTCGATCGGCTTCACAACGATATCGGCCCCCGACAGCCCCTTGCCGACATAGTCGTTGGCCTCGCCGGTCAGCTCCAGCTTCAATCCCTTGGCCCCGAAGGCTCCGAACGACTGACCCGCCGATCCGGACAGTTTCAGCGTCAACACCCCGGTCGGGCCCGTCGGGCCCCAGCGCCGCACGATGGCCGAGGACACCCCCGCCCCGATCGTCCGCATGACGTTCGAGATCGGATAGCTGAGCTCCGACGTTTGCCCCCGATCCAGGAAGGCCCAGGCGTCGTTCAGGACCCGGGCATCCAGCGTCGGCGGCACCTCGGCGCGGCCCTTCTCGGCCCAGGTCTTCTTCTCCGCCGCCTCGACACGCACCAGCAGAGGGTTGAGGTCGAGGTCGTCCAGATGCGAGCCACCACGCCGCACCTGGCGCAACAGGTCAGTGCGGCCGACGATCTCGTCCAGCGTCCGCGCGCCCAGCGACGCCAGCAGTTCGCGCACCTCCTCGGCGATGAAGCTGAACAGGTTCACGACCTTGTCGGCCGTGCCGGTGAACTTCTCGCGCAGGCGCGGGTCCTGGGAGCAGACCCCGACCGGGCAGGTGTTGGAATGGCACTGGCGCACCATCAGACAGCCCATGGCGATCAGCGACGCCGTGCCGATGTTGAACTCCTCGGCCCCAAGGATGGCGGCGACGACGATGTCGCGACCGGTCCGCATGCCGCCGTCCGCGCGGACGACGACGTGGCTGCGCAGATTGTTCAGGCTGAGCACCTGATGGGTCTCGGCGAGACCGATCTCCCAAGGCAGGCCCGCGTGCTTGATCGAGGACTGGGGCGAGGCGCCGGTGCCGCCGTTGTGGCCGGCGATCAGGATGCAGTCCGCCTTGGCCTTGGCCACGCCCGAGGCGATAGCGCCGATGCCGGAGGCGGAGACCAGCTTCACCGTCACCCGGGCGTCCGGGTTGATCGACTTCAGGTCGTAGATCAGCTGGGCCAGGTCTTCGATCGAATAGATGTCGTGGTGCGGCGGTGGGCTGATGAGGGTCGTGCCGGGCGTCGAATGCCGCATCCGGGCGATGAACTCGGTGACCTTGAAGCCGGGCAGCTGGCCACCCTCGCCGGGCTTGGCGCCCTGGGCGATCTTGATCTCGATCTCGCGGCACTGGTTCAGATATTCGGCGGTGACCCCGAAGCGGCCGGACGCGATCTGCTTGACCGCCGAGTTCATGTTGTCGCCGTCCGGACGAGTGGCGTAGCGGTCGGGGTCCTCGCCTCCTTCGCCCGAAACCGAGCGCGCGCCGATGCGGTTCATGGCGACGTTCAGCACGCCGTGGGCCTCGGGGCTCAGCGCGCCCAGGCTCATGCCCGGCGTCAGGAAGCGGCGACGGATGTCCGACACGCTCTCGACCTCGTGGATCGGGACGGGCGTCAGGCCCTCCTTCCAGTCCAGCAGGTCACGCGGGGCCAGGTCCGGCTGTTCCGCCACGGCCTCGGAATACTGCTTGAACCGCTTGTAGTCGCCGCGATTGCAGGCGTCCTGCAGCAGGTGAATGGTCTTGGCCTCATGGGCATGGGCCTCGCCGCCTGCGCGGATGCGGAAGAAGCCGCCCACGGCCGGAGACGGCGTCGCCTCGGTCCAGGCGGCGGCGTGGCGCTGCATCGCCGCCCGCTCCAGACCCGCGAGACCGATGCCGGAGATGCGCGACGGAGCACCCGGGAAGAACTCGGCCGTGACGGCGCGGGACAAGCCCAGCACCTCGAACTCGCAGCCGCCGCGATAGGCGGAGATGACGCTGATGCCCTTTCTCGCCAGGGTCTTCAACAGGCCGGCCTCAAGCCCCGCCTTGTAGTTCAGACAGGCGTCCCGCAGCGACAGGCCCGGATAGGCCCCCCGGTCCAGCCGTTCCTGAAACATCTCCTGCGCCAGCCAGGGGTTCACCGCCGTGGCCCCGACCCCGACCAGCACCGCGAACCCGTGCGGGTCCAGCACCTCGGCCGAGCGCACGACGATGGAGACGAAGGTCCTCAGGCCCGTGTCGGTCAGCCGCTTGTGCACCGCCGCCGTGGCCAGGATCATCGGGATCGACAGCCGGGTCTCGGACGCGCGTTCGTCGGTCAGGACCACCAGACCCGATCCGCCTTCCACCGCCGCCTGGGCCTCGACCTGAATCCGGTCCAGCGCCGCACGCAGACCCGCGCCCGAGCGCGCGCCCGGTTCCGGAAGCGGATAGGAGCAGTCGATGACGACGGTGGAACCCGCACCCACCACGTCCAGCATCCGCTCGTACATGCCGGTGGTCAGGACGGGTGAATCCAGCACGAAGACGTTCGTCTGGGCCTCTTCCTCGGCCAGGATGTTGCCCAGGTTCTTGAACCGCGTCTTCAGGCTCATCGCCCCCGCTTCGCGCAAGGGATCGATCGGCGGGTTGGTCACCTGGCTGAAGTTCTGACGGAAGTAGTGGGCCAGCGGCCGCGGCAAGGCCGACAGCACCGCGGGCGGGGCATCATCGCCCATCGATCCCACGGCCTCCTTGCCGTCCTTGATCAGGGGATCGAGCAGCAGGTCGAGGTCTTCGCGGGAATAGCCCGCCGCGATCTGGCGGCGCGTCAGGGCCTCGCCGGTGGCGGCGCGCGGCTCCGGTCCGGGGCCGATCAGGGGCTCCAGATCGACCATGTTCTCCAGCCATTCCGTATAGGGATGGTCGGCGGCCAGCGCGTCGACAGCCTGGGTCTCGTCCAGCACCACTCCGGCCTTCAGGTCGGCGACGATCATCCGGCCGGGACCGATCGGCAGACGACGCTTGATGCGGCTTTCGGGCAGGCCGGCCAGCCCGGCTTCCGACCCCGCCAGCAGCAGGCCGTCGACCGTCTCCATGGCGCGCAGGGGACGGAGGCCGTTGCGATCCTTGCCGCAGACGATCCAGCGCCCGTCGGTGGCGCAGATGGCGGCGGGGCCGTCCCACGGCTCCATCACCGCGTTGCAGTAGGCATAGAGCGCCCGGTGCTCGGCCTTCATCAGCCCTTCGTCCTTGGCCCAGGCCTCGGGGATCAGCAGGGCCTTGGCCATCGGCGCGGGGCGTCCGGCGCGCACCAGGACCTCGAAGACATTGTCCAGCGAGGCCGAGTCCGACCCCCCCGCCTGGACCACCGGCTTCACGTCCTCGCCGTGGTCGCCGAAGGCCGTCGCCGCCATGCGGATTTCATGGCTCCGCATCCAGTTCAGATTGCCCTTCAGCGTGTTGATCTCGCCGTTGTGGGCCAGCATGCGGAACGGCTGGGCCAGCCGCCACTCGGGGAAGGTGTTGGTCGAATAGCGCTGGTGGAAGATGGCGTAGGCCGCCTCGAACTTCGGATCCAGCAGGTCGGGATACAGCTTGTCGAGCAGCTCGGCCCGCACCATCCCCTTGTAGATCAGCGACCGCGACGAGAGCGAACAGACATAGAAGCCCGGCACGCCCTCGGCCGCGATCGCCTTCTCGATACGCCGACGGATCAGATACAGCTCACCTTCCACCGTCTCGCGCGCCTCGTCCCCGGCCAGGTCAGCGGGCACGGCAAGCATGATCTGCTCGATCTCCGGCCGCGTCGCGTCGGCCTTGGATCCCACGACCGACAGGTCGATCGGCGTCTGGCGCCAGCCGTAGATATAGAAGCCGGCCCTCAGCACCTCGGTCTCGACGATGGCGCGGGCCCGGTCCTGGGCCCCCAGGTCGGTGCGCGGCAGGAAAATCTGTCCGATGGCGATCGGGCCGGGACGCAGCCGCTGGCCGATCATCCGCACCTGTTCGGCGAAGAAGGCCTGGGGCGCCTCGACCATCAGGCCGGCCCCGTCGCCGGACAGGCCGTCGGGGTCGACCGCGCCCCGGTGCGCGACGTTCTTCAGCGACTTGATGGCCAGCTCGACCACCTCGCGACGCGGCTGGCCGTCGATGGCGGCGACCAGGCCGACACCGCAGGCGTCCTTCTCCGAAGTCGGCTCATAGGCGTAGGCCGAGATGAGGCGTTGGCGGTCTTGCTGGTACTTCGTCAGCCAGGTCATGCGAAAGCACCCCCACACCGTGCACCCCGGCGAAGGCCGGGGTCCAGATCACGGATACGGGCGGCAGGCATTTGGCACTGAGAACACTTGCTCATCGTCTGGGTCATTGCATCTGGACCCCGGCCTTCGCCGGGGTGCACGGAGAAGATTAGGTGGGTCATGCCGCCACGCTCTCGGCCTGGGCCTTGAGATACCGGTCGATTTCGGCCGCTGCGTCCTGGCCGTCGCGCACGGCCCAGACGACCAGCGACGCGCCCCGCACGGCGTCGCCCGCCGCGAAAACCCCGGGCAAACTGGTGGCGAAACCGGAGCGGGCGGTGGCCACCGTATTCCATTCGGTCAGGGACAGATCGTCGTGGTGGGCGGCGAAGCCTTCCGGCTCGAAGCCCAGAGCCTCGATGACCATGTCGGCGGGCAGGTCGAAGTCCGCGCCGGGCACGGGGGCGATGTCGCGGCGCTTGCCGAACTCGGGCTCCGACAGGGCCATGCGCGCGGCGCGAACGGCGGATACGGTGCCCGCCTTGGACATCAGGGCCTTGGGCGCGCCCAGCCATTCAAAGCGAATGCCTTCTTCCTCGGCGTTGGCGACCTCGCGCGCCGAGCCGGGCATGTTCTCGCGGTCGCGGCGGTACAGGCAGGTCACGCTTGCCGCGCCCTGACGGATCGCGGTCCGCACGCAATCCATGGCCGTGTCGCCGCCCCCGATGACGACCACCTCGCGGCCGCGCGCGTGATGCCAGGTGTCATCGTCGGCCTCGCCCAGGTCGCGGCGGTTCTGATGGATCAGGAAGTCGAGCGCCGGGATCGTGTCGCCCGGGCCCGCGCCCGGCACCTGTAGCGCTCGCGCCTGATAGACGCCCATGGCCAGCAGGACAGCGTCATGCCGCTCGCGCAGCTCGGCCAGAGTCACGTCGGTGCCGACGTCGCAGTTCGTGACGAACCGGACACCACCCTCAGCCAGCCGGTCGATCCGCCGCTGGACCACCCGCTTCTCAAGCTTGAAGCCGGGGATGCCATAGATCAGCAGGCCGCCGGGCCGGTCGTGTCGGTCGTAGACGGTGACCTGATAGCCCTGTTCACGCAGCCGATCGGCCGCCGCCATTCCGGCCGGACCCGCCCCGACGATGCCGACGCTCTCGCGACGCTCGTGCGCCGGGCGGATCGGCTCGACCCAGCCGTTGTCGAAGGCGGTGTCGCCGATGAAGGCCTCGACCGAGCCGATGGTCACGGCTTCCCAGCCGGACTGGTTCAGGGTGCAGGAGCCTTCGCACAGCCGGTCCTGCGGACAGATGCGGCCGCAGATCTCGGGCATGGTCGAGGTCGCCGACGCCACGCGCCAGGCCTCGCGCAGGTCGTCCTCCGCGGCCAGATTGAGCCAGTCGGGGATGTTGTTCTGCAACGGGCAGGCGCTCTGGCAGAAGGGCACGCCGCAGTCGGTGCAGCGCCCGGCCTGGACCTCCAGATTTTCGGTCGTCGGCTTGACGATGATCTCGCCGAAATCCTGTACGCGCACGGTCGCTTCCGCCTTGGGCAGGCGGCGCGGTTGAACGACGAACCCGGTGGGTCCGGTAGGGCCTTTCTGTTGCATGGCAACATATAAACCGAACCGACACCGCCAGCGCAAATGATTTCCCCGTTCAGGGGGCGGATGGTGTGTCGCGGGGTTGAAACGTGCGGCACCTGCTACATCAGGAGAAGATCAAACCTCCCAGCCGCCCGCCAGCGCCTTGAAGACCGCGATCTGGTAGGTCGTCACCAGCGCCTCCGACTGGGCAAGGGCCGCGTCGGCCTGGGCCTGGGTCCGTTCGGCGTCCAGCACCGTCAGGAAGCTGTCGGCCCCGGCTTCGAACCGGAGTCGCGCCAGGCGCGCGGCCTGAGCCGCCTGATCGCGGGCCTCGGTCAGGGCCGCGCGGCGGTCCAGCGCGTTGGCGTAGTTGGTCAGCGCCGTCTCGGTCTCCTGGAGCGCCAGCAGCACCGTCTGGTCGAAGGTCGCCAGCGCCGCCTCGGTCCGCGCATCGGCCGCCGCGATCCGGGCGCGGGCGACCAGGATGTTGGGGAAGCTCCAGCTGATCAGCGGCCCGACCGAGAAGTTGAACGCGCCGTCGTCGCCGAGGTCGCCGGCGTCCTGGGCCGTCGAGCCGATGCCGCCGCCGAGCGTGATGGTCGGATACAGCGACGCCGTGGCCACGTTCACGCGGGCGGCCGCTGCGGCCAGAGCGCGCTCGGCCTGCCGCACATCGGGTCGCCGGGCCAGCAGCGCCGCGCCGTCGCCGACGGGGATGGGTTGGTTCAGCTGTGGCGGGCGGGCGCACGACCGCGCGGCCTGGGACGCCTCAGCCGGGGTGACGCCGGTCAGGGTGGCCAGTCGGAACAGCGCCTCGTCGCGCTGGGCCCGCAGGGTGGGCAGCTGGGCGCGGCTGGAGGCCAGCTGCGATTGCGCCCGGGCGGTATCCAGACCGGTGCCCTGCCCGCCTTCCAGCAGCCGTCGGGTCAGGTCGGCGGTCGAGGCCTGCAAGGCGATGGTGCGCTCCGCGACGGCGATCTGGGCATTGGCCGAACAGGCATCGGCATAGGCCCGGGCGGTCTCGGCCGCGACCGAGACCCGCGTCACGTTCAGCGCCGCTTCCTGGGCGTCGGCGTCGGCCCGCGCCGCCCGGATGGTCGAGCCGACCCGGCCGAACAGATCGACCTCATAGGACACGTCCAGCCCGATGTCGTAGGTCTCGGTCTCGTCCAGCGGCTCGCCCGTCGAAGGCACGCCCGGGAAGGTGGCCGCGTTGGCCGACTGTCGGCCGTAGTTGTAGGCGGCGTTGGCGTTGGTCGACGGCAGACGCCCGGCCCGCGCTTCCGACAGACTGGCCCGGACGGCGCGCAGATTGGCGACCGCAGCCTCCAGCGCGTTGTTCCGGGCGAAGGCCTGTTCGATCAGGCCGTCCAGCACCGGGTCGGCGTACAGCCGCCACCAGTCGTCGCGCGCGGCGGCGGTCGAAACCGCGCCGCTGGCGACCCCTTGCGGCGAACTCACGAAGGCGCCCGACGCGAGGGGGGGGAGAGGGGCGTCGGGCGCCTTCGGCCCGACCGCGCACGCCGCCAACAGGGCGGAGGCGGCAGCGGCGGCCAGGAGGGGGGTGAGCTTGGAACGGATCATGCGGCGTCTCCCTGGCGCGGCGCGCCCAGCGCCGGGGCCGAGCCGGGATTGGTGATGGGCGACGGATGGCCGAAGTCGGTCTCGCCATGGTCGTCCGCATCGGTCGGAGGCGACTTGGCCGACTGCGGCAGCCGCTTGGCCAACGCCCGGGTCAGCACATAGAACACCGGGGTGAAGATCAGGCCGAACAGGGTCACCCCGATCATCCCGAAGAACACCGCGGCCCCCAGCGACCGGCTCATCTCCGCGCCAGGCCCCGTCGCCAGCACCAGGGGCAGGACCCCCAGGATGAAGGCGAACGAGGTCATCAGGATCGGTCGCAGACGGATGCGGGCGGCCTCGACGGCGGCATCGCGGCTGTCCAGGCCGTGGTCCTCTTCCTGCTGCTTGGCGAACTCCACGATAAGGATCGCGTTCTTGGCCGCCAACGCGATCAGGACGATCAGACCGACCTGCACCAGGATGTTGTTGTCCAGCCCCAGCAGGTTCACGCCGAGCATGGCGGCCAGAAGACACAGCGGCACGATCAGGATGACCGCCAGCGGCAGGGTGAAGGCCTCGTACTGGGCGGCCAGCACCAGGAAGACCATCAGCACGGCGACCACGAAGATCGGGGCCGCGCCCCCGGCCGCCGCCTTTTCCTGCAGCGCCAGCTCGGTCCATTCATAGTCGAAGCCGGGCGGCAGGGTCTGCTCGGCCATCTGCTCCATATGCGCCAGGGCCTGGCCGGACGAGACGCCCGGAGCCGCCGCGCCCTGAAGCTCGGACGCCGTGAACAGGTTGTAGCGGACCACGCGGGCGGGCCCGGATTCCTCCCTCAGCGTCGCCAGCGATCCGATCGGCACCATGGCGCCGGACGCCGCGCGGACCTTCAGATTGGCGATGTCGGCCAGGTCGTCGCGATAGGCCGGCTCGGCCTGAGCCGTGACCCGGAAGGTCCGGCCCAGCAGGTTGAAGTCGTTGACGTAGGACGAGCCCAGATAGACCCCCAGCGTAGAGAACACATCGTTGGGCTGGACCCCCATCATCAGGGCCCGGTCGCGATCGACGTCGGCGGTCACGCGCGGCGAGCCGGTGTTGTAGAGCGAGAACACCTGCTGCACCTGATCCGGCGTCTGGGCCGCCGCGCCCATCATGGCGAAGGTGGCCCCTTCCAGCGCGCCGTAACCGGCGGCGTCGCGGTCCTGGATCATCATCTTGAAGCCGTTGCCGTTGCCCAGGCCCTGGACCGCCGGCGGGGCGATGACGAAGATGTTGGCGCCCTGGATCCCCTGCATGGCGCCGGTGATGGCACCAGCCAGCGAGGCCGCCGCCGTCTCGCGCGTCGTGCGATCGTCGAAATCGTTCAGCCGCACGAAGATGGTGGCCGCGTTCGACCCGAACGAGAAGCTGGACCCGTCCAGCCCGGCGAAAGCCACCGTGCCGTCCACGCCGTCGGTCGCCGTCATGATCTCGGCGGCCTGGGTCATGATGGCCTCGGTCCGGTCCAGCGCCGCGCCGGCGGGCAGCTGGATCACACCGATCAGATAGCCCTGGTCCTGCTCCGGGATGAAGCCGGACGGGGTGTCGATCAGCCGCCAGGCGGTCAGGCCCAGCAGGCCCGCATAGACGAACAGGACGATGGCCATCAGCCGCACCGCCCGCGCGGTGAACCGCCCATACTTTTGCGACAGCCAGTCGAACCCGGTGTTGAACTTGTTGGCCGCCCAGCCGCCCCAGTAGGGGATCTCGCGCCAGCCGCCGCGGCGAACAGGTTCGTCGCCGTGATCCTTGTGCGGCTTCAGCAGCACCGCCGCCATCGCAGGCGACAGCGTCAGGGACACGAACAGCGAGATCACAGAGGCCGCCGCGATGGTCACCGCGAACTGGCGATAGAAGATGCCCGGAATGCCCGGCACGAACATGGTCGGCACGAACACCGCGACCAGCACCAGGCCGATGGCGATCAGGGCGCCCGACACCTCCTGCATGGACTTGTAGGCCGCTTCCTTGGGACTGAGCCCCTGGCGCAGGTAGCGTTCGACGTTCTCGACCACGACGATGGCGTCGTCGACCACGATGCCGACCGCCAGCACCAGGCCGAACAGCGACAGGGTGTTCAGCGAATAGCCCAGCGCCAGCTGAACCGCGAACGTGCCGACCAGGGCCACCGGAATGGCCACGACCGGAATGATCGCCGCGCGCCAGGTCTGGAGGAAGATCAGCACGACCAGCACCACCAGCACGACCGCCTCGATCAGCGTCGCTTCCAGGTGGTGGACCGACTCGGCCACGAACTCCGTCGGGTTGTAGGGGACGCCGATCTCCATGCCCTGGGGCATCTCGGCGCGGATCGCCTCGACCTCGGCCAGGACCCGGTCGGCGGTGCCGAGCGCGTTCGATCCCGGCTGCTGCAGGATGGCCATGCCGACCCCGCGCTCGCCGTCGAAGAAACCTCGGATGCCATAGTCCTGCGCGCCCAGCTCCACGCGCGCCACGTCCCGGACGCGGGTCACGGCACCGGTCGCCGGGTCGGTGCGGATCACGATGTCGGCGAACTGTTCGGGGTCGGACAGCCGCCCCTGGACCTGGATCGGCTGCTGGAACGCGGCGGCGTTGGTGGCGAAGGGCGGCTGGCCGATCGAGCCCGCGGCGGCCTGGACGTTCTGGGCCTGAAGGGCCTGGGTGATGTCGGTGGCGTTCAGGCCCCGCGCGGCGGCCTTGGTCGGATCGATCCAGACCCGCATCGAATAGTTGCCGCCGCCGAACACCTGGACCGCGCCGACGCCCTCCAGGCGCAGGATGCGGTCGCGCAGCTGCGAGTTCGCATAGTTGCCGACGTAGTCGTTGGACAGCACGCCGCCCGGAGAGGTCAGGCCGATCACCATCAGGAAGCTGGTGGTCTGCTTGTTCACCACCACGCCGACCTGGCGCACCTGCTCGGGCAGGCGCGGCTCGGCCAGCGCCACCCGGTTCTGGACCAGCACCTGGGCCTGGTCCAGGTCGGTGCCCGGCTGGAAGGTCACGGTGATGGCCACCGCCCCGTCCGACGTCGAGGACGACGTCAGATAGAGCATGTTCTCCACCCCGTTCACCTCCTGCTCGATCGGAGCGGCGACGGTCTCGGCCAGGGTCTCGGCGGACGCGCCGGGATAGGCGGTGTTGATGGTGATCGTGGGCGGCGCGATCTCCGGATACTGCGACAGGGGCAGCAGCGGATAGGCGAACACCCCGACCAGGGTGATGAAGACCGACAGCACGGCCGCAAAGATCGGCCTGTCGATGAAGAAGCGCGAGATGTTCATCGGCTGGGCCTTCAGTCGCCGGACACGGTGGATTGCGACAGGGCCCCCGCCGATGTGCCGGTGGCGGCGGGCGGGGCGGTGGTCACAGGCGACTGCTCCGGACGCGGCTGGCGCTGGATCCGGCCGTTGGTCGGCTGGACCTTCATCCCGGGCATGGCCCGTTGCAAGCCGTCGATGATGACACGGTCGGTGGGCCGGATGCCCGAGCGGATGACCCGCAGCCCGTCGACCAGCGGCCCCAGCTGGACCGGCGTCGGCGTGACCGTGCCGTCCGCGTTGACGACCATGACCACGCGGCGCGCCTGGTCGGTGGCGACGGCGCTGTCGGGCACCAAGAGGGCGTCGTAGGCCCCGGCCCCGGCCACGCGGCCTTGCGCGAACATGCCGGGCTTCAGGAAGCCGTCGTCGTTCGGGATGATGGCGCGCGCCCGGATGGTGCCGGACGCCGGGTCGACGGCGTTGTCGGTGAAGTCCAGCGTGCCGGCGCGGGTGAAGTCCGCCTCGTCCTGCAAGCGGACCCGCACGGGGGCCGAGCGGCCGGCGCGGGCGTCGCGCTGATACTTGAGAAGCAGCGCCTCGGACGCCTCGAACACGAAATAGATCGGCGAAGACGACACGATGGTGGTCAACACGTCGGCGGCCGACGACCCCCCCGCGACCAGGTTGCCCGGATCGACCCGGCGGTCCGAGACACGGCCCGACGACGGCGCGACGACGCGGGTGAACTCCAGGTCCAGCTGACGGGCGCGCACATTGGCCTGGGCCGAGGCGACGGCCGCCTCGGCGGTCTGGAGCGCGCCGCGATTGGTGTCGACCTCGGCCTGGCTGACGGCCTGGCTTTCCAGCAGGCCTTCGGAGCGGGTCAGGTTGGTGCGGGCGAGCGCCGCTTGCGCCTCAGCCTGGGTCAGGGCCGCGCGGGCGGCGGCCAGCTGGGCCTGGGCCGGGCGGGGGTCGAGGGTGAACAACAGCTGTCCGCGCCGCACGAAGTCGCCGTCGCGGAAATGCACGGCCTGCACGAAGCCGCCCACGCGGGCCCGCACCTCGACCGAGGAGGTCGCCTCGAACCGGCCGGTGAAGTCGTCCCAGTCGACCACGCGCTCGGCCAGGGGCACCGACACGGTGACCGGCGCGGCGGGCGGGGGCCCCTGCGCTTCCGAACGTTGCGAACAGCCGTAAAGCGCGCCCGTCAACATGACGGACACGGCCAGAATTTTCAGCCTGCGCATGCGCGCAATCTCCCTGCCGGGCGGATTCCCTGTCTCGGCGGGACACGGGGCCTGGGGGAGGAACCGGGGTCATCGCCTGTTGACTTAGATGTGACGGGCGGCCACGGTTGTCAACAGGTGGTGACATCGTCATATGTGGCTAACAGCAACCCAGGGCGCAAAAACCGCAGATTCGGTGCCCTGAAGGGAGATCACATTGGGTTTCGCCGCCGTTTGCCCACGTCCTCGTAACGCCGCCGCCACGCGGACCGCCATCCTGGAGGCCGCGTCCAAACGGTTCGCGGCCGAGAGCTACGAGCAGGTGGGCATGCGCGACATCGCCCGCGACGTCGGCGTCGATCCGGCGCTGATCTCCCGCTACTTCGGCTCCAAGGAAGAGCTGTTCCGCGCCGTCCTGGACGACTGCGACGGACAGGAGCTGATGGACGGCGACCGCTCGACCTTCGGCGAGCGCATGGCCGACGACCTGGTCTATGGCCCGGCCAAGGACGAGGACCTGGCCTGGCTGCTCATCATGCTGAAGTCCGCCGGCTCGCCCAAGGCCGCCGAAATCGTGCAGCAGCTGTCGGTCGAATGCTTCTATCAACCCTTCACCGAATGGCTGGGCGGAAAGGACGCCCCGATCCGGGCTCGCGTCCTGGCCGGCATCCTGATGGGCATCGCGGTCGGTCGCGACCTGTCCGGCGGCATGAAGCTGTCGCCCGAGGAGTGCGAGCGCATGAAGGCGCTGCTGGCCCCCATGCTGCAGGAACTCGTCGACGGCTGAGCGGCCGCGCCCCGATCGCACAACACCCGCGTCATCCTCGGACTTGATCCGAGGATCGGATTGTCCGCGACGGACATGTCCGCCCTGGCCCACCGACCTCGCCACCCGTCTTCGCATGAGCGGTCTCTGCTTCTGATCCTCGGATCAAGTCCGAGGATGACGGCGTGGGGTGGATGAAGGCGTGCCCCCTACCCCGCCACCTGACCGAAGTCGGCGACGCGGCCCATGACCGCGCGCACCTGACCCAGCAGCTTCAGCCGGTTCTCGCGCTCGGCGGGCACCTCGGAGTTGACCATCACATCGGTGAAGAAGGCGTCCACCGGGGCCCGCAGCCCCGCCAGCGCGGTCATGGCGGCGGCGAAGTCCTCGGTCTCCAGCGCGCGCTCGACCCTGCCCCGCGCCGCCTCGGCGGCGAAGGCCAGGGCGGTCTCGGCCTCGGGCTGGTTCGGCTGTCCCGTGGCCACGGCCCCGACCGGCAGCGGTCCCTTCTTCTCTTCGGCCTTGAGGATGTTCGACGCCCGCCGATACCCCGCCAGCAGGTTCGCCCCGTCGTCCGTCGCCAGGAAGGCGTCCAGCGCCTCGACCCGCCGCACGATGCGGACCAGGTCGTCGTCGCCGAGGCCTTCAGTATCTTTCATCGTCTCTACTACCGCATCGACCAAGTCGTGCCGCGCGCCGCTATCGCGGAGGATGACTTTGAGGCGTTCGACGAAGAAGCGATGAAGCTCCAGTCCGGGCCACGCGAAGCCCCAAGGATCAGCCCCGGGTCTTGCTAGATCGAACAGCCCATCGAGCGAAACCCGCACATTGTTTTCAAGTACTATCCTGATTGCTCCCAGCGCCGCCCGCCGCAGCGCGAACGGATCCTTCGACCCCGTCGGCTTCTCGTCGATCGCGAAGAACCCGACCAGCGTATCCAGCTTGTCGGCCAGGGCCACCGCCACCGTCAGCGGCGCGGTCGGCACCGTGTCCGCAGGCCCCTGCGGCTTGTAATGGTCGCGGATGGCGTCGGCGATGGCGTCGCGTTCCACACTTCCCCACCCGCGCTCGGCTCCGCCTCGCGGTCCCTCCCCATGAAGGGGAGGGAGAGGATCACGCGCCGATTCTCCCTCCCCTTCATGGGGAGGGACGGCGGAGCGAAGCGAAGCCAGGGTGGGGAGGTCCAATGCTCTCGCATAATACCCGCCCATGATCCCCTGCAGCTCCGGGAATTCCCCGACCATGCCCGACGCCAGGTCGCCCTTGGCCAGCCGCGCCGCCGTCTCCGTCTGATCCGGATCGGCCCCGACCAGGGGCGCGATCTCGCGGGCCAGGGCAGCGATCCGCTCCACCCGTTCGGCCATCGTCCCCAGCCTGGCGTGGAAGGTCACGCCCTCCAGCTTCTTCAGCCAGGTCTCGAAGCCGACCTTGCGATCCTCGTCCCAGAAGAAACGGGCGTCGTTCAGGCGCGCCGACAGCACACGGCTGTTGCCGGCGGCCAGCGCCCGGCCCCCGTCGGTCGCCTCGACATTGGCGACGACGACGAAGTGGGGGGCGAGGGCCCGCACAGACTTGCCCCCCTCCCCCGCTTCGCGGGTACTCCCCCCAGAGGGGGGAGAGACGCTGTCCGTCTGTCCCCCCTCTGGGGGGACCGAAGCCTGCGAAGCAGGGTTCGAGGGGGGCGCGGCCACGGCGAAATACTTCTGGTGCGTCTTCATCGATAGCCGGATCACCTCCGGCGGCAGATCGAGGAAGGACGGGTCCATCTCGCCCAGGATCGGCGTCGGCCGTTCGGCCAGCCCCGACACCTCCTCCAGCAGGCCGTCGTCGTCGATCATCTCCAGGTTTTGCGCATGGCATACAGCCCGGGCACCCTCGACGATGCGGACCTTTCGGTCGGCCTGATCCAGCAGGACGAAATTGTCCTCCAGCTGTTTCCGATAGTCCTCGAACGACCGAACCGTCAGCGGATGACCCGAGCCCATGAAGCGATGCCCCTCGGTCACATCACCGCTCTGGATGCCCTCGACCGCGAACGGCACCACCTTGCCATCGAACAGGCAGACGATCCGCTTCAGCGGCCGCACCCACGTCAGCGTCCCGTCGCCCCAGCGCATCGACTTCGGCCAGGGGAAGTTGCGGATGATCCCTTCGACCATCTCCGGGATCAGGTCGGCGGTCGCCCGCCCCTTCTGCTCGATCACGGCGTACAGCACGCCGTCGCGCTCGGACAGCTGATCGCGCGTCAGGCCGGTCTTCCTCAGGAACCCGTCCAGCGCCTGTTCCGGCGCCGAGGCCTTGGGCCCCTTCAGCTCCTCGGACCGGTCCGGTGTCGCCGCTGGCAACCCCTCGACCACCAGCGTCAGCCGCCTCGGCCCCGCATAGGTCGTCAGCGCCTCCCACGTCAGCCCGGCCGCCTTCAGACGCTCGGACGCCATCCGCTCCAGATCACGCGCCGCCCCCGCCTGCATGCGCGCGGGGATTTCCTCAGAGAACAGTTCGATCAGCAGCTGGGGCATCAGAGTTCGCTAAAGCCCTTCCCCTCGAGGGGGAAGGGTTGGGATGGGGTGGAGGCACGGGCCGATACGGGAGGCACGAAGACTCCGGCCGCCTTGCTGATTTCAGCCGCCACGGCTTCGATATCGGCTTCGACTCGTTTCGTGGAGATGCGGATGACGCGGTAGCCCTGCCTCAGGAACCATTCGTCCCGCGCCAGGTCGCGCAAAGCGACATCGGTCCGGTTGTGAACGCCCCCATCGACCTCGATCACGAGCTTCGCGGAGTGGCAGGCGAAATCGACGACGTAGGGACCGATCGGAGCTTGCCGGCGAAACCGGATGTCGAGCTTGCGCAGATGCTGCCAGAGCTTGGCTTCGGTGCGGGTGGGCTCGGTTCGTAGACGGCGAGCGCGGTCGATCCCACCCGCTTTGATCTTCGGTGTCCGCGCGAACCGGTCGATCTCAAAGGAACCCTTCCCCTCGAGGGGAAAGGGTTGGGATGGGGTGGAGGCACCGCCATTCGAAGGTGCCACCGAGACTCCGTCGCCAGCGGTTTCGGAGTCTCCCGGGCTTAGCGGAGACACCGTGCCTCCACCCCATCCCCGGCCCTTCCCCCTCGAGGGGAAGGGAGAAGTCACGCCGCCGCCCTTTCCTGCTCGACCCAGGCCAGGGCGCACGCCTTGCACAGGTCCCGGATTCGCCCGATGTAGCTCTGGCGTTCGGCCACGGCGATGGCTCCGCGCGCGTCCATCAGGTTGAACAGATGCGACGCCTTCAGCACCTGATCGTAGGCCGGAAGCACCAGCGCCTGATCCTGCGGCCCGCGCATGGCCAACAACCGCTCGACCTCGCCCACCATGTCCTCGAACCGCCGCTTCAGCCCCTCGACGTCATAGCCGTGGAAGTTGGCCTGCGACTGCTGCCGCTCGTTTTCCAGGAAGACCTCGCCATAGGTCACGCCCTCCTTGGTGAACTTCAGATCGTAAACATTATCAACGCCCTGGACGTACATCGCGAGCCGCTCCAGCCCATAGGTCAGCTCGCCCGACACCACGTCGACCTCGATGCCGCCGACGCCCTGGAAATAGGTGAACTGCGTCACCTCCATCCCGTCGCACCAGACCTCCCACCCCAGGCCCCAGGCGCCGACGGTGGGGTTTTCCCAATCGTCCTCGACGAAGCGGATGTCGTGCAGCTTCGGATCGATGCCGATGGCCTTCAGGCTGTTCAGATACAGGTCCTGCAGGTCGTCCGGGTTCGGCTTCAGGATCACCTGATACTGGTAATAGTGCTGCAGCCGGTTGGGGTTCTCGCCATAGCGGCCGTCGCCGGGCCGGCGGCTGGGCTGGACGTAGGCGGCCTTCCACGGCTTCTTGCCCAGCGCGCGCAGCACCGTCGCGGGGTGCAGCGTCCCCGCCCCCACCTCGATGTCATAGGGCTGAAGGATGGCGCAGCCCTGGTCGCCCCAGTAGCGGTGCAGCGTCAGGATCAGGTCCTGGAAGGCGAGCGGTTCGGTCTGTTTCAAGGCGGTTTCGCAGGCGCAAAAGGAAAGGCGGCGGACCCTAGGGCGCGATCAGGAAAAGTGGAACCCGGTTTTCCGGTCAGATCGCGCCCCAGGATGAATTGCGAGCCTGATTCACGCCGAAAGCCAGGATCGCGGCGCGACCCTGGCTTCCTCGGCGATCAGGCTCGTGCCCACCGCCTTCCTACTCAACCGGACCTCTCACGAGGTCGATTCGAACTTCCGCTTACGACTGCGGCTCTTCGATCGGCGTCGTGTCGTCCTGCTGACCGTCCGTGGGGTTCGGGACGGGCGGTGAGGCCGTGGTGGTCACCGATTCGGCCGGCTGGCCGTTCGGCGCTTTGACCGTGTCGTCCGGCATCGTCTCCGACGCGCCCGGCGTGGCCGAGGAGGTCGGCGGCACCGGCGCGGCGGGGGCGGCCGGGGCGGTCTCCTCGGCGTCACCCGTGGCGACCAGAGACTCGGCCGGGTTCAGAACGCGGTCGATCACGAAGATCGCGCCATTGCCGGCATCGATATCGGCCTGGGTAACCGTCGCGGCGTCGACCTTGATGGTGTCGCCGGTGCCGTCCAGCTGGACGCGGGTGCGGGCCGCGGTCTCGACACCCCCCGAGGCACCCTCGATCTGGCTCGAGTTCACGTCGGCCACGATCACATGATAGAGCAGCAGCTGGCGCAGCTCATTGACGTTGGCCGGATCCAGCAGGCGCGTGCGCTCGGCTTCCGGCAAGGCCGCAAACGCCGCATCCGTCGGGGCGAAGATCGAGACGGCGGGCTGGGTGGTCAGGGTCTCGGTCAGTTGGGCGGCGTCAAGCGCCGACAGCAGGGTCGAGAACTGGCCCTGGGCGCGCAGGACATCAACCACCGTATTGCCGGCGGCCGGAGTCTGAGCGTCGACCGGAACGACGGGGGTCACCTGGCTCGGCGTCGTCACCGGCTGTTCGGGCGGAGTGATGGGCTGGACCGGGGTCGCCGGGGTGGCGGGCGCGGCGGGCATGGCCGAGTCCGGGGCGGTCTGGGCGAAGGCGGAGCCGGCACCGAACAAGGCGATGGCGGCGGTGGCGGTCAGCAGGCGAGTGCGAAGCATGACGGTATCCTTTCGATGCTGCACGGACCGCCGGGGAGGAAGCGCTCGCGGTCCGTTACTCAGTGTTACCGGGTAAGGAAGACTCCCCCCGCCGGCGTGGTTCCACGGACACACATCATTTAAAGAACTAAGGCGGCGCTCGGGCTGATCTTGTGACGATTCAGTCTTCGAGGCCTGAAATCTGTCTTGGCTTCGCCTTAATCTGAAGCTTTGACATGCGTCGCGTTCAGCGCAGTGGGCGAGACCCACCAGGACGGTCGCGCCGCGGATACAGCCTCCGCCGCCCGCCCGGCGGCCTCGGCGTCGTCGAACAGGGCGAAGGCCGTGGCTCCAGAACCGGACATTCGAACCAGCCTGGCTCCGGCCTGGTCGCGCAGGACGTCCAGCGCCACTCCGATCGCGGGCGTCAGCGCCACGGCAGGCGCTTCCAGGTCGTTGCGCTGCCGCCCCAGCCAGTCGGCGACACCCGCCGGGGACCAGTCCGTCGGCGGCTTCGGCCGATCCGCCTGTCGCGGCGCGACGTCATAGGCGTGATAGACCGCCCCCGTCGGCGATGGCGCGCCGGGGTTGACCAGCAGGGCATGTAGCACCGGCAGGCGCGGCTCATCGGTCAGCCGGTCACCGATGCCCTCGGCCCAGGCCGATCGGCCACGCAGACACATCGGCCCGTCGGCCCCGACGACGCGGGAGACCTCTTCGAGGCCTGGCTCATCCAGCCCGAGGTCAAGCGCGGTGTTCGCCAATCTCAGAGCCGTGCCCGCGTCCGACGAGCCCCCGCCGAGGCCCGCCGCGATGGGCAGCCGCTTGTCCAGTGTCACGGCCAGAGTCGGCTCGCCGATGCCCGCCGCCTCGCCCAGCGCCCTCAGCGCCTTCAGGATCAGATTGTCCGGGTCGCCGCCCAAGGCCGCTCCGAACGGACCCGTGACGGCCAGCGACAGGCGCTCGGCCGGGGCGAGGGACACGACGTCGCCCACATCGGCGAACGCGATCAGGCTGCACAGCGGGTGATAGCCGTCGCCGCCCGGCGGGCCGACGTGCAGGAACAGATTGACCTTGGCGGACGCCAGCCCCGTCAGCGTGGTCAGAGGTCCAGCCCTTCGACCAGCTTTCGTTCGACCTCGGCCCGCCGCTCGGCGTCGGGGTCCAGGGTCAGGACGCGGGTCCACTGGAAGCCCGCCTCGCGCCGCCGACCGACCGACCAGTAGGCGTCGCCCAGATGGTCGTTGATCTCGGCGTTGGCCGGCTCCTTGGCCACGGCCTGCTCCAGCGTGTCGACGGCGGTTTCGTACTGGCCCTGCCGGAACTGGGCCCAGCCCAGACTGTCCTGGATGTTCCCGTCCTCGGGATCGGCAGCGTGGGCGCGGGCGATCATCTCGGAGCCTTCGGCCACCCGCGTGCCGTTGTCGACCCAGAGATAGCCGAGGTAGTTCAGATAGACCGGCTCGTTCGGCTCGGCCTGAAGCGCGGCCCACAGCTCGGCCTCGGCCTCCGGAATTCGGCCCAGCGATTCATAGGCCGCGCCTCTCAAGAAGCGGATGTCCGCCCCCTGCCCGGCCGTGTTCAGCAGGGGCCCGTTCAGCAGGGCCAGGGCCTCCTCGTAACGTTCCAGCTGCATCAGCTGGCCCACCGTCACCTGGGCGATCCGGGCATCCTCTGGAGCAGCCGACTGGGCGGCCATAAAGGCGGTCAGAGCTTCTTCCAGCTGGTCCTCGGCGGCCAGGGTCAGGCCGATCTGCACCTGGGCGGCGGCATAGAGCGGGCCCTGGGTCTCCGGCACCTCGGCCAGGACCGCCAGACCGAGCTCGCGCAGGTCCTCCTGCTGCGTCGCCGTCCGGCCCAGCAGGTAGAGGGTCTCGGGCGTGCGATCCAGGGCCACGGCGAGGCGCAGATAGACCACGGCGAACTGGCCCGCCCCCTCGGCCGTCGCCTGCCGCGCGGCGATGGTCAGGGCCTCGGCCGCGCCCGCGCGCAGGGTGGGCAGAGAGGAGGGCCGGCCGCCACGGGACGCCCGTTCCCTTGCCGGGGCCAGGCCCGGGTCGAGCACGCCGCCCGCGACGCCGGCACCATAGACCGCCAGAGCCTCATCTCGCCGCCCGCGTCGTTCCAGGAACTCGCCATAGGCGACGCGGAAGACCGGAGCGGTGCGGGGATTGTCGACCAGGGCCTTCAGCGCGGCCTCGGCCTCGTCATACCGCCGGCGCTGCTCCAACAGGATGGCGCGGTTGTAGCGGCCGAACACGACCGTCAGAGGATCGCCCGTCGGATTGGGCTCGATCAGGGCGGTGTCCCAGTCGCCCGCGGCCGCCGCGATCCAGGGCGAGACCAGGGCTCCCGCGCGGGCGTGGGGCGCCCCCACCGGATCGGCCTTCAGCCGGGCGTTGGCGCGGCGCGCGTCTCCGTCGGCGAAGGTCAGGACGGCCGAGACCAGGTCGGCGGCCTCGACGATCGCCGGCGAGCCCGCGCCGCCCTCGGACAAGGCACGCGCCGCCTCGCTGAGGTCGCCTGCCAGCAGGGCGGCGGTCGTCGCCTGTTCGGCCACGACCGGCTGCTCGGGCGTCAGGGCCCGCGTCACGCTGAGAAAGTCGGCCCCTTCGGAGAACCGGCCCTGGGCCAGGGCCGAGCGTCCGGACAGGAACAGGCCATAGGCCGTGCGCCCCGAGGGATCCTGGGGCGCGGGGGCCCAGACGCGCGGAATGGCGTCGATGGTCGGAGCCGGCGTCTCCTCGCCCTCGCCCACGACGATCAGCGGTGCCAGAGGCGGCGGCGAGGGCTCGATCTCCCGCAGCGGCAGGGTCTCGGGAGAGATATCCGGTCGCGGCGCCTCCTGTGCGAGCACGGGGGCGGCCAGCACTGTCGCGGCGAGCAAGGCGGAGCGGAAGATCAATCGCATGGCCCCGACATTCACCGGCTTATGCGGCCGCGGCAAGGCTTCTCGCCCGCCACCCCTCACATGTTCGGATAGTTGGGCCCGCCGCCGCCCTCGGGCGTGGTCCAGACGATGTTCTGCGACGGGTCCTTGATGTCGCAGGTTTTGCAGTGGACGCAGTTCTGGGCGTTGATGACGAAGCGCGGATCGGCCTTGGCCGCCTCGTCGCCATAGACGACCTCGTACACCCCCGCCGGGCAGTACAGCCGCGCGGGTTCCCCATAGAGCGGCAGGTTCACGCGGATCGGCACGCTGGGGTCGATCAGCTTCAGGTGGGCGGGCTGTTCCTCGGCATGGTTGGTGTTGGAGATGAAGACGCTGGACAGCTTGTCGAACGACAGCTTCCCGTCCGGCTTGGGATAGGCGATCGGCTTGTGCTTGGCCGTCGGCTCGGTCGAGACAGCGTCCGTTTTCCCGTGCTTCATCGTCCAGGGCATCATCAGGCCGAAGGACGACAGCCACATCTCGGCGACGCCGACCGCTCCGCCCAGGGTCGTGCCGAACTTCGACAGATAGGGCTTGGCGTTCCGGACCTTCTTCAGCTCCTGATAGACCCAGCTCTGCTCATAGGCCGTCTGGTACTCGGCCAGCACGTCGCCCGCGCGGCCGGCCACGACGGCGTCATAGGCGGCGTCGGCGGCCAGCATGCCGGTCTTCATGGCGTTGTGGCTGCCCTTGATGCGCGGCACGTTCACGAAGCCGGCCGAACAGCCGATCAGCGCGCCGCCCGGAAACGCCAGTTTAGGCACCGACTGGAAGCCGCCCTCGGTGATGGCCCGCGCGCCGTAGGAGATGCGGGTCCCGCCCTCCAGATGCTCGGCGATGGCCGGGTGATGCTTGAACCGCTGGAACTCGTCGAAGGGCGACAGGTGCGGGTTCTTGTAGTTCAGGTGAACGACGTAGCCGACGGCGACGTAGTTGTCCCCGAAATGGTACATGAAGCTGCCGCCGCCGGTGTTCTCGTCCAGCGGCCAGCCGGTCGTGTGCTGGGCCAGACCCGGGCGGTGCTTCTCTGGCGGGACCTGCCACAGCTCCTTCAGCCCGATGCCGAACTTCTGCGGCTCGGCCGTGTCGCACAGGTTGTGGCGGGCCATGATGGTCTTGGCCAGCGACCCGCGCACGCCCTCGGCGATGAAGACGTATTTGCCGTGGAGCTCGATGCCCGGCTGGAAGTCGCCGGTCGGGGCACCGTGCTTGTCGATGCCGAAGACACCGGCGACCACGCCCTTGACCCGACCCGTGCCCTCTTCCCAGACCACATGGCTGGCGGCCATGCCGGGATAGACCTCGACGCCCAGGCCTTCGGCCTGCTCGCCCAGCCAGCGGCAGACGTTGGCGAGCGAGGCGATATAGCAGCCGTCGTTGTGCATCATGGGCGGCAGGGCCCACATCGGCAGGCTGACCTGACCCATGGGCCCCAGCACCATGAAGCGGTCCTCGGTCACCGGGGTCTCCAGCGGCGCGCCCATGGCCTTCCAGTCGGGGAACAGCTCGGTCAGAGCGCGCGGGTCGATAACAGCGCCCGATAGAATGTGCCCGCCGACCTCGGCCGACTTCTCCAGCACGGCGACCGAGATGTCCTTGCCGTCGGCGGCCGCGCGCTGCTTCAGCCGGATAGCGGCGGCGAGGCCGGCCGGGCCGCCACCGACCACCAGCACGTCATACTCCATGACCTCGCGCTCGACGCCTTGCAGCGCCTCCAGCGGCGGCAGGTTGTCGAGGATGGCTTCCTGGGCGGGCGAGACCGCGCCGCCTTCGACGGCTTGGGCGATGGCTTGGGCCATGGGGTCCTTCGTGTCTTTCCGTAGACGCCCCTTATCGGAAGGTGACGCGAGGGCGGTCAAGGCCTATCCCTGACGCACGACCATGAACGCAGAAGCGCACGACATCGCCGCGATCGAGAGCCTGCTCGCCTTCTGGCGCGACGCGGGGGTCGACGCCTGTTTCGAGGACGCCGCCGTCGACCGCACGATCGTCGTCGCTCCGGCGCTGAAGGCCGTCGCCAAGGCCACCGCCTCGGTGGTCGCCCCGGTCGACACGCGCGACGTGATCGCAGAGGCCCGCGCGCTGGCTCGGGCGGCGGATAGCGTCGAGGCGCTGGCCGAAGCTGTCGCGGCCTTCCGGGGTTGCGATCTGGTGGGTCTGGGCGCGCGTGGCTGCGTCTTCGGGCGGGGCAATGCGACCGGCTCCCTGCTCGTCATCGGTGACGCGCCGACGGCCGAGGATGAGACGGCGGGTCAACCGTTCTCGGGCCGAGTGGGCGCGCTGACCGACCGGATGCTGGCCGCCGCCGGGGTGACCGAGCAGGCGTATCTGACCAACACCGTCTTCTGGCGGCCCCCCGGAGACCGCGCCCCGACACCGGACGAACAGGCCACCTGCGCGCCCTTTCTGGAGCGTCTGCTGGAGCTGCTTCAGCCCCGGGCCGTGCTGCTGCTGGGGGCGTCGGCCGCGCGCGGCGTGCTGCGGGCGGAAGAAAACATCATCAAGTCGCGGGGCCAGTGGCGCGAGTGGCGGCTGGGCGAGGGCGACGTCGCCGCCCCCACCCTGGCGACCTTCCACCCGGCCTTCCTGATGAAACAGCCCCAGGCCAAGCGGCAGGCGTGGGCGGACCTGCTGGCGCTGGCAGAGCGGGTGGAGGAGACGGTCGCGCAGAGCCCCTAGGAGCACGGATTGGACTCAGACCGCACCGAGTCCAAAGGGTGCAACAGCTGAGTCCTTTTCTCAGGTTTCCGCTGCAAGCCTTCAGCTTTTTGACGTTTCGCTATAGCGGCCGGCACTGATCCTCGAGCCAGCGCTTAACCTCGCCGTCCAGCAGAGGACCGACCTTGGCCAGGGTCTCGGCGTGGTAGGCGTCGACGTAGGCGCGCTCGCCCGCCGTCAGCAGATCGATGTCGATCAACCGCCGGTCCAGCGGCGCGAAGGTCAGCTGTTCGAACCCGTGCATCGGCCGCTCTCCGCCCGGGATCGGCTCGGGCGCGGTCACGACCTGCAGGGTCTCGATGCGGATGCCCCAGTGGCCCTCGCGATAGTAGCCGGGTTCGTTGGACAGGATCATGCCGGTCAGAAGGGGCTGGCTGTTCACCGCCTTGGCGATCCGCTGCGGCCCCTCGTGGACCCCCAGATAGGAGCCGACGCCGTGGCCCGTGCCGTGGTCGTAGTCGAGCCCCGCCATCCACATCGGCAGACGCGCCAAGGCGTCGAGCTGATGCCCCGTCGTGCCCGCTGGAAAGCGCACGGTGGCCATGGCGATATGGCCTTTCAGCACCAGGGTGAATATGCGCCGCTGGTCCGCCGAGGGCTCGCCGATGGCCATGGTCCGGGTCACATCGGTGGTGCCGTCCAGATACTGGCCGCCGCCGTCCACCAGCAGCAGCGAGCCCTTCTCCATCCGTCGGATCGTGCGGGTGACGGGTCTGTAGTGCGGCAGGGCGCCGTTCGGCCCGACGCCCGCGATGGTGTCGAAGCTGAGGTCCTTGAGCGCGCCGGTCTGCTCGCGGAACCGCTCCAGCGCCTCGACCACCTGACGTTCGTCGGGCAGCTCGACCTGGGCGACCTTATCGACCCAGTGCAGAAACCGCGCGAGGGCCGCGCCGTCGCGGATGTGGGCCCGTCGACCGCCCTCGACCTCGACGGGGTTCTTGGCCGCGCGCGGCAGGGCGCAGGGGTCCATGGCGCGCACCACCGTCGCCCCCGCTGTCTCAAGCCGGTCGAAAAACCAGGCCGAGGACTGGGCCGGATCGATCAGGACGCGCACGCCCTTCATCCCCTCGATCGCCTGCGGCAGTTCACCGGGTGGCATCAGCATCACGTCGTCGCCCAGCCAGCCGGGCAGTTCGTTCGTGACCTTGGCGGGGTCGAGGAACAGCATGGCCGTGCCGTTCGCCGCGAGGATGGCCTGGGCCAGCGGCAGGGGCGAGCGGATCACGTCGCCGCCCCGCACATTGAACAGCCAGGCGATGGAGGACGGCGCGGTCAGCACCGCGGCCTCAGCCCCGGCCGCGCCGATCGCCTGTCCGATGCGCGCACGCTTGGACGCGCTGCTCTCGCCGGAATAGCGGTCCTCGTGCGGGACGACGGGCGCGGTCGGCTGGGCCGGGCGCGCTTCGCCCCAGGCGACATCGACGGGATTGGTCTGGACGGGCTTCAGCTCGGCCCCGGCCTTGGTCGCGGCCCGCTTCAGCGAGGCCAAGGCGTCGGGGCTGTGCAGCCGGGGATCATAGCCGATGACCGCCCCCTTCGGCGCGCGCTCCAGATAGGCCGGCACCCCGCCCTCGACCAGATCGAGAATCTCGAACTGGCTCGCATCGACCTGAGCCCGGACCTGAACGGTGTAGCGACCGTCGGCGAACACGGCCGCCCGGTCCTTCATGACCACACCGGCCCCCGCCGAGCCGGTGAAGCCGGTCAGCCAGGCCAGCCGGTCGTTGGCGGCGGGCAGGTATTCGTTCTGATGCTCGTCCTCATGTGGGACCAGAAATCCGTCCAGCACTTGCTCGGCCATCGCGGCGCGCACGAGCGGAAGGTGCCGGGCCCCGAAGGACGGATCGGTGGTTTCGTCGAAGGTCTGGCGCATGGGTGCCGCATAGCATCTCCCTCCCCTGGAAGGGGAGGGTGGTCAAAGCGAAGCGGAGACCGGGTGGGGGCGGCCGGTGAGCCAGATGCCGCCATCACCTTCGGATCGCCTTGCCGCCCCCCAGGGGGAGGGAGAGATACAGCGTCTGGCCTTTACGGCTGGGGCGAGGTCGTCGTGACTGTGGCCACGTCGGGCGACGGCGCGGGCTGGGGCGCGGGGGCCTGGATGATCACCGGCTGACTGGCGCGCGCCATGTCGGAGCGGGCCTCGGCGGCGGCCCGGATGGCGTCGGCCTGGGCGCGGGTCGCCTCGGCGCGCGCGATCTCCACGCTCTGCTGGGCCCCGGCGATCTGGCTCTGAAGCACGGTCTGGTCGGCCTGGGCCTGGGCGGTCAGGGCGTCGGCCTGGGCCTGGGCCAGTTGGGCCTCGGTCTGCTCGTCGCGCCCGCCGTTCGACAGCATCCAGAACACCGCGATCAGCACCACCGCGGCCAGACCCCCGGCGATCCACCAGCCGGTGTTGGACTCGCGCGTGACCACGACGGTCTCGGTGTAGACGGGCTCGGACACCACGATGCGTTCGGTGGGCGGCGTCTGGTCGGGGTCGTACTGGGTCACGGGGGCATCCTCCATTGAACCAGAGGAACGGCCCCGCTTGTCCGTTGTTCCGCTCAGCCCATCCGGCGCAGAACCAGAGCGCTCCAGGCATCCCGGCGGATGCGGCTTTCCAGCCTGAAGCCCCGCGACAGATAGGCCGCCGTCACCCGCCGCTCCTGCGTCCGCAAGAGGCCCGACAGGATCGCCACCCCGCCCAGCTTCAGCGCCGTCTTGATGTCCTGAGACAGGGCGACCAGCGGCGGGGCGAGGATGTTGGCGAACACCAGATCGTAGGGCGCCTCGGCCCGGATGCGCCGGTCGTCCAGACCCGAGGCGTGGACGAAGCGGCACCGCGCCCGGTTCAGCGTGGCATTCTCGTTGGCGATGCGGACCGAGACCGGATCGATGTCGGTGCCGACGGCGACGCGACTGCCGGTGCGGGCCGCCGCGATGGCCAGCACGCCCGTGCCGCAGCCGACGTCCAGCACCCGCTCGAACCGCTCGCGCTTCAACAGGCCGTCGAAGGCCATCAGGCATCCGGTCGTGGTGCCGTGGTGGCCGGTGCCGAAGGCGGCGCCCGCCTCGATCCTCAGGTTCACGGTCGAGGCCGGGGCCCGTCCGCGATCGTGCGCGCCATAGACGAAGAACCGCCCGGCCCGCACCGGCGGCAGGCCCGACAGCGACATGGCCAGCCAGTCGGCATCGACCAGCACCTCGGTCTTGACGGTCAGCTCCGGGTGTTCGGCCAGACGCGCCCGCAGCGTCTCCGCCTCTTCGTCCGAGGTCGGAAAGGCGTCGATGCGCCAGATGCCCCGGTCCTCGTCCTCCTCCAGGATGGAGTAGGTCGCGCCCTCCAGCACAACGTCGGCGTCGATCGCGGCGGCGGCGGCCTCGGCCACCGCGCGCGGACCGTGTGCGATTATCTGCACGGCGGTATGGGACATTCAGCAAACCCCGCTATCATCGCGAATCGATACAACCACGCACGCGCCCGGTTCCTGCCCATCCGGTCGTGTCTGTTTCAACCGAGGGGTCGGGGAATACATGGCCAAGTCACCGTCTACAGCGTCGTCCAAGACGACCGCCGCTTCCAAGCCGAAACCGGCCGCCAAGTCGACCGCGAAAGCGGTGCCGACCGCGAAATCAGCGACCGCTCCGGCCGCGAAGGCCGCCGCGCCCGCCAAGAGCGCGGCGGCGAAACCAGCCGCCAAGACCGCGCCGGCGACCAAGACCGCCGCCGCCAAGCCGGCCGTGAAGACGTCGCCCGCCGCAAAGGCCGCGCCGGCTGCGAAAGCCGCGCCGGCTGCGAAGGCCGCTCCGGCGGTGAAGGCGACGACCAAGGCTCCGGCCGCCAAGACGGCGGTCAAGGCCGCCCCCGCCGCCAAGACGGCGACCAAGACCGCCGCCGCCAAGCCGGCCGTGAAGACGTCGCCCGCCGCCAAGGCCGCGCCGGCTGCGAAAGCCGCGCCGAAGACGACGGCCGCCGCCAAGCCCGCCGTCAAGCCGGCCACGACGACGACCGCGGCGCCGGCCGCTCCGGCCCCCGCCACTTCGGCCTCGACCACGGCGCCGGCCGCGCCCGCCGCCCGCGCCCCTGAACCGAAGAAGGGCCTGCTCAGCGGCATCGCCGACTTCATCTTCGGCAAGCGCTGACCGCCGTCTGAAACGCGAAACGCCGGGCGGATCGCTCCGCCCGGCGTTTTCATGTCCGCTGTCCTTCGGATCAGTCGGCGGGCAGGTCCTCGGCCAGGATGGCCATCTCGAACATGAAGCTGCCGTCCTCGTCCTCGTCCTGGAAGACGATGCCGATGAACTCGTCGCCGACATAGACCTCGGCCGAATCGTTCACCTTGGCGCGGGCCTTCACGATGATGCCGCCCGTGTTGAAGGTGCGCTTCAGGTGGGTCTCGATGCGCTTCATGTCTGCTTCGGTCACGGCGAGCCTCGGTGGTCTTTTGAGAAGGCGCGGACCCTAGAGGGACCGTTCCGCGAAGAAAACCCTAGATCACGAAGTCGTAGACGATGTCGGCCAGCGTGTGGTCCATCGTGCGGGCGGGCGTGGCGTCGGTGGGGCAGTTGACCAGCCGCGCCGGAACCCCCGCCACGGTGCAGCCCGTCGGCACCGGCTTCAGCACCACCGACCCGGACGCGACCTTGGCGTAGTCGCCGATCGTGATGTTGCCCAGAACCTTGGCCCCGGCGCCCAACAGCACGCCCTTGCCGATCTTGGGATGGCGATCGCCGCGTTCGGCCCCGGTGCCGCCCAGGGTCACGCCGTGCAGCATCGACACCTCGTCGCCGACCACCGCCGTCTCGCCGATGACGATGCCCGTGCCATGATCCAGGAACAGGCCCGAGCCCATCTTCGCCGCCGGATGGATATCGACCTGGAACAGTTCGGAGATGCGGCTCTGGAAATGAAACGCCAGGGTCTCTCGCCCCTGACCCCACAGCCAATGCGCCACGCGCCAGGCCTGCAACGCCTGGAAGCCCTTGAAGTACAGGAAGGGCTGCAGCAGCGTCTTGATCGCGGGGTCCCGCTCGGCCACCGCCTGCAGGTCGGCCTCGGCCGCCGCCACGATCGAGGGGTCGGACCAGTGGGCGAAGGCGCAGACCTCGCGCACGCTCATGGCGGCCAGCTCCCCGTCGCCGATCTTGCGCGCGATCTGGAAGCTCAGCGCATTGGCCAGGTCCTGGTGCGACAGGATGGTGGCGTTCATCAGCGAGCCCAGATGCGGTTCGCTGCGGGCCGCGTCCTCGGCCGAGGCGCGCAGCTGGCTCCAGACGCTGTCCTTCGCGCCGACGACTTCAAGCTTGGGCATCACGGGCTCCATGGCCGCATCATACCCGGGTCAGCATGGCGTGCGCCAGCCAGCCGGGCAGGATGTGTTCCCGCGCCATATGGTAGGCCCGAAGCGCCGTCGCCACCGTGAAGGCGTCGCGGATGCTGCCCCGGTCGATCTCGGCGATCAGGGTCATGAAGGGCACGCGGACGATGGCGATGACCTCGGTCGGGTCGGGGTCCTTGTCCACCTCGGACAGATCCCAGGCCAGCCAGGCGATCGCCCGTTCGTCGGTGACAGAGTTCGACAGCTCCATCCGCAGCACCTCGCGCCAGGTCCGCGCCGCCAGCCCCGCCTCCTCGGCCAGTTCGCGCTGCGCCCCCGCCAATGGGTCTTCCGAGAAGGGCACGCCGCCCTCCGGCATCTCCCAGGAATAGTTCCTGTGCGGAAACCGCGACTGGCCGACCAGGGTCACCGTGCCGTCCGCGTGGATCGGCAGGACGCCGGCCGCGAGGTGTTTGGGCCTCAGCACGCCGTAGAGGGCGGGGGCCCCCGTCGGCGCGATCGCCTGATGCTCGGTGACCCGAACCCACGGATTCTCATAGACGGCATGGCCGCTGGTCTGGCGCCAAGGGACCGGCGCGGCCAGACCCTCGGCCCAGCGCGGAACCGGCATCGCATCGTCATCGGCGGCAGGATCGGTCACCGCCGATCTATGGCGCCGAAGGCGAACGACGACTAGCTAGGCGTCATGACCGACCTGCCCCGTTTCGACCTCGGCGCCGCCCTGCCCGCCCCCGAACCCTTGCCCGAGATGCTGGCGCGGCTCGCCGTCCGTCGCTCGGCCCCGGCCCAGGCCCTGGTGGAGCCCGGTCCTTCGGAGGCGCAGCTGGAGCTGATCCTGACGCTGGGCGCCCGCAGCCCCGATCACGGCAAGCTGACGCCCTGGCGCTTCGTGGTCCTGGGTCGTCAGACCCGGCTGCGGATCGCCGAACGTCTCGCCGCCCTGGCCGTGGTCAAGGAACTGCCCGCGAAGGCCACGGCGGTCCTGGCCAAGCTGACGGCGGCCCCCGTCACCGTGCTCGTCGTCTCCATCGCCCGTCCGGCGTCCAAGCCCGAATGGGAGCAGGTCCTGTCGGCCGGGGCCGTTTGCATGAACATCGAGCATGCCGCGTCGGCGCTGGGCTTCGCGTCCAGCTGGATCACCGACTGGTACAGCTACGATCCCGAGGCCGCCGCCCTGTTCGGCGTTACGACGGACGAAAAGGTCGCCGGCTTCATCCACATCGGCATGGCGGCCGAGCCCCTGCTGGAGCGCGAGCGCCCGGACATCGCGGCCCTGACGACCCGCCTGCCCTGATCCGTCAGACGGCGGGCTTTTCCCACTCCATCAGCATGAACCACGGCGCGCGGTCATAGTGCGCGGCCCGCGCCGGGTCGCCGCCCGGGTCCGCGCGCGGCTCGGCGAAATGCGTCAGCCGCAGCCCCTGATCCAGCAGCAGCGTCATGTAGGTCGACAGCGGCCGATGCCAGTTCTGGATGCGGATGCCCTTCCAGGCGATCCAGCCGACCGTCTCCTCCAGATAATGATCCATCGCATGGACGCGGCGCCCGTCCGACAGGGTCATCCAGCCCAGATCGTTGGCGTCGGCGGCCGAGTTATAGCCCGCCAGATTGGCGATCAGCAGGCTCCCGCCCGGCACCAGAACCCGCGCCATCTCCGCGATCGCGGCCTTCACGTCGGGAATGTCGATCAGCGAAAGATAGCTGACCACCAGATCGAACGCCCCGTCCTGGAAGCTCAGGGCTTCGGCGGCTTCGATGCGGTAGTCGCCCCGTGGGTCCAGCTGGCGGGCGTGATCGATCAGGGCGGTCGTCGGGTCGATGCCCACCGCGGCCACCCCCTCGGCCCTCAGCATCCGACAGAACCGCCCCTCGCCGCAGCCGACATCGAGCGCCCGCGCATAGGGCCGCCGCCGCACCCGCTCCAGCATCGGCGCGTCCATGACCCAGCGGCGTCCGAAGTCGCCCTCGTCGCCCTGCGATGCGATCCAGGCCTCGGCCGACTCGCTCCACCCGTCGCTCATCGCGGCTCCTCCTCCGGGCGGTGGACCAGCGAGACCAGCACCACCGAAATGATCATCAACAGAAACCAGCTGCCCAGCTTGGCCAGGGACACCATCTCCCACCCCGCCTCCTGCCCCGGATAGGCCCAGGCCCGGCCCAGCGTGGCCAGGTTCTCGGCGAACCAGATGAACAGCGCCACCAGGAAGAACCCCAGCAACAGCGGCATCGACCGCCGCTTCCGGTCGGCGGTGAAGTGAAACCACCCTCGCCCGAACAGCAGGGCCGTGGCCACGAACAAGGCGATGCGAATGTCCGGCAGCCAGTGATGGGCGAAGAAGTTCACATAGATGGCCGCCGCCAGCACCCAGGTCGTCCACTCCGGCGGATAGTGCCGCACCCGGATGTGGAAGATCCGCTGCACCCGCGCGATGTAGCTGCCCACGGCCGCGTACATGAAGCCCGAGAACAGCGGCACCGCCCCGATGCGGAGCACGGACTCCTCCGGATACAGCCACGACCCGTGGGCCGTCTTGAACAGCTCCATGACGGTGCCGGCGACGTGGAACAGCAGGATCACCCGCGCCTCGGCCCAGGTCTCGAGCCGCAACGCCAGCATGGCGACCTGAATGGCCACCGCCCCAACCACCAGGAAGTCGTAGCGGCTGACGGGACCATCATCCGGCCACAGCAGCCAGGTCCCCAGGATCAGCGCCAGCATCGCCCCGCCGAACAGACAGGCCCACGCCTGTTTCAGTCCGAACCACAGGAACTCGAAGGCCCAGCCGTTCAGCCGCGACCGGTCGGCCCAGCCCTGCGCCGCCACCAGCCATCGGCGGCCCCAGGCTTCGAGAGGTAGTCGTGACGTGTCGATCATGCTGCGACCCTGGCACGGCGTGGGTCAAGCGCCATGAGCGAACCCTGAGCAAACGCCGAGATCGGCGCGGAACCTACAACACCGCCGCTCCGGCCGGTTCGCGGCGCAGGTGATCCAGGTCGCGCCCCGGCGGACGGCCGAACTGGCGGCTGTATTCGCGGCTGAACTGGGACGGACTGTCATAGCCAACCGCGAAGCCGACCCCGGCGACGTCGCGCCCCTGACCCAGCAGCAGGTTGCGCGCCTGCTGCAGTCGCACCTGTTTGAGGAATTGCAGCGGGCTCATCGAGGTGGCCGCCTTGAAGTGGCGGTGCAGCGAGGTCTCGCTCATGCCGGCCAGGTCGGCCAGGTCGGCGATCCGGATGGGCTCCGCATAACGTTCGCGCAGGCGGCGGATCACGCGCTGCACACGCGCCAGCCGCCCGTCCTGCGACCCGATCTGGCGGATCATCTCCCCGGCGTCCCCCGCCAGCAATCGCCACAGGATCTCGCGCCGGATCATGGGGGCCATGACCGGAACGTCCGCGGGCCGGTCCAGCAGTCCGATCAGCCGCCCGACCGCGTCCCTCAGGCCCTTGTCCATGCGATTGACCGCCAGGGCCCGGACGGGCGCCGTCTCCGCCGCCGGTGTGCCGGTCTCCAGCATCAGGTCGGCGATGATCACCGGGTCCAGCGGGATGCCGATGGCCGCATAGGGGGCCTCCAGAACCTGACCGCTGACCGGCAGGTCGGCAGACGCCACCAGATAGTCACCGGCCCGGTAGGTGTAGCTGAGCGCCCCCAGCGTCGTGCGCTTGGCCCCCTGCAGGATGACGCACAGCATGGGCTCGTAGACGATCTGCTGCGCCGGCGTGACCGCGTCCGCCCCGATCAGCAGCATCCCCGGACAGTCCGCCGCCGCCACGCCTTGGGTGGAATGGCGGCGGGTCAGGGCGGCGAGTTCAGGCAAGCGATCCATGCCTGTCGTCATACGCTCATGGGGATAGGGAACAATCCACTCCGGCCGGATCGGCAAACAGTTGGCAGGATCGTGCAAGACATTGCCACCTCCTGACTACGGGTCACCGCCCCGATCGATCACCCTGACGGCGCATCGAAACAGGAGCCTTCGCATGACCACCCCCTCCCCCCGTATCTGGTTCATCACCGGCGCGACCCGCGGCCTCGGCTCGGCCATCGCGCGTACCGCGCTCGACGTCGGCGACCGCGTCGTCGTCACCGGCCGGAACCGTCAGGCCCTCGTCTCCGCCTTCGGCGAGGACAGCGACCGCCTGATGTCCCTCGCCCTGGATGTGTCGGACCTGAGCGCCGCCCGGCCCGCCGTCGATCTGGCCGTGGCGCGCTTTGGCGGCATCGACGTCCTCGTCAACAACGCCGGCTACGGCCACCTGTCGCTGTTCGAGGAATCGACCCCCGCCGACGCCCAGGCCCAGTACGACACCAACGTCTTTGGCCTGATGTCGGTGACCCGCGCGGTCCTGCCGGTCATGCGCGCCCAGCGGTCGGGGCGGATCTTCAACGTCTCGTCGGTCGGCGGCATGGTCGGCGGCGAAAGCGGCACCCTGTATTGCGCCTCCAAGTTCGCGGTGGAGGGCTTCTCGGAATCCCTGGCCGGAGAGGTGGCCCGCTTCGGCATCCAGGTGACCATCGTCGAGCCCGGCTTCTTCCGCACGGACTTCCTCGAACCGACCTCGGTCCGGCACGGCAGCGTGCCCATCCCCGACTACGCCGAGGCGGCCGAGGCGCTGAAGACCTTCTTCGACGGCCGCAGCCGCAACCAGGCGGGCGACCCCGAAAAGCTGGGCCGCGCCCTGGTCACCCTGGCTGACGCGCCCCAGCAGCCGGTCCGCTGGTGCGCCGGTTCGGACGCCGCCGCCATGATCCAGAGCAAGATCGACGGCCTCCAGGCCGAGCTGGACGCGTGGAAGGACCTGACGCTCTCGACCGACGGCGCTTACGCGTTCAAGCCCGAGGTCGCGACCGGCGCCTGGGCCTGAGCGGCGAAGGAACAGGGGCGGCGGGTCGGACGCCGCCCCATTATACTTTTCTTAGGTTTGCCGGGCTCGGCCAGGCCTCGCTAGCTGGCGGCGTCCAATCGCGAGTCTTCGATGCCGCTGTCCGCCGGTTCCCGCCCCTCACTGTTCACCGCCATCACCCACGCGCGGCCTGATTTCGCCTTCGGCAGTCTGGGCGGGTTCTATCTCGTCTTCCTGTTTCTGCCCGAGGACCCGGCGCGGGCCGCTGCCGCACTGAAGACGCTTCGAGCCGAGAAAGACCTGCTGGACGACCTGGACCGGATGGCCTTCACCGTCTCGCGTCGCGCCGAGGCGTTCGACGGCCTGAGCCCCGAGCTGCCCGGCCTGCGCCACTTCCACGATCCGGACGGGTCGATCGCCGACATCTTCGGGGTGCGGGCCGCCGACGGTGGCACGCTCGGACACTGGTTTCTGCTGGACCCGTCGCTGCGGGTCGTGATGGCCGCGCCGCTGGAGAACAGCCAGCCGATCTTCGACCGCCTGCGCACGGCGGGTCCGGCGGAAAACCATGCCGGAGTGCCGATGCACGCCCCGGTCCTGATCGTGCCCCGGGTGTTCGAGCCCGAGCTGTGCCGCGAGCTGATCGACGTCTACAAGGCGGATGGCGGCGGCCCCTCGGGCGTCATGCGCGAGATCGGCGGCATGACGGTCGGCGTGCTCGACGACTTCAAG
Source organism: Brevundimonas subvibrioides (assembly GCA_002280475.1). Taxonomy (GTDB): domain Bacteria; phylum Pseudomonadota; class Alphaproteobacteria; order Caulobacterales; family Caulobacteraceae; genus Brevundimonas; species Brevundimonas aurifodinae. The sequence goes on from NCEB01000005.1 coordinate 94,917, forward strand.
AAGCGCAGGGACGCCATCATTCGCGACGAGGGGCTCAAGACCACCATCCAGCAGCGCGTTTCACGGGCCTTGCTGCCCGAGATCGAGAAGGCCTTCGCCTTTCGGGCCACGCGGATGGAGCGCTACATCGTCGCCTGCTACTCGGCCGACGACGGCGGTTACTTCAAGCCGCATCGGGACAATACGTCCAAGGGCACGGCCCACAGACAATTCGCCTGCTCCATCAATCTGAACGCCGAGGAGTTCGACGGCGGCGACCTGCGCTTCGCCGAGTACGGCCGTCGCACCTATCGCCCCCCGACCGGCGGGGCGGTGATCTTCTCCTGCTCGCTGCTGCACGAGGCGACGCCCGTGACCCGGGGAACGCGCTATGCCTTCCTGCCCTTCTTCTACGACGACGCCGCCGCGCGCGTCCGGCAGGAGAACCTGCGTTACCTCGCCCAGCCCGAGCCCGCGTCAGTCTGAGGGTTCGCGCAGGCGGTATCCCAGCCCCTGCTCGGTCAGGATCAGCCGGGGCCGGGCGGGGTCGGCCTCCAGCTTCTGACGCGTCTGGGCGACCAGGACCCGGATCGCCTGCTGTTCGACAGCGGCCCCCGCGCCCCAGACCGAGGCCGCCAGTTGCCGATGGGTGACGATCAGTCCGACATGACGGGCCAGGGTCCGCACCAGGTCGTACTCGCGCCGGGTCAGGTGTATCTCCTGACCTTCGATCGAGACGATCCGCGTCAGGAAGTCGATCGCCAGAGGGCCCACGCTGAACCTGGACTGGGACTGGAAGCGTCGCTCCCGTCCGCGCATGACGGCCCTGAGACGCGCCATCAGCTCGCCGACGGCGAAGGGCTTGTTGACGAAATCGTCGGCGCCCAGGTCCAGGGCCGCGATCTTCTCGGCCTCCTGATGGCGCGCGCTCAGGACGATGATCGGCACCTCGGACCATTCGCGCACCCGGGCGATGACCTCCTTGCCGTCCATGTCCGGCAGGCCGAGATCCAGCAGTACGACGTCGCAGCCTTCCTGTGAAATGAAGGTCATCGCCTCGCCACCTGTCTCGCGCGCCGTGACAGTCCAGTCTTCGGCCTTCAGCGCAGGGGTCAGGGACCGGATCAGGGCGGGCTCGTCCTCGACCAGCAGCAGCCTAGCCATGGGCCGCTCCTCCGGCCCTGAACGTCAAATCAACCTGAAGCCCCCGCCGACCGTCCGCGCGCGGACCAGCCGCGATCCGCCCCCCCATCGCCTCCACGAAGCCGCGCGCCACCGCCAGGCCGATCCCGGCGCCCCGTCGTCGCCCGACAGGGTCTGCGGCCTGAAAGAAGCGATCGAAAATCCGGCCGACGTCCTCGTTCGAGACACCCGGCCCGTTGTCGGAGATCGTCAGCCGAACCTGATCGCCCCGCGTCTCGGCACGGACCTCGACCGCGACCTCGGGACCGCCATGGGTGAGGGCATTGTCGAACAGGTTGAACAGGACCTGCTCCAGCAACAGGGGATCGCCGTCGACGACGCAAGGGCCGGCGGCGGTCTCCGGGGTCACCGCCAGCAGGTCCGGACGCCCGATGCGACGGGCGGCCTGATCCACCACGTCCAGCAGACTGACCGCCCCGACCGCCGGGGTCAGGGCCCCCGCCTGGATGCGGGTGAGGCTGAGCAGATTGCCGACATAACGATTGAGCCGGTCGGCTTCGCCGACGATGTCCTCGACCAGACCCCGCCGCGTGTCGCCGTCGAACCGGTCTTCATAATCTCTCAGGCTGGTGCCGGACGCCAGGATGGATGCAAGCGGCGTCCGCAGGTCGTGAGACAGGGACGCCAGCACCGCGTCCCTCAGGGCCGCGGCCTGACGGTCGGCCTCGGCCCGGCTTCGCAGCAGGCCCAGTTGCGCCCGATCCAGCGACACGGCCGCCAGGTCGATCAGCACCTCGGACAGCCGATCGCGATCCTCGGCGGCGTGCTCCTCGGAGACTGGTCGCCACAGGGCGATCGGAGCGGACGCGCCGCGCCCCACCCGTCGGGCCCGCCAGGCCCCCTGTCGGCGGGTCGTCATCGCGTCGCCCCAGGCCAGGGTCATGGCGCGCCAGAGATCGCCATCCTCCTGAAGGCTCGACACGTCCGACGAAGGCGCTCCCGGCAGGGGCACCAGCGCCGAGCCGTTGCCAACGGCGATCAGCCGGGCCTGCAGGTCGGCCAGAATTCGTCCCGGGTCGTCTGTCGCGGCCTGGGCGCGGCTAGCCTCCAGCAGCACGGCCAACTGATCCGCGCGCTCGCGCTCAGCGCGCTGGCTCTCGCGCACCCGCCCCGCCAGCCCGCCGGTCGTCAATGCGACCGCCAGGAAGATCGTCAGGGTCAGGATGTCCTCGGTCCCCGCGAACTCCAGGCTGAAACGCGGCTCCGTCAGGGTGAAGTTGTAGCTCAGAAACGCCAGCACAGCTCCGAACAAGCCCGCGCGCGTGCCGAACGCCAGGGCGCCCAGCAGCACCACGCCGAGGAACACCATGGACAGTCGCGTCGTCCCGGTCAGGGCGAACAGGACTGCGCTGAGACCCAGCGCGCAGGCCACCAGGGCCACGGTGCTGAAGATCTGAACCAACGGACCGGCCGTCCGGACCCTTTCAGGCAGCCGCGGCCAGGTCCAGGGTGGGGGCACCACGGGAATGTCGTCCTCGCGCGGGTCGCTGTCGGCGGTCATCGTCCTGGTCACCATGCCCCGGTTGTCGGGGCAGGCGGCGGATCGGACAAGCACAGGAATCTTATGGCTGGGCCTCAGCCGCGCCCGCGATAGGTCGGCACGCCCTGATCGGGCAGCCACAGGCCATCCGGCGGGCTGCCCGTCTGCCAGAAGACGTCGATGGGGATTCCGCCGCGCGGATACCAGTATCCGCCGATCCTCAGCCAGCGGGGCTGGAGCAGATCCGCGATGCGACGGCCGACGGCGACGGTGCAGTCCTCGTGGAAGGCCCCGTGGTTCCGGAAGGCGGTCAGATACAGCTTCAGCGACTTGGACTCGACCAGCCATTCGGCCGGGGCATAGTCGATCACCAGATGGGCGAAGTCCGGCTGGCCCGTCACGGGGCACAGGCTGGTGAACTCCGGCGCGGTGAAGCGCGCCAGATACAGGGCGTCCGGATGCGGGTTGGGCACGCGCTCCAGCACGGCGGTTTCCGGACTGTCCGGCTGATGCGTCTGGCGGCCGAGCTGGCTCAGGCCCGAGGTGTCGGTGGTCATGGGCGGGAAATAGCGCGAGCGATGCCGTCCTGTCTCCTCCCCATGCGTCGCATGGTGAGGTGGCGCGGCCCTCCTTCAGGGCCGGGAGGGAGGGGTTCTAACGACGGCACCATCGCATGCGCGGCAAGAGCCCCTCCACCGCTTCGCGGTCCCCCTCCCCATCGGCCAAGCGGCCGACGGGGAGGAGACTCAAACCGCGCCCGAGCAGCGAGGCTCCGCGAGCCGAGCGTTCGCGCCCGTCCCCGCGCTCAAGCAGCGCGCGACCGCGTCGCGCGCGGTAGCGCCAAGAAAGAGGCGCCAGACGGCCTGTAAGCCGGGTTCTGTTCCCGCCGAAACGGGCGACGATCATTCCTCTGGACCGGCCATTGCTGGACGGTTCTCGCGACCTACCCGGACGTCTCGGGCGGTGAACCCTGCGGACCGAAGTCCGCGCGACGCCCCTATTCGGTCTTGCTCCAGGCGGGGCTTGCCATGCCGTCCCTGTCACCAGCGACGCGGTGGGCTCTTACCCCACCCTTTCACCCTCACTCTCCTTCGCCGAGGCTTCGGAGAGCAGTTTGCTTTCTGTGGCGCTATCCCTCGGGTCACCCCGGGCGGGCGTTACCCGCCGCCTTCTCACCGTGGAGCCCGGACTTTCCTCCCTCCTTCGCGTTCCGCTTCTAAGGGCAAGCCCTGCGAAGCCTTGGCGAAGCAGGGCGACCGTCCGGCCGTCTGGCGAGGGACAGATGCGCTCCCGTGCCGGCCGGGTCAACGGCCCGGTGCAAGCCGGACCCAGTCGTGATACCCTGTTCGCATGGCCAAGCGTGCTGAGCAGCAATATCCGATGGTCTTTGAAAACCAGGAGGCACGGCTGGCCTGGGAGCGCGAGCGATTGGCCGAGGCAGAGGCTGATATCGCGGCGGGGCGGGTGCTGTCTGGTCAGGAGGCGATCGATTGGCTTGATCGTTGGGCGGCTGGCGAGGAACTCGAAGATCCGACGTTCGACTGAATGGACGAGCGATACGAACTGACGTTCACGGATCGCGCACGATTGGATCTCCTTCAAGCTCGACGGTGGCTAAGGCAACCAGGAAGCGGACTGAGAGCCCAACTCAGGCTGACCCGCATCAACCGGGCGATTATCGAACTGGAGTTCGCGCCGCTTCGCTGGACCTTTGGGAGACATCCCGGCGTGCGCGTCCGATTGATCGAGGGTTACTCTGTTCACTACAGCGTCGAGGTTTCGCAGAAGACCGTCACCATTCGCCGCGTCTTCAGCCCCTATCAGGACCAGTCTCGGCTTTAGTTTAGCACGCCCGTGACGCTCTCGACCGTCGCCAGTTGCAGCACGCCCATCAGGGTCGCGCGCGTCTCTCCGTCGGCGATGCCGTCGACCTTTGAAGGCCGCCAGTGGCGCTGAAAGGCCTCGACCGTGATCCGCGTCTCCTCGGAATAGACGCCGTCCGGGCGGGGCTCATAGCCCAGACGGTGCAGACCGGCCTGGAGAACATGCACCCCCAGTCCGCTGTCACCGACCGACAGCGGTGGACCCAGGGCCGCGATCCGCTCCGTGGCCGGCTCGAACCACAGACCCTGGCGATGCTCGGCCAGCCGCTTCCACGCAAACAACTCGCCGGGGTCCTGCTTGCGCGTCGGCGCGACGTCGGAATGGCCCAGGATGCGCGCGTCCTCGATGGCCCAGCGTGTGCGGATGTCGTCGATCAACGCGATCACGGCGTCGATCTGCGCGTCCGGGAATGCGCGATAACCCCACTCATGACCGGGATTGACGATTTCGATACCGATGGAGACCGCGTTGACGTCGGTCTCGCCCTTCCACCAGCTTTTGCCGGCGTGCCAGGCTCGGCGCTCCTCTGCCACCAGCCGCAGGATCGATCCGTCTTCATCGACGACGTAATGGGCCGAGACCCTGGCCTCGGGGTCGCGCAGGCGGGCCACGGCGGCCTCGGCGCTCTGCATACCGGTATAGTGCAGAAGCAGCATGTCGGGCGGGCCCCGACGGGTGTCGAAGTTGGGCGAAGGGGCTTCGGTGACCGTCAGCACCAGCGTCGAGGCCTAGCGGTTCGGCCGCTCCCAGCCATAGGCGACCCAGGTCTCGCCGATCTTCTGGGCCTCGATCACGTCGTCGCTGCGACGCGCGCGGGCGAAGGCGCGGCGACGGGCGCGCACGGCCAGCCCGGCGAAGAACACCAGCACGCTGGCGCACAGGGCGATCACGGCGACCGCCGCCGCGGTGAACACCGCCAGAACCGCACCGACCGTCAGCGCCGCCACGGTCGCGATCACCCCGCCCAGCCACATCAGCGGCGCGAGCAGGCCCTGCGGCCGGCGGCTCTGTATTCCGATCGAGGCGAAACGGTCGTTGGTCATTTCGTATCCCTGATGGGCGCGGCCCGTTGAACCGGACCAACGCCTGAAACCCCAATGTCGGTCCACATGTGTGAACCGTCAATGACCGACCACTTCACAGGCGAGTGTGCCGCAGGGGTCTAGAGCGGCTGGTCGGCCAGGACCGTGGCCCCGTCGCCGCGCATCCGGGCGGTGCGGACCTCGCCCAGCACCGCCTGGGCCTGAGGGTCGGCCAGAACGCCGCCCAGCATGACCAGGGCCCGCGCCGCCTCGGACTGCACGCCGAACGCCTCGGACAGGGCCTCCCACGGCGACAGGGCCTCGGGATAGCGTTTGTAGCGGACCGAGCGATCCTCGGGGATTTCCGCCAGCTGGCGGGCCTTGGCGATGGCCTCGGACAGGCCGCCCAGTTGGTCGACCAGACCCAGGCTGCGCGCCTGGGCCCCCGTCCAGACCCGGCCACGGGCGATCTCGCGCACGCGCGCCGCCGGCAGACGCCGTCCCGTCGAGACGCGCTGGACGAACTCCTCATAGGTCCGGTCCATCGAGGCCGCGAAGGCCGCGCGCTGGCTCTCGGTCCAGGCCTCGGACGGCGAGAAGGCGTCGGAATAGTCCCCGCCGACCGACAGGCCGCGCAGGTCGACGCCGAACCGGCCCAGAGCCTCGGACACCACGAACTTGCCGCCGTAGACCCCGATGGAGCCCGTCAGGGTCGAGGGCTGGGCCACGATCCAGTTGGCCTCCGAACTGATCCAGTAGCCTCCGGACGCGGCGTATTCGCCCATCGACACCACGACCGGCTTTCCCGCCGCCTTGGCCGCGCGCACCGCCGCCAGGATCTGCTCGGACGCCTCGGGCGAGCCACCGGGCGACGACACGCGGAAGACGATGGCCTTGACCGAGCGATCCTCGATCGCATCATAGATCGCCTCGGCCGTGCGGTCGGAATGGATCGAGCTGCCAGCGCCGAAGCCGCCGCTGCCGCCCGTGCCCGTCATGATCGCCCCTTCGCCGCCCACGATGGCGATGGCGTCGCTGCCCGACCCGGCGCGCAGCCCCTTGGCCGAGGCATAGTCGTCGAACTCCAGGATGTCGGCACCCCGGCCGGCGCGGCGCCTGGCCTCGGCCTCGGCCTCCTCGACCTGGCCGATCTTGTCGATCAGCTTGAGCGCCAGCGCCTGCTCGGCCGAATAGGGGCCCGCCTCGATCGTCGCCTTCAGGGCCGGGGCTTGGACACGGCGGTCCGAGGCCGCATTGGCCAGGGCCGAGTCGTAGATGGAGGTCATCCACGCCGTCATCGCCTCGCGGTGGGGCCCGGTGTAGCCGCTCTCGGTGAACTCGTTGACCGCGTTCTTGTACTCGTAGCGCTGCTCGAACTGGGCGTTGACGCCATAGCGTTCGAAGGCCCGGCCCAGGAAGACGCTGTCGGCCGAAAAGCCCGTGGCCTGGAAGCTGGCGGTGTTCTGCATCCAAAGCTCGGACGCCGAGGCCCCGACCATGTAGCTGGAGATCACAGTGCCCACAGGCATGAAGCCCTGGGAATGGGCGATCACCGGCTTGCCCGCCGCGCGAAAGCGTCGCACCGCCTGACGGATCTCGTCGGCCGATGCCGGGTTCAGCCCGGCCTCCGGCAGGCGGATCAACAGGACCTTGATGGCATTGTCGCGCTCGGCCTGGGCCAGCACGTCGACCACCTCCATGACCGACAGCCCTGATCCGCCGAAGGCCGCGAAGGGATTGTCGACCTCCTGATCGGTCAGCCCCTGACGCAGGTCCAGCTCCAGCACCGTATTGGCGGGCGTCGCGGTCGGGCCTGCGGTGGCGGCGGCCCCGATGATCAGCACGATCGGCAGGACCACCAGGAACAGGATCAGGCCGGTGAACACACCCAGCACCGTCAGGAAGAATTGTTTCATGGGCGGGGGAGCGTCCAGTCAGCCGGCCAGGGTCGGCCTCGCCTCGACCATAGGCACGGGACCGTCACCGTCAAATGAAGGTCGCGTAATCGGGGAGCGGGGTCAGGGTTAGCGCTGCCCTTGCGAGCGCCTCCACGGAGGCGGTGGAGCAGATTGCGTTTCCACGCTAGACTGCCCGTCATGAACGACATGCCGCTGAAGCTGAGCGAGCCTCTGGAGCTTTTCGTCAATGAACAGCTCAAGGCGGGTGCCTACCCAAGCCGCGAAGCTGTGATCAATGAAGCCGTCAGCCGCCTGAAGAAGGCCGTCGTTGAAGACGAGGCAAAGCGCGCGCACCTGAGGGCCGCGATCGGTCCCGCCATCCAGAGGATGGATCGCGGAGAGGGTCACGTCGTCGACGACCTCGACGCCTATGCCGATACGATACTATCCGAGGCCACGCGTTCTTGAGACGAGTGGTCATCGACATCGACGCTCGCGTCGATGCAGTCGCGATCGTCAACACCAGTTTCCTGTCGTTTGGACGGGCAGCGGCGGAACGCTACGCAAAGCTGATCACCCAGAGCTACGCGGACCTTGCGGCTCGGCCCGAACGGCCCGGCGCACGGGTGTTTGAAGACGATGTGTACCTTTACCATCTCAGATGGTCGCGCCGGACAGCCGACGCCGGCGAGCGCGTCGGGCGGCCACGGCACCTGGTTGTCTATCGGTACGACGTGGATTCGATCCAGGTGTTGCGCCTGCTTCATGATCGAATGGATATCGGGGAACGCATCCGCTCCTCCGGTGACTAAACCGAGCCCAGCGTCCTCAGCCGCGCGCGCGGATGCACCTCGTTCTGGCTCATCACCACGGTCTGTCCCCGGAAGCGTTCGATGATCGAGCGGACATACGGACGGATCTGCGGGCCGGTCAGCAGCACCGCCTGCTCGCCCGACATGGCGATGCGCTCGAACACGTCTCGGGTGGAGCGAATGAAGTCCTGAAGCCGGCTGGGGGCCATGGCCAGCTGCTTGTCCTCGCCCGTGCCGACCAGGGCCTCGGCGAAGGCGGCCTCCCATTCGGGCGACAGGGTGACGATGGGCAGGGCCCCGTCCTCGCCCTTGTGCTGCCAGCACAGCTGGCGGGCCAGCCGCGTGCGGACGTGCTCGACCAGGGTGGTGACCGACGACGAGTGCGGCGCGGCCTCGGCGAGGCCTTCCAGCACCGCTCCCAGATCGCGGATCGAGACCTTCTCGCGCAGCAGGGCCTGAAGCACCCGCTGGAGCGTCGTGACGGTGACGACCGAGGGCACCAGTTCGTCGACCAGCTTCTTCTCCTCCGGCCCCAGCTCGCGCAGCAGCTTCTGCACCTCGGCATAGGACAGCAGGTCCGCCATATTCTCCTTGAGGATCTCGGTCAGGTGGGTGGTCAGCACCGTGGACGGATCGACGATGGTGTAGCCGCGGAAGGTCGCCTCTTCCCTCAAGGTCTCGTCGATCCAGGTGGCGGGCAGGCCGAAGGCGGGTTCCTTGGTATGCTCGCCGGGCAGTTCGACCTGACGACCCGCCGGGTCCATGGCCATAAGCGAGCCCAGCCGCACCTCGCCGGTCCCGGCCTCCATCTCCTTGATGCGGATGGCATAGCCCTGGGTCGGCAGGCGCATGTTGTCCAGGATGCGCACGCTCGGCATGACGAAGCCGAACTCCTGCGCCAGGGCGCGGCGCAGCGCCCGGACCTGATCAGTCAGACGACGCCCCTCCAGGTCGTTGATGAGCGTCAGCAGAGAATAGCCCAGCTCGATCTTGACCTCGTCGATGGTCAGGGCGGTCGAGATGGGCTCCTCGACGTCCTCCTTGGGCTTGGCGTTGACGGCGTCGTTCTCGATCGGCTGGGGTTTCAGCCTGGCCCGCCCCAGACGCCAGGCCATGAAGCCCGCCCCGGCGGCCAGGCCCATGAACGGCAGGATCGGCATGCCGGGGATCACCGCCAGCAGGGCCGAGGCCGCCGCCACCATGCCCAGGCTGACCGGGTTGGTGGCCAGTTGCGACACCAGGGCCTTGTCCGCCGAGCCCTCGACCCCGGCCTTGGACACAAGGAAGCCCGCGGCGATCGAGATGATGATGGCCGGCACCTGGGTCACCAGACCGTCGCCGATGGTCAGTTGGATGTATGTGCTGGCCGCCTCGCCCACGGGCAGGCCGTGGGTCGTCACGCCGATCAGCATGCCGCCGATGGCGTTGATGAAGACGATGATCAGGCCCGCCATCGCGTCGCCGCGCACGAACTTGGACGCACCGTCCATGGCCCCGAAGAAGGTCGATTCCTGCTCCAGCTCCTTGCGCCGCAGCTTGGCCTGGTCCTCGGTGATCAGCCCGCTGGACAGGTCGGCGTCGATGGCCATCTGCTTGCCCGGCATGGAGTCGAGGGTGAAGCGGGCCGAAACTTCGGCGATCCGGGTCGAGCCCTTGGTGATGACCACGAAGTTCACCACCAGGATGATGGCGAAGATGATCACCCCGATGATGAAGTTGCCTCCCATCATCAGCGCGCCGAAGGCCGCGATCACCTGTCCGGCCGCGTCGTGGCCCTCATGCCCATGGGTCAGCACCAGCCGTGTCGAGGCCAGGTTCAGACCCAGCCGGAACAGGGTCGAGACCAGCAGGACCGTCGGGAAGATGGCGAAGTCCAGCGGCCGCTTCATCATCAGCGCCGTCATCAGGATCAGAACCGAGGACACCAGGCTGAGCGCGAGCAGCAGGTCCAGCAGGAACTTGGGGACCGGCAGGATCAGCAGCAGGATGACGCCGATGACGCCGACGGCCATCCCGACCTCGCCGCGCATCAGCCAGCCGCGAATGTCGCCGCCGGTCGGCCGCGCCATGCCGTCCTTCATCAGGATGGGCGCGTCGGTCATGCCCGCCCGAGCTCGGCCAGGGCCGCCTGCGTCGCCTCGGCGATGACGGCCTCGTTCTTCGGATCATCGCCGGCGGCGTGGTAGTAGGCGGCGACGATCACCGGCGCGCCGGACGGCGGATACAGGACGCCGATGTCGTTGGTCGGGCCATAGCCGCCGGTGCCGGTCTTGTGCGCGACGGTCCAGCCGGCGGGAACGCCCGCCTTGATGCGGGCAGTGCCAGTGGGCGAGTCGACCATCCACTTCAGCAGCAGGGCCTTGGACGCCTCTGACAGCGGCGTGTCCGCATCGACGAGCAGCCGTTCGATGTTTGCGATCGACTGCAAGGGCAGGATGGTGTCCTTGTCGCCGTCCAGCCGGTTCATCTCGGGCTCGAACCGGTCCACCCGCGTCGTCGCATCACCGATCCCGCGATAGAAGGCCTGCATGGGCTCCAACCCGCCCATCGCCTTCAGCAGCAGATTGGCCGCCGGATTGTCGGACACCTCGACCGTGCCCTTCATCAGGGCCTCGACGCTGAGGGAGCCGCCGATCGCGGGCTCGGTCACCGGGGCGTGGTTGATCATGTCGGCGCGGGTGATCGGGATCATCCGGTCCAGACGCTCTTCGCCCGCCTGGACCCGCATCAGGGTCGCGGCGGCCAGGAACATCTTGAAAGTCGAGCAGTAGACGAACCGCTCCTCGCCGCGCCAGGTCAGGATGCGGCCGGTCTGCATGTCCTTGGCGGCGAAGCCGAGGCGTCCGCCCTCGCGGGTCTCCAGCGCGGACAGGTCGAAGGTTTCAGGGGTGGTGAGGGATGCGGGCGCGGCTTCGGTCGACGAGCGCGTGCAGGCGGCGACGGCGAGCGCGCCGCTGGTTCCGAGCAGAGCACGGCGGTTCAGCTCAAATCCTCCCCCGTTGGGGGAGGTGGCATGAAGCGAAGCGAAGTGACGGAGGGGGCCGGCAGCAAACGACGGCATGTGCGGCTGGCCGCGATACTTCACGCCGCGCTCGCGCCGTAGCCCGCGCCCGCCACGCCCGTCTGGGGGGCCATGATCGGCGTGCCCTCGTCGGCGTATTCGTTCAGCTTGTTCCGCAGTGTCCGGATCGAGATGCCCAGGATGTTGGCCGCGTGCGTCCGGTTGCCGAAGCAGTGGCTGAGGGTATCCAGGATCAGCGACTTCTCCATCTGGGCCACGGTCTGACCGACATAGGCCCGGCTCACCGCGTCCGCCGTCTGAGCCGCCCGCGCCGCCGGACCCGTGTCCGACAACCCGCCGATGGCGCCGCTGAGCGGCTGACCATCCGGCAGGCGAATGGCCTCGACGTCGATCTCGGGCCCGACCGCCAGCAGGACGGCCCGGTGCATGGCGTTCTCCAGCTCGCGCACATTGCCCGGCCAGCGGTGAGCCGCCAGCGCGCGGCGAGCATCGGCGGAGATCGCCCGAACCGGCACGCCGTTGGCGGCGGCGTATTTCCTGACGAAGTGATCGGCCAGCACCGCGATGTCGCCCGGCCGCTCGCGCAGGCTGGGCAGGCGCAGGTTCACGACGTTCAGCCGATACAGCAGGTCCTCGCGGAACGTCCCCTCGCTGACCGCACGGGCCAGGTCGCGGTTGGAGGTGGCGATGATGCGGATGTTGACCGGCACCGGCTTGGTCCCGCCCACACGGTCGATGATCCGCTCCTGGATGGCGCGCAGCAGCTTGGCCTGCAGCCGGGCGTCCATCTCCGAGATTTCGTCCAGCAGCAGGGTGCCGCCGTCGGCCTCCTCGAACTTGCCGATGCGGCGGGCCACGGCGCCGGTGAAGGCCCCCTTCTCGTGACCGAACAGTTCGGATTCCAGCAGGTTGTCCGGGATGGCGGCGCAGTTGACGCTGATGAACGGCCGCTCCGCGCGCTTGGAGTTGGCGTGGAGGTAGCGGGCCATCACCTCCTTGCCGACGCCGCTCTCGCCGGTGATCAGGATGGAGGCTTCGGACCGTGCGACCTGGTCGGCCAGCTGCGTCACCGCCTTCATCGCCGGATCGGCCGAGATCATCGGCCGCTCGTCGTCGGCCACCGCCGCCAGCACCGCCGCGATCAGATCGGCCTCGGGCGGCAGGGGGATGAACTCCTTGGCCCCGGCCCGGATGGCGGCGGCGGCCTTGTCCGCGTCGTTGTCGACGCCGCAGGCGACCACCGGCACGAAAATCCGCTCCAGCTCGTTGGCCGCGATCAGCCCGGCGATGTCCAGGTTATAATCGACCATAAGAAGGTCGGCCCCCTGCCCGCGACGCAGTTGCTCCGTCGCCTGGTCTGTGCGCTCGACGTGATTGACCTTGGCGCCGTGCGCCATGGCCATCTTCACCGCCGCCGCGAGCTGGCCCGAAAGCCGTCCCACCACCAGAAGCCGCATGGGTCTTCTCCTCTAACCTACTGGAGCACCGGGCCTTAGGCGGCCTGGTCCTCGGTCTTGATGATTTCCGTCATGGTCACGCCCAGGCGGTCCTCGACGACGACGACCTCCCCGCGCGCGACCAGGCGGTTGTTGACGAAGATGTCGATGGCCTCGCCGACCTTTCGGTCCAGTTCCAGCACCGATCCGCGATTGAGCTTCAGCAGCTGGGCCACCGTCATGTGGGCCTTGCCCAGGACGGCGGAGATGTTGACCGGCACGTCGAAAACGGGGGCCAGGTCGAGCGCCGACTTGTCCCCGGCCTCGTCGATCGTGGCCAGGGCGGTGGACTCCGGAAACTCTTCCAGGGCGAGGTCGTCGGCCATCAGAAATCACTCCCAGGGGAAACGGATTCGGCATGACCCGCCTCGGACGCGAGGGCCGAGGTCAGGACGGTGGAGATGCGATCGGCGGCGGCGGCGGGGTCGAAATCCGCGCGCCCGTCGGCCCATTCCAGGGCGAAGGCCGCGACCGCCATGGCGGGATCGTCGCGGAACGACACCAGGCCCGAAAACCCGGCGTCGGTCGCCACGGCCTCGATCGCGGCGCGCGTCGCCTCGTCCAGGCCCGAGGCCCGCACGACCAGGCGCGGCGAGGCGTCGATCTCCTGGCCCAGGGTCTCAAGCGCCGACTGCAGCGGCCCCAGCGGCAGCCGGTCCAGGGCGGCGGCGGCGATCACGCGCGCGGCCGTCAGGGCCAGTTCGGCGGCATGCTCGCGATGCGTCTGGGCGACCTGGTTCAGGGCAGGCACGGCCGTCGTCATGGCCTGGCCGAGAGCGGCGATCGCCATGGCCTGGATGCTGGCGGTCTCGGCCAGGGCCGCCTCGCGCGCCTCCAGCCGGGCCTGGGCCACCAGAGCCTCGACCTCGGCCGGCATATAGGCGCGCTTGGTCGGTCGGAAGCTCGAGGCCCGCACGACCGTGCCCGCGTCGTCGAACTCGGTGTCGAAGGCGAAGGGACGGCTGGCGATGGGGGCGGACTGGGTCATGTCAGTAGATCAGCTCGTCGTCGCCGGACGCGCCGGCCAGCATGATCTCGCCGCGCGCCGCCAGGTCCTTGGCCACGGTGACCATGGCCATCTGGGCGGTGTCGACGTCCTTCAGCCGGACGGGCCCCATCGATTCCATGTCCTCGCGCATGATCTTGGACGCACGCTCGGACATGTTGGTGAAGAACATCTCGCGCAGCGGCTCCGACGCCCCCTTCAGCGCCAGCGCCAGGGAGTCCTTCTCGACCGCCCGCAACAGGGTCTGGACCCCGCCCGGATCCAGCTTGTTCAGGTCCTCGAAGACGAACATCAGTGCCCGGATGCGTTCGGCGCTCTCGCGGTTGCGCTCTTCCAGGGCGCCGATGAACCGCGCCTCGGTCTGGCGGTCGAAGCTGTTGAAGATGTCGGCCATCATCTCGTGGCTGTCGCGCTTGGACGTGCGCGCCAGGTTCGACATGAACTCGGTCCTCAGCGTTTGTTCGATCTTGTCCAGGATCTCTCGCTGCACCGGCTCCATGCGCAGCATCCGCTGGACGCACTCCAGGGCGAAGTCCTCGGGCAGGCTGGTCAGCACCCGCGCCGCGTGGTCCGGCTTCACCTTCGACAGGACCACCGCGACGGTCTGGGGGTATTCGTTCTTCAGATAGTTGGCGAGAACCGCCTCGTTCACATTGCCCAGCTTGTCCCACATGGTGCGACCGGCGGGGCCGCGGATCTCCTCCATCAGGCCTTCGACCCGCTCGGCCGGCATGAAGGACGCCAGGAGGCGCTGCGTCTGCTCGAAGCTGCCCATCACCGAGCCCGAGCCGGACATGCCCGAGACGAACTCGACCATCAGTTCCTCGACCACGGTCGCGCTGACAGTCCCCAAGGCGGCCATGGCCTGGGAGATTTCCTTGACCTCGTCGTCGTCCAGGCTCTGCCACAGGCGCGTGTGGTCCTCGCCCAGCGCCAGCAGGATGACGGCGGCCTTCTCGGGCCCCGACAGCTTCCTGGCGTCGTCGACGGAGGCTTTCTTGCTGACCATCCGGGCCGCCATCAGCCCTCGTGGACCCAACTGCGGATGATCGAGGCCGATTCATCCGGGTGCTTTTCCACGAAGTCCGCGACCTTCTTCACCGACGACGCCTTCACCTGTCCTTCGATGCGGGCGATGTCGAGCCGCTGCTCCATCTCCGACGGGCCACCCAGCTGGCCCATCGGGCCGCCGACCACCGTGGTCTGCAGCGACGTCACAGGCACCTGGCCGCCGCCGGCTCCGGCCAGGGCGGGAACGCCCGCGCCTCCGCCCGCGGCCGACTTCATCAGCGGCCGCAGCACGAAGAAGATCAGCAACAGCCCCGTGATCAACAGCACCGCCAGCTCGACGCCGCGCATGATGTCGTTCTTGGTGAAGTTGAACAGCGGATCGCCCCCGTCGGTCCCGCCCGCCGACACCAGGGCGTCGCGGTTGAACCGGACATTGGTCACCCGCACCTGGTCACCCCGGCTCTCGTCGAAGCCCATGGCGGCCTTCACCAGGTCCTCGATCTGGGTGATCTCCTCGGCCGAGCGCGGCTCATAGGTCGGCTCACCGCCCGGTTCGGCGGCCGGGGTCAGCTTGCCGTCCACGGCGACGGCGACCGACAGCTTCTTGACCTCGCCCGGCTCCTTGACCGTGGTGGTGGTGGTGTTCGAAATCTCGTAGTTGGTGGTCTCGCCGTTGACGGTCTCGGTCGAGCCCAGCGGTGTCTCCGCCGGAGCCTCGCCCCCGGGGATGTTGTTCGCCGCCGTCGCCCCGCCGTCGTTGACCCCCGTGGTGTCCTGCGACTGACTGCCGTTGGTCGAGGTCGAGCGCACCACCTGACCGTCCGGATCGAACCGCTGCTCCTGGGTCGTGGACCGGCTCATCTCGATGTCGGCGGTGACCTGCACCCGCGCCGCGCCAGGCCCCACGACCCCTTCGACCAGGTCCTTGATCCGTGACTGCAACTGCGCCTCGGTGCTGGTCTTGGCGGCCTCCGCGGTGGCGGAGTTGAAGCCCTCCTCGTCGTCGGCGGCGGCCAGGGTCTGGTTGGTCTCGTCGACGACCGTCACCTTGCCCGGCTTCAGGTTCGGCACCGACGAGGCGACGACGTTGCGGATGGCCCGGACCTGGTCGACCGACAGCGCCCGGCCGTTCAGCCCCACCACCACAGCGGCGGTGGGATCGGCCGCGTCCGCCTGGAACAGCTCGCGGCGCGGCAAGGCGATCTGGACGCGGGCGGACGAGATGCCGCGCATGGACATGATGGTGCGGGCCAGCTCTCCCTGGAGGGCGCGCTGCTCGCTGATCTGCTGCTGGAACTCGGTCTGGCCCATGACCGACTGGTTGTCGAAGATCTCGTAGCCGACCGAACCCGAGGTCACGAGACCCCGTCCCGCCAGCATCAACCGCGCCTCGCCGACCTGATCGCGGTTGACCATGATGGTGGAGCCGTCGCCGCGCGTCGAATAGGCGATGCCCGCCTGTTCCAGCGAGGAGGTGATCTCGCCGGCCTCGCGCAGGTCCAGATTGGAATACAGCAGGGCGTCCGGAGCCTGACCCAGCCGCATCATCAAGACGACCAGGGCCGCGGCCACGCCCGCGCCGACGCCCAGCACCATGGCCAGGCGACCGATCCCAAATCTCTGCAACGCCGCCGTAAAGCCGCCCACGCGCCCCACCCGAGTACTGGCGGGGATCCAGACACGCCCGCTAGGCAGAAACTGCCGCCCGCGTGGTTAACGGCGGTTTAAGCGGGGTCGGTCGGGGCGCGATTGTGAGGGGACGACCCGACTCTCAGGTTCCAAGGGCGCGCGCCACGGCCTCAGGCTCGCGTTCTATGACACGAAGCAGAAGTCGACTGCCGGTGTCCGGCTGACGTCGGTTCTGCTCCCATTCCTCGATGGTGGCCTTGGGCAGGCCGTAGCGGGCGGCGAAACCGGCTTGCGACAGCCCTTGCGCCGTCCGGATCGCCTTAACGTCCACCTTCTCCGGGGCATGGACGCGATAGGTCCCGGGGTCGGCCCGGCCCTCCTTGATCTCGACCGCCTCCTCCAAGCCTTCTGCGATCTTGTCAAATGCGCTCTTCATCGTCTTCTTCCTCGCCTCACCTTTTCAAGGCCGTGGTCAGCCGCGCCAGGGCGTTCTTTTCGGCACCCGTCAGACTGGCCTTCTCTCCCTTGCCGAAGACGGTCAGCAGATAGACGCCTTCCGGACAGGTATAGAAGGTGATCACCCGGTAGCCGCCTGATTTTCCGTGGCCGCGACCTGCGATCCGAACCTTCCGGCATCCGCCCGTTCCAACGATCAAATCTCCGGCCTCGGGGTCGGCGGCGATTGTCAGAATGGCCGAGGTCCGCTCGGCGTCCGTCATCCCGGCGTCCCTGGCGGCCCGATCGAAGGCACGGGTCTCGATGACCGTTTCCACAGCCCGGTTATCCGTCAATGACGGACAAACGTCAAGCGACCGTCAGAGATGCCGGATGAGACTCTCTAGGCCGCCGCGAACAGCAGCCGGCCGTGGCCCATGCGCTCGCGTAGCATCGGCAGATCGGTGTGGGCGGTCGAGAAACAGCCATAGGACCGTCCCAGCTTGCCCTCGCGCGCCAGGAACTCGGGGTCGGCATAGTCCGCGCCGTGGATGATGATCGCCCGGTCGCGCGCCAGGTTGTTGGAATACTCCAGCCCGTCGAGCAGGACGTTGGGCCCCTGTTGCGAGCCCCAGCTCGGCCCGGCCGTGGCATAGGCCCCGACCGAGGACATGTGGCTTTCGGGCTCGTTGGAGAAGCGCCGGGCGAAGCCGGAATGCTCGGGATCGGAACCCCGTCCGTGGCTGGTCCGCAGCGCCGTCACCCGTCCACCGATCAGGTCGACTTCGTAGAGGCGCTGCTCGCCGGAGAATTTCTGGAAATCGACCAGATACATCCGGTCGCGCAGCGGCAGGCGCTCGTGATGGATGTCCAGCGCCGCCATGGCACGGCTCATCAGCTCGGGGCGGACCAGGCGTTGCGGATCGAGGGGCGGCGGAACGATCTGGACGGCGGCGGTATAGGTCGGCGGAGGAGGCGGGGTCACCGCGGCCACTGTGATCGGCGGCGGCGGCGGGCTCGCGGTAGCGCAACCGGCCAGCATGGCCGAGCCGCCCAGGATGATGCCTCGTCTCGATAGCCGCATGCGACGCCCTCGTTGCGGTTATGCCGAAGCCGCTAGGTGTTTCACAAACCAGCCCGGCTCTTCAAGCGAAGGCTTGGCGACAGTCCGATGCGGAGTATGGTGCCGCCCCTTATCGGGAGGTTGTTCATGAAGTCCTTTGCCCTCGCCCTCGTCGCGAGTCTCGCCGTCGCCGGCGCTTCGCAGGCGCAACAGAGCCCGCCCTCGCAGGCGATTCCCCAGGCCGGGGAAACCGTGTTCGTCCAGGCGGGGCGGCTGTTGGCGGACCCCGAGACCGGCGTTGTGCTGCGCGATAAAACTCTCGTGATCGTCGGCGGCAGGGTGACGGAAATCCGCGACGGGTTCGTTTCAGGCGATGGGGGCGAAGGCAATGTCGTCGATCTACGCCAGCATTTCGTCCTGCCGGGCCTGATCGACAGCCACGTCCACCTGACCAGCCAGCAAAATCCCAACGCCCGCCTGATGGGCGTGACCGAGAGCGAGGCCGACCGGGCCATCCTGGGGGCCCAGTACGCTCGCCGCACCCTGATGGCCGGCTTCACCACCGTCGCCGACCTGGGCGGATCGAACAACGCCGTCTTCGCTCTGCGCGACGGCATCGCCGCCGGCCAGGTGCCCGGCCCCCGCGTCATCGCCTCGGGCAGCTCGGTCTCGATCCACGGCGGCCACGGCGACGTGAACGGCTACAGCGAAGAGATCATGCATCTGTTCTCGGGCGAGAGCATCTGCTCGGGCCCCGAGGACTGCATGCGCGCGGTCCGTACCCAGGTCCGCGCCGGGGCCGACGTCATCAAGATCACCGCGACCGGCGGGGTGCTGTCCAACACCGCGGCGGGCCTGGCCCAGCAGTTCACCGACGCCGAACTGGCCGCCATCGTCGAGGTCGGCCACCGCATGGGCCGTCGCGTCACCGCCCACGCCCACGGCGTGGACGGCATCAACGCCTTCCTGCGCGCAGGGGGCGACTCGATCGAGCACGGCACCTATCTGGACGACGCCTCGATCCGCCTGTTCCGCGACAACGACGCCTATCTGGTGCCAACGCTTCTGGCCGGCGACTTCGTGGCCCGCATCGCCTCCAGCCCGGGCAACTTCTTCACCCCGGCCCAGACCGCCAAGGCCCTGGAGGTCGGTCCCAAGATGGTGGACATGGCCGCGCGCGCCCACGCCGGCGGCGTCCGCATCGCCTTCGGCACCGATTCCGGCGTCTCGGCCCACGGCGACAACGCCCAGGAGTTCGCGCTCCTGGTCCGCGCCGGCATGACCCCGCTGGAGGCCGTCCAGTCCGCCACCGTCGTCGCCGCCGAACACCTCGGCCTGTCGAACGAGGCGGGCCGGATCGCGCCCGGCATGCCCGCCGACATCATCGCCGTCGACGGCGACCCCCTGGCCGACGTGACGGTGCTGGAAGACATGGACTTCGTCATGCGCGGCGGCGTGGTTCATCGCAACGACTAGACTTTGATCGGGGGCGGGGTCGGGCTAGTCAGCGCGCCATGACCCTGCCCCATCCGCTCCCCGCCCTGTCCGCCGTCGCCGCCGACTATGATGTCCTGCTCTGCGACGTCTGGGGCGTGATCCACAACGGGCGCGAAAGCTGGCCCGAGGCCTGCGACGCCCTGATCCGGTTCCGCGAGCAGGGCGGGCAGGTCGTGCTGATCTCCAACTCGCCGCGCCCGGCCCATGACGTGGTGGATCAACTGGATCGTCTCGGCGTGCCGCGCGCCGCGTGGCAGGCATTCGTCACCTCGGGCGACGCCACCCGGGCGGAGCTGGCCAGGCGCGCGCCGGGCCCGGTCTGGATCATCGGTCCGGAGCGCGACTGGCCCCTCTATGACGGACTGCCTCTGGACCGCGCGGAAGGCGCCGCCGACGCCGCCTTCCTCTCGGTGACGGGCCCCATCGACGACGAGACGGAGACCCCCGAGGACTACCGCGAACGCCTGACCCCCGCCGCCGCCCGGGACCTGGAGATGATCTGCGCCAACCCCGACCGCATCGTCCAGCGCGGCGATCGGATCATCTACTGCGGCGGATCGCTGGCCGATCTCTATGAACAACTCGGCGGTCGGGTGACCATGGCCGGAAAGCCGTTCGGCCCGATCTACGCCCTGGCCCTGACCGAGGCCGAGCGGCTGCTGGGACGCCCGGTCGATCGGTCGCGCGTCCTGTGCATCGGCGACGGGGTGGTGACGGACGTCATGGGGGCCAACGCCCAGGCCCTGGACTGTCTGTTCATCGCCCAGGGCATCCATGGCGACGCCGCGCGCGGCCCCGACGGTGCCCTCGACCCTGAACGCGCCGCCGCCCTGCTCACCGCTGAGACCACCTACGCCCGCTACGTCGCGCTGGAGCTCATGTGGTAGTCCTCGCCAAATCAGAAGCGCCCCGCTAACACCGGCCCATGAACACCGGACCTCACCCCTCGGGCGGCTATATCCTCGAAGAACTGTCGCCCGGCATGATGGCGATCAAGGACGTGATCATCACCGAGGAGCGCATCCAGCAGTTCGCCGAGGCGTCGGACGACTTCAATCCCGTGCACATGGACGAGGCCTTCGCCTCCAGGACCGCCTATCGCGGCCGGATCGCCCACGGCCTGCTCAGCGCGTCATTCGGCTCGGCCGTGGTCGGCACAATCCTCCCCGGCGCGGGGGCCATCTACCTCAGCCAGAGCCTGGCCTTCCACAAGCCGGTCCGCATCGGCGACGTGGTCCAGGCCCGCATCACGGTCGCCGCCGTCGACGCCGAATCCGCCCGCGTCACCCTGCACACCGAAGGCTATGTCGGCGGCGAGCTCATCATGGGCGGCGAGGCCATCGTCCGCGTGCCCCGCCGGCGTCGCCCGGCCAGGGACTGACCGGGGGTCGTGCCGATCCAGATCGTCCACGGCTGGCGCGACCTGCCGCTCGACCGGCGCGGAGCCGCCGCCGCCGTCGGGGCCTTCGACGGCGTTCACCGGGGCCATCAGGCGGTGATCGGCGCGGCGCGCGAGGCGGCCCAGCGCCTGTCCGCCCCCCTCGCCGTCGTCAGCTTCGAGCCCCATCCCCGCCGCTGGTTCCAGCCCGAGGCCGCGCCGTTCCGGCTGATGACCACCGCCCAGATGGCGCGCGCCCTCGAAGACCAGGGCGTCGACCGCCTGCACCTCCTGCCCTTCGACGCCGGGATGGCGGCCATGACCGACGCGGCCTTCGCCCGTGATGTCCTTTCATCCGGCCTCGGACTGCGCCATGCCGCCGTCGGCTTCGACTTCACCTATGGCAAGGGCCGGACCGGCTCGCCCGAGGCCCTGACCCGCATAGGACGCGACCTCGACTTCTCCGTCTCGGTGACCCAGCGTGTCGACGACCGGGGCGGGCTGAAGCTGTCGTCCAGCGCGGTGCGAGAGGCGCTCGCCGCCGGCGACATGACCCGCGCCGCGCGCATCCTGGGCCGCCCCTTCGCCATCGAGGGCGAGGTGGTTCACGGCGACAAGCGCGGCCGCACCATCGGCGTGCCGACCGCCAACGTCCGCATGGGCGACTATATGCGCCCCGCCTACGGCGTCTTCGCCACCCGAACCCGCCTGCCCGACGGCCGCGTCATCGACGGTGTCGCCAACCTGGGCGTCCGCCCCATGTTCGAGACCCCCGAACCCCTGCTGGAGGTCTGGCTGTTCGATTTCTCGGGCGACCTCTATGGCCAGGTCGTCGAAACCCGGCTGATCGAGCGGCTGCGGGGCGAAATGACCTTCGACGGCCTCGACGCCCTCAAGGTCCAGATCGACGCGGACGCCTCGGCGGCGCGCGCGGCGCTGGCCGCCCACGCCTGAGGCGTCAGCCCCGCGCCTCGGCCTCGGCCATCAGGGTGTCTTTCAGCGAGGTCATGCCCATCTCGATGTCGTCGACCTTCCAGTTCGGCCCCTCCCGGACGAGGAACAGGGTCGCCGTCTTCTGCTCGCCCAAGTTTGTGAAGACGACCGAGGCCTGGGCGGTATTGGCGTCGCCCTGGGCTGTGGCCATGGAGTTGACCACGAAGCCCTCCTGATCCTGGCACTGGCAGAAGGGGTCATAGTTCAGGGTCGGGACCTCGCCGTTGGCGGCGCGGAAGTCGTCGCCGATCAGGGCGTTCATCGTGCGCGAGAAGATCGGGTCCTGGCCGGGCGCGGGCGGATCGCCCTGGGGACCTCCGGCGACGTACTGAGCGAAGATGGCGCGGACGAAGGGCTCCGGCCCCTCGGCGGCGGCGGCGTAGATCTGGTCGCGCGTGACCGGGCCGTTGTCGATCGGCGGCACGCCGGCGGACGCCGACGCGACGGCCTCTGCACCCTCGGCGGGCGCGGCCTCTTCAGCGGGCGAACAGGCGGCCATGGTCACGCAGGCGGCCACGGCGGTCAGCGACATCAGCACACGCATGGACAGTTTCCCCCATCGGCGTCCCCCTCGAACGCCAGTCGAAGCGGAGGTTAGCCGAACGCGCCGCTTTTCCCAGCCCCCCGGCCCTGATAGGACCGCCCCTATGCAAGGGCGCTCGGTCATCACGATCCGGATTAGCGGCCCGGCGGCGTAAGGCGGGGCGCTCAGCCCCCACGCCGACCGGGTCCGTTCCCACGCCGACCGTCCAACGATTTTCCGAGACAGACCATGTCCGACGCCCCGTCCGATTCCGCTCCTGCCGGCCGCGATTATCGCGAGACCGTCTTCCTGCCCGAGACGCCGTTTCCGATGCGCGGCGGCCTGCCGCAGAAGGAGCCGCTGATCCTCGAGCAGTGGGGCGACCTGTATGGCCGCCTGCGCGCCGAGCGGCAGAAGCAGGACGCGCCGCTCTATGTGCTGCACGATGGCCCGCCCTACGCCAACGGCGACATCCACATAGGCCATGCCCTGAACAAGACGCTGAAGGACTTCGTGGTCCGGTCGCGGTTCCTGCTGGGCTACGACGTCGACTACGTCCCCGGCTGGGACTGTCACGGCCTGCCGATCGAGTGGAAGATCGAGGAACAGTACCGCGCCAAGGGCCGTCGCAAGGACGAGGTCTCCAAGGCCGAGTTCCGCGCCGCCTGCCGCGACTACGCCGCCGGCTGGATCGACGTCCAGGCGGCCCAGTTCAAGCGCCTGGGCATCACCGGCGACTTCGGCAATCGCTACGCCACCATGGACTTCGGCACCGAGGCGGCGATCGTCCGCGAGTTCCATAAGTTCAAGAACTCCGGCCAGCTGTATCGCGGCTCCAAGCCCGTCATGTGGTCCCCGGTCGAGCGCACGGCGCTCGCCGACGCCGAGATCGAATACCACGACCACGTCAGCCCCACGATCTGGGTCAAGTTCCCGGTCATCGCCGCCACCGACGACCATCCGGATGACCTTCTGGCCTTCCGCCATTCGACGCCCAGCGTGGTGATCTGGACCACCACCCCCTGGACCATCCCGGCCAACCGGGCGATCAGCTTCGGCCCCGAGATCGCCTATGGCCTTTATGAGGTTCAGTCGATCGAACAGGACCTGGAGTTCCAGCCCTGGGCCAGAGCCGGCGACCGCCTGATCCTGGCCGACAAGCTGGCCGAGGACGTGATGAAGGCGGCCAAGGTCGCCACCTTCACCCGCCTCGACGACATTGATCCGGCAGGCCTGGTCTGCGCCCACCCCCTGGCCGAGCTGGACGACGGCTACCGCTTCAACGTGCCGCTTCTGGACGGGGACCACGTCACCGACGACGCGGGCACCGGCTTCGTCCACACCGCCCCCGGTCACGGGGCCGACGACTATGAGGTCTGGCGCGCCCACGGACATCACGAGGTGCCCGACACCGTCGACCAGGACGGGGCCTACTATCCCGGCGTGCCCCTGTTCGCGGGCCTCAAGATCCTGGAGACCGAGGGCAAGAAGACCGGCAAGTTCGGCCCGGCCAACGGCGCGGTCACCGAAAAGCTGATCGAGGCCGGCACCTTGCTGGCGCGCGGCCGGCTGGAGCACTCCTATCCGATGAGCTGGCGCTCGCGGGCCCCGGTGATCTTCAGGAACACCCCCCAGTGGTTCATCCGCATGGATACGGCGCTGGACCACGGTTCGGGCGAGACCCTGCGCGAGATCGCGCTCAAGTCCATCGACCAGACCGCCTTCCACCCGGCGGCGGGCAAGAACCGCATCCGGTCCATGGTCGAGGGTCGCCCCGACTGGCTGGTCAGCCGCCAGCGGGCCTGGGGCACGCCCCTGGCCATGTTCGTCGACAAGCACACCGGCCACCCCCTGCACGACCCCGAGGTCGACGCCCGGATCGTCGCCGCTGTCGAGGCGGGCGGAGCCGACGCCTGGTTCGAGACGCCCGACGCGGAGTTCCTGGGCCTGCACGACCCGGCCAACTACGAAAAGGTCCAGGACATCCTGGACGTCTGGTTCGACTCGGGCTGCACCCACGCCTTCGCGCTGGAGCCCCGGACGCCCGAGCACGGCTACACCGGCGATCGCCCGTCGCACTGGCCGGCGGACCTATATCTGGAAGGCTCGGACCAGCATCGCGGCTGGTTCCAGTCCAACCTGCTGGAGGGCTCCGGCACGCGCGGCCGGGCCCCCTACAAGGCCGTCCTCACCCACGGGTTCACCCAGGACGAGAACGGCGAGAAGATGTCCAAGTCCAGGGGCAACACCGTCGATCCGGCCACGGTCATCAAGGAGAGCGGCGCCGACATCCTGCGCCTCTGGGTCGCCCTGGTGGACTATGCCGAGGACCAGCGGATCGGAAAGCAGATCCTGCAGACCACGGTCGATGCCTATCGCAAGCTTCGGAACACCGTCCGCTACCTGTTGGGCGCCCTCAGCGACTTCGACGAGGCCGAGCGCGTCGACTATGCCGACATGGCACCGCTGGAGCGGTTCATCCTGCACCGGCTATGGGAACTGGATGGCCAGGTCCGCACGGCCTACGACACCTACCGCTTCCAGGATGTCGTCCGCCCGGTGCTGGAGTTCTGCTCGGGCGATCTGTCGGCGCTGTATTTTGATATCCGCAAGGACAGCCTCTACTGCGACCGCCCCGATGCGAT
The DNA here is from genome assembly GCA_002280475.1 of Brevundimonas subvibrioides. GTDB lineage: Bacteria > Pseudomonadota > Alphaproteobacteria > Caulobacterales > Caulobacteraceae > Brevundimonas > Brevundimonas aurifodinae. The sequence continues at coordinate 119,893 of NCEB01000005.1, forward strand.
CCGCCGCCGCGCCGCCCGCACAGTGATGCACGAGGTCTTCCTGCGCCTCACCGCCTGGCTGGCTCCCCTGACGCCCTTCACGATGGAAGAGGCCTGGACGACGCGGTATCCGGACGGCGGCACGAACTGCGCGCGGGTGATCCCGGAGACGCCGGCGGAGTGGGAGAATGCGGACGAGGCGAAACGTTGGGAAGACGTCCAGTGGGTTCTTTTGACCGTGAACGAGGCACTGGAGGCGAGCCGTCGGGAAAAGACGATCGGCAGCACTCTCGACGCCGAGGTCGCCATCCT
>NCEB01000046.1 GCA_002280475.1 Brevundimonas subvibrioides
CTGATCCCACCGTCGACGCTGGCACCAGCGTGAGGTCGGAGCGAGTCAGCGCGTCCAATGCTGATGCCGATCTGAGCAACCGCCTTTTTCAACGAAATCGGTCGAAAGCGGTCATGGTCATATGTTCGGGAAGCGGACCTTGCGATGATCGCGACGAAGCGGACGGGCTTAGGTCAGCGACGGTGGAAACCACATGGATGCAACTGCTCAAGCCTGAGTTCACTCCAGTGAAACCGTTTCACTGGGGGATCACACACCGGCAAGCCAAAAGCGACCTGATAGAGAACAGCCGAGGAACCAGCCGATTGGCGACAGGGCGTTCGGCTACCATTCCATAGATATCGCGAAGGCTGCCTAGAACCCCGCTCGCACGCAGGCCAAGTTCACGACATTAAAGTCTCCGGTATCGACGTCATGATAAACAATTTCACCTCGTGACCAGACTGAGACGAACGCTTTTCGTCCCGCGTACCCGCCAAATTGATTCTTCGCATTCACTGACCCGCACGAGTAATAGCCCCAGTGTGTTGGGCCCATAAACTGAGTGAAGTATCCCCGCTTGATTTCGTCTTCGCGATAGAACACGGCACTGTCAGGATCGATTAAGGATAAGCGGATTGTGGACTCGGTTAAGGCCCAAAACGCGTCTGACGTCGGTGCCGGGCCGTAGTCGTACGCAGCAACCGCTTCGGGTGAAGGTGCCGGGTCCGTGGCACACGAGGCAAGGGGCCCAGTCAGGACCAATGCTAGAGTCAGGCGTCCCAGCTTCATCGTCTTCCCCATTCAACCATCCACATCGACACGAAGACCATCCGCCCGGCTGAAGCCGGGACAGTGGTCACGCGCGAACACAGGGAAGGCGCGTCCTGCCTATTCCCCGAGGGTGTTGTATTGAGCAGGCCGCCCGACAGAGCGGACCTGTGTTCACGCGCTTTCGCGCCTAGCCTTCTGTGACCAAACTTCAGGCTAGGTCGGAAGTGTCTCACACTTGCCCCTGGCTGAAAAGGCCGGGTAGGCCTGGGGTAGTGCCTCGGTTTGAAATCTGACCGATGACCTGCCCCCTTCCTGATCCCTCGGTTTGAGTGAGAGTCCGTCAACCTCAAGGAGACGGACATGAAGAAGAGCAGGTTCACCGAGGCGCAGATCATAGGCGTGCTGCGCGAACAGGAGGCTGGCGGTGCGACGGCGGAGGTCTGCCGGCGGCACGGGATCAGCGAGCAGACCTTCTACCGGTGGAAGGCCAAATACAGCGGGATGAGCGTCTCAGACGCCCAGAAGCTGAAGGCGCTGGAGGACGAGAACCGACGGCTGAAGAAGCTGCTGGCGGAGTCGATGCTGGACGTGTCGGCGTTGAAGGATCTCCTGGGAAAAAACTGACCGGGCCCGCTGTTCGCCGGGAAGCCGCGCTTCGCCTGATGGCGGAGCGCGGCTACTCGCAGCGGCGGGCCTGTGGGCTGGTCGAGGTCGATCCCAAGACGGTGCGCCGCGCGCCTGAGCCTGGCGACGCGGAGGTGCGCGAACGGCTGCGGAGTCTGGCCGGAGAGCGCCGTCGGTTCGGCTACCGACGGCTGGGCATCCTGTTGGAGCGTGAGGGCGTCAGCCTGAACAAGAAGAAGCTGTTCCGTCTCTATCGGGAAGAGGGCCTGGCGGTGCGACGACGGCGGGGGCGCAAGCGGGCGACCGGGATGCGGGCACCGATGGCCGTGCCGGACGGGCCGAACCAGCGCTGGAGCCTGGACTTCGTGGCCGACGCCCTGTCGTGGGGTCGGCGCTTCCGCATCCTGTGCATCGTGGACGACTTCACGCGCGAGGCCCTGGCGCTGGTGGTGGACACCTCGATCGGTGGCCGGCGCATGGCGCGCGAGCTGGACACGCTGATCGCGCGGCGAGGCAAGCCTTCGCTGATCGTCAGCGACAACGGCACGGAGATGACGTCGCGGGCGATGCTGGAATGGGCCAACCGGACCGGCGTCGGCTGGCACTACATCGATCCCGGCAAGCCCCAGCAGAACGGCTTCGTCGAGAGCTTCAACGGCAAGTTCCGTGACGAGTGCCTGAACGAGGAGGTGTTCTCGACCATGGCGGAAGCCCGGGCCGTGATCGGCCGGTGGCGGCACGACTACAACCACGTTCGACCGCACTCCGCCCATGGTGGCCTCGCGCCGGAGACCGTGCGGCTGAACCACGCGGCCGGTCGGCTGCGCGACGTGAATAGCTGCGCCGCCCGGCCGCTCCCACCGGAGCCCCAGATCAGCTATGAAGCCTGCGGACTCCCATTATGACCGAGGGACCAGAGGGGGGCAGGTCATCGTCACCTCCGCCACCGGCGCGCAGTCCGGACGGGTGCTTTAGGAGCCGCCTGAGGTAACGCTCCGTTTCGCTCATTACGAGTTCCCCCACCTGACAGTTGCTGTCGTAGCAGCAGCGGAGTCCGCTTGCCCCGCTTACGCTACGATCGGCTCTCGACCCATTGCAGACTAAGTTCCACAGCCTAAGCTACCAACTGGCCCACGCGACGAAAGCGTCTGAGCAACGGTTTTGATAATCCTCCCAGACGACGGCGAGCCGACCCCTAAGTGGGTCGCAGGTGTTGTGGCTATCGTCGGTCTGCTGTTGATGTTCGTGACGTTGTTTTTCCAAGCTTCGTGGCAAAGCGGAGTCTTCGGGCTGGCATTTATCGGGTTTGCGGTTTGGCTGATGCGTGACCGCAGGAAGCGTTAGACGCGAACACCGAAAGGTCCGCTCCCCACCCGTAAGAGACGTTGGCAGTGTCGGCTTTTGGACGGTGGCCGCGGTGCAGCTTACCGTGTCGCTTGCTCTGCGGCCAGTAAATCGAGCCCTGTGCCGGACCACCGTAGCGATAGGTGAGGCCCGTCCGGGCCGGTTGGGTGCCGCGCGACCAACGGTCCCCGCGCCACGTGCAGCGATCCCAGTGAAACGGTTTCAAAATCGAGCGCTGCGCCTCGCGTTGACAGGTACAGCCCAGTGGTACATCGTTCTTTCGTCGGAGCCCCAGATGTGCCCGCTGTATAAGGCTTCGGAGCAGGAGGCGTTGTCTCCCACCCTCTCCGCCACTCGCTTCACTGACGCCGATCCGACGAAGCCCGTCCCAGCCGGGGCGGTGACCTAGAAGGCCCCCCGGACCGGTCCGCCCGTCGACGCCAGCCTCAGCACCACGTCGTCGACCTGGACCCCGCCTCGGTCGATCACCAGGTTCTGATAGTTGCGCTGGCCCTCCATTGTCTCGGCCTCGACGCCCGACACCTCCGCGACGAACTGGCGGCGCAGATAGGTGGCCAGTTCTCCGGCCGTGACCGCGCCGTCGCCGTCCACGTCGCCCTCGCCCGCCAGGCCCGCCCGCAGGAAGTGGGACAGATAACCCCCGGCCTCGAACTTGTCGGCGACCGAACTGGTCAGGTCCTCTTCGGAGCTGAACAGACCCATGACGCCGGGGCGATCCACGACGTTCCGGGCGAATCCGCCGGAGAAGCAGCTGTCCAGCACCAGCAGCGACAGCCGCGTGTTCAGGCCCCGGAACAGCTGGCCCATCTCGACGTCGGAGATTTCCCCGTCCCTCAGGACGATGGTCTCGGTGCGGCCGTCCGGCTCCTGGGCGCTGGCGCTGCCCTGTTCCTGACTGCCGTGACCGGAGAAGAAGAACAGGAACATGTCGTCGGGCCCCGCCTGTCTGGCGACCGACTGGAAGGCGTCGCGCACGCCGGCCACCGTCGCCTCGGCATTGGTCAGGACCACGCTGGAGGCGTTCAGCACCCCGCCCCGCTCCAGCGTCTCGGCCAGCTTTTCGGCGTCCTCGTCGGTATAGGCCAGGTCCCCGGCGACATCGCCGTATTCCGAGATGCCGACCATGATGGCGAACACACGCGCCCCGCCCTGGACCGCCGCCTGGCGCGGCGAGCCCTGGCTGGGGCTGACGCTGAACCGGTACGACCCCGTCTCGCCGGGCGAATAGGAGGTGACCATGACCTCGTACTCGCCGTCCTCGGCCAGGACAGTGTCCAGCCGACTGTCGGTGCCGTTCTCGCCGTCGTCATTGTCCAGTTGCTCGCCCGACGGCGTCCGCAGCATCAGATAGGCGTCGAAGGCCGACGAGGTCAGCTCGGCCGCGACCCGCTGGCCCCGACGCCCCGAGAAGGTGAAGCTGTCGACGTATTCGCCGCTGTCCAGCTGTTCGTCGCCCGACTGCAGCGTCCCGCCCACCGTCTGGCCGATCGCGATCGCGCCGCCCGCCACGTCCTGGCGGCGCCCGCGATCCTCGACGTAGGACTCCTGCTGCGGGCGTCCCTGAGAGGCCCGGCCGTCGGCGGCCAGAACGGCCAGGCGGTAGGCGCCCTCTTCGCCCGAGGCATAGCTGGTGGCCGTGATCCGGTACTCGCCGTCCGCCGGCAGGGTCACGAACAGCCGGCTGTCCAGCGCCCCGTCGCCGTCCGGGTCATCGTCGTTGAACTCGTTCAGCCCGCCCGGCCCCTGGATCGCCAGATAGGGATCGAAGGCCGAAGACATCAGCCGAAGGTCCAGCGCCTGGCCCCGGCGTCCGCGCAGGGTCCAGGTCTCCAGATACTCTCCGCCCTCCAGCCGCCGATCGCCCCGACCCAGGTCCCCGCTGACGGTCTGGCCGACCTGGACGGTCCCGTCGCTGTCGCGCGGCGGCAGGGCGTCGGGCCGGGCCGGACGTCCCCGGTCGGCGCGCGCCGGCGTCGTCCGTTCCACCATCAGGCGATAGCGGCCCGTCTCGCCGGTGCCAAAACTGGTGGCGGCGATGTCGACCTCGCCGTCGGCCGGGGCCGTGAAGGTGATGCGGCTGTTGCGGGTGCCGCGCTGGCCGGTGTCGTCGTCATTGTCCTCGGACAGGCCGCCGGGGCCGCGCACCATCAGATAGGCGTCGAAGTCCGAGGCATCGAAGCTGACGGTATAGGTCTCGCCCCGCCGCACCGGCACGGTCCAGTCATCGGCGAACTCGCCAGCCTGCAGCCGCCGGTCGCCCGAGGCCAGGATGCCGGTGGCCGGGTCGTCCACCGTCAACCGTCCCCCGCCCGCATCGGCCTGCCCCCGGCCCGACAGGGCCGCCGCGCCACCGCCACCCGACAGGGCCAGGGCGTAGCGTCCCGTCTCGCCGGGCTCATAGCTGGTGGCACTGAGGCGGTAGGTGCCGTTCGCCGGCAGCCGCACGTCCAGCGCCGAGTTGGTGCCGTCATCGGGCGCATCGTCGTTGTCCTCGGAGAAGTCACCCGGACCGCGGATCATCAGATAGGTGTCGAAATCGTCCGATCGCAGCGTCGCGCGCAGGGTCTGGCCCGCCCGCCCCTCGATCTCATAGACGTCGGTGAACTCGCCGGAGTTCAGCCGGTCATCGCCGCGCTCCAGCTCGCCCTGCACCTGGCCGCCGGAACGCAAGGTCTGCTGGGCCCAGGCCGGGCCGGTCAGCAGCGGCCCGGTCGCCAGAGACAGCGAAAGAGCGGTGGAAAACAGAACCTTGCGCACGCGCGACTCTCCCCCGAAAGACGCCGGGACATTGCATGGGGTCGACACCGATGTCACGGGCCGGCGAACACGGGTCAGATTCCGGCGCCCTTCCCCCAATTCGGCCTTGATCGCGGCCTAAAGGCCCCGCCCCCCGGAATGCCCGCGACGCTCGCGTTTTGGCCGCGTTCGCCCTACGAGACCCCCATGCCCTTTCCCGCCAGTCATCCCGCGCTCGACCGCGCCCTGTCCGAACGCGGCTATGACGAGCCGACGCCTGTCCAGTCGGCGGTGCTGGAGGCCGAGGTCGGCCGCGATCTGCTGGTCTCGGCCCAGACCGGTTCAGGCAAGACCGTGGCGTTCGGCCTCGCGCTGGCGACGACCCTGCTGGGCGACGCCGAGCGGATCGAGGACAACGGCGCCCCCGCCGCCCTGGTCATCGCCCCGACCCGCGAACTGGCGCTTCAGGTCTCCAAGGAGCTGGAGTGGCTGTATGGCAAGGCCGGGGCCCGCATCGCCACCTGCGTCGGCGGCATGGACCCGCGCGCCGAGCGTCGCGTGCTGGAACGCGGCGCCGCCATCGTCGTCGGCACGCCCGGTCGCCTGAAGGATCATCTGGAGCGCGGCGCGCTGGACCTGTCGCAACTCAAGGCCGTGGTGCTCGACGAGGCCGACGAGATGCTGGACATGGGCTTTTCCGAGGATCTGACCTTCCTGCTCGACGCCGCGCCTGCCCAGCGCCGCACCCTGCTGTTCTCGGCCACCCTGGCCCGCGACATCGTCGATCTGGCCCGCACCTATCAGCGCGACGCCCTGCGCATCGACACGACGCAAAAGAACGCCCCCCACGGCGACATCGAATACCGCTGCATCCGCGTGGCCCCCAATGAGGTCGAGCTGGGCGTCGTCAATGTGCTGCGCTATTTCGAGGCCCCCGGCGCCCTGGTGTTCGCCAATACGCGGGAGCGGGTGAAGCACCTGACCAGCTCGCTGCGCGAACGCGGCTTCTCCGTCGTCGGCCTGTCGGGCGAACTGACCCAGAGCCAGCGGTCCGAGGCGTTGCAGGCGCTGCGGGACGGGCATGCGCGGGTCTGCGTCGCCACCGACGTCGCCGCACGCGGTCTGGACCTGCCCGACCTGGGACTGGTCATCCACGCCGAAATCCCCGTCAACAAGGCCGGCTTGCTGCACCGTTCGGGCCGCACCGGGCGCGCGGGCAAAAAGGGCGTCTCGGTCCTGATGGTCAGTTACACGCGCCGCAGGAAGGTCGAGCTGATGCTGCAGTCGGCGGCGATCAAGGCCGAATGGATGGGCCCGCCGTCGGCGGAGATGATCCTGGAAAAGGACCGAGAGCGGATGCTGGCCGACCCCGTCCTGACCGCACCGGTCGAGGACGAGGACGCCCTGGCCATGGGCAAGCTGCTGCTGGAACGGTCCAGCCCCGAGCAGATCGCCGCCGCCCTGATCCGCCTTTACCGCCAGAAGCTGCCGGCCCCCGAAGACGTCTATGACGACGACCGCATGAAGCGCGCCCAGGCCACGGGTGTGAACGATCGCGGCCAGAAGGAAGGCCCCCTGACCGACTTCGCGCGCGGCGGCGACATGGTCTGGTTCCGCATCAACATCGGTCGCGACAAGAACGCCGATCCGAAGTGGTTGCTGCCCACCATCTGCCGCCTGGGCCACGTCACCAAGCCGGACGTCGGCTCCATCAAGATCTTCGAGCGCGAGACCAAGTTCGAGATCACCAAGGCCGCCGAGGCCAGGTTCCGCGCCGCCGTCGCCGCCTCGACCGAGGACGGAGTGACCGTGTCCGACGCCGTGGCCCCCGGGCCGACCGAACGTCCCGCGCGCCGCTTCGACAAGCCGATGCGCCAGGACGGCGATCGCCCGGCCCGCCCGCCCCGCACCGAGGGCGCGCCGGCGAAGAAGCCCTGGACGCCGCGCCCGGCCGAGGCCGCAGCCGCGCCCGCTCCGGCCGGCGAGGCCAAGCCCAAATGGGTCAAGCGCACCAAGGACGCCCCCGCGCCTGAGGGCAAGAAGCCCTGGGTCGACAAGCCCAAGTCCGCCAAGAAACCGTGGGTGGCCAAGCCCGGCGCCTCCGCCGGCGACCGCCCCTGGACCGGAAAGCCCAAGCCGGGCGCCAAGCCGCCGTTCAAGGGCAAGAAGGCGCGGGGCTAGGCTTCACCCTCCCCTACAGGGGGAGGCAGAGGGTTTCCGGTGTCGCTGTAACCGTTTACGGTCGTCTCAACGACAAGCGGGACGGACACAGGAATGGCCGAGGTCGCCCTTCGCGGCATCACCAAGAGCTTTGGCGCGACCCCGGTGCTGAAGGGCGTCGATCTGGACGTCGCGGACGGCGAGTTCGTGGTCTTCGTCGGTCCCTCCGGCTGCGGAAAGTCCACCCTGCTGCGCGTCATCGCCGGACTGGAAGAGCCCGACGCCGGTGAGGTCGCCATCGCCGGCCGGACGGTGAACGCCCTGTCGCCGTCCGACCGGGGCATCGCCATGGTGTTCCAGTCCTACGCCCTGTATCCGCACATGACGGTCCGCCAGAACATGGCGTTCGGCCTGACGCTGGCGAAGACAGACCGGGCCGAGGTCGACCGCCGCGTCAACGCCGCCGCCGACATCCTGAACATCGCCGACTATCTGGATCGCAAGCCCAAGGCCCTGTCCGGCGGCCAGCGCCAGCGCGTCGCCATCGGCCGGGCCATCGTGCGGGAACCCGAGGTCTTCCTGTTCGACGAGCCCCTGTCGAACCTGGACGCCGCCCTGCGGGTGCGGATGCGCTATGAGTTCGCGGCCCTGCATCAACGGCTGAAGACCACCATGGTCTACGTCACCCACGACCAGGTGGAGGCCATGACCCTGGCCGACCGGATCGTGGTGCTGAACGGCGGCGTGGTCGAACAGGTCGGCGCGCCGCTGGAGCTGTACGAGCACCCCCAAACCCGCTTCGTGGCCGAGTTCATCGGCAGTCCGAAGATGAACCTGATCCCGGCCGAGATGGTGGAAGCGTCGGCCGACGGGGCGACCGTCCGGCTGGCGGATGGCACCACGGTCCGCGTCGCGGTCGAGGCGTCGGGCGCGGCGGTCGGACAGGCCGTACAGATGGGGGTGCGGCCCGAGCACCTGACCCTGGACGGGCCCGGCGACACGGTCGCGGCCACCGCGACCTTCGTCGAGAGCCTGGGCGCGGCGACCTATGCCTATGCCGCCTTGCCGAGCGGGGACGACACCCTGACCGTTCAGTTGCCGGGCGAAGTTCGCGTCGCGGCGGGCGACCAGCTGTCGCTGAAGTTGGCCCCCGGCAAGGCCCATCTGTTCGACGCGGACGGGGCCGCGTTCCGCAGGCTGGCCTGAAGACTTGCCCCCGGCGCCGAAGCGCCGCTAACTCGGACCCTCGATCCGCGCGGTAACCGCGCGCCCCAGCCCGGCGACATCCGATCATGGCCCCGCATCGCCCCGATACGCTGGAAGCGGCCCTGGCCAAGGTCTTCGAGGACAAGAACACCCGCGCCAGCTGGTTCGCCCTGACCGGCGGAGAGGTCCTGTTCCAGGCCGGCGAGGAGGCCGACAGCCTGTATCTGGTTCGCTCCGGACGGCTCGGCGTGTTCCGGCAGGAGACGGATCAGCCGCCCCAATTCCTGGGCGTCGTCAAGCCGGGCGAGCCGGTCGGGGAGATGGCGCTGATCGCGGGGACGCCGCATTCCGCCAGCGTGGTGGCGCTGCGCGATTCCGAGATCCTGGCCCTGCCGCGCGAGGACTTCTTCGAGGCGGTGGCCACCCGGCCCGACGTCATGATCGAGCTGTCGCGGCTGATGCTGCAGCGGGCGCGGGAGCGGGCGCCGGGGGTGACCGAGCCCACGGTGTTCGGCTTCGTCTCCGTGCGGGCGCGACCGATCCGCGCCTTCGTCGAGCGGATCGCGGCGGCCATCGAGGCCATGGGGTTCACCTGTCAGGTCATCGATCATTCGGCCCTGTCGTCGGTGTCGGAGTGGTTCTCGCGCATGGAGGACACCCACGACTTCGTCCTCTATGTCGCCGAACTGGACGAGCCGTCGTGGGCCAATCTGTGCGCGCGTCAGGTCGACAGGCTGTTCGTCGTCGGCGACGCCCTGACCGCGCCGCCCAGGGTCATTCCAGCGATCAGCGCCCACGGCCTGCAGCAGTTCACCGACCTGATCCTGCTGCGCGATCCCCGGATGCGGAGACCGGCCAACACCGGCGTCTGGCTGGACGCCGTCGATCCCGGGCGCTGGTTCCACGCGGTCGAAGGCGACGCCGCCGACGCGGCCCGGATCGCGCGGATCGTCACGGGCACGGCGATCGGTCTGGTCCTGTCCGGCGGCGGGGCGCGGGCCTATGCCCATATCGGCGCGGTCAAGGCGCTGCATGAGGCGGGGGTCTGTTTCGACTTCCTGGGCGGCAGTTCCATGGGGGCGGTGATCGCGGCCGGGCCGGCGCTGGGGTGGACCGACGAGGAGCTGGACGCCCGTATCCGCCGGGCCTTCGTCAAGTCGGACCCCCTGTCGGATCTGGCCTTTCCCATGATCGCCATGACCCGGGCCCGGAAGGTCGCCCGGTTGCTGGAAGAGGCCTATGGCGACGTCGACATCGCCGACATGCCCCTGCCCTTCTTCGCCTGTTCGTCGAACCTGACGACGGGGCGGATCGAGGTGCATCGGCGCGGCCTGCTGCGCCGGGCCATGCGAGCGTCGATCTCGATCCCCGGGGTCATGCCGCCCGTGGTGATGGACGGCCAGGTGCTGGTCGATGGAGCGGTCATCAAGAACTTCCCGACCGATGTGATGCGCCAGTTCTGCGCCGGGCCCATCATCGGGGTCGACATGTCCCAGGCCCGGGGCGTCGATCCCGAGGCCCTGGAGAACCCGCCGTCGTGGTGGCGCTGGATCGCCTCGGGCGCCTGGAAGAAGGGGCCGCCGATCGTGTCGATCCTGATGCGGGCGGCCACGATCACGACCGACGCCGACGTCGAGGACAGCCGGGCCGAGACCGACCTGCTGATCCTGCCGATGCCCGAGGGGTCCGATATTCGCGACTGGAAGGTCTACGATCCCGTCGTCGAAGCCGGGCGGGTGGCGGCGACGCAGGCGCTGGAAGGACTGACAGTGCCGATCTCGCAGCTGTGCCGGCGTCGGCCCGAGGCGGGAATGCCGCCCCTGGACGAGGACAGCGTCCCGGCCGAGGTGGCCTGACGACAGCCGCGCCCTCGCGTCATCCTCGGGCTTGACCCGAGGATCAGACTGTCAGCGAGGCGGAAGGAACGAGCGGCGCTGCGCCGCTGCGGCCCGTTTCCGCCGATGCCTTCGTTCCACATCCGATCCTCGGGTCGAGCCCGAGGATGACGGCGTGGGTGTGGGAGGAAATGGTACAGCCTCTCAGGATTGAACTGAGGACCTCCGGCTCCACAAACCGGCGCTCTAACCAGCTGAGCTAAGGCTGCACAACGTCGCCCGTGAGGGCTGCGAGAGGCGGGTATCTAGCGGCTGGGTCCCTCTCGATCAAGCCTATTCCAGCTGCGACCAACAAAGAGAAACGCCCCGGAGGTTCCCCCCCGGGGCGTCTGTCATTCTGGTGTGCCGTCGGGATCAGTCCGGCAGGTTGAACCTGACCGTGAAGCGGACGGTACCCCCGGTCGCCACGCCGTCGACGGAGCGAGGCGAGAGACGGGCGCTCCGGGCCGCCGAGAGGGCGGCGCGACCGAAACCGGCCCCGGAAGGCGATTCCGACACGATCGAGCACCCGCTGACCGAACCGTTCGGGTTCACCGTACAGCTCAGATCGGCGCTCCCCTCGATCTCACGCTCGAGAGCGCGATCGGGATATTCCGGTGAGGGCTGACGGGCCCAGCTCGGGTTGGTGATCACCGGCGGCCGGACCGGAGCCGGCGGGGCCGGCGGCGGCGGGGGTCCGGGGACGATCACGGGCGGACCCGTGTATTCGACCCGGTCCTCCTTCTTCGTCGGCTCGATCGGAAGGGTGATCGGCGGCGGAGGGGCCTGGGTGTTGATGACCGGCGGACGCACCTGCAGCTTGGGCGGCGGCGGGGTGTCCGGCGGAGGCGGAGGCGGCGGAGGCGGCGGAGGCGGGATCGGTTCGACGATCTCCACGTCCACGGCCTCGTCCGTGTAGTTGAACTCCTGCAGTTCGAACTTGGCCTGCTGGAGATAGAACAGCAGGATGCCGAACAGGACGCAGACGATCGCCAGGGCGATCAGCCAGACCCCGGGGGAAACCCCCATGAAGCCCTTCCTGCGAGGGGCGTCATAGCGGCTGCGATGATACTCAACGGGTGTGTCTGTCATCTGGACCTACTGCGTCGAGGTGTCTTCGCCGACCAGGGCGACGGAATAGAAGCCGTTGTCCTGCAGGGCGTTCATGACTTGCATGAAGTCACCGTAGCGCGTCTGCGTGTCCGCGCGGATGTAGATCCGCTCTTCCTCGGGATTGCGCGTCCGGATCTGGACGCGCAGATCGTCGCCGAGGCTGGCGGCGCTGGTGCGGAAGTCACCCAGGAAGACGTCGCCGTCGTTCTGAATGGAGATGAACACCGGCTTGGGCGGATTTTCTTGGGGCGGAGCCACGGCGCGAGGGAGCTTGACCTCCACCGACACGGTGGCCAGAGGCGCGGCCACCATGAAGATGATGAGGAGAACCAACATGATATCAACGAACGGCGTTACGTTGATCTCGCTGTTGGCCTCGACGACGCCTTTGCCACCCCCGCCACTGGAGAGTTTGGCACCCATCCCGCTTAGGCTCCCTTGTCCAGCTGACGCGAGAGACCGTTCATCAGTTCGGCGTTGAAGCCGTCAGAGCGGGTGCCGTAGGCCGAGATGCGGGTGTTGAAGTAGTTGTAGAAGATAACCGCCGGGATGGCCGCGAACAGGCCGATACCGGTGGCCAGCAGCGCCTCGGCGATACCGGGGGCGACGACGGCCAGGTTGGTGGTGTTCGATTCGGCGATGCCGATGAACGAGTTCATGATCCCGTAAACGGTACCGAACAGACCGATGAACGGGCCGCCCGAACCGGTCGAGGCCAGGAACTGCTGTCCACCGGACAGGCGCTGGGCCAGACCGGACTGAACGGCCGAAACCGCCGTCTGGGCGCGCATGATGGTGGTGTCGCGGTGCTCGCCGGTGACCGACAGGCCGGCCTGACGGGCCAGTTCGACTTCTTCGGTGGGTCCACGAGAAGATCGAGGCCAGCAGCAGGCCGATCATCACGACCTTAACGACGAGCGTCGCGGCCATGAACATCGAGATCGGGGTCAGGCCACCCTCGCCGTGACCGCCGCCGGCGGCGTCAGCAACGGTAGCGGGATCGGTTTCGGTAGCGGCCGGAAGTTCGGCGGTCGGCGCGGGGGCCGCCGCAGCCGGAGCAGCGGTCGTGGCGGCGGCGTCAGCGGCCGGAGCGGCCGGGGCCTGGGCCAGAGCCGGCGAACTCGCCAGAAGCACGGCGGCGCCGGCCAGGGCGAGAAGGGTGTTGGTCTTGTGCATGTGTCGCCAGTTCCTGCTTTTTCGTCTGACTCGTGGAACCCAAGAGACGCAACGCGTCAGTGCGAAGCGCCCCTGCATGGAAAACGGTTGTGTCCCGCCGTCTGGCCGGGTTGGCCGAACGGCGAAACGCCTTCTGTCGCATCCGGTTGCCCGAGAGGGCCCCTTCGGCGGTTGGACGGACACCGTGAAATGGGAGTTTCACAGGCATCCGGCCGCTCACGCAAAGAAAGCGGTCAAGTTCCTTTGGCGAACCGATACCAGAGCGTCAAGGGCGCAAAGGTGCTTTTCGCCCCTCGGGCGAGCCAGGGCGTGTGTGGCCCGCAATGTCGCACCACTGCTGCATTTGGTCGGTAGATTAACCAACCCCGTTCGGCGAAAGCCGCCCGGAAGTCTGACCTTGGGGAAAGGTGGTGCCTGGGGGCGGATTCGAACCACCGACACGCGGATTTTCAATCCGCTGCTCTACCAACTGAGCTACCCAGGCGCGGCGCGCCGGAGCACGTCCGGAGCGCGAGAGCGGGGTCTATAGGCGAGCCGAAACGGGGTGTCCAGCCGGTGAAACGCAGCCACGCGTCATCGGTCTTCCGCTGTGAACGGGATGGGAAGGGCGGGCGGAGCAGCCGGGCCTTCGCCCGGAGACCGTAGGAGTGTGTGTTTCGGCGAAAGACGACTGCTCCGCGCGGCTGGTCTGATCGGAAGCGGACGGCCTGCCATGCTCGAAGCAACGCACAGGACCAACGGCTCTGTTAGAGCCTTGCCGTTACCTCAGCCTCCGGCGGGAAG
>NCEB01000047.1 GCA_002280475.1 Brevundimonas subvibrioides
GAAGAAGGTCACCCTGGCGCTGGACAGCGAGGACCTGGTGCGGATCATGAGCTCCTATTTCCAGAAGGGCGACCGGGCCAAGTTCTTCGAGTTCCCCTCGGCGGTCTACACCATGCACCAGTTCGATCGGGTGCTGGGCGCGGGCGGCAAGGACGTCGGCCTGTCGACCTGGGTCGGCTACAGCGCCAACGAAGGTCGCGGCCTGACCCTGGCCATGCTGGATGAGGAGCACGCCAAGCCCGGCACCCAGGTCACCCTGCTGTGGGGCGAGGAGAACGGCGGATCGTCCAAGCCGACGGTCGAACGCCACGTTCAGGTCGAGATCCGCGCCACGGTCAGCCCGGCCCCGTATTCAGAGGTCGCGCGCGACGCCTATGCCGACAGCTGGCGGACCCGCCAGTCGGCCTGATGCGATGAACGGAGCCGGCGGTTCAGGCCGCTGGCTCTCGCTCCGCCTGGGCCTGTTCGGGATGCTCCAGCAGATCGACCGAGCGTTTCAGCAGGTCAATCGTTTCCGCCTCTAGCTCGGGCGTGACGCGGGGCAGGGGTATGGCGATGCTGATGGCCCCGGCCGCCCGCCCGTCCGCCATGACGACCCGGGCCATGCCCTGAATACCCGGCGTGTGCTCCTCGCGCGTGCGGGCCACGCCTGAGCGCCGGACGGAGTCCAGCTCGACACGCAGATCCGCTTCCTCGGTCAGTGTCTGGGCGGTGAAGGCCTGGCGTTCCGACCCCGCGAAATACTCGGCCAACCCGGCCTCGTCATAGGTCGCGAGGATCGCCTTGCCGGCCGCGAAGGCGTGCATCGGTGCGCGCTGTCCGACGTCCAGGGTGTAGCGCAGGGCATGGGTGCCGATCTCGCTCACGGCGGCCTCGACCTCGTGTCCGCGCGGCACGAAGAAGCCGGCGGTCTCGTTCAACCGGACGCGGAGCGAGCGGACCACCGGCACTGCCCGCTGGATGAGGCTGTCCGCGACCCGGCCGGGCTGGAGCCGCGCCAGCCCCTGGCCCGGTCCGTACTTCCGTCCGAGGCGCTCGATGTAGCCGCGATCGGCCAGGGTCGTCAGCAGATAGGACAGGCTGCTGACCGGGATCACCAGGGCGGTCGCGATCTCGTGGGCGGCCAGCGGGCGGCCCTGGGCGACCAGCAGCTCGAGGATGTCGAGCGTCCGCATCGCCGATTTGACGGTGGAGGTGGGGCCTGTGTCACTCATGATGCTGCGGCTCCATGCTGCGTCGGTGGCCGACTGGCAAGAGCGCGCCCGGCATCGCGTTCACCTCGACGGCTGAAAACTCAGCGCGCCTCTCCGTTCCGAAAACAGCCAGACGCCGTCCAGCCGCACGAAGCGGTCGCGGTAGGTGCCGACCAGCGGCGGCGTGTCCGGGCCGGTGAACAATAGCATGGCGCTGGTCGCCGACGCCGTGTCCGAGGTCTCGGCGGTGACGACGATGTTGGCGCAGACGTGCTGGGTGGTGCGCGGTGGCCTCGATTGGAAAGCCGCCAGCAGCGCCTCGTGTCCGACGATGGGCTGTTCAGGGGCCGTTGGTCGAGTCATCAGGCCGTCCGGCGCATAGAGGGTGACGACGTCGTCCCAGCGCGCCTGATCGTTCAGGGTCGCATAGAGGTTGATCAGCCTGGCGCAGTCCAGCTCGATGTCGCGCCGTTCCGCCTGGTCCACGAAGGTCTCCGTGGCTTGGCCCGGAACGGCGAACCGTTCCGGGCCGTGCCGGTCTCAGAAGCGATAGCCGAGCGTGAACCCGTAGGTCCGCGGCGGCAGGTAGGTCACGCCGATCAGACGGCCGGTCGAGACCGCGAAGGTCGAGGCCCGCACGTCTTCGTCGCCGATGTTCTTGGCCCACAGCTGCGCCGTGATGGCCCCGTCGCCGCTCTCATAGACCAGAGAGGCGTCGACCATGGTGTAGGCCTCCGAGCTTTCGATATCCCGCTCGAACTCCGAGAAGAAGATCTGGCTCTTGTAGGAGACGTCGCCCATCAGGGTCAGCATTCCGTCCATCGGCATGACGAACGGCAGGTCGGCCTCGCCGTGCAGGCTCCAGGCCAGCTCGGGCGTGTTGCGAACGCGGTTGCCGGCCAGTTGCAGGTTTCCACCGCCCGGCGCGCCGAAGGCGGTCGGATCGGGGTTGGTCACGGCGTTGTAGGGCGTTCCGCCGGCGACGTTCCGGGGGTCCAGTGGATCGACGGTGATGTAGTCGTCGAACGAAGCATCCGTCCAGGACAGGCCGCCGGAGAAGCGGATCGTGTCCGTTGGCCGGGCGAAGAAGTCGGCCTCGAAGCCGTTGGCCGAGGTCCGCGCCGCGTTCTGGAAGATGGTGGTGAAGCCGGCCGGACCGCCCGTGATGGTCTTGTTGAGCTGCAGCCCCTCCAGCTCATAGCTGTACGCCGCCATGTTCAGCGTCAGGCGGTTGTCCAGCAGCGTCGCCTTGACCCCGATCTCGTGGTTCGAAATTTCCTCGGGATCGACGATCGTGCGCGAGGCATAGGCGTTCTCGCCCGACCCGGCTTTGAAGCCTTCCGAGTAGGTATAGTACAGCAGCAGGTCAGGGTTCACTTCCCACTGGACTCCGACCTCGGGGGTGAAGTCCTCGAAGGTGCGCTCGGTCAGGGTCACTCCACGCGGCGTGTAGAGCGTCGGGAGTGACTGCAGCGGACCGACCGGCGCATAGCGGATGATGTAGCCCGCATTGTCCGTCGTCACCGTCTCTCGGCTGTAGCGACCGCCCAGCTTGACGCTGAAGCCGGTCAGTTGCTCGGACAGCATGCCCAGGTCGAAGGTCGCCTGGCCGAACAGGGCCGTCGCCTCGGTCTGCAGATCAGAGCTGACGCAGACCCGCTTGGGCGTCTGGATCGCCGAGCCGCCGGTGGTGTTGCCAGGGCCGTAGCCGCAGAACTCATACGCGGTCGCCAGCGGGACATTGTCGCGGGCCAGGATGGCAGGCGTGCCTGGCAGGCCCGTGGCGCGGCCGAAGCCGACGTTGTCGATCGGGTTCTGCTGCTCTTCGAAATAATAGCCGCCGACGACCAGGTTCAGGAAGTCGGTGTCGTAGTTGGCCTGCAGTTCGGTCGAGAACTGCTCGCTGTCGATCCGGCGCTCCTGAACCGTGGAGTTGAAACCGTTCAGGGTGAAGGCGCTCTGCACCGCCGACAGGTCGAGGTCCTGGAACAGGGAGGTCTCGAAGCTGCGGAAGTTGGTGATGTTGGTGATCGACAGGTTCTCGTTGATGTTGGCCCGGAACGTCGAGGTGAAGGCGTAGGACTCTGTGCTCGTGCCAGGCTGGATCTCGCTGGCCAGGTCGCGCGGGTCGGTCGCGTAGCCGCCCTGGCCGAAGGCCGGCAGGCGCGCTACGCCGGGGAAGCTGGCCCGCAGATAGTGAATGGCGCCGGAGCTGTCGTCCTGACGGAAGTATTCGCCCGACAGCAGCAGGCTGACGTCGGGGGTGAAGTCGAAGTTGAGCTGGCCCCGGATCATGCGGCGGTTCAGGTCATCGACGTCGGCGCCCGTGAACGGGTTCTCGCCGAAGCCGTCGCGGCCCTCGGTCTTGCCGGCGATGCGGAACTGGATGCCGTCCGTGATCGGGCCGCCGACGGCGACCTCGGTGATCAGGGCGTTGTAGTTGCCCACGGTCAGTCGGCCGTAGCCTTCGAACACGTCCGAGGGTTTGGCGGTGATGACGTTGACCGATCCGCCGACGGCGTTCCGCCCATACAGGGTGCCTTGCGGACCGCGCAGGACCTCGACGCGCTCGACGTCGAACAGCGAGGTCAGCTGGGCCTCGGCCCGGGCGACATAGGCCCCGTCGACGTGCAGGGCGACGCCCGTCGACGATCCGGTGGTGGAGGTGTTGGCCCCGACGCCGCGGATGAAGATCTTCGCCTGGTTGAAGTCGTTGCCGAAGTTCACCGACGGCACGATGGTCTGCAGGTCCGCCAGGTTGTTGACCTGGGCGTTGTCCAGCCGCTCGGTTCCGAGCGCGGTCACGGCGATCGAGACGTCCTGCAGCGACTGCTCGCGACGCGACGCGGTGACGATGATGTCGTCCACGCTGGACGCTTCCTGGCTGGGGGCAGGGGCCCCGGTCTGGGCATAGGCGCTGGTCGAAGCCAGCAGCGCCGCAAGGGCGCCGGTCACAACTCTCATGGTATCCTCCCGATAGTCTTTGTTTTTGTTGGTAGTCGCCCAGCCGCGGACGGCTGCTACTCCGAACCCTGCCGGAGCCTCCGCCCGGACACAGTCGTCTGCCTTTTCTTATATGTGAAAAGTTCAGGTTCGTGAAATATACCAGCGTGAGGCCGCTGGCAAGTTACAGCCGCGCCGCAGCCCGGTCCGCGCCCTCACGAAGCGCGCGCAGTTTCATCCATGTCACAGCGGGGTCGATCTTTCCGTAGCCCGCGAAGGTGCCGAAACCGCAGTCGGTGCTGGCGATGACGCGTTCCGGGCCCACGATCGCGGCGAACCGCTCGATGCGCTGGGCGATCAGTTCGGGGTGCTCCAGATAGTTGGAGCAGGTGTCGATCAGGCCGGGGGCCAGGATCTTGTCGTCGGGCAGGTCGGCGTCGCGCCAGACGATCCACTCATGCTCGTGCCTGGGATTGGCCGCCTCGAACAGGATGGTCGCGGGCCGAGCCTTGAGGATGATCGACATGATCCGCGCCAGCGGGATGTCGTGGTCGTGGGGCCCCTCGTAGTTGCCCCAGCAGATGTGCATCCGCATCCGCTCCGGCGCGATGTTTGCCGTGGCGGCGTTCAGCGCCTCGACATTGGCTTCGATGGTCTTCAGGAACCCCGCCTCGTCCATGTCCTGATAGCCCGTGTGGCGCGACATCGCGAGGTCGGGGCAGTCCAGCTGAAGGTCGAAGCCGGCCGCCACGATGGCTTCGTACTCCGGCCGCATGGCGTCGGCGAGATCGCCGAGATAGGCCTCGTGCGTCGGATAGAAGGCGTTGGACTGAAACGCGGTGATCAGCCCCGGCGAGGCCGAGTTCATGAAGGCCTTGGTGCCCCCTCCATGACGGTCGAGGGACGATCTGAACCGGCGGATGTCGTCGCGCAGCGGCTCCAGGTTCACCAGCTTGACCTCGCCGATGCATGAGGCGCGGGTGAACTCCTGGGCGCCCATGATCCCGGCCAGCTTCTCGCGAAACTCGGGCAGGGGAGCCAGGTCCAGCGCGGGCTTTCTGGGGCTGTCGCCGCCGAAGCCCGACAGCCGCTCGATGATGTAGGTCGAATAGCCGACTTTCCCGAGCTCGCCGTCGCTGATGATCGAGACGCCCGCCTCGACCTGCTTCCTGACCGCCTCGTCCACGGCCGTCTGCACGGCGGCATCGAACGCTTCGGCGTCATAGGGCTCGCCGTGGTCGCGGGCCAAGAGCAGGGGCGTCAGCTCGGGTCCACGCGGCAGGCTGCCGACGTGGGTGGTGGCGATGCTCACGGCCATTCTTCGCTCCAGTAAAGACGCAGGGGGTTGTCGATCAGCAGCTTCCTCCGAAGCTCCGCCGTCGGCGCGATGCGGGGGATCATGTCGACCAGGGCCCCGTCGTCGGGGATGCGGCTTTCCATGTTCGGATGCGGCCAGTCCGTCCCCCACAGACAGCGATCGGGATAGGTCTCTACCAGAGGCCGCACGGCGCGGGCGAAGTCGTCCCAGGGCGGTGCCTCGGACAGGCGGTCAGGGCAACTGGCCTTGAAATGGATGTCGCCCCGGCTGTCCAGCAGGGCGCGGAAGGCCCTTATATCGGTGCCGTCCGGCCCCTGGGTCACATCTGGCCGACCCATGTGGTCGACGACGATCGGGACGGGCAGGGCGTCGAGGAAGGGCCGCAGTTCCTCCAGAATGTCCGCTTCGAAATAGACCACGACATGCCAGCCGCCGGGCAGCCGCCCCGCAAGGTCCAGGAACCTGTCCTTGGGCGCGTCGTCCACCAGCCGCTTCAGGAAGTTAAAGCGAACGCCCCGGATGCCGCCGTCGTGCAGGGCCTGAAGCTCTCGCTCCGAGATGGCTGGATCGACCACGGCCACGCCGCGCGCCATGCCGCCGGACGCGGCGATGGCGTTCAGGGTCGCGGCGTTGTCCGTGCCGTGGCAGCTGGCCTGGACGACGACGTTGCGCGAAAAGCCCAGGCGGTCGCGCAAGGCGAACAGGGCGTCCGGGCCCGCGTCCTGCGGAATGTATTTCGCCTTGGCGCTGAAAGGAAAACGGTCGGCGGGTCCGAAGACGTGGCAGTGGGCGTCCACCGCGCCCGGTGGCGGGTGGAACGTCGGGGTGGAGGGCTCCAGCGTCCAGCTGCGCATACGGCCCTGGGCGTCCGTGCTCATGCGAAAACCACCCCGTCCATGAGTTTGCGGGCTGTACGCAGGAGGGCGGCCGAGATGACCGCGCCGCGGTTGTCGGTCTCCAGCACGCAAGTCATCTCGCCGGTCGGGTGCTCGACCGACAGGGTCTTGCGCCGTCCCCCGGGTGGCTCGGCCACCCCGGCGGCGGGCGACCCCTTCAGCAGACAGGCCGTCGCCACGCTGACCGCCCCCAGCACGCCGACGCTGGCGTGGGCGCGTTTGGGGATGAAGCTGCGCACCGTCACCGCGCCGCCGTTCCGGGGTGGGGCGACCAGCATCATCTTGGGCACCGACAGGTCGGCCACATCGCCCAGGTTCATCATCGGTCCGGCCTTCAGGCGGATGGCCTCGATCCTCGCCTTGATCGCGCCCGCGGCGTCCAGGGTCTCGCGATCCTCATAGCCGGTGGCTCCGACGGCGTCGGCGCGCATCACGACGCAGGGCATGCCGTTGTCGATCAGGGTGCAGGCGACGCCTTCGATGACGTCGCTCTCATTCCCGGTCGGCAGAAGGGCGCCGCACGACGACCCTGCCGTGTCTCGAAACTCCAGCGGCACCGGGGCGGCGGTGCCTGGCACGCCGTCGATCCGCGCATCGCCCGCATAGGCCACGATCCCGCCGGGCGTCGCCACCGTGGCTACGGCAGCCTGGCCGGTGTTGACCATGAAGATGGAGACCGGCGTCTCGCCGTCCCTGGCCTCGACCAGCCCGCGCTCGATGGCGAAGGGCCCGACGCCCGCCAGCATGTTTCCGCAGTTCTGGGCGTCGGTTACGATGGCCTGATCGACGAACACCTGCAGGAACAGATAGTCGACATCGACGCTCTCTCGAGCCGACGAGGACACCACGGCGACCTTGGACGTCAGGGGATCGGCCCCGCCCATGCCGTCGATCTGGCGCGGATCGGGCGAGCCCATGACCCGCAGCAGAAAGGCGTCGCGATCGGCCGTGTCCGCAGGAAGATCGTCGGCGAGAAAGAAGGCCCCCTTGGAGGTGCCGCCCCGCATCCACAGGCAGCGGACGCCCTCACTCATAGCGCAGGCCCATGGCCTCCAGCTTCGCGCGCATGTCGTAGATGTCGAGGCCCAGTTCCCCCGCCGCCAGCCGGTCGCGCTTGGACCCCTCGTTGGCCTCGCGCGCCAGGCCCTTCTCCAGAACGGAGGCCGCTTCGGCGCGGCGCACGACGCAGACACCGTCGTCGTCGGCCACGATCACGTCGCCCGGCTCGATCGACGCTCCGGCGCAGACGATCGGCACGTTCACATCGCCCAGCGTCGCCTTGATGGTGCCCTGCGCGAAGACAGCTCGTGACCAGACGGGAAAGCCCATCTCGGTCAGATCGCGCACGTCGCGCACGCCGGCGTCGATCACCAGCCCCCGACATCCCCGCGCCTGGGCCGAGGTGGCCAGCAGGTCGCCGAAATAGCCGTCCTCGCACGGAGAGGTGGGAGCCAGCACCAGGATGTCGCCGGGCTGCAGCTGCTCGACGGCGACGTGCAGCATCCAGTTGTCGCCCGGGGGAGACGCGATGGTCACCGCCGAGCCCGCGATCCGCGCGCCGGAATAGATGGGCCGCAGGCGCGATCCCAGAAGGCCGATCCGTCCTTGCGCCTCATGCACCGTGGCGACGCCGAGGCGCGCCAGTCCGTCGATCACGGCGACGTCCGCGCGCGCGATGTTCGTTACCACTCGACCGGCCATGCCTGCCTCCTTCGATGCGAGCGAGGCTGATGGCGTCCGGACCGTCCATGAGCAATTCGCATTTGCCCCACGGGCATAAGTTTTTACGATAGATGCTCATGGCCTTGTCACCCTTCGATCTGAATCTGCGCCACCTGCGGGCGCTCTCCGTCGTGATCGCTCGGGGCAGTATGAGCCGCGCGGCTGAGACCGTCGGCCTGTCCCAGCCGGCTTTGACGCAGGGCCTGGCCAAGCTGGAGCGCACCATCGGCACGCGGCTGCTGGTGCGCCAGCCTGATGGCGTGCTGGCGACCGAGGCGGGCCAGGGTCTGGCCGAGCGGGCGGATCGCGCCTTCGCTCATCTGGCCGAGGCGGCGCGCCAGGCCGGTCGCAGCGGCTTCGCGCGACCCGAGCGGATGGTGACGGCGACCCAACTACGCGCCTTCCTCGCACTTGCCGACGCGGGCAGTTTCGTGTCCGCGGCCCGCGCGACGGGCCTGTCCCAGCCGGGCCTGCACGCCGCTGTTCGTGACCTGGAACAGATCTGCGCGGTCCCCATCGTCGAGCGTCAGGGCCGGGGCGTCGTCCTGACCCGCGCCGGGCGGCGTCTCGCACGCGGCGCGCGTCTGGCGCGGTCAGAGATCGCTGCGGGCCTGGTCGAGATCGGCCCCGGCGCGGGCGGCGACGCCAACCGGATCACGGTCGGGGCCATGCCTCTTTCGCGCGCCGTGCTGCTGCCGCGCGCCATCGCGGCCATGGTGGCGGCCGAGCCGGGCTTCGTCGTCGACATCGTGGACGGGGCCTGGCGCGAGCTGGTCGATCCGCTGAGGGACGGCGTCCTGGACGTGATGGTGGGCGCCCTGCGCGACGAGGATCTGCCCGACCTGGTCCAGCGGCCCCTGCTGGAGGACCGTCTGATGGTCGTGGGACGCAGGGGGCACCCGCTGTCGTCGGAGCGCGCGCCCAGCGTCGCCGCCCTGGCGGCCTATCCCTGGGTGATCGGGCGGCCGGGCTCGCCGCTGCGGCTATTGTGGCAGTCCCTGTTCGCCGGGGGGCCGACCCCGCTGGCACCCGTCGAATGCGGCTCGGTCACCGCCATCCGGGGCATACTGCGCCAGAGCGACCTCTTGACCCTGCTGTCCCGCGATCAGGTCGGGCTGGAGATCGAGGCCGGGGTGCTGACTCCGATCGGCCCGCCGCTGACGCAGACGATGCGGACCATCGGCCTCACCACCCGGATGGACTGGCGACCGACGCCGTCGCAGATGCGTTTCCTGTCGCTGATCGATCAGGTGACGGAGCGCATCGTTTCGGAAAATTGAATAGGGTTCGAGCCATAATGATTTGCGCTGTGAGTGGGTCGTCGCGATAGGTCGCGGCTCATGAGCACGCCTGTGACCTTCGTCGGCTTCGGAGAGGCCGCCTCGGCCTTCGTCGACGGCTGGACGGTGTCCGGCCGCGCTGTTCGCGCCTTTGACCGCAAGACGGGCGTCCCGGCGACCCGGGAGGCAAAGCAGGCGGATTTCCATCGCCTCGGCGTCGACGGACGATCGACGATGGCCGACGCGGTCGCCGAAGCCGAGCTCGTTCTCTGTCTCGTCACCGCCGACCAGGCCATGGCCGCCGCGCGCGAGGCCGCCCTGAGTCTGTCGCCCGGAGCGATGTGGTTCGACATGAACAGCGTGGCCCCGGACACGAAGCGCGCGGCCGCCCGTGTGATCGAAGCGGTCGGCGGCCGGTATGTCGATGTGGCCGTCCTGTCGCCCGTGCATCCCAAACAACGCGCCGTCCCCTTGCTGGTCAGCGGCCCGCATGCGGAGGAGGGTGCGGTCCGACTCCTTGATCTGGGCTTTTCCAATGTCACCCCGATCGGGGGTGCCGTCGGCGCGGCCGCGGCCGTGAAGATGATCCGCTCCGTCATCGTCAAGGGCATCGAGGCCCTGTCGGCCGAATGCGCCATCGCGGCGGACCAGGCGGGCGTCGTCGATGCCGTCGTAGCGTCTCTGAACGCCAGCGATCCGGGTGCCGACTGGGCCGCGCGGTTCGACTACAACCTCGACCGGATGATGGTCCACGGCCTGCGCCGCGCCGCCGAAATGGAGGAGTCGCGCGCCACGCTCGAGGCGCTGGGCGTCGGCTCGGCCATGACCCGCGCGACAGTCGAGCTTCAGCGGAGCATCGGCGCGCTCGGCCTGTCCCCGCCGCCCGAAGGGCTGGCCGCCAAGCTCGACGCCCTGACCCCACGCTCAGACGAGGCCGCCGCATGAGTCTGATCATCGACTGCCACGGCCACTACACCACCGCCCCGCCCCAGCACGACGCCTGGCGCGACGCCCAGAAGGCCGCCTTCAAGTCCGGCGAGGCCGCGCCGCCCTATCCCGAGATCACCGACGACGATATCCGCGAGACCATCGAACAGAACCAGCTGCGCCTTCTGAAGGAACGCGGCGCGGACATGACGATCTTCAGCCCGCGCGCCTCGACCATGGCCCATCACGTCGGCGACGAGGCCGTGTCCCTGGCCTGGTCGCGGGTGTCCAACGACCTGATCGCGCGGGTCTGCGATCTCTATCCCGAGACGGCTTCATCGGCTGCAATCTGAACCCCGATCCAGGCGGCGGCCACTTCACGGCTCCGCCCCTGACCGACCGGTTCTGGTATCCGTTCTATGAGGCGATGGTGGAGCTGGACGTTCCGGCCATGATCCACGTCTCGGGGTCGTGCAATCCGGGCCTGCACGCGACGGGCGCCTTCTACATCGCCGCCGACACCATCGCCTTCATGCAACTGATCCAGGGCGATCTGTTCAAGGACTTCCCGACGCTGAGGCTGATCATCCCGCACGGTGGAGGCGCAGTGCCGTATCACTGGGGTCGCTATCGCGGGTTGGCCGACATGCTGAAACAGCCGCCGCTGGAAGAGCATCTGATGGACAACGTCTTCTTCGACACCTGCGTCTATCACCAGCCGGGCGTGGATCTTCTGACGACGGTGATCGAGACGCCGAACATCCTGTTCGGGTCCGAGATGGTCGGGGCCGTGCGCGGCATCGACCCCCGCACCGGCCACTACTTCGACGACACCAAACGCTACATCGACAACGCCCCCATCACCGACGCCCAGCGCCATGCCATCTTCGAGGGCAACGCCCGGCGCGTCTTCCCCCGCCTCGACGCCAAGCTGAAGGAGAGAGGGCTATGACCACGCCCCGCGACATCCACGCCTATCTGGCCGAGATGGACGACATCCCCGGCACCCGGGTGTTCACCGCCCAGCGCGCCCGCCAGGGCTACCACCTGAACCAGTTCGCCATGAGCCTGATGAAGGCCGACAACCGCGAGGCCTTCAAGGCCGACGAGCGGGCCTATCTGGACCGCTGGCCCATGACGGAAGATCAGAAGCAGGCGGTGCTGGCCCGCGACTTCAACCGCTGCCTGGAGCTGGGCGGCAACATCTATTTCCTGGCCAAGCTGTTCTCGACCGACGGCAAGAGCTTCGCCCAGGCCGTCTCGACCATGACCGACATGAGCTTCGAGGACTACACCGCCATGATGATCGCCGGGGGCCGCTCGCCCGTGGGCGTCCGCTCGATCAAGGAGAGATACTGATGGCCCGCATCACCGCAGGCGTGGCCTGCAGCCACATCCCGGCCCTGGGCGTCGCGGTCGATTTCGACAAGACCGAGGAGGCCTACTGGAAGCCCGCCTTCGCCGGCTTCGACTGGACCCGCGACTGGGAAAAGGCCGAGAAGCCCGACGTCGTTATCCTGGTCTTCAACGACCACGCGACGGCCTTCGACATGAAGTTCATCCCGACCTTCGCCATCGGTTGCGCCGAGAGCTTCACCCCCGCCGACGAGGGCTGGGGTCCGCGCCAGGTGCCGGTCGTGGAGGGTCATCCGGACCTGGCCTGGCACATCGCCCAGAGCTGCATCCTGGACGAGTTCGACCTGACCATCATCAACGAGATGGAGGTCGATCACGGCCTGACCGTCCCGCTGTCGATGATGTTCGGCAAGGTCGACACATGGCCGTGCAAGGTCATTCCAGTGGCCGTGAATGTCGTCACCTATCCGCCGCCCTCGGGCAACCGCTGCTGGGCGCTCGGCGAGGCCATCCGCCGCGCCGTCGAGAGCTATCCCGAGGACCTGAACGTCCAGGTCTGGGGCACGGGCGGCATGAGCCACCAGCTTCAGGGCCCACGCGCCGGCCTGATCAACAAGGAATGGGACAACCGCTTCCTGGATCAGCTGTCGGGATCGACCGACGCCCTGCGTCACATCCCGCACATCGAATACCTGCGCGAGACCGGCTCGGAGGGCATCGAGATGGTCATGTGGCTGATCATGCGCGGGGCCATGGGCAAGACGACCGAGCAGCTTCACCGCCACTATCACGTCCCGGCCTCCAACACCGCCGTGGGCCACATCGTGCTGCGCCCGGTGGACGAGGCCGGTGCCGCCAACGACGTGGGGGCCGCCGCATGAAGGTCGCGCTCGCCGGCGCCGGAGCCTTCGGTGAAAAACATCTGGACGCGCTCGCTCGCATCGACGGGGTCGAGGTCGTCGGCCTGGTCGGCCGCACGTTGGAGTCCACCCAGAAGGTCGCCGAGAAATACGGCATCGGCCTGGCCACCACCGAGCTGGACGAGGCCCTGGCCCAGCCCGGCCTCGACGCCGTCATCCTGGCCACCCCGACCCAGCTGCACGCCTCCCAGGCTCTCGCCTGTCTGAACGCGGGCAAGCATGTCCAGGTCGAGATCCCGCTGGCCGACAGCCTGGCCGATGCCGAGGCGGTCGCGGCCCGCGCCGCAGAGACCGGTCTGGTGGCCATGGTCGGCCACACCCGGCGCTTCAATCCCAGCCACCAGTACATCCACAACCGCATCCAGGCCGGCGAGCTGTCGGTCCAGCAGATGGACGTCCAGACCTATTTCTTCCGGCGGACCAACATCAACGCCAAGGGCGAGCCGCGCTCCTGGACCGATCACCTCTTGTGGCACCACGCGGCGCACACGGTCGATCTGTTCGCCTGGCAGGCCGGGCCGATCGTCGAGGCCCACGCCATGCAGGGCCCGATCCATCCGGACCTGGGCATCGCCATGGACATATCGATCCAGCTGAAGGCCGAGAGCGGCGCCATTTGCACCCTGTCGCTCAGCTTCAACAACGACGGGCCGCTCGGCACCTTCTTCCGCTACATCTGCGACAACGGCACCTGGATCGCCCGCTATGACGACCTGGTCACCGGGCGCGAGGAAGCCGTCGACCTGACCGGCGTGGCGGTGTCGTCGAACGGCATCGAGCTGCAGGACCGCGAGTTCGTCTCGGCTATTCGCGAGGGCCGCGAGCCTCGCGCCAGCGTCGCCCAGGTCCTGCCCTGCTACCGGGTGCTCGGCGCGCTGGAGAAGCAGCTGGCGGGCAAGGTCTAGGGCAGGGGTTCTGGACGGAAGTCCGGGTCGATCAGGCACGTTTCGCCGTGCCGCGCCCGGGCGTCCTCGCACAGGGCCACCACGGCCTGCGGCGTCGGTCGCTCACCGTCGTCCAGCCACCGGTCCAGCGCTCTCAGCAGGGCGACATACTGGGGCGCGTTCAGCCGGCTGTGCACCGTCTCGGTGGTGTAGAACTGCGCTAGCAGATGGCTGCGGCCCGCCTGCGCAACCGTCTGGGCATAGCTGCCCGAGTGCTCAACGAAGACCGTCGGGTCATAGCGGGCGTGCAGGGTCACGGTCGGTACGACGATCTGTCCCGTCAGGTCGGCGTCATAGGCCAGGGTGGCCACGGCTGCCGGATCGGCGGCGAACCTCTGGATGCTCTGGTTCAGCGCGGCGTCCTCGTCTGATCCCCGATAGGTGCGACCGGTGTTGTCGAAGGGATTGCCCCCGTTCAGGCGCTCCCAAACCAGGTCCTGGAACAGGTTGGTCGCCCAGGCGAGGTGGCCCAGCAGATGCTCTTCCTCCAGCCCGGTCACCGAGCGAATGTTTCGTAGGCGCGCGCGTTGCTCAGGCGTCCGCTCGGCGTCGGGCAGCCCGACGCCCGTGCAGGCTTGCAGCCGAGCCGACAGCTCGGCGCGGGACATGGAAGCGCCTTCGGGCAGGCCCTGCCACAGGGGATACTGGACCTCGTCGGGCCGCGGGTGATTGGCGCAATAGACCTGATAGACCGCCCTTAGGTCGGCGCGAAAACCATAGGCCCGGGTACCGCCTCCGAGCACGCCGCTGGTCAGCAGGACGCCGTCGTAGCTGCGCGTCCCGTCGGTCGCGACGGCGTGAAGCTCTGCCGCCTTGGCCGCGACGTTGCCGCCCCAGGACTGGCCGTGCAGCAGTGTTCGTTCGGGCTTGCCCCACTGGTCCCAGACGATCTGGCGCAGCTGGTCGGTGTCCTCGGCGGCCATCCGCACGCCGTAGCCGCCGCGCCGATAGGTCGAGCCTGCCCAGGCATAGCCCTCGGCCACCATCATGGAGAAGCGGTCCAGATCCTCCTCCGGTTCGCCGCGCTCCGGGGCACCCGTCCGGGGCCCACCGTGCGCGTGAAGGATCAGCTGGCCGTTCCAGTCCGCAGGCCGAGCATACCAGTACCAGGCTCCGCTCTCGGCCCGACCCGACCAGCAGCGGGTGCCGCTGGGCAGGCTTTCGGGGCAGGTCTCCGCGCGCGGTTCGACGACCTGAGCCACCGCCGGAGTGGCGACCCCCAGGCCCCCCGCCGCCGCCAGGGCGACGAGGGAGACCAGACGCGCGCGGAGACGGGTCACCGGATCAGAACTCCTTGGACACCGTGGCGTACCAGTAGCGGCCGTAGGGACGATAGAGCGAGCCCAGATAGCCCGACGACGACAGCGGCGGGGCCTCGTCAGTGATGTTTCTGGCACCCAGACGGATGCGGCTGTTCGAGGCCCAGCCCTGAGCGCCCTCCCATTCGTACTGGACATAGAGGTTGCCGGTCAGCTGGCTCTCGACCTCCCACGGAACGCCAGCCGCCGAAAGCAGATCGGTGTCGTCCACCGCGCTGATGTACTGGGTGAAGGCCCCGACCTGCCACGGTCCTTGCGACCAGGTCAGCGAGCCGGAGACTCGCCATTCGGGCCGTCCGTTCTGGGCCAGCAGGTCGCTGGTTTCCGACAGGGGCGTCGCGGCGTTGATCAGGCCCGCGTCGCGGGCCTCTTCCAGGGCGTCGACCGCCGGACCCGCGTCGCGTCCGAATGCGATCAGCTTGGCGGCGTTCAGGTTCAGGCGGAAATTGCCGATCGGCGTGTCGCGCAGCCGCCAGATCAGGCCCAGGTCCATCCCTTCGACGTCCTGCGGCAACAGGTTCACGAACCGGTCGCTGATGGAGACGATCACGCCCGCCGGCGCGATGCCGGTCCCGGCGAACAGGGCGATGTCGTCGGCGTTGGGCGCGGCGCGGGTGACCAGCGGGTTCGATCCGCCCTGCACCCGGTCGAGATAGTCCTGAACCACGGCGTTGCGCGCCCCGAACAGGCCGACGATCTTCTCCTGCTGGATGCGCCAGCGATCGATCGTGAAGGTGAAGTCGCCCCAGGCTTCGGGCAGGAACTGCGGCTGGAACACCAGACCATAGGACGAGTTGGTGCTCTCCTCCGGCTCCAGATCCGGGTTGCCGGAGACCAGCAGGGAGGCGCCCTGGGCGCGCGCGCAGGCTCCGAAGGTGGCGATCCGCCCGGCGCGCAGGTCCGCCTCGCAGCGGATATAGTCCGGGTTGGTCGCCAGACGGCCGTAGGTGGCCGTGTTGACCTGTTCCAGGTTCGGGGCGCGGAAGCCCTCGGAATAGGAACCGCGCAGGCGCAGGCCGTCGAAGAGGTCCCACGACGCCGCGATCTTGGGCTTGGCCACGTCCCCGAAGTCCGAATAGTGCTCGGCCCGGCCGGCGATCTGGACGTTCAGCGCACGCACCAGCGGGATGTTCATCTCGGGCGAGACCACCGGAATGGCGAACTCGACATAGGCCGAGGCGACGGTGCGGTCGCCTTCGGTATCCGGGTTCTGGCTGACGGCGATGACGTTGCTGAGCGAGACCGCTCCGGTGACCGCGTCCACGAAGGGATTGGTGCCGTCCAGGTTGGAATCGCGGTCGTCGCTCTGGGTCTCGCGGCGCGCCTCAAGACCGAAGGCGACGCCGACATTGCCGGCCGGCAGGGCGAACAGGTCGGGCCGTGAGACCTTGAAGTCCCACTGGGTCAGGGTGGTCCGCGATTCGCGCTTCAGGCGGAAGGTGATGGCGTCGATCGCCACCTGGGAGCTGGGCGTGCAGTCACCGAAGCTGGTCTGGTTCACGCAGCCGCCGTTGAAGGGGTTGTAGGCATCGGGCGTCGAAAGGGCGAGCGAGGCTTGCAGCGCCGAGGTGTTGACCGCGTCGGACTCATCGACCGCTTCGGCTTCAGAGTAGAGCAGAGCCGTCTCCCAGTCGAAGCCGCGCCACTCGCCGCGCAGACCTCCCAGCAGTCGGGCCTGGTAGTTGGTGACATCGACGCCCTGATACCCGGCGTCAACAAAGCGGTACTGGTTCAATCGTACCGGCAGGCCGGCGGCCGGCACATTGGTCAGTCCGGGGATGCGGTTCGGATTGACCGTGCCGTTGGCGAAGGTCACCGGACCGAACGGGTTCCAGTAGTTCGAGGCCGGGATCACCAGGGTGTTCAGGTTGATGACGGGGGGCTGCACGCGCTGGGTATCGGCCGTGTAGTAGCCGATCTCGCCGAAGGCCGTGACGGTGTCGGTCAGCTCATAGTGACCCGCCACGAAGACGTTCAGCCGTTGGGTGTCGGGCTGCACCGTCGTGCCGGGCGCGGTGTCGAAGCGCAGCTCGCGCTGGACGCCGTTGAAGTTCAGGGCACCGGAGCCCAGGCAGACGTCGCCGTTCGGCACCAGACATCCGGCCAGGGCCGTCGGCTGGATATGGAAAGCGCCGGCCGCCGTGGTCAGGGCCTGGGTGCCGCGCCGGATCGTGCCCGGTCCGTTGACGACCGCCAGGTTGGCCCAGGCGCCGCGGGTGTTGCGGAAGTCCGGCGTCAGGCTGGCGGCATAGTCTGGCTCGTTGGCGAACAGCGGACGCAGGTTGTCGGTCGCCGTGAAGTCCTGATCTTCGGCCCGCAGCGCGGTCCGGTCGGTGTAGTCGATGAAGGCCGAGATGTTGCCGCGCTCGAAATCCTTGCCGGCGAAGATGCCCAGGTTGAACTCGCGCAGGTGGGTGCCCTCCGCGCCGCCGTACTGGCTGGTGATGCGCAGGCCGTCGAAGTCGTCCTGGAGCACGGTGTTGACCACGCCGGCCACGGCGTCCGCGCCGTAGATGGCGGCCGCGCCGTCCAACAGGACCTCCAGTCGCTCCAGCCCCGACACCGGGATGGCGTTGGAGTTGTAGCTCAGGACCGGAACCGTGCCGGTGTCCGAGGTCCCCTGGCTGGTCGGGTGCTGGACGATGCGGCGGCCGTTCAGCAGCACCAGGGTGTTGCCGACGCCCAGCGAGCGCAGGTTGACCGAGTTGACGTCGCCGCGCGCCGCGTTCGAGGTCTGGGGGTTGTTGGCCGCGCTGAACAGGACGTCGCCCATCTGGGGGATGGTTCGCAGCAGGTCGTCGCCGCTGACCGCGCCGGTGGCCAGGATCTGCTCCTCGCTCAGGACCGTCACCGGCAGGGCAGCGGTCACGTCCGCGCCCCGGATCTGGGAGCCGACGACCACGATGTCGTCGACGGACGACGTGTCCTGCCCGGTCCCGCTTCGGTCGGCCTGGGCCTGGGCGGCCGGCGACAGGGCTGTGCTCTGGGCCGCTGTCTGGGCCAGGGCCGGGCCGGCGAACGCCAGCAGGCCGGTGATGGCCGTCGTGGCCAGCATGGTGGTCCGGGTCTTCATGATGGTGGTCCTCCCCTTTGTCGTTTTTTGATTGGTCGTGTCGGACGTCAGTCCTTGGCGATGACGAGATCGTCTCCCGGCCCGGCGGCCGGATCGGGCCCGGCGGCCAGCGGTCTGGGCTGTCCACGGAGGGCTTCGGCCAGGGCGTCGCGGTCCAGCGCCCCCTCCCAGCGGGCGACCACCAGGGTCGCCACGGCGTTGCCGATGAAGTTGGTCAGGGCCCGGCACTCGCTCATGAAGCGGTCGATGCCCAGGATCAGCGCCATGCCCGCGATCGGCACGTCGGGCACCACCGCCAGCGTCGCCGCCAGGGTGATGAAGCCCGCGCCCGTGATGCCCGCCGCCCCCTTGGAGCTCAGCATGGCGACCAGCAGCAGCGTCACCTGCTGCCACAGCGTCAGCTCGATGTTCAGCGCCTGGGCGATGAACAGGGCCGCCATGGTCATGTAGATATTGGTGCCGTCCAGGTTGAACGAGTAGCCGGTGGGCACGACCAGGCCGACAACGGACTTGGACGCCCCGGCGCGCTCCATCTTCTGCAGCAGGCTGGGCAGGGCGGCCTCTGACGACGAGGTCCCGAGCACCAGCAACAGTTCTTCCTTCAGGTAGCGGATCAGCTTCAGGATAGAGAAGCCGTTGGCGATGCCGACCAGCCCGAGGATGCCGACGACGAAGATCGCCGAGGTCAGGTAGAAGGTGGCGACCAGGGCGATCAGGTTGATCACCGAGGCGATCCCATAGGCCCCGATGGTGAAGGCGAAGGCCCCGAACGCGCCGATCGGGGCGGCCTTCATGACGATGGCGACCAGCTTGAAGAAGGCGGTCGATACCGATTCCAGCAGGCTCAGGACCGGCTTGCCGGCGTCGCCGACCATGGCCAGGGCCAGTCCGAACAGGACGGACACGAACAGCACCTGCAGGATGTTGCCGGTCGAGAAGGCGCTGACGAAGGTGTCGGGAATGACGCCCAGCAGGAAGCCGACCACGGTCGTCTCGTGGGCGGCGGTCGAGTATTGGGAAACCGCGCCCGCATCCAGAGACGCCGGGTCGATGTTCAGCCCCCGGCCTGGCTGGACCAGATTGGCCACGATCAGGCCGACGATCAGCGCCAGCGTCGAGAACACCAGGAAATAGGCGAAGGCCTTGGCCGCCACGCGACCGACCTTGCCGATGTCGCGCATGCCCGCGATGCCGACCACGATGGTCAGGAAGATCACCGGGGCGATGACCATCTTCACCAGCTTGATGAAGCCGTCGCCCAAGGGCTTCAGGCTCTCGCCGAATTCCGGGAAGAAGTGGCCGATCAGGCCGCCCAGCAGGATGGCGCCCAGCACCTGGACATAGAGATGAGAATACCAGGGGCCGCGATGCCCCCGGGTGCCGTCCTGATGCGCCGTGATCTGCATACGCCCTCCGCCGCCGTCGCGGCCGTCGTTTCCCGGGGCGGTCTGACGCCGCCTAGGCCTCAGTCTGAACGCTGAACGATGAAGCGCAATCATGATGCAGGTCTTGAGCAAAGCATTGATAAAAAACAGATGTTTTGATAGTCAGTAGGAGTCTTGTGCGATTTTTCGGACAGGGGCTGGCTATTCTGTGCGGATTTCCACACAGTCTGGCGATGTTCGCCCCGGGCATCATGAAGGTTCGCGATCGCCTCTCGCGGCCGACGACGGCCCCTTGGATCGCGCTCGTCGCGATCTGGCTGGCGGTCGCCGTTCTCGCGATGATCGGCGCCGCCGAGCTGGCCCGGCGCGACGCTCTGGCGGAGCTGCGAAGGCAGGCCGTGGCCAATGCGGACCTTCACGCCGCCGTGCTGCGCAGCGAGCTGGAAAAGCAACGATCCGTGCCCGTCGTCCTGGCCCAGGACCCTGAGATCGCCGCCCTCGCGGCCGACCCCGGCCCCGACCGCGCCGCCCGGGTCAGCGCCAAGCTGGAGGGGCTCGCGCTCCAGACCCGGGCGGCTGCCCTCTATGTCCTGAATGCCGAGGGCCTGGCTGTCGCGGCCAGCAACTGGCGCGAGCCGACCAGCTTCGTCGGATCAAACTATGCGTTCCGGCCCTATTTCACCCAGGCGATGGCGAACGGCGAGGCTGAGTTCTTCGCCCTCGGCACCGTCAGCGGACGCCCCGGCCTGTATCTGGCCCGCGCGATCGGACCGGCCTCGGCCCGGGTCGGCGTGGTCGTCGTCAAGGTCGAGTTCGACGCGCTGGAGGCCGCCTGGCGCGACACGGGCGAGCCCGCCTTCGTCACCGATGGCAGGGGCGTCGTCCTTGTGACGAGCGAACCCGACTGGCGCTTTCGCCGCAGCCGCGCCCTGACCGCCGCCGAGCGTCGCGATATCCTGGCGGATCAGACTCTGAGCGGGCAGGCGCTGGCCCCGCTGCCGTTCGAGGGCGAGCCAGGTCGGGTCGTTCGTATCGCCGGGGGGCCCCGGGCCGGTGAATGGATGCTGGCCGAGACCGCGACCGACACGCCCGGCTGGACATTGCGCCTGCTCGACCCGGTCGACCGCGCCATCACCGGCAGCACGACCAATGCCCGCGTCATCGCCCTGCTCGCCGTGACTCTGCTGGCAGTCGCCGCCGGGGTCCTGCTGCGTCGGCGTCAGCAGGCGGCAGCCCGCGCCTTGGCCGAGGAGGCGGCCCGCGCCGATCTGGAGCGGCGGATCGATGAACGGACCCTCGAACTGCGCGACGCCAACAGCCGGCTCAGCAGCGAGATCGAGGAGCGCCGCCGCGCCGAGGCCAGCCGCGAGGTCCTGCGCGAGGAATTGGTCCAGGCCAGCCGCCTGGCCACCCTCGGTCAGATCGCCGCCGGGGTCGCCCACGAGATCAACCAGCCCGTCGCGGCCATCCGCACCCACGCGGACAGCGCAGGGGCCTATCTGGACCGGGGCGACGCGGACGGCGTCAAACGCAACCTGGACCGCGTGTCTGACCTGACCGGCCGGATCGGGACCATCACCGATGAACTGCGGGCGTTCTCGAGGAAGGCCACCGGGCCGGTTTCAGCGGTTTCGCCCACAGCCGCCATCGACTCGGCCCTGCTGCTGATCGGGCACCGTCTGCGCGACGCGGGCATGCGTCTGGTCCGGTCTGACGCCACGGATGCGCGGGCGATGGCGGACCCGGTCCGGCTGGAACAGGTGATCGTCAATCTGATCCAGAACGCCTTCGAGGCCATGATCGAAGACCAGACGATCGATCCGACCGTGACGATCGACATTGTCCAGAACGCCGGGTGGGTGGAGATCGTGATCGCCGACAACGGGCCCGGCATCGACCCCGCCGTCGCCGCCACCCTGTTCACTCCGTTCGTGACGACCAAGGGGCAGGGCCTGGGCCTGGGGCTGGTGATCTGTCGCGACATCATCGCCGGGTTCGGCGGCGAACTGGGGTTGCGACCGTCCGCCCAGGGCGCGGCCTTCGCCATCACCCTCAGGGCCGCGTCTTGACCTTCGCCCGGCCGCTCGGCGTGACCCTGGTCGATGACGACGAGGATTTTCGCGCCGCCCTCGCGGAGCGCCTGCGCCTCGCGGGGCTGGAGGTGGGGGATTTCGCCTCGGCCGAGGCCGCCCTGGGGGCCCTGGACCGCGACTATCCCGGGGTGGTGGTGACGGACCTGAGGATGCCGGGTCTCGACGGGCGGGGTCTGCTGACCCGGCTTCAGGCGGTCGACGCCGATCTGCCGGTCGTGATGATCACAGGCCATGGCGACATCGCCGACGCGGTCGAGGCGCTGCGTCAGGGGGCCTACGATTTCGTGGCCAAGCCGTTCGACTTCGCCCGCCTGAACGAGAGCTTGGCGCGCGCGCTCGAAAAGCGTGGCCTGGTGCTCGACAACCGGGCTCTCGCGCGTGCGGTCGGCGAGGCCCGACCCGAGACCACCCTGCTAGGCACCAGCCCGGCCATCGTCCGTCTTCGCGCCGTCATCGACCAGATCGCCGACGCCGACATGGACGTGTTGATCGAGGGGCCCACCGGGGCCGGCAAGGAGGTCGTCGCCCGGGCGCTTCACGACGGTGGCCGACGGCGCGTCCACCGCTTCGTCGCGGTTAACTGCGGGGCACTGCCGGACGGGCTGATCGAGACCGAGCTGTTCGGATCGGAGCCGGGGGCCTTCGCGGGGGCGCTGCGTCGTCGGATCGGCCTGGTGGAACAGAGCCATCGCGGCACTCTGTTTCTGGACGAGGTCGAGAGCCTGTCGCCCTCGGCCCAGGTGGCGCTGCTGCGGGTGATCGAACAGCGCGAGGTCCAGCCGGTCGGGGCCGATGCGGCCCGCACGCTGGATCTGCGCATCCTCGCCGCCTCGAAGGTCGATCTCGCCGTCGCGGTCGCGGCCGGCCGGTTCCGCGACGATCTCTACTACCGGCTGAACGTCGTCGAATTGCGGGTGCCGCCTCTGATCGAGCGCCGTGAGGACATTCCCCTGTTGTTCGCCCACTTCCTCGCGCGAGCGGCCAAGGCGCAGGGCATCGAGCCGCCGCTCCTGACGGCCGCGGTTCATGAGCGCCTGATCCGCCATGACTGGCCCGGCAATGTCCGCGAACTGGCTCACTATGCCGATCGCGCGGCCCTCGGCCTGATCGACGTCCCCGCCCCCAGTTCGGCCGCGGCGCCTGAAGCGTCCGGGGCCCTGGCCGCCCGCATGGATCGGTTCGAGAAGAGCGTGCTTCAGGACGCGCTCGTGCGTCACAATGGGTCGGTCGCCGCCGTGTCCGGGGACCTGCGTCTCCCGCGCAAGACCCTCTACGACAAACTGGCCCGCCACGGCCTCAGCCCGTCGCGGTTCCGCCTGGCGTCCAGAGCGTGAGGGGTGGGCGAGTGGCGGACAGAGAGGGATTCGAACCCTCGGTAGGCTTTCACCTACACACGCTTTCCAAGCGTGCGCGATCGACCACTCCGCCACCTGTCCGTTTCACCGGCGAACCTGTCAGGCACCGCCCATATGGCCACCATGTCCCTCCTGTCCCGGATCGCTTCGATGCTGAGCCAAAAGACCACCCTGCCCACCGCCGACACCGCCCTGCCGGGCCGCCGGACCGAAATGCCGACCGACCAGGTCCATTTCGTCAGCGGCCGCCCGCTGAAGGGGCCCCATCCCGAGGGGTTCGACATGGCCATCTTCGGCATGGGCTGTTTCTGGGGCGTGGAGCGGATCTTCTGGCAGCTGCCGGGCGTCTGGGTGACCTCGGTCGGCTATTCCGGTGGCATCACCCCCAACCCGACCTATGAGGAGACCTGCACCGGCCGCACGGGTCACACCGAGGTCGTCCAGGTCGTCTTCAATCCGAATGAGATCAGCTACGCCGAACTGCTGAAGGCCTTCTGGGAAAACCACGACCCGACCCAGGGCATGCGCCAGGGCAACGACGTCGGCTCGACCTACCGCTCGGCCATCTATTGGCTGAACGACGCGCAGCGACAGGAGGCCGAACGCTCGCGCGACGCCTATCAGGCGGCGCTGGCCAAGGCGGGACGTGGCCAGATCACGACCGAGATCGCGCCGGCCGGGCCCTACTATTTCGCGGAAGCCTATCACCAGGGCTATCTGGCCAAGAACCCGAACGGCTACTGCGGCATCGGCGGCACCGGCGTGGTGTGCCCCATCGGCCTTGATCTTGGTCGCGACGCCGAGCCGTCGCTCCGTGGCGTCGACGCCTGAACGCGGCGGGCTTATGGACCGGGACAGGATCGGCAAGGTCTGCCTGGCCCTGCCCGGGGCCATGCTGGATCACCCCTTTGGCGAGCATCACGACGCCTATCGCGTCGGTGGCAAGATGTTCGTGATGGTGGGCGAGCAGGGTGGGGTGTCGTTCAAGGTCTCCGACATCGCCTATGAGATCTTGACCGAGATGGGCCGGGCGAGGCCGGCCCCCTATCTGGCGCGGGCCAGGTGGGTGAACCTGCCCGATCCTTCCGCCTGGGACGATGACGAACTGGCTGAGCATTTCGCCATCGCGCATCGGATCGTGGCCGGCAAGCTGACCCGCAAGGCCCGGGTCGAACTCGGGATCGATTAGCCGCAGAGACCGAAGAACCGCTCGACCTGGGTCGCCGAGCCCGGCTGGGGCACATAGACCGCGCGTTCGCCATCCACCCATTGGGCGATCCAGCCCAGCCGGCGGAACCGCTGCAGCACCGGCGTGTCCGCCTCGACCGTGGCGGTCAGCAGGTCGCCGTCGTGCAGTTGCGAAGGCTCTCCCTCTGCGGGGAACCGCTCGGTCTCGCCGCCGGATTCCAGATAGATCTCGCTCATCCCCGACTTGCCGAGCGCGACCAGATCGACCTTCCCCGTGCCCGCCGAGCAGTCGAGGCCCAGCTTGAGGTCGTCCGAGGCCTCAACGCCATAGGCCAGGCGCGCGATGCCGCTGTCCTGGCTCAGGAACCAGTCGTAGCCGGGCGTGGGCGCGGGCGACGCCGTGGTGATCGGCGTGGGGGTGACCGGCGAGACGTTCGCGCACGCCGCGGTCATCCCGGCCAGGCCAAGGGTCCCGAGCCAGATCCAGCGCATGGCGAACTCTCCCCGCATCAGCCGCCGCAAAGCTCTGCGAACCGCCTCAGCTTGGCAAGATGCGCCGGTTGAACCTTGACGGACTGCGCCCGCCCGGCAACAGCCACCGAAAGGTCGCCGGTGAGCACGAACTGACCGAACACCGGGTGGTCCGAGCGGATGGCGATACGGCTGTGGTCGGAGACCGCGACGCTCTCGGTTTGGGCGGTCGCATCGCCGCTGGACAGGATCGCGACGCCAGGAGCCGCACCGGCTTCGTACAGATCCAGCCGTGCCACGCCCGAACCGGGTTCGCATTCCAGAACAGACCTGAGCTGCGGCGTATCAGGGACCTCGTGGGCGAGCACCAGGGGACCGTCACCCTCGTAGAGTGTCCAGGTCCAGCCGCCCTGAATGGCCAGCGCGCTGAGCGCGATCGGCAGCCAGTTCATGGTTCGTCGCCCCCTCGTCGGGCGATCAGGCGCGCCCGGCCCCGCAATAGGACAGAAAATCGCCCACGAGGCGACGTTCTTCTCGTCCTGCGTCGATGCGGAAGCGGCCCGCGTCACCGGTGACGGTCAGTTGGCCACGCTCGGCGAGACGACGCAGGCCGGGGTCGTTGACCGAGACCAGGGTCTCGTCTGCCAGCCCGCCGGACAGGGGATCCAGCGGCTGGACGCCCAGACGGGTCCGGATGAGCCGCGCCCCCTCCAGGCGGACGTCGCCATAGACGGTGGCCAGCGCCTGGCCCGGCGCGCATGTGACCATCAGGGCCAGCTGGTCGGAGTTCGGCACGCCGTAGGCCAGCTTGGCCAGGCTGCCTTCGTGATGCAGGGTCCAGCTCATCGTCGGCTCGGTCATCTCGGGCTCGGACGCGGCGCCTTGCGACTGGGCCGCGAAGGCGACCAGACCGAGCGCGGCGGCGGCGGGAAGCAGAACCTTGAACATCACCAGAACCTTATGTCTGGTGGGCAAACGCTGCTCGGCGTTAACGGTTCACGGCTCAGCTTGACGATAGGTCCCGCGTCGCGAGCGGTAGCGCCCCTAAACCCGCGCTCAAGCAGCGAGACGCCGCGCGTCGAGCGATAGCGCCCCTAAACCCGCGCTCAAGCAGCGAGACGCCGCGCGTCGAGCGGTAGCGCCCCTAGAACGGACTGAACCGCTCCACCAGGCTCTGGGCTGCGGGGGTCGCCTGCACCCGGCTGATGTCGCCGCGCCCGCCATAGCTGATGCGCGCCTCGGCGATCTGGGTGTGGGCGATGGTGTTGGCGCTGGAAATGTCCTCCGGCCGCACGA
Organism: Brevundimonas subvibrioides; assembly: GCA_002280475.1. Classification (GTDB taxonomy): domain Bacteria; phylum Pseudomonadota; class Alphaproteobacteria; order Caulobacterales; family Caulobacteraceae; genus Brevundimonas; species Brevundimonas aurifodinae. The sequence continues at coordinate 25,680 of NCEB01000047.1, forward strand.
TGCCGGCGACGGTCAGTTCGCGCAGTTCGCGGTTGGTGCGCACTTCCTGCCGACCCTGGATGACCAGGTTTCCGTTCGACAGGATGTCGGTCACGACGGCGGCGATGGTCAGGTCGACGCGCTCGGCCCGGCTGACCGACCCCGTGCCGTTGGCGTTCGAGGAGCCTTCGACCCCGACCAGGGCCTGAGGGTCGAAGCCGCCCGGGAAGGCGCGGCCCAGGCTGTTCTCCAGCCCGAAGAAGTTGGTCACCCCGCCGGTGATGTCGTTGGTGCGGCTGCGGTTGGTGGTGTTGGAGGTCTGCGCCCGGTCGTCGATGCGGATCGAGACCGTCAGGATGTCGCCGATGTTGCGGGCCCTCTGGTCGCCGAAGAACGCCCGTGCCCCCGTCCGCCACAGGGAGTTGGCGCTGGCCGAGCGCGGCTGGGGCGCGGCCTGGTAGGTCTGGGTCACCGGCACCAGCTGGGCGGGATAGCCGATGGGGGCCAGTTCGGGGCCGCGCACCGTCTCGACGACGGTGGAGCAGGCGCCGAGGCTCAGGGCCGAGGCGGCGAGGGCGGCGAGGACGGCGGGCTTACGCATGACGGGATCTTCCTACCGGACGGCGGCGAACTGACTGGAACGGGCGGCCTGGGCCTCGGGCCCAGCGACGGCGCGGCCGGGACCGGAGGCGACGGCCTCGATCGTTCGGCCCGACGTCAGATTGGTGATGGCCACGACTTCGCCGACGGCGGCGCCCCTCTGGGCGCGGCCGGTGACGGTCAGGGTCACGCCGCCGGACGCGAAGGCCACCTGAACGGTGTCGTTGCGGGCGATGACCTGGGGGCGGGCCAGGTCGCGGGCCCCGACCACGGCCCCGGCGCGCAGGGCCCGGCGCGCGGACAGGCCGACGACCTCTTCAGCGTCCGACGGGCCACCACCGGTCGCCAGATGGCTCTGAACGTCGGTCCAGACCACGTCCTCGGGCTGGATGACATCCCCGGCGGCGATGTTGCGGGCATAGGTCAGCACGGCGGCGGTCGCGCCCGCCACCGCTGCGGGCCGCATCGTCGTGCCGGCGGGCGTCGCGGTCGCGGCGGGCGCTCCAGAGGCCAGAAGCGCATGGCGAACCACGACCCGGCGCAGGTTTTGCGGATTGGCCCATTGCAGGCCGGACCGCGCGGCCAGCGCCTGAAGCTGCCCGGCCTCGAACACGACCGACGGTCCCGCCCGGCTGGCCACGACGACGCCAGAGGCCGCGCCCGCGCCGTCGAAGATGTCGCCCAGCGTCACCCGTCCGTCGTCGTCGACGGGGTTGGCGCGCAGGGTGACCGGACCGGCCAGGGCGGGACCGGCGCTCAGCGCGAGGGCGGCGATGAAGAGCAGGGCTCTCATGGCCTAGCCCTTCACCTGGGCTGAGACGCTCATCATCTCGTCGGCGGTGGTGATGACCTTGGAGTTCATCTCATAGGCGCGCTGGGCGATGATCAGGGCGCTGATCTCGGTCACGGCATCGACGTTGGACGCCTCGGTATAGCCCTGCAGCAGCTGGCCAAAGCCGTCCTCGCCGGGGATGCCGACCGTGGCCGGGCCCGAGGCGGCGGTCTCCAGCAGCAGGTTGTCGCCGATGGCTTCCAGCCCCGCCTCGTTGAAGAAGGTGGCAAGTTCCAGCTGGCCAACGATCTGGGCCTCGGGCGATCCGGCCGAGACGACCTGGACCTGTCCGGTCTTGGAGATCGCCACGTCGATGGCGTCCTGCGGGATGGTGATGGCCGGCTCGACCGCATAGCCGTCCTCGGTCACCAGCTGGCCCTCGCCGTTCAGCGAGAAGTTCCCCGCCCGGGTGAAGCCGATCTCGCCCGACGGCAGGGTGATCTGGAGATATCCGCGCCCGTCGATGGCGACGTCGTAGCGGTTGTTGGTCTGCTGGGGCGTGCCCTGTTCGGTGATCCGGTAGACGCTGCCCGCCTTGACGCCCAGACCGACCTGGATGCCGGTCGGAACCACGGTGCCCTGGCTCGAGGACTGGGCCCCCATGCGCTCGACGTTCTGATAGATCAGGTCCTGGAACTCGGCCCGCTGACGCTTGTAGCCGACCGTGTTCATGTTCGCGATGTTGTTGGAGATGACCTCCACGTTCAGCTGCTGGGCGGCCATGCCGGAGGCGGCGGTGCGAAGTGCGCGCATGGTGGGTTTCCCTTAGCTCGACCGGCCCAGCCGCTCGACCGAGCGGCGGGACAGTTCCTGGACGTTCTCGACCATCTTGGTCGCCCGCTCGTAGGCGCGGCTGATCTCGATCAGATTGGTGATCTCGACCAGGGAGTTGACGTTGGATCCCTCCAGCATCCCCTGGCGGACCTGCGCGCCGGTGGCGTCGATCGGGGCGGCGTTGGAGGCGTTGCGATAGAGGCCGTCGCCGTCCTTGGACAGGACGCCCAGTTCGGCGAAGCGGGCCAGGCCCAGCTGTCCGATGACCGCGCCGGCCTGGCTTATCGTGCCGTCGTCGGCGACCGAGATTGGACCCTGCGCCGGATCGACGACGATCGGACCCCCGTCGCCCAGCACCGGCCGTCCAGCCTTGGTGACGAGCGTCCCTTCAGGGTCGATGGTGAAGGCTCCGTCGCGAGTATAGGCCTCTCCCCCCGCGTCCTCGATACGGAAGAAGACGCCTTCGCCTTCGATGGCGAAGTCCAGTGAGCGGCCCGTCTGTTCCAGCGACCCTTGGGAGAAATCACGGCCCACGCCGTTGTCCAGGACGAAGCTGGCCCCCGGGCGGATGGAGTCGTTCCTCGCCCGGTTGCCGATCTCGGCCCCCATCAGCAGCTGCTCGACCTTGAACCCGGTGGTGTCGGCGTTGGCGATGTTGTTGGCGGCGATATCCAGCTCGCGCCTCAGCGTCATCTGACGCGACAAACCGATGTAGGCGGCATTTTCCACGGGACGGGCGCTCCTTCGCACCCCCCCCTCGCAACGGCCGTGCCAACAGGGTTAATCCAGCCGTGGCGGGCTTTGCGCGGTCTTGAGCGCCTTTCCCACCCGGCAAATCCTGCCGGTTCTACACCTCGCGTTAACCAAGTCGGGTGACCCTGAGGCTTGGGATTTCCGGGGCGCGACCACCACATGCTCAAGCTGGGCAAGAAGAAGGACAAGCCACCGAAGGACGACGCGACCGCGCTCGCCGTCGCTCACGGGGCCGAGGTCGAGGGCGAAGACGCGCCCAAGAAAAAGAAGCTCCCGCTTCTGTTCATCATCGCGCCCGTGGCCTTGCTGGTGCTGGGCGGGGGCGGCGCCGGGGCCTATTTCTTCCTGCTCGCGCCCAAGCCCGCCGCCGCCGAGGAAGGCCACGGCGAGGAGAAGGCCGGCGAAGAGGAAAAGGGCGGCGGCCACGGCGAGGAGAAGAAGGGCGGTGGCGACCACGGGGGCGGCGGAGACGCCGAAGCCGACCCGTCGCTCGGCAAGATCGCGGAAGGGCCCGACGGCGTCACCTTCTACACCCTGCCGGACATGGTGGTGAACATCCAGTCGCCGGACGGCCGGCCCACCTTCCTCAAACTGACCCTGACGCTGGAGATGCACGACGCCGACCTGGCGCATCAGCTGCAGGGCGAGATGCCGCGCATGCAGGACATGTTCCAGGGCTTCCTGCGCGAGCTGCGCCCCGAGGATCTGGCCGGATCCGCCGGCAGCTATCAGCTGCGCGCCGAGATCCTGCGCCGCGTCAATCTGATCGCCGCCCCGGCCCAGGTCGATGCCGTGCTGATCGAAGAAATGCTGGTGCAGTAACCCATGTCGGATGTGGGCGTAGCCGACGGCGAGGTCGATCCCTTCGCGGAGGCGGAAGGCTTCGGTTCCGAACGCCCCGGCGCGACCGAACGGGTCCTGAACCAGGACGAGATCGACAGCCTGCTCGGCTTCGACCTGGGCGACGACGACGCGTCTGAACGGACCGGCATTCGCGCCATCATCAACTCCGCCCTCGTCAGCTACGAGCGGCTGCCCATGCTGGAGATCGTCTTCGACCGGCTGGTCCGGTTGATGACGACGAGCTTGCGGAACTTCACCTCGGACAATGTCGAGGTCTCGCTCGACAACATCTCCTCGATCCGTTTCGGCGACTATCTGAACTCCATCCCCCTGCCGGCGATCCTGGCGGTGTTCCGGGCCGAGGAGCTGGACAACTACGGCCTGCTGACGGTCGATTCCAACCTGATCTATTCGATCGTCGACGTCCTCTTGGGCGGGCGTCGCGGCACCGCCGCGCTGCGGATCGAGGGCCGGCCCTACACCACCATCGAACGGGTTCTGGTCCAGCGGATGGTCGAGGTCATCCTGGCCGACGCCCAGGCGGCGTTCGAGCCCCTGACGCCGGTCCACTTCAATCTGGACCGGCTGGAGACCAACCCCCGCTTCGCCGCCATCGCCCGCCCGGCCAACGCCGCCATCCTGGTCAAGCTGCGGATCGACATGGAGGATCGGGGTGGCCGGGTCGAGCTGCTGCTGCCCTACGCCACGCTGGAGCCCATTCGGAAGATGCTGCTGCAGCAGTTCATGGGCGAGAAGTTCGGCCGCGACAACATCTGGGAAGGCCACCTGGCCACCGAGCTCTGGACCACCGACACCGAGGTCCGCGCCGTGCTGGACGACCAGTCCGTGCCCCTGTCGTCGGTCCTGAATCTGAAGGTTGGCGACACCCTGATGCTGAACGCCACGCCCGACTCGGAGATCTCGATCCGCTGCGGATCGATTCCCGTCACAACGGGGCGCATGGGCCGCAAGGGCCAGCACATCGCTGTGCGGGTCGAGGGCCCGATCAGCGTCGAGGCCGCCAACAGCCTGACCAAGGGAAGGCGCTGACATGACCGGGATCATCCTCGATGCTGTCCTGATGCTCCTGCTGGTCGCGGCGCTGGGGTACGGCGTGCGGCTGGAGAAGAAGCTGAGCCAGCTCCGCGCCGGACAACTCGCCTTCGCAGGTGCCGTGACCGAGCTGAACGCCGCCTGCGGTCGCGCCGAGAACGCCCTGTCGTCGCTGCGCGCCAGCGGTGAAGAGGCGGACCTCCTGCACGATCGCATCCTCAAGGCCCGAACGCTGAAGGGCGAGCTCGAGGCGCTGGTGGCGCGGGGTGGTCGCGCCGCTTCTCCCTCCCACTTGGGGGAGGGTGGTCGAACCCCGGACTTGATCCAGGGGGAGACCGGGTGGGGCCGGCAGGGCGAGCCGGAGACCGATCGCACCCGCGTCGCGGCGCCGCCTCCACCCGGTCGCTCCGCGACCACCCTCCCCCGCCGGGGGAGGGAGGACGCCGAACCCGTTCCCGCCGCCACCCCCGACCCCGACGACCGCGCCTTCCGGATGGCCGCCCTGGCCGAGCGGATTCAGGGCCTGCGCGCCCCCGCCACCCCGGCCGCCGCCGGGGCCGGCAACGTCCAGGCCATCCTGCATGCCCTGACCGCTAACCAAGGCGCGAAGCAAAGCCTCAACCGGTCGCGGCCTACCACGACCGACGACGACCTGTTCGCCGCCTAGGTTCCGACTGGATTTCCCCGATGAAGCTGCCCCGCCTCCTGCCCCTGATCGCCGTCGCCATCGGCGGGGTCGTGGCTGTGCGCGCCGTAGGGGCCGGACCCGACCTGTTCCAGGGCGCGGTCGCCTGGGCCGAGGAAGCCGCCGAGACCGCGGGCGAGGCCGTGACGCCGGCCGCCGCCGCGCGGACGGTTCCCGCCGTCTGCGCCCTGTCGCCCGAACAACTGGCCCAGCAGGCCGGCATCTCCCCCGCCGAACTGCGCATCATCCAGTCCCTGTCGGCGCGCCGCACCGAGCTGGACGCCCGCGACGCCGACTTCGCCACCACCCTGCCGCTGATGGTCGCCGCCGAACAGAAGCTGGACGCCAAGATCACCGCCCTGAACGCCATCAAGGCCGAGGTCCAGACCCTGCTGGGTCAGGTCGACGAGCGCGAGGCCGCCGAGACCGCGCGTCTGGTCTCCGTCTATTCCGCCATGCGCCCGCGCGAGGCCGCCGCCGTCTTCGCCACCCTGGCCGACGACGTCCGCCTGCCCATCGCCGCCGCCATGCGGCCGCGCTCGTTGTCGGCCATCATGGCTCAGATGCCGCCCGCCGCCGCCCGCGAGCTGACCGAGAAACTGGCCGGCCGCTTCCAGGCCCAGCAACTGGCCGCCCGCGCCGCCGCCGCCGCCGCCATCGAGACCGCCGCCACGCCCGGGCCTGCCCAGACGCCCGCCGCCGCGCCCGCCGCCACCCCTCCAGCGACCCAGACCGCGGCGTCCGCCGCCGCCGCGCCCGCCGCCCAACGCGCCGCCAGTCGCGCCACGCCGCCCCCGACCCAGCGCGCCGCCAACCGTCCGACGCCGCGTCAACCGGCCCGCACTCCGGCCTCCGACACCACGGGCACGACACTGAAATTGCGGTGCTCGCGCTGCCACGCTTCGCACAGCGAGAGCAGGTACAGATCCTTGCGGTCGCGCACACCCCAGTACAGACGCATGGGCCGGGTGATACCGCGCGCAAAGGCGTCTTCCGGATCGCTCGCGAGGAG
>NCEB01000006.1 GCA_002280475.1 Brevundimonas subvibrioides
AGGTCAACGGAAACTACCACGAACCCCGAGCCCTCAAACCCACCGCAAAAGCCCTCGCAAGACGATTCGCAGCCGCAAGGTAGGGGGCAGGCGTCAGGGGGCCAGGGTCGCCTCGATGACCTCGCAGACGCGGTCGATCTCGGCGTCCGTCAGGACGCTGCCGGACGGCAGGCACAGGCCGTCGGCGAATAGCCTTTCGGACACAGCCCCGCCGATCATGGGGTGATCGCGGAACACGGGCTGAAGATGCATCGGCTTCCACACCGGGCGGCTCTCGATGCCCGCCGCCTCCAGCGCCAGTCTCAGGGCCTCGGGCGCAACCGCCGTGGCGGTTTGGTCCAGCAACATGACCGTCAGCCAGCGCGAATGCCGCCGCCCGGGCGCCTCGGGCGCGAAGGCCACGCCCGCCAGCGCGTCCAGCCGATCCCTGTAGCGGCCATGGATGGCCCGGCGCCGCGCCACCTTGTCCTCCAGCGTGGCCAGCTGGGCGCTCCCCAGGGCCGCTGCCAGGCCCGTCATCCTGTAGTTGAAGCCCACCTCGGCGTGCTCATAGTGGACCGCCGGGACGCGGGCGGCCGTGGCCAGGCTGCGCGCCCGGGCGATCAGGGCCGCGTCGTCCGAGGCCAGCATGCCGCCCCCGCCCGTGGTGATGATCTTGTTGCCGTTGAAGGAGTAGGCGGCGGCCATGGCTCCGTGCCCCGCGTGCCGTCCATCCAGCGTCGCCCCCACGGCCTCGGCCGAGTCCAGGATCACCGGCACGCCCTTTTCGTCCGCCACCGCGCGGATGGCTGCGATATCGCAGCACTGGCCATAGAGGTCGGCCGGCACGATGGCGCGTACCGTCAGCCCCTCTCGCCCGGCCCGCGCAAAGGCCTCCTCGAGCAGGGCCGGGTCGAGGTTCCAGTCCGCCGCGCCGCAATCGACGAAGATCGGGCGCGCGCCGGCGTGCAGGATGGGCGCGACGCCGCCGATAAAGGTCAGCGTCGGGGCGATGACCGCGTCGCCCGGCCCCAGATCCAGCATGTGCAGGGCGAGATGCAGGGCCGCCGTACCCGACGAGACGGCCGTGGCATGGGCCCGTCCCACCGTGCGGGCGAAGGCCTGTTCGAAAGCGGTCACCGCTGGCGCGGCCGACGAGACCCAGCCGTCGTCCAGCGTCGCCAGAACCGCCTCGCGATCGACCGGGCCCAGATCGGGCGCGGACAGGGCGATCATGACCAGACCCGGTGAATCGAACGCATCAACCCGCTGTCAGGACCAGGGGCACAGGCTGGGCCGAGGGAACGGAGATCGTCCGCTCCACCAGCGGCCCGCCGACCAGGATCACCAGGGCGGCCACCACGACGGCGGAAACCGTGGCGGCCAGGACCATGCGTCCGCCCGTGCCCAAGCCGTCCTGATCGTCCATGCCGCCCCCGAATCCGTGACGACAGAGGAATCACACACGGCCCGATGACGCAAGTCACCGAACCGTGCGTGTCAGATCCAGGGCCTGATCCGGAAAAGTGTGAGCGGTTTTCCGGTCGGATCAGGCCCCGGGAAACCGTTGGACCTTGATTCACGGCATCGGCGGAATCGCGAAGCGATTCCTCCTCAGCCGATCAAGGTCCACGGATCAGCCCGTGAACGGACGGATCAGGATCTCGACCCGGCGGTTCTGGGCGCGGCCCTCGGCGGTGGCGTTGGTGGCCACGGGCGCGCGCGAGGACAGGCCTTCGACGAACAGCCGCTCGCGCAGCACGCCTTGCGAGATCAGGGCGTCGGCGACCGACAGGGCCCGGCGCTCCGACAGGGGCTGGTTGATGGCGTCTCCGCCCGACGAATCGGTGTGGCCCTTGATGTCCACGACCGAGCGGTCGTACTCGCGCAGCACGGCGGCCACGTCGGCCAGAACGGCCTCGAAGCGGGGCTCGATGTTGGACTGGTTCACCGCGAAGGTGACGTCCGAGGGCATGCGCAGGATCAGGTTGTCGCCCTGGCGCGCCACGCCCACGCCGGTGCCCGAGAGTTCGGCCTCCAGCGCGCGCTGCTGATTGTCCATGTAGCTGCCGACGGCCGCGCCACCCAGGGCGCCGATGCCTGCGCCGATCAGGGCGTTGCGACGGCCCTGCTCGCCGTCCGAGGTGTTGGTCAGGTAGCCGAGAACGGCCCCGCCCAGCGCGCCGGCGATGGCGCCCGTGGCGGTGTTGTTGCGGCGCGGAGCCGAGGAATAGGGGTCGGTCGTTGTGCAGGCGGTCGCGCCCAGCATGGCGGCGACGCCGAGGCCGCTGACGATCAGGTTCATGCGCATGGTGTGTCTCTCCGGGAAAAGCCCTCAGGCACCTCAACGTCGGCTTACGGTCAAGGTTCCGTTTCGGCAATCGCGGTCGCGTCAACGCGCCGCCGCCCCGGGACTGCCAATTTGCGCTGTCAGGGCGTAAGGCGCATTTCCCGGCGTCCGACAGCGCGTGACGCCGCGCTCCATTCCATGAGGCCCCAGCCGTGACCGCCACCCTCGATGCCCTTTCCGCCGACGGCCAGACCCCCAGGGGCATCGTGCCGGTGTCCATGTCGCGCTACGCAGCCGACTTTCAGGGTTTCAGCGACGATCTGGGGGCCTCGTTCCAGCGTTACGGCTTCGCCGTCGTCGCCGACCACGGCCTGGACGAGGATGTCATCCGCCGCGCCATCGACGACGCCAAGGCCTTCTTCGCCCTGCCCGAGGACGTAAAGCGGGCCTATCACCAGCCGGGTACGGGCGGTGCGCGCGGTTTGACCCCATTCGGCGTCGAGGCCGCCAAGGGCGCGGCATCGGTGGATCTGAAGGAGTTCTGGCACACCGGCCGCGAACTGCCGGAGGGCCATCCTTATCGCAGATACATGCGCGACAACCTGTGGCCGACCGAGATCCCGGGGTTCCGTGACGACGTCTATGCCATGTTCGAGGCGCTGGACGCCCTGGGTCGCCGCATCCTCAAGGCCATCGCCCGCTATCTTCAGCTCGACGACGCCTTCTTCGAGGACAAGGTCCAGCTGGGCAACAGCGTGCTGCGGATGCTGCACTATCCCCCGGTGCCGGCCGATGCGCCGGGCGTGCGGGCGGGCGCGCACGAGGACATCAACGTCATCACCTTGCTGCTGGGGGCCGAGGAGGCTGGACTGCAGCTGAAGGACGCCGACGGCGAATGGCTGGACATCGCCCCGCCGCCGGGCGCCCTGGTCGTCAACATCGGCGACATGCTGCAGCGGCTGACCAACCACGTCCTGCCGTCGACGACCCACCGGGTGGTCAATCCGGCGCCGGAGCGGCGCGGCTTCGCCCGCTATTCGACGCCCTTCTTCCTGCACTTCAACCCGGACTATGTGATCCAGACCCTGCCGGGCACGGTCACCGCCCAGAACCCCGACCGCTATGCGGGCAAGGCCATCATGGCCGAGGACTTCCTGACCGAGCGTCTGAGGGAAATCCGGCTGCTCTAAGGGTCGCGTTATTGAGAGCGGTTCATCACGGCGATCACAGCGAGATCACAGCGGACACAGCGAGACCGAGCGGACCGACGCTGCTCCTGCCATACTCAGTAGTGGACTGCGGCTGCGCAGCGGCGTTTGCAACGGCGCGAAGCGCCAAGCCGAAAAGTAATTCGCCCCCAAGGACGAGCAGTCGGCGCTGACTCTGCGCGCTCGGTCCCGCCGTGTCCGCCGTGCATTCGCCGTGTTCGCCGTGATGAACCTCACCTCTGCAACGCCTCAGGCCGGCAACGTCTCCGGATCGCGCGGGTTCTCCGCGAACTGCCCGCCCCGGCGATAGCGCCACAGATAGGACGGGGCGATGGCCTCCAGCCCCGTCGCCTCGATGCCGAGATCCTTCAGGCCCAGCGAGCCGGGCGACACGACATTGTCGGTCTTCAGCATCAGCACCTGATCGCGCGTCAGCACGGGCGGGATGCCGACCATGGCCGTCAGGCCGGTGACCCGCCCCATGGTCGCGGCGACGAAGACCGGCAGGGGGGCCAGGATCCGGCTGCGGCCGGTCTCGCGCAGGATGTACTTCAGGATGTCCTTGAACGACCAGACCGCCGGCCCGCCCAGTTCATAGGTCCGTCCGGCGGCCTGCGGCAGGCCCAGAGACGCCGCGACCGCCTCGGCCACGTCGCCGACGAATACCGGCTGGAACTTCGTCTTGCCGCCGCCGATCAGGGGCAGGGCCGGCGAGGTGGTCGCCATGGCCGCGAAGCGGTTCAGAAAGCCGTCCCCGGCCCCGAACACGATCGAGGGCCTCAGCACCGTCGCCGTCGGCAGGGCCGCCAGGATCGCCCGTTCGGCCTCGCCCTTGGTCCGGCCATAGTCGGCTTCGGAGCCGGCGTCCGCCCCGATGGCCGAGATGTGGACGAAGCGCGCGATGCCGTTCGCCGCGCAGGTCTCGGCGATCGTCCGCGCGCCCTGGACGTGGGCGGCGGCGAACTTGCGGCCCGGAGCCTCGAACAGCAGGCCGACCAGGTTCACGGCGGCGTCGGATCCCTTCAGGGCGGCCTCGACGTCGGCCGGCCGGGTGATGTCGCAGCGGACCGGCTGTATCTGGCCGACGTCGCCCGACAGACGCAGGTCCTGGGCCAGGTTGGGGCGGCGCACGGCCACCTTCACCCGCCAGCCGCGCTTGGCCAGGGCGCGCACCACCTGGGTTCCGACGAAGCCGGAGCCGCCGAAGACGGTGACCAGGCCGGGCGTGGATTCGGACATGAGGGGCATCCTGGGAAGGCGTTCGAGGGTCGGGATAGACGATGGCTTCCGGGGTCGCAACGCGGGGCGGGGACGCAGGCCTCGGAAAAGCGTCACGAGCCGTGTTGACCCCGTCCGTGCACTGCCTTACAGGTCCGCGCCTTCCGGTCCGGGACGTCCTTGTGGCGCACCGGTCTGGGCCCAGATGGCGGAATTGGTAGACGCGCTGGCTTCAGGTGCCAGTGGCTGAAAGGCCGTGGAGGTTCGAGTCCTCTTCTGGGCACCATCTTCTCGAGCGGCGTCGGATCCGAAGGGGTCCGGCGCCGTTCGTCTTTGAGGCGTTCCGGTCGTCGCCGGGCCTTTCATTCCGGCCCGCCACGCCCCATCTGGCGGCCATGTCCGACGCTCGCATTCCCGTCACCGTCCTCACCGGCTACCTCGGCGCCGGAAAGACCACCCTGCTGAACCGCATCCTCACCGAGGATCACGGCAAGCGGTACGCCGTCATCGTCAACGAGTTCGGCGAGATCGGCATCGACAACGACCTGGTCGTCGGCGCCGACGAGGACGTGTTCGAGATGAACAACGGCTGCGTCTGCTGCACGGTGCGCGGCGACCTGATCCGCGTCGTCGCCGGCCTGATGAAGCGCCAGAAACCGGGTGCCCCCGCCTTCGACGCCATCATCGTGGAGACGACGGGCCTCGCCGATCCCGGCCCGGTGGCCCAGACCTTCTTCGTGGACGAGGACGTCAAGGCCAAGACGACGCTGGACAGCGTCACGGCCCTGGTCGACGCCAAACACGTCATGGCGCGGCTGGATGATTCCAGGGAGGCGCGCGAGCAGGTCGCCTTCGCCGACCGCATCATCCTGAACAAGACCGACCTGGCCTCGGCGGATGAATTGGCGGCGGTGGAGCGGCGGCTGCGCGCGCTGAACCCGCTCGCCCCCATCACCCGCGCCGAGCGGGCGAACGTGCCGCTGGATCAGGTGCTGGGCCTGGGTGGCTTCGATCTGGAGCGCATCCTGGACATCAACCCGCAGTTCGCGAATCCGGCCCACGGCGAGGACGGCCACGTCCACGACGAGCACTGTGGTCATGCCCAGGGCCACGCGCACGATCATGACCACGATCACGCCGATCACGGGCACGGCCATGCGGGCCATTCGCACGATTCAGACGGTTCGCACGCGGATTCAGCGTCTGAAACGGGGCCGCGAGGGCACAATCATGCCGACGACATCCGGGGCATATCCCTGTCGCTCGACCGGCCCATGAACGGGGTCAGGTTCACCCAGTGGCTGGATCAGCTGCTGGGTCAGCAAGGCCAGAACATCCTGCGCGCCAAGGGCATCATCGACGTCCAGGGCGAGGATCGCCGCCTGGTCTTCCAGGCCGTCCACATGATCCTGGAGGGCGATCTCCAGCGCGAGTGGGGGGCCACAGAGCGCCGCTGGAGCCGCGCCGTCTTCATCGGCCGCGATCTGGACGAGGCGGCGTTGAGGGCGGGCTTCGAGGCCTGCGCGGCGTAAAGGAGAACCAGTTGACCCAGACCGCTCTGATCGTCGGCGCCTCGCGCGGGCTGGGCCTCGGCCTGGTCGCGGAATTTCTGTCGCGCGGCTGGACCGTCATCGCCACGGTGCGCGACGCCTCGGGCGAGGCGGCGTTGAGGGCGCTTGCGGGCTCTGGGCGGCTGACCGTTCGCCATGCGGACGTGACGTCTGACGCCGACATCGACCGGCTCGTGTCGGAGGTCCCGGAGCCCCTCGACCTGCTGTTCATCAACGCCGGGATCATGGGGCCGCCGGACATGCTCTCGGCCTCGGTCGAGGAGATCGACCGGGTCATGCGGACCAACGCCTTTGGCCCCGCGCGCCTTGCGTGGGCGCTGATGGACAAGCTCCGCGAACAGACCGGCGTTCTGGCCCTGATGTCGACTGGCATGGCATCGATCGCGGACAACACCTCGGGCGGCTACGACATCTATCGGGCCTCCAAGGCGGCGCAGAACATGCTGGCGCGCAGCCTGTGGATCGGGTCGGCGCGGGCGCGGGGCGTCACCGTCCTGTCGGTCAACCCGGGCTGGGTCCGCACCGACATGGGCGGCCCCGGTGGCACGATCGACGTGGAGACCAGCTGCCGGGGCATGGCCAACCAGCTCGCCGCCAACGCCGGGGCCCACGAGCACCGCTTCATCGGCTGGAACGGCCGGGAGCTGCCCTGGTGAGCCACATCGACCCCACGCGCGAGGTCATGGCCGCCTTCCGCGACCTGCCGTCCGACCGCCCGATCGCCATGATCAACCTGCTGCGCTTCAGGGATCGCGCCGACTATCCCTCCGACCACGCCGACCACGCCACGGGGCTGAGCGGGGCCGACGCCTATCGCCGCTATGGGGCCGCCGCGGCCGCGCCGTTTCAGAGGGCCCGTGGGCGGCAGGTCTGGTTGGGCCGCGCCGAGCTGACGGTCATCGGCCCGGCTGACGAGACCTGGGACCTGGCCTTCATCGCCGCCTATCCGACCGGCGACGCCTTCGTCGCCATGCTGCGCGATCCGGAGTATCGCGAGGCGGTCGTCCACCGTCAGGCGGCGGTGCTCGATTCCCGGCTGATCCGGTGCGAGCCGCGTGGACCTGGCGCGGCCTTCGGCGAGGACGGCGAGGCGTGAGGTCCTTCCAGTTCGACGCCCAGGTCACGGCGGTGCATTTCGAGGCCTCCGGCGCCGCCTTCGCCCTCGGCGACGGCTCGGTCCGGTTCGAGGACGGGACCTTCGACGCGGTTCATGACGGTGCCATCCTGTGCGCGGCCGTCCATCCGTCGGGCGAAGGCCTCGTCACCGGCGGCGACGACGGCCGCGTGATCTGGAGCCGCAAGGGCGAGGCGGGCGTGCTGGCCACCGCCAAAGGCCAGTGGATCGACTCCCTCGATGCCTCGGCCGAGTCGAAGCTCATCGCCTTCTCCGCCGGCCGGACCCTTTCGATCATCGACGCCACCGATGTCGCCTTCCGCCGGGATTTCGCGCACGAGCGCACCGTGTCCGGCGTCGCCTTCGATCCCAAGGGCCGCCGCATCGCCACCTCGACCTATGGCGGGGCCTGGCTGTGGTACGCGCGGATCGCCGAACAGAAGCCGACGAAGCTGGCCTGGGCTGGTTCGCACACCGGGGTCGCCTTCTCGCCCGACGGGGCCTTCGTCATCACCACGATGCAGGACAACCAGCTGCACGGCTGGCGCCTGAAGGACGCGAAGAACCTGCGGATGGGCGGCTATCCGGGCAAGATCCGCAGCCTGGCCTTTCTGTCCAGGGGCCAGCTTCTGGCCACCTCGGGGGCCCAGGGCGCGGTGCTGTGGCCCTTCACCGGGGCCAACGGTCCGATGGGGCGCGAGGCGTCCGAGATCGGCTTCGACGACACCACCCTGGTCAATCTGGTGGCGGCCCGGACGGCGCATGGCCGGCTGGCCGCGGGCCTTGCGGATGGGCGCGTCTGGGTGGCCGATCCGGCGACCCAGGGGCTGACCTTCGTCAAGGCCGACAAGGGGCCGCCGATCACCGCCCTGGCGCTCAGCCCCGACGCGCGGCGTCTGGCCTGGGCCGACGAGGATGGGCGGGCGGGCGTCTCGGACCTGACCAGCGACCTCGCCTGACGGCGGTTCGGCGCTTGGTTGCCACGCCCTCCGGTGGCCTCTAGCGTCACCGCATGGAGGAGGGCACCCCCCACACGCAGACGCCGCGCCGCAATGGGCGTCCGATCCTGCTCGCCCTGCTGGTGCTGGCCCTGCTGCCGCTGGGTGGCGTGCTGATCCACGCGCTCGTGCCGCCCCCCATGACGCTGCTGATGGCGCAGCGGTCGCTGGGCGGCCAGGGTTTGAGCTATCGCTGGCGGTCGCTCGACGACATCTCGCCCGGGCTGGTGTCGGCCGTCATCGCCGCCGAGGACGCCCGCTTCTGCAGCCATCGGGGCTTCGACCTCCAGGCCATCGAGGACGCCCTTAAGGCCAACGAGCAGGGGCGGCGCATGCGCGGTGGATCGACCATCAGCCAGCAGACCGCCAAGAACGTCTTCCTCTGGCCCGGCCGCGACTGGGTCAGAAAGGGGCTGGAGGCGGGATACACGGTCCTGATCGAGACGATCTGGGGCAAGCGACGCATCGTCGAGGTCTATCTGAACGTCGCCGAGATGGCCCCCGGGGTCTACGGCGCGGAGGCCGCCTCCCAGCACTGGTTCGGCAAGTCGGCATCGGATCTGTCGGCGCGCGAGGCGGCGAGACTGGCGGCCATCCTTCCCAGCCCCCGTCGCTATGATGCTGCCTCGCCGGGTCCCTATGTCCGGAGGCGGGCCTCGCGCGTCCAGGCGGCTGCGAATACGGTCCGCAATGAAGGGTTGGACGACTGCGTCCTGCCCTGATCGAACGCCGATCGATTTCGGCGGATTAACCCTTGGCGTTGGGGCTTGTCTTAACCGCGTCCTGATACGGCAGGTCGATTGCGGGCCGAGCGGGTCCGCGAGCAGGGACTGCCGGGGCCACCATGACCATCGTCGCTCATCTCAGGGCCGTGACCCAGATCGCTGGCCGTTTCGCCCGGGACGGACGCGGCAATGTGGCCGTGATCTTCGCCCTGGTCCTGCCCTTGCTGATCATGATCACCCTGGGCGGGGTCGACATCAGTCGCGCCTCGACGGTCAAGATGAACCTGCAGGACGCGCTGGACGCGGCGACCCTGGCGGCCGCCCGGTCGCAGTTCGTCGAGGACGACGAGATCACCGAGGTGGGCCTGGCGTCGCTGCGTGCGAACCTGGCCCCGTTCCAGGACATCACCCTGGACGCCGGCCAGACCACCTTCACCCTGGACACCGAGACCGGGGCGGTGATCGCCAACGCCGTGGTCAGCGTCAGGACCCTGGTCGCCAACATTGTCCTGCCGCCCTATGGCGAAATCCTGGACGACCGCCTGCCAGTGCGCGCTCATTCGGAAGTGCTGCGCTCGAACAACCGCATCGAGGTCGCGCTGGTCATCGACAACACCGGCTCGATGTCGGGCGCGAAGCTGGAGGCCACCAAGGCGGCGGCGATCGATCTCATCAACCGCCTCGAGGCGGCGGACAGTCGCTCGATCGAGGAAGACGCGATCAAGATTTCGCTGGTGCCGTTCTCGCAGACGGTCCGCGTTCATCAAGGCGGGACGAACAACGCGCCGAACTGGGTATCGAACGCCGACAATCATACCGGCTCGACGGGCACCTATGGCATCTTCAGCGCCGGGCGGGGTCGCCTCAACCTGTTCCAGACCCTCGGCACGACGTGGGGTGGTTGCATAGAGGCCCGTCCCCAGCCCTTCGATATCCGCGATACCCCTCCGAGCAGCGGAGACCAGGCGTCGATGTTCGTCCCCTACTTCGCGCCCGACGAACCTGATCGGAACGACTATCCCAATCACTCGACCTGGTGGAACTGGCAGTACGAGGGCAACAACTATCTGGACGACAGACGGTCGGGGTCGAACAGTTCCAGCCCGTTCGCCAGCAATCAGGCGCGTCGGGACGAGTGGTTCGCCCGCGTTCGCAACGTCAACAAGTATGTGAGCACCAGCGGTCTCCACACCGGTTTCGGGCCGAACAGGGGCTGCAATCTCCAGCCGGTCATCCGCCTGACGGATCAGTACGACACGCTGCGTGCGGCGGTGGACAACATGATCGCCACCGGCAACACCAATGTGCCGCTCGGGGCCATGTGGGGGTGGCACACGCTGTCGCCCAACGCGCCCTTCGGCGACGGCCTGCCCTACAACGCCGAGCGGTTGCAGAAGATCATCATCATCATGACCGACGGCGCCAACGTGCTGGGCGACACCTCCAGCCCCAATGATTCTCCCTACAACGGTCTCGGCTACATCTGGCAGAATCGTTTGGGCATCACCTCGGGCAACAGCAGCACCCGTCGCGACCGGATGGACGACCGTCTCGACCATCCCACCGCCGGCCAGGAAGACCTGTGCGGAAACATGAAGGACAGCGGGATCGAGGTTTACACGGTCGCCGTCCAGGTCGATTCGACGGCCCAGACCCTGCTTCGTCGATGCGCCACCACCGTCGAGGATCACTACTTTCCGGTCGACAGCGCCTCGGGCATCGGCGCGGCGTTCGATCGGATCGCCGGGCGGATCGAGAACCTGCGAATCTCGCGCTGATCCGGTGACGCTGGACGGGCGCGGGGTGCGGGTCCAGTTTGCGGCATCGATCCAACGAGGCGCGCACCCATGACCTATGTCTCCGGCTTCCTGACCCCCGTGAAGACCCAAGACCGCGACCGCTACATCAAGTCGGCCGAAGCCTCCTGGCCGTTCTTCCAGAAGCACGGATGCCTGCACCACATGGAGACCTGGGGCGTCGACATCGCCGACGGGCACACCACGGACTTCAACCGCGCGGTCAAGAAGGAGGAGGGCGAGGCGGTCGTTCTGGCCTGGCTGGTCTGGCCGGACAAGGCGACCGCCGACAGCGCCTGGGCCGCCATGATGGAAGACCCCGACATGGCCAATATGGACATGCCGTTCGACGGCAAGCGGATGATGTGGGGCGGGTTCGAGACGATCTTTGAACGGTCGGCGGCTTAACCGCCCGCCAAGCCCGGTCCCACCATCGCCAGCACGGCCACGACGCCGGCGATCGCCGTGACGCCCGCGCCGGCCACGAACATCCAGACCGCCCGGGCCTGACGGCGACGCAGGGCGCGGGTCCGCACCTTGCGGATGATCAGCGGGGGCGTGCGGTTGAAGGCTTCCGAACCGACGATGTTGTGCTGGGACATGAACGCGCTCCCCGAGGCTGGCCCGTCCGAACTGGACCCGGGCGACAAGCGCGGCGGGCAAGGCGGAAAGATGGCGAACGACGATAGGACGCGAATCCGTGATCGGACGAACGCGGGTTGGTCTCAGCCGCAGAAGATCAGGCGACCCGAATAGGCCCGGTAGTAGCCGCTGACGGGATCGTAGGACCGGTAGGTCGCCGCGCACCAGGCCGAGCGATTGGCGTCGCGATATCCCGCCCCCTGGTACGCCTGTCCCGGATAGCCGACGTGACCGCCATAGCCAGACCCCGGATAGACCTGGTCCGGTCGCCCGTAGGCCCCCCAGTACTGGGTCCCCTGGTTATAGGGCTGGTAGGCATGGCCGCCCGAAGGCCTGTAGCCGCGCGTCCGGTGGCCGGAGCCGTAGTGCCGAACGAACGGTCGCTGGTCGCGCCAGCCGGCGGCGCAGTCGTCGCGGGCCCGATCCCAATAGGCGTCGCAGCGGTAGTCGCCCGGACGATCAGCCTGGCCGTTGTAGTCCCAGCCGCCCCCTTGACTGGACCAGGTGCGCGACCCCTGGGCCGCAGAATCGTAGCCGCCGCGATACTGGGCAGCGGCGGGGGCGGCGACCAGACCGGTCATGAGCAGGGCGACGGCGACGGCTTTCATGGATGGACGCCTCGGCTTATGCGGGCGGACCCGCGCGGATGAACCCTCAGAGGGTGACGGTGGCGGTCGTGCCTTGACGGGTCCGAACATAACGCATCAGCACGATCCGGTCTCCGCCGGCGCTGACGGGGGTGATCAGGAACCAGCCGCCGTCGGGCAGGCCGTCGAAGCGGAAGCTCCCGCCCGAGCAGGTCGTGGAGCGGACGTAGGAGCGGTAGTCCGAGTTGGGATCGGGCACGGTGCGCGCGCGCACCACGGCCTCGGGCACGGCCGCGCTGTCGGTCGAGCCGTACAGGGTCTGGAAGCGTTGGCGGGTGTAGGGGGTGTCCGGCGTCAGGGCGACCGATCCGGTGCAGGCGAAGCTCTGGCCGTCGCGGCCGAAGGCGACGCGGCCATCGATCCCGGCCGTGCCGCCCCGCGTCGACCAGGCGAAATCAGACGCCGAGAAGGCGGCGGGCGGCCCATAGGCGGCGGGAGCGGGCGCGGGCGCGCAGGCGGCCAGGGTCGCGACGACGGCGAGGGCGGGAAGGGCGATGCAGACGGTCATGATACTCTCTGACTGCAACGGGATGACTTCGCTCGGCGCGCGAACCACAGAACGCCAAACGCGGACATAAGGTCAAGGTTGCGACGCCGGATGGCGGGCGCCACAAGGCGATCATGAGGTGGCCGACCCGGTCGCGGTGATGACCCCTCCAGATGCCCTTACAGGATCCCCATGACAGTCGTATTCGCGGACATCCAGGCGGCCCAGGCGCGGATCGCCGGTCAGGTGGATCGCACGCCTGCGCGGCACTCGCGTCGGCTGTCGCAGCTGACCGAGGCCGAGGTCTGGGTGAAGTACGACAACCTGCATTTCACCGGCAGCTTCAAGGAGCGCGGCGCGCTGAACCGGCTGCTCTCTCTGACACCCGATGAGCGGCGGCGCGGCGTGGTGGCGGCCAGCGCGGGCAACCACGCGCAGGCCCTGGCCTATCATGGGGGCCGGCTGGGCATTCCTGTTACGATCGTGATGCCGGAGGGCACGCCCTTCACAAAGGTCGACGGCACGCGCGGCCACGGGGCGACAGTGGTGATCGAGGGCCTGGACTTCACCGGCTCGACCGCCGAGGCGCACCGGCTGAGGGACGAGAGGGGCTATGTCTTTATCTCGGCCTTCGACGACGAGGGCATCGTCACCGGGCAGGGCGTCTGCGCCATCGAGTTCCTGGAGGACGCGCCGGACCTCGATGCCCTGATCGTTCCGATCGGCGGCGGCGGACTGATCGCGGGCTGCGCCATCGCGGCCAAGGCGATGAAGCCGGACATCCGCGTGTTCGGCGTCGAGGCGGCCATGTATCCGTCCTTCAGTGCCCGGCGGCGGGGCGAGGCCCCCAAATGCGGCGGCGCGACGATTGCGGAGGGCATCGCGATCAAGGCGGTGGGCGACATCCCCTTCGCCTTGGCTGATCCCCTGGTCGAGGACGTGATCGTCTGCGCCGAGGAGGATTTCGAGAAGGCCGTCGCCCTGTTCGCGACCCTGGAGAAGACCGTGGCCGAGGGCGCGGGCGCCGGGGGGCTGGCCGCCCTGCTGGCTCAGCCGGATCGGTTCAAGGGGCTGAAGGTCGGGCTGGTGCTGTGCGGTGGAAACATCGACGCGCGGATGCTGGCGGTGGTGCTGAACCGGGAGATGGTGCGCGAGCGGCGGTTGATCGTTTATCGCATCCTGGGCGACGACCGGCCGGGCATGCTGTCGGCCATGGCGGCGGTCATTGGGGGGCTGGGCGGCAACATCATCGACGTGGTCCACAACCGCCTGGCGCTGGATGTCCCGGCCAAGGGGGCGGAGTTCGACATCATGGTCGAAACGCGCGATAGCGCCCACGCCGACGAGATCGGACAGGCATTGAAGGACAAGGGCTATGCGCTTCGGATGGGCTAGCGTCGCGGTCGCGGGATCCCTGGCCCTGGCCGCCTGTGGCGGGGCGGGCGAAAGCGCGGTCGATGCCGAGGCCAATGCCCGGGCGGCGACCTTCTTCATGGACTCCAACGCCAAGGCCGACGGCGTGCGGACCCTCGAGAGCGGGCTGCAATACAAGGTCGTGCAGTCGGGGCCGTCCGGGGCGGCGTCGCCGGACCGCAACGACCTGGTTCGCGTGGACTATGAGGGCTCCCTGACCGACGGCACGGTGTTCGACAGTTCGTTCAGCCGAGGTCAGCCCTATGTGACGACTGCCGAACAGGTCGTCCCGGGCTGGACCGAGGCGCTGCAGCGCATGAAGGTCGGCGACGAGTGGCTGCTCTATGTTCCTCCAGAGCTCGGGTACGGCGAACGCGGGCAGGGCTCGGACATCCCGCCGAACTCGGTGCTGGTGTTCCGCATCAAGCTGCTGGACGTCGCCCCGGTGCCGGGCGGCGGCCGAGGCGTTGGTCTGGCGACGGGGTGACCTTGTCTCACCCTCCCCTTCAGGGGAGGGTGGTCGCGAAGCGACCGGGTGGGGGCGGTCCAGGACATGGCGACGATCGCAAAGGCGCGCGCAATGCGCAGAGCCATGTCTCCTCCAGAGGCGAGTCTGTGGGTCGCCCTGCGTCCTCTGCGAGCGAAGGGGTTCCTTTTCCGCCGTCAGCACCCTCTCAGAGGCTACTTCCTCGATTTCGTTTGCCTGGATCGCGGCATCATCGTCGAGGTGGACGGCTCGTCGCATGCGGGCCGTGGAGACTGGGACCACGATAGAGATGCCGCGATCGCCCGGCTTGGTTTGAAGACGTTGCGCGTACAGGCGATCGACGTCCGGGATAGGATCGGCGACGTCATCGACTGGATCGCGCGAGAACTTGAGGCCGCTCCCACCCGGCTGACGCAAGAGCGTCAGCCACCCTCCCCTGCCGGGGAGGGAGAGTGATGGTGCCATTCTGAACGAACGCCCTTGTCGTCTTCGCCTGCCAGACGCAGGTCACGCACTCCCTCGAACGCGTCGGGATCGAGCAATCGCGACAGGGCCCAGACCGCCGCGCCGCGCACCAGCGGCGAGGGGTCGTTCAGCAGCCTCATCGCGCTGTCCACCAGCGCCGCATCCCCGCTGTTGCCGATCGCGTACAGCACGTTCCGCATGAAGCGGTCGCGGCCGATCCGCTTGATCGGGCTCTTCGAGAACAGGGCCCGGAACGCCGCGTCGTCCAGCGCCGCCAGATCGGCAAGCCGGGGCGACACCAACGCTTCGCGCGCCGTCAGCCGGGCCTCGCGCGCGGTCTCGGCGAACTTGTTCCAGGGACAGACCGCCAGACAGTCGTCGCAGCCGTATATGCGTGAGCCAGCCGCCGCGCGGAACTCCACCGGCCAGGGCCCGGCGTGCTCGATGGTCAGGTAGGACAGGCAGCGCCGGGCATCCAGCTGGAACGGGGCCGGGAAGGCGTTTGTCGGGCAGGCCGTCAGGCAGGCGGTGCAGGAGCCGCAGTGCTCGGCCTCCGGGGCGTCGGCCTCGATCTCGGCGGCGGTCAGGATGACGCCCAGGAACAGCCAGTTGCCGTGTTCTCGGCTCAGCAGATTGGTGTGCTTGCCCTGCCAGCCCAGGCCCGCCCGCTGGGCCAGGGGCTTTTCCATCAGGGGGGCGGTGTCCACGAACACCTTGACCTCACTGGGCAGATGGGCGGCCCCCAGCCGCGCCGCGACCTGTCCGGCCAGGGTCTTCAGCCGGCCCTTGATGACCTCGTGATAGTCATCGCCGCGCGCGTAGACCGAGATGTAGGCCGCCGAGCGATCCTCCATTTCAGGCAGGGGGTCGCGCCCGGAACCGTAGTTCATGCCCAACACCATGGCCGTGCGCGCGCCCTGCCACATGGCGGTCGGGTGGGCGCGGCGCTCCAGTGTCGTCTCCATCCAGCCCATGTCGCCGTGCCGGCCGGCCTCGACGAAATGCGCCAGCCGCTCGCCCGCGGTCCAGGGCTCTGAGGCCGAGGCGAAGCGGCAGACGTCGAAGCCCAGGTCGGCTGCCTTGGCGCGCAGAATGTCGCGAGGGTCGGACATGGCAGGGCTATAGCCCTCCCTCCCCGTCACGGGGAGGGTCGTCGCGCAGCGACGGGGTGGGAGCGGTCGTTGTCCGGACGCGGGCTTGCTGGCCGCCCCCACCCGGTCTCTGTTTCACTCCGACCACCCTCCCCCGAGGGGGAGGGAGAAGATCACTAGAAGTCCAGATCCGCATAGCAGGCCGCGGGAGCCAGGCCCTGGAACCGGTCGGCCAGCAGGGGGCGGAAGCACGGCCGTGACTTGATCGTCATGTACCAGGTCTTCAGCCCCGGCCACGACGCCCAGGCGATCTCGCCGAAATAGTCCAGCGTCGACAGGTGGGCCGCCGCCAGGATGTCAGCCTGGCTGAGCCGCCGCCCGGCCAGCCAGTCACGCCCGGACAGCAGGCCGTCGAAAACCGCCAGATGGTGTTTCAGCGCCTCGCGGCCCTCGCGCAGCATCCGGGCTTCCGGCGGGCCGAGGCGCAGCAGGGGCTTCTCCATCCGCTCGTGCAGCAGGACGGCGTTGACCTCGTCGGTGAAGCGGCGCTCGAACCAAGCGGTCAGACGCCGGACCTCGGCGCGCTCGCCGGGATCGGTCGGCATCAGAAGAGGCGCTTTCTGGCCGTCCTCGATCCAGCCCAGTATGGCCTGGACCTCGCACAGGGTCAGGGCAGGCGGACCCGCGACCTGCAGAACCGGCGGCATGCCCGAGGGGTTCAGGTCGCCGACGGGGCAGTCCGGCTCCCAGGGCCGCACCAGGACCTCGGTCCAGTCTATCCGCGCCTCGCCGAGCGCCAGGCGCGCCGCGCGCGAGCCCGGATCGAAGGGAAAATGGAACAGGACGCTCGCGGACATACGGCCGGTCCTGCCGCAGCGGCCGTTAAATCCGCGTTTACGGTGATGGCGACGGCGTGGCGGGGACGGCCGGACTCCACGGCCCACGCGGGTCGGCGTGGATCAGCACGTCGGCGTCCGGGAAGGCGGCCAGCACGCGCTGTTCCGCATCGACCACGATGTCATGGGCGGCCTCGAACGTCAGGGCCCGGTCCAGATCGATGTGCATCTGGGCGACCAGCCGGGTGCCCGACATCCGCGTTCTCAGCTGATGCACGCCGCCCACGCGGGGGTCGGCGAGCACGGCCGTGGTCAGGGCGGCGCGGTCGGCGTCAGATGTCTCCCGGTCCAGCAGTTGATCGGCGGCGCCTTTCAGCAGACTCAGCGCCCCCCAGAACAGCCAGACAGCCACGACCAGACCTGCTGCGGCGTCCAGCCCGGGCGCCTCGAGAAAGGCCCCTGAAACCACACCGATCAGAACGACCGCGCCGGCCGCCAGGTCTGCCGCGTAATGGGCGCGGTCCGCCTGAACGGCCATGGAGCCGCTGGCCTTCAGCGACCGGGTCTGGGTCCAGACGAGGCCGGCGGTCAGGACCATGGAGATCACCACCACGCCGATCGCCCATGACCCGCCGGTGACGGGACGCGGGTCGAACATCCGGGCCAGAGCCTCCCAGCCGATGAAGATCGCCGAGGCGAAGATCAGGCCGGCCTGCACCAGGGCCGCCATGGCCTCTCCCTTGCCGTGCCCGTATCGGTGGGTGTGATCTCCCGGCCGGGCCGCCCACCGCACGGCATAGAAGGTGGTGAGCGAGGCGGCCAGATCGAGCACGGAGTCGGTCAGGGACGCCAGGATCGATACGGATCCGGACGCGCCCAGGGCGAAGGCCTTCAGCGCGATCAGCACCACCGCCACCGCGACCGACAGGGTCGTGACCTGGCGCGCGTCCAGGGTTCTGGAGGCGGCGGAGGGGGTGGGCGTGGCAGGGTCGGTCATCGCCGCATGTTCTGGCGGATCGCCCGTGGGTTGCCAATGGTCGCGAAGTCGCGGACCGGCGTTAGCGTTTCCGCCACGAAAGGGCCTCAACATCCTAAACAGATGGTGATGAAAGCCGGAGCGACGATGACGGCAGGGTTGGACAAGGCGGGCAGTGATGCCGTGGACCGGTGGGTGCCACGCGGTGAGGCCTTGTCCCTGCTCGGCGTGAAGACCCAGACCCTCTATGCCTATGTCAGCCGGGGGCGGATCGCTGCGCGGCCCGATCCGGAGCATCCTCGCCGCAGTCTGTATGCCGTCGCCGACGTGGTCCGTCTGAAGGGCGGCGCGACGCCGGAGCCCGCCGGGGCGGTCGTGCCCTTCGAGCCCGAAGTGAAGGGCGAGGCCCGCATCGATTGCTCCGTCAGTCATGTCGCGGACGGCCGCATCTATTATCGTGGGCGCGACGCCGCAGAATGGGCGCAGGGCGCGACCCTGGAGGAGACCGCGCGACTTCTATGGTGTTGCGAGGCCACCAACCCCTTCGCGGGACTGGGCGTCCGGGTCGACACGGCCGGAGGCGCGTCGCACCGTGCCCGCCTGTTCGCCGCCCTGTCGCGCCGGGCCGAAGAGGATGCGCCCTCCGTCGGTCGCGACGCGGGGACCCTGCGTCAGGAAGCGGCCTCGACCCTGAACGAGGTCATCGATGCCATCGCCGGGCCGGGTCCCCGGCTCTTCTTCCACCAGCGGTTGGCGCGGGGCTTCAAGATGCTGGAACGCGACAGCGTGCATCTGCGTCGTGCCTTGGTCCTGGGCGCAGAGCACGACATGAATCCGTCGGTGCTGGCGACCCGGGCGGCGGCGTCCGGAGGGGCGTCACCGGCAGCGGCGACCATGGCGGGCCTGTCGGCGCTGCATGGGTCGGCGATGGTCCGGACGGTGAAACGGTCGATCGCCTATGTCATCGAGGCGCGGCGCGACCCGGCAGGCGCGGCGCAGCGGCGCATGATGTCGGAATCCTGCCTGCCGGGGTTCGGCAGCGACAGCTTCCCACACGGCGATCCCCGGGCCGAGGCCCTGCTGGCGCTGGCCGACCTGCCTGCCGACCTGACGGCGATCGTGCGCGAGGGCGAGGCGGCGTCTGGCCAGAGGATCGCCTTCTCGGGCGCCCTGGCCATCATGGCGCGGCGGCTCGATCTGCCCCGGGATGGCGCGCTGGATGTTCTTCTGGCGGGGCGGCTGGTCGGGTTGATGGCCCACGCGCTGGACCAGATCGTCGGAGGATCGCCGATCCGGGCGCGACTGCGCTACACCGGCCCTCGCACCTCGCATATCGAGACTTGAAACCGGGCGCCTGATCGCGGATCAGGTGGCGGCCCGTCCGGGGATGGCCCGACCGGGGGACAAGGAAACTCATGTCGGACTGGCTCGCGGCGATCATCCTGGGCATCGTCGAGGGGCTGACGGAGTTCATTCCCGTCTCGTCCACCGGACATCTGCTCTTGCTCGGCCACTTCATGGGCTTTGAGAGCGAGGGCAAGACCTTCGAGATCGTGATCCAGCTCGGCGCGATCCTGGCCATCGTCAGCGTCTATTTCCGGCGCCTCTGGGCTCTGGCCACGCGCTGGCCGCACGACGCCCAGGCCCGGCATTTCATCATCGGCGTCCTGATCGCTTTCCTGCCGGCGGCCGTCGCGGGGGTGTTCATGTACGACATCATCAAGGAAATCTTCTTCGAGACCCCGGTGATCATCTGCGGCGCCTTGATCGTCGGCGGGGTTCTGTTGCTGCTGGTGGACCGCATGAAGCGCGTTCCCCGCTATCTCGATGTGAACACCTATCCGCTGCGGGTCTACGGTCTGATCGGCCTGTTTCAGTGCCTGGCCCTGCTGCCCGGCGTGTCGCGGTCGGGAGCGACGGTCGCGGGCGGTTTGCTGCTGGGCACCGACAAGCGGTCGGCGGCGGAGTTCACCTTCTTCCTCGCCCTTCCGACCATGGGCGGGGCGGTGGCCTATGACCTGTTCCAGAGCCGCAACGATCTGGATTTCACCGACGCCGGCCTGATCGCCGTGGGGTTCGTCACGGCCTTCGTGACGGCGCTGTTCGTGGTGCGGTTCCTGCTGGATTTCGTAAGCAAGCACGGGTTCGCCCCCTTCGCCTGGTGGCGGATCGCGGTCGGGACGCTGGGACTGGTGCTTATCTGGGCGGGCGTGGGAGCCTGACTTGTCAGGCGGCCGGCTTTGGGGTCATCGTTCGACCATGACCAGCCAGCCCGCAGACGGTGAACGCTTCAAGTCGTTCCAGGCCTTCTATCCGTACTATATCCACGAGCATTCCAACCGGACGTGCCGGCGCATCCACGTCGTGGGGTCCGCGCTGGTGATCGTGGCCGCGATGCTGGGGTTGTTCGTCAACGCCTGGTGGTTCGTCGCCATGCCTCTGGTCGGCTACGGCTTCGCCTGGGTGGGGCACTTCTTCTTCGAGAAGAACCGGCCGGCGACCTTCAAATACCCGCTGTGGAGCCTGATGGGCGACTGGCGGATGTTCTTCGAGACCGTCAGCGGCCAGCGGAAGTTCTAACGGTTAGCGGGGTCGCGGAAAGCCCAGAGGCTGAGGGCAAGGACAGCGACCGCGTCCCGGTCCGGCGACCCCTCAGGCGGTAGGTAGAAGGTCGGACGCATGCCGTTCAGGTCGACGCCGCCGACCTCGACGCCGTCCCGGCTGATGACATAGCCCATGACCGCGCCGCCGCCGAATGGAAGGCCGCCGATGCGGCGCGTCTCGGTACGGTATTCGACGTCGTTCCAGGTCAGGAAGCCGGCCCGCTGCGGCTGCTGAAGCCGGCGTAGGATTGACCCCCGCGCCAGAGCCAGTCCCATCGCTGCGTCGGCCGGGGCAGCGCCGGCGTAATCACAGTCATAGCTGATAGGATCACGGTCGAAGGTGATGCCCAGGATGTTGCGGTGCCCCTGGCCCCCGCCGCAGCTGGCCGTGACCTCGCCGGCCGGCGTCATGATGGACAGCTCGGCCGAGGTGAAGTCGCGCGACTGCCACGGCAGGCGGACCTCGTTGTCTCGCAGCGATGCCCAACCCGTGTATTCGCCGACCGCGAAGCCGGGGCGGAACAGGCTGGGACCGCGCCGACCCGCAAGACCGATCCGCTCGGTGCGGTCGCGCATCGGCACGGCTTCGTCCTGGGCTGAGGCGACGAAAGGCGCGGCGACGGCGACCGTCAGGATCATCAGGACGCAAGCGAAGGTCAGGCGACGCATGGCGTGGCTCCGTCTGGGAAGACCCAACCTAGACCATGCGCGCTTCGCCTAGAAGACCGGTGTTAGTTCGACGCGGTTTCCCAGGCCGGGGGACAGCCGTCGAAGCGACCGGCCTCGGTGATGGTCAGCCGGCGCTGGTTGAAGCGCATCACGGGATCCATCGAACGGCGGCCGTGGCCGGTGTAAAGATCGACCCTTTGGCCGCGAATGGCACCGCCCGTATCCGACGCATACCAGTAACCGTCGTGCACCGTTCCGTCCGGCAGGCGGATGCCGACCGTCTCGCGGATGAAGACGCGCGTGCGGCGGGGGATGACCCGTGGATCGGTGGCGATGGTGCGCATGGCGATGGGGCGGCATCCCAGCGAATCGTTGCCCGTCGCGCCGCCTCCGCCCGCGTGATACAGACTGGCGTGGGCGCTCCAGTCGGGGTCGCGGGCCATCAGCTCGGCCTGTTCGGCGGTCAGTTCCGCCAGCGCGTCCGTGGAACCATCAGGCGTTTCGGTGCTTTCCATCACGACCGGATCGGCCGCGACGGCCGCCTCGTAGGAGATCGGATCTCCGGCCGGGAAGGCCGCAGCCCAAAGCATGGCGAACGCCGCGACGGTGCTGAACACAGATCGAACTCAGGGAAGGCACCGGCTCCAGTTCGTACCGGCGGTCGCGGTGTCGCCGCGCCGGGTGGCGAGAATGAGGCGTCGCAGGGCTTCGGCCGCGACGACGAGCGAACCGCGCCGCCAAGTCTCTGACAGCCTTGGATCTTTGCCGGAAGGCGCGTTGGCGTCAGAATTGGGGTCGGCGGTCAGCGGTCGTCAGCGACCACGGTGCAGTGGATTTCGCCGACGCCAGAGAAGGCGCAAGTGGAGCGGGCTCCGATCGGTGCTTCGTGGACGCCGGTGACCGCCCCAGTGGAGATCAGGACCCCCTCGGTGAGCGGCCGTCCGCGCCTCGCGCAATGCTCGATCAGGAAACGGACCGATTCCAGGATTCCGGCCGGGATCGAGTTCGCGGTCCCGGTGCCGACGACAGCGCCGTCGAGTGTGGTCTGGACCTCTATGCCTTCGAGGCGCGTAGGCCAGTCCTCGATCTCGATCCCCAGCACCAGGCCCGCATTGTTGCCGAAATCGGAGGCGACGACGGCGGACCCCAGGGCATTGATGGACTTCAGCGGGCTGCCGGCGAGCTCGACGCCGATGTGCAGGGCCGCGATGGCGTCGGTCGCCTCGTCCAGCGTCCAGTCCTGCTTGGAAGGATCGATCGCGCCCACCCGGGCCACGAACTCGCCCTCGACCGCCGCGAACCCGCCGGGGATCGCGGGCAGGGGGGTCGGCACGGCGGTGGCGGTCCAAAGATTACGGCGGAAGATCGGACCGGCCAGGCGGCGGGCCCCGAGCTGTTCGTGAAGAGCGGGCGGGACCATGCCGACCTTCCAGGCGACGATCTCGTCGGGATAAAGGTCGATCGCCACGTCCTGAGTGGCGTAGGCCGTGGCCATGTCGAGCGGCAGTTGACCGGGAAAGTCGGCCAGGGCGCGGCACGCCAGGCGCGCCTCGACGAAACGCCTGGCGATCGCCGCCGTGTCGGACCGGGTCTGCGAGGCAGTGACCACGCTCATGCCGCGTCCGCCGAAATCGTGGGTCTGCCCGTCACGCCGTCTATTCCCAGTGTCCCCGCCGGTCTTGCCGCCGGTCACAGGATGATTGGAGCGTTAGGAAACCGGTGTCAACGGGGAGAATTCCCGCTGTGCCGGTGGCTGAGTTTTCATGGCGCCTGCCCGGCGACGGTTGTATGGCTGTGAGGTCCTGCATGATGAGGTCGAGCTTGACCGACGACGACACCACGGCCTCCCGCGCCGGGCTGAAGCCCGGAAAACGGCCGACGATCAACGATGTGGCCCGGATCGCCGGAGTCTCCAAGAAGACCGTTTCCCGTGTCATCAACCAGTCGCCGTTCGTCCGCGAGGAGACTCGCGTCAAGGTGTCGGCGGTCATCGACGACCTGGGCTTCACGCCGGATGTCCAGGCGCGCGGGCTGGCGTTTCGCCGCTCGTTCCTGGTCGGGCTGATCTATGACAACCCCAGCCCGAACTATGTCGTGAACATGCAGCAGGGCGTGCTGGACGCCCTGCGCGGGTCGGGGCTGGAGTTGGTGGTCCACCCTTGCGACCGGTCCAACCCGGCCCTGGTGTCCGAGATTCGCGCCTTCGTGGAGCGTCAGAAGCTGTTCGGCGTGATCCTGCCGCCGTCGGTTTCAGAGGACGAGGCCGTCATCGATGTGCTGCGCGAACTGGATTGCCCCTATGTGCGGATCGCCTCGGTCTCGCTGGACGCGCCCGAGCGGATGCTGGTGACCAACGACCACCTGGGTGCCGCAGAGGCGGGTCGGCACCTGGCAGATCTGGGACACCGACGGATCGGCTTCATCTCCGGCCCGACCCTGTTCCGCTCCAGCGCGGTGCGCGGCGGCGGTCTGCGCGACGCCCTGGCCGAAAGGGGGGTGGCGCTGGACGAGCGGCTGGTCGTCGAGGGCGCCTATACGTTCGAGAGCGGCGTCGAGGCGGCCAAATCCCTGCTGGCGCTCGACCCGCGCCCGACCGCCATCTTCACCGGCAATGACGAGATGGCGCTGGGCGTGTTCAAGGTCGCGCGCGACATGGGCCTGGAGATCCCCCGCGACCTGTCGGTTGTCGGGTATGACGACCTGCCGATGGCGTCGCGCGTGTGGCCGAACCTGACGTCGGTGCGTCTGCCCATCCGGGACATGGGCCGGATGGCGGCCGAGAAGCTGCTCGCGCCCATGCGGGGGCTGGATCCCGCCAAGCTGGACCAACCCGAGGTTCGGCCGTCGCTGGTCGTCCGCGATTCAGCGACGGCGCTGAAGCCCTGACGGCTCAGACCACGGTGCGGATGTAATCGGCGATCGCCGCGTCCTTGGCGTTGGCGAAGAAATACTCCTGGAACCGCTCGCCCGCGACCGCAGCCTTCAGCAAATCCTGGTCGACCGACTTCAGCACGGTCAGCATGTCGTGGCAGGTCACGGCTTTCAGATCGCGCAGGATGCCGCGGTTGCGGGCCATGATCTCGGCGCGCTCCTTGGGATAGCCGAGGCCGCTCTCGCCTTCGAACAGCTTGCGGTAGACGTCCTGCAGGTTCAGCTCCGCGGCCCAGCCGAACCCCTTGGCATAGGGCATGGAGATGGCGTTACCGTCGTTGATCTGGGCAAACAGGAAGGCGTCGGTCGGGTCGATGATCAGGCCGCAGAACACGCCCGGCATGGCGTTGCAGGCCAGCATCGACCCCATGCCGGTGCCGCAACCCGTGACCACGAAATCCGCCGCCCCCGAGTTAAGCAGGATGCCCGTCAGGAGGCCGTTCATGACATAGGTCAGAGAGGCTTTGTCCTCGGCGGAGTACATGCCGTAGTTGAAGACCTCATGCCCCAGCGGCTCGGCAACCGCCGTCAGGGCGGAATGGATGGTCGCGTTCTTGGCGGCCTGGCTGTTCTCGGTGATGAGCGCGATCTTCATGGTGTCCTCTGGGGCATCGGGGCGGCTCTTGGACCGCAGGATTTGCACCGGGATATGACACCGGTTACCTATGGTCGCAACCCGGAGACGGCTCTAAGCCTGTTTCCCGGACGCCCCGCCAACGATCTGTGAGCCGACCCCGATGCCCGCGAGTTCCTTCGACCTGACCGGAAAAGCCGCCCTCGTAACAGGCGGCAATACCGGCATCGGCCAGGGCATCGCCCTGGCCCTGGCCGATGCGGGCGCGGCCGTGGCCTCGGTGGCTCGTCGTCCCTCGGACGACACCGTCGGTCGCTGCCTGGCCAAGGGGGTCAAGGCCGTGTCGGTCCAGGCCGACCTCGGCTCCATGGAGCCGATCGAGCGGATCCTCGACGAGGCGACGCACGCCTTGGGGCCCATCGACATCCTGGTGAACAACGCCGGCATCATCCGACGCGCGGATGCGGTGGATTTCTCCGAAGCCGACTGGGATGCGGTCATGGACGTCAACCTGAAGTCGGTCTTCTTCCTCAGCCAGGCCGTGGTCCGGCGCTGGATCGCCGAGGCGCGCGGCGGCAAGATCATCAACACCGCCTCGATGCTCAGCTTCCAGGGCGGCATCCGGGTGCCGTCCTATACGGCGTCCAAGTCGGGCGTCGCGGGCCTGACCAAGCTGATGGCCAACGAGTGGGCCAAGCACGGCATCAACGCCAACGCCATCGCGCCCGGCTATTTCGCCACCGACAACACCCAGGCGCTGCAGGACGACCCGGTCCGTTCCAGGGACATCCTGGGGCGTATCCCCGCCGGTCGCTGGGGCCAGCCGTCGGATATCGGCGGGGCGGTCGTCTTCCTGGCGTCGGCGGCCTCGGACTATGTGCAGGGTATCACCCTGCCGGTCGACGGTGGCTGGCTCGCGCGCTAGCGTGGCGGCATGACCATTCTCTGCTTCGGCGAGATGCTGCTGCGTCTTGCGCCCGACCCTGGCCAGCTTTTGCTTCAGTCGCCCGGCCTGACCGTTCGGCCGGGCGGAGCGGAGGCCAATGTCGCGGTATCTCTGGCCAGACTGGGAGCGCCCGCCGCGCTCGCCACCGTCCTGCCGGACAATGCCCTGGGGCATGCCGCCCGAGACGAGGCGCGCCGACATGGAGTCGACACCTCGCGCGTCCGGTTCATGCCCGGCCGGATGGGGCTCTACTTCCTGACGCCGGGCGCGGTTCGCCGGCCGTCCGACGTGTTGTACGACCGCGCCGGGTCCGCCTTCGTTCGTCACGTCGAGGAGGCGTTCG
The DNA here is from genome assembly GCA_002280475.1 of Brevundimonas subvibrioides. Classification (GTDB taxonomy): domain Bacteria; phylum Pseudomonadota; class Alphaproteobacteria; order Caulobacterales; family Caulobacteraceae; genus Brevundimonas; species Brevundimonas aurifodinae. Next base: position 26,010 of record NCEB01000006.1, read on the forward strand.
ACTGGGCGGAGATGCTTGAGGGCGTCGAATGGCTGCATCTGTCAGGGGTCACGCCCGCGACCGGACCGGGCGGTTCGGCGGCGGCCTTGAAGGCGGTCCGCGCGGCCGGGGCTGCGGGCGTCAAGGTCAGCTTCGACGGCAACTTCCGCGGCAAGATGTGGTCCGAGTGGGACAGCGATCCCCCCGCCGTCCTGGGTCAGCTGCTGTCCGGAGCCGAGCTGGCCTTCGCCGACGATCGGGACGTCGCCCTGGTGCTGGGGCGCGGCTTCGACAGCCCCGATCCGGCCGAGCGCCGCCGCGCCGCCGCCGCCGTGGCGTTCGAGACCTGGCCGCGGCTGCAGCGCATCTGCTGCACCCTGCGCGTCAACGACAGCGTGGCCGACCAGACCCTGTCGGCGGTGATGATCACCCGCGACGGCGAGCACGAGGCCGCGCCCATCGCCCTGACCGGCGTCGTCGATCGCGTCGGGGGCGGTGACGCCTTCGCCGCCGGTGTGTTGCACGGGGTCTGGCGCGGCTGGTCGAACGACGAAGCCTTGGGCTTCGGTCTGGCGTCGGCGGCGCTGAAGCACTCGGTGTCCGGCGACTTCAACCTGTTCGACGAGGCCCAGGTGCGAGCCGCCATGACGGCGGACGGGTTCGACATTCGTCGCTGACCTGAGCGGCGACGCTTTTGCCGTTTCCTTAACCCTGGATGTTCACCATGCGAGACCGCCGGGTCCCTCCGGCTGTCGGAGAGCGCAATGGCCGAACTGTCGGTCGCCCAGCGAGCCGTTCTGGCCCAGATGGTCGAACGGCTGCCGGACAAGACGCTGAAGACCCTGTCCCTGGCCGTCGCCCAGATGCCGGGCGCCAGGGCGCGCGCGCTCGCCACCATGCTGGCCGAGGAGGGCGTGGACCGGAAGCGTCGCGCCGTCGCCTTCGGGCCCATGCTGCCGTTGTTCCAAACCAGGCCCGACGGTGTCGAGAGCCTGACATTCCCGCCCGGCGTCCTGCCGCGCCTGTGGAAGTCGGCATCGGCGACGGAGCCGAGCCTGCTGCCGCTGCTCGACGACATTCGGCTGCGCGAGGACGACCCCAAGGTCGTCGCCGTGGCCGACCGCTTCTGCGTGGCGGCGGCAGGCTTGATTCGCGACAAGCCGGACGTCATCTGGCCTTCGGTGGCGGGCCTGGAAGCGGCGCGCGAGGCCCGCCTGCTGGACCTGGCGCGGTGCTTCGATCTGGCGGTCCTCGCGCGCCGGGGCCTCCGCGCGCTGCCGCACTGGATTATGCGACCGACCGAGGACCAGTTAGCGGAACTGCGGCTGCTGATCCATGATGCCGGCGAAGTGACGCCCGATGGCGGTCCGCGGATGCTGGAAATCCTGTTCGCTCATCTCGGCGACGCCTCGCTGGTCCTGCGGTTGGTGGTCCACTCGTCGCGGGCCGCCGGCAAGGAGGGCGTGCTTTCGGGCTCTGAGATGGCCGTCTTCGTCAATCGACTGATCGCCGAGGTCGAGGCGCGCGTGGCCCGCATCGGGGCCTTCAAGCCCGGAGCGGGTGCCGATCCCGGTCAGACCATCAAGACCGATATCGCCTGGTGCGCGGAAACCCTGGCCGAACTGGACATGACGCTTCAGCTCGACCCCGACGGCGAATGGGGCAAGGCCGCCCGGGACGCCCGCGCGCGGATCAATCGTGGCCTTTCAGCGACCCTTAAGTCCACTGACAAGGCGCTGGACAAGACCATGCCCACCAAGCGCGTTCAGACAGCGGGCCGGATGACGCGGGAGGCTCCGGATCTGGACCAGATCGTCGCTCCCGAGATGGTGCAGAACGCCACGGCGCTGCTGACCCTCATCGGAGCCATCCGCAACGCCGCCCAGACTTTCGGCATCGAGAGCCAGCGGTCGCAGCTGGTCCAGTCCATCATCGACCGCGTCACCACCTATGTCGATCAGACCATCGAGGCCGTGAACGCCGGCGAGGCCCCAGATCAGGCGTCGGCCCTGGCGCGAGTGGAAACCCTGGCGAAATTCCTGCTCCTGATCGGCGCGACGGACCCGGCCAAGACCGTCCGCCGCCGCGCCGCCGCCGCCGGCGCCCTGCCCAAGATCGCCTGACCGCCGACGAGCGTCGTGACGACGACATCGCGTCGCGGGGCCTCGCGGCACGGCGGACGATCCGCTAAGCGTTGATCCATGATCGCCTTCTGGACCCTGACAGGCCTCGCCGCCGCGCTCGCCGGCTTGATGGTCCTCACCGGAGCCCGGCGGGGGGCGGACGCGAGCGAGCCCGCGGCACCGACGGCGTCGGCGGAGCTCGACGAACTGGATCGACTGAAGGCCCGAGGGTTGCTGGACGAGGAAGCCTGGGCCTCCGCCCGCGCCGAGGCCGGTCGCCGGCTGCTGGCACAACCCGCCGCGCCCCTGCCGCTGATGATCGGTCCGCGCGACCGGACGATCGCGCTCGGCGCTCTCGTCGCGACCGCCGCCGCGGCGCTCGGCCTCTACTTCTTCATCGGCGACCCGGGTCTGCCGGACCGCCCCTATGAGCGCCGGATCGATGAGTGGGCCGCCTCCGCCGAGACCCTCGATGCGCCGCGCGTCGCCGCGGTTCTGAGCCGGGCAGTCCGGCGCGAGCCCGAGAACCTCACCGCCCTGACCATGCTGGGCGCGGCGCGGTTCGAGGCGGGTGATCCGATCGGTGCGGCCACGGCCTTTCGCCGCGCCCTGACGCTTCAGCCCAACGACGCCACCAGCTGGGCGCGCCTCGGCGAGAGCCTTGTCCGCGCCGCCGAGGGCGAGGTCCAGCCGGACGCCGAGGCCGCCTTCGCCCGCGCGCTGGAACTCGATCCCGGCCAGCTGGGTGCCCGCTTCTTCCTGGGCGACGTGGCTCTGTCGCGCGGCGAGGTTGATCGCGCGCGGGAGCTGTGGACGCCTCTGATCGCCGTGCTCGATCCTGCCGATCCTCGCCGGGCCGATCTGGTGGCCCGCCTGGACGCGGCGGCATGACCCGTTGGACCCCGCGCGGGCCGGAGCTATAGCGACCCCATGAGCTGGCTTCCCAAATCGCCCAAGGCCCGCCGTCGCCTGTGGGTCGTCGCCGCGGCCACCCCCGTGCTGGCCCTTGCCGTCGGCCTGTCGCTGTGGGCCATGCAGGACAATGTGACCTTCTTCTTCTCGCCCTCCGAGGCGACGGCCGAGGCCGCGCCGGCGGGCCGGACCATTCGTCTGGGCGGCCTGGTCGAGACCGGCAGCGTCGTTCAGGACGGGGCGACCGTCAGCTTCGCCGTCACCGACAACGCCGCCACCAGCCGCGTGATCTACGAGGGCGACCTGCCCGACCTGTTCCGCGAGGGGCAGGGGATTGTGGCCGAGGGGTCGTTCGGCTCGGACCGCGTGTTCCGCGCCTCGACCGTCCTGGCCAAGCACGACGAGACCTATATGCCGCGCGAGGTCGCCGACCGGCTGAAGGCCAGCGGCGAGTGGCGTCCCGAAGGCGGGGCGGCCGCTCCGGCAGCGGCTTCGTCAGTGCGCTCACCTAGCCCGATGGGCGATAGCGCCACCAGAACTCTATGATCGTCGAATTCGGGGCCTTCGCCCTCGTCCTGGCGCTGGCGCTGTCGGTTCTCCAGACCGGCCTGGCGACGGTCGGGCGCGTTCGACGCAGCCCGCTGCTGGCGGGCGGCGCGGACGGGGCGGCCATGGCGTCCGCCTTCGCTATCGTCCTCGCGTTCGCCGCGCTGATCTATGCCTTCGCGACCTCGGACTTCTCGGTCGAGAACGTGGCCCGGAACAGCCACACCGACAAGCCGATGCTGTACAAGGTCGCCGCCGCCTGGGGCAGCCATGAGGGGTCGCTGGTCCTGTGGTGCGGGGTCATGGCGGTGTTCGCCGCGATCCTGGCCCGGGCGCGCGGCCTGCCGTTCGGGCTCAAGACTTCGGCCGTGGGGGTGCAGGGCGCGCTGACGACCCTGTTCCTCGCCTTCGCCGTCTTCACCTCCAATCCCTTCGTCCGGATCGAGGACGCGCCGGTCCAGGGCAACTCGCTGAATCCCCTGCTTCAGGACCCCGCCCTCGCGATCCATCCGCCGCTGCTCTACTTCGGCTACGTCGGCTTCTCCGTGACATTCTCGCTTGCGGTGGCCGCGCTGATCGAGGGGCGCGCCTTTTCCGGCTTCTGGCCCGCCTGGGGTCGATGGGTCCGGCCTTGGGCACTGGCCAGCTGGGTCTTCCTGACCGCCGGGATCACCCTCGGCTCCTTCTGGGCCTATTACGAGCTGGGGTGGGGCGGCTGGTGGTTCTGGGACCCGGTCGAGAACGCCTCCTTCATGCCGTGGCTGGCGGGCGCGGCCCTGCTGCACAGCGCGGTGGTGACCGAGCGACGGGGCGCTCTCGCCGGATGGACCGTGTTCCTGGCGTTGCTGGCCTTCACCTTCTCCATGCTGGGGGCCTTCCTGGTCCGCTCCGGCGTCCTGACCAGCGTCCACGCCTTCGCCGTCGATCCGGAACGGGGCCTGATGCTGCTGGCCATTCTGGCCGTCGCGGCGGGCTCGGCCTTCGCCCTGTTCGCCTGGCGCGCGCCTCAGCTGAAGGGCGGGGGGATGTTCGCCCCGGTCAGCCGCGAGGGGGCCCTGGTGTTGAACAACCTGTTCCTGACCGTCGCGGCGGCGACGGTCCTGCTGGGCACTCTGTATCCGCTGATCCTGGAGGCGGCGACGGGCCAGACCATCTCGGTCGGGCCGCCCTATTTCGCCATGACCTTCACGCCCCTGATGCTGGTGGCCTTCCTCATCCTGCCGGCGGGGCCGCTGCTCAGCTGGAAGCGGGCCGACGCACGGGGCGCGATGCAGAGGCTGGCGCTCGCAGGCGGGCTGGCGATCGCCTGCGGCTTCGCCTTCTGGCTTGCGTTCGAGCCGAAGAAGGCCCTGGCGGCGGCCGGGATCGCCATCGGGGCCTGGCTGATTCTCGGGGCGCTGGCTGAGGTGCTCGAGCGGGTCCGCCTGTTCCGCGTCCCGGTGGCCGAGGTCCTGCGCCGCGCGCGCGGCCTGCCGATGGGGGCCTGGGGCATGACGCTCGCCCACGCGGGCCTGGGCGTCTTCGTGCTGGGGGCCGTGGCGGAGACCAGCTTCAAGCTGGAGAGCGCCGAGGCCCTGCCCATCGGCGGCAGCGTGATCGCGGGCCCCTGGAAGGCGACCCTGACCGACGTTCGCATCGTCGAGGGGCCGAACTATCTGGCCGAGCAGGGCGTCGTGACCGTGACGTCCGTCGAAGGCCGGGCCACCCCGCGCACGGTGACGTCGGAGCGGCGCTTCTTCCCGGCGGGTGGTCAGACGACCACCGAGGTCGGGCTGGATTTCCGGGGGCTCGACGACGTCTATGTGGTCATGGGGGAACGGCGCGCAACGCCTGCGGGTGAGCGGGCCTGGAGCCTGCGGCTGTATCACAATCCGTGGGCCCGGCTGATCTTTCTGGGCCCGGCGATCATGGCGCTGGGCGGGGTCCTGTCCCTGATGGACCGGCGGCTGAGGCTGGCGATGCCAGGGCGACGCAAGGGAGTGGCGGCGTGAGAGGGCTGGGCGCACTCCTGGCGCTCGCGCTTCTGGCCACGCCCGCCTTGGCCCAGGCGCCGGTCGCGCCGCCGGATCGACCCCTGCCTCAGGCGTCCCAGGAAGCCCGCGCCCAGGCGATTTTCGAAGTCGTGCGCTGCGTCGTCTGTCAGCACGAGTCCATAGCCGACAGCCCTGCGGGCATCGCCGGCGACATGCGCCGCCTGATCCGCGAGGAGATCGCGGGCGGCGCGACCGACCAGGCGATCAAGGACGATCTTGTGCGACGATATGGCGACTACGTCCTGTTCACCCCGCCGGTTCGGACAGGCACCTGGCTCTTGTGGTTCGGTCCGGCCCTGCTGGTTCTGGCCGGAGGCGCGGCCCTGCTGGCCTTCATGCGTCGCCGCTCGATCGAGACCGAGCCGCTTTCGCCCGATGAGGAACGTCGGCTGGCCGATCTTCTCCAAACGGAAACAGTTCGCCCCGATCCTGACGCATCCCCGCCTCACGACGGGCGTTGACGACGGTCAAGCGTCGCACAGCGGCGGTTGGCCAATCGAGCCGACGGCCTATATCTAGGACGAACCGGGTCCGCCGGACCCCATCTCTCGAGGATCGAGCGAAACACACGATGTTGAAGCGCAAGGAATTTATCCTGGGGGCCGCCGTCGGCCTGACCTTCGCCGCCGCCGCCACGGCCGGGGGCGTCATCGACTGGCCGGGTGCGAACGCGCAGGAGCGGACGGCCGCCGGTCGTCTGATCCCGTCGGCCGGTGCCGCAGGCCTCGCCTTCGCCCCGCCGCAGGGCGCGCCGCTCAGCTTCGCGGACATCTTCGACCAGGTGTCGCCGGCCGTGGTCCAGATCGACGTCGAGACCCGTATCGAGCGACCGCAGGGCCTGGTGCAGATCCCGGGCCTGCCGCCCGGCTTCGGTTTCCGCCTGCCGGAAGGCCAGACGCCCCCGGGCGCGGAGGATGACGAGGACGCGCCGACCGCCCAGGGGGCCGGCTCGGGCTTCTTCATCTCGGCCGACGGCTTCATCGTGACGAACAACCACGTCGTCGAGAACGCCACCAGGATCACTGTCAAGCTGTCGGACGGGCGCGAGGCCGAGGCGCGCCTGGTCGGCCGCGACGCCGATACCGACCTGGCGGTTCTGAAGATCGAGGGTTCGGACTATCCCTTCGTCAACTTCGAGGAACAGGCCGATCCGCGCGTGGGGGACTGGGTCATCGCGGTGGGCAACCCCTTTGGCCTGGGCGGCACGGCCACGGCCGGCATCGTCTCGGCGCGCGCCCGCGACATCTCCGACAGCCGCACCCCCTATACCGACTATCTGCAGATTGATGCCGCCATCAACCGGGGCAACTCGGGCGGTCCGACCTTCGACATCTATGGCCGGGTCATCGGCGTGAACTCGGCGATCTTCACGCCGAGCGGCGGATCGGTCGGCATCGGCTTCGCCATCCCTGCCTCGATCGCCAAGCCCGTGACCGAGCGGCTGATGCGCGGAGAGACCATCCAGCGTGGCTATCTCGGCGTGCAGATCCAGAACCTGCTCGACGAATACCGCGCGCCGCTCGGTCTGTCCGAAGATCAGGAGGGTGCCTATATCGCCGAGGTCACGGCCGGGGGTCCTGCGGCCCAGGCGGGCCTGCGGGAGGGTGACGTTGTCGTGGCCCTGAACGGCGCTCCGATCACCACCTCGACCGAACTGACCCGCCGGGTCGGACAGGCCGCGCCGGGTGACACGCTGCGGCTGGAGATCATCCGTGAGGGTCGTCGTCAGACCATCAACGTTCGCTCCGGCACGCGCCCGTCCGACGTCAATGCGCTGAACGACAATCTGAGCCCCGAGGACGAGGTTCAGCCGGGCCGGCCTCAGGCTCCGGCCGGCGAGGTCGTCGAAGGCATGTCGGTGGCCCCCGTCACCGACGCCCTGCGGCAGCGCTACTCCATCGCCGAGGGCGTGCGAGGCCTTGTGATCACCGCGGTGGCCGAAACCTCGCGGGCCGGTCGGGCCCAGATCCCGGTCGGGACCGTGATCCTGCAGGCCAATGGCCGGCCGGTCTCGACCGCCGCCGAGTTCCGGGCCGTGGTGGCCGACGCCCGCGCGGCCAATCGCGAGAGCATCCTGCTTCTGCTCCGCATCCCGGCTGGCAATCGGCCGTTCGTGCTGGAGCTGTCCGACAACGGATAGTCCCGACCCTGAACAAGCCTTAACTCCCTAAGTCGCCGCCGATGGGCTACCGTCGGCGGCGATTTTGATTCCGAAGGGGCGTCACATGAAAATCCTGGTGGTCGAGGACGACGCCGAAGCCGCTCAGGCCATGGTGCGCGGCCTGACCGAGGCCGGCCATGTCGTCTCCCACGCCATCGACGGGGCCTACGGCCTGCTGGAAGCGCAGAAGGGCGACTACGACGTCTATGTCGTCGACCGGATGATGCCGCGCCTCGACGGCATCGGCATGGTCGAGACCTTGCGCAAGGATGGCGACCAGACCCCGGTCCTGTTCCTGTCGGCCATGGGCGAGGTCGAGGATCGGGTTGTTGGCCTGAAGGCCGGCGGCGACGACTATCTGGTCAAGCCCTATGCCTTCGCCGAGCTGATCGCCCGGGTCGAGGCCCTGTCGCGGCGGCGCGAGACCGGCGGCGTCCAGACGGTCCTGAAGGTCGGCGATCTGGAGATGAACCTGATCGCCCGCACGGTGCATCGGGGCACGACCGAGATCGACCTGCAACCGCGCGAGTTTCAGCTGCTGGAGTTTCTCATGCGCCACGCCGGCCAGTCGGTGACCCGCACCATGCTGCTGGAGAAGGTGTGGGAGTATCACTTCGATCCCCAGACCAACGTCATCGACGTCCACATCAGCCGCCTGCGCTCCAAGATCGACAAGGGCTTCGACCGGGCGATGCTCCAGACGGTCCGGGGCGCGGGGTATCGGCTGGAGGCGTAGCGATGAGTTTCTCCCTCCCCTTCATGGGGAGGGTGGCCGAGCGCAGCGAGGTCGGGTGGGGAACTCCACGACTTGAAAGAAGCGACCATCAGAGCCCGGGCGATGCGAAAGGCGATGACACCGCCCGAGGCACGGTTGTGGGTCGGCCTTAAAGCTCTGCGACGCGAGGGCTATCATTTCAGGCGCCAGGCACCGGTCAGGGGCTATTTCCTCGACTTCGTTTGTTTCAGTCACCGGCTGATCATCGAGGTGGACGGTACCTCACACGAGACCGAAGATCAGGCGCAGAAGGATAGGATCAGGGACGCGGTGTTCGCACAGGAAGGGTTCAGGACCTTGCGGTTCGACAATGCGATGATCCGTTACAACCTTGCCGATGCGGTGGAGTTCGTGAGGCAGACGCTTGTGGCGTACCCCACCCGGTCTCCGCTGCGCTCCGACCACCCTCCCCATGAAGGGGAGGGAGAATAGTTTGGCGATGCGTCTCCCCTCCCTCTTTCGCCGCACGCCCTTCCGGCTGACGCTGCTGTTTCTGGCGCTGTTCGCGGCGGCGGCCAGCGCCATCCTGGCCTATGTCTATGTGGCCTCGGCGCAGGAGGCGCAGGCCCGGGCGCGCGACGCGGTCGAGCAGGAGAACGGCGCCCTGACCTCGGTGTTTCGCGAACGCGGGCCCGATGCCCTGAACCAGGCGCTGGTCGATCGCATCCTGACCGGCGGGACCTTTGATGCTCTATGTCGGTCAGGACCTGGGGGACACCGAAGCCTATCTGGGTCGGCTGACGCAGGCGCTTTGGATGGCGATGGGCATGGTCCTGTTGCTGGGCGCGGGCGGCGGTCTGTTGATCAGCCGCAACGTCGAGCGGGCCATGGGCCGGCTGAACACCGTGGTGGCGGCGGTCCAGGACGGCGATCTGAAGGCCCGCGTGGCCGTTCGGAACTCGGGCGACGAGCTGGACGAGCTGGGCCAGGGGCTGAACCGGATGCTGGATCGGCTGGAGGCCTCGATGGCCTCGACCCGCCATGCCGGCGACGCCATCGCCCACGACCTGCGCTCGCCCCTGACCCGCATGCGGGCCAAGCTGGAGGTCGCCCTGATCGACGCCGAGAGCGGGCGTCTGGACGGCGTCGACGCCCTGCAGATCGCGCTCGACGAGGCCGACGCCCTCTTGAAGACCTTCAACACCGTGCTGGCCATCGCCCGGCTGCAGGCGGCGGCGGGTCGCATCCCGGACGCCGAGGTGTTCGACGCCGCCGATCTGGCCGCGGACATGGCCGAACTTTATGAGCCCGCCGCCGAGGACAAGGGCCTCGATTTCTCCGCCGAGATCGAAAAGGGCCTGTTGATCGAGGGGGCGCGGCCCTTCCTGGCGCAGGCGCTGGCCAATGTGATCGACAACGCCATCAAATACACCCCGACTGGCGGGGCGGTGAAGCTGCGGGCGCGGCGTCGGTCTTCGGGCGAGATCGAATACTCCGTCACCGACACCGGACCGGGCGTGCCCGAAGGCGATCGCGAGCGGGTGATCCAGCGGTTCGTCCGTCTCGACAACAGCCGGACCGAGGCCGGGTCGGGGCTGGGCTTGTCGCTGGTCGGGGCGGTGATGGAGGCCCACACCGGTCGCATCCAGCTGGACGAGGGTCCGGGGGCCTATGGCGGCCACGGGCCGGGGCTCCGGGTCGCGCTGGTCCTGCCGCCCGCGAGCGCGGCGTGACGTCGGGACCGCTCGGCGCGCGTCTGCGACCCTGCGGGCCGGTGGTCTCGACAGCGACCGTCGATCGGGCGCTAGAGGGACTGACGCAGGCGGCGATAGACGGGAAGTGGTCGCCGCTCCTGGAAGAGGCGCGACCGTCACTTGTGCCTGTCCTGGCCGCCTCGCCCTATCTGGCCGGGTTGATGCGTCGCTGGCCGGATTCATTGAGGGCGATCCTCGCCGACGATCCCGACGCCCGCCTGACGGACATCCTGTCGAAGACTCTGGCGCTGGAGGGCGGGGCCGACCAGGTGCGGGCACCCTTGCGGCAGCTCAAGGCTGAACTGCATCTGCTGACGGCGCTGGCGGATCTGGGGGAGGTCTGGGATCTGGACGCGGTGACCCTGGCGCTCAGCCGGTTCGCCGACGCCGCCGCGACCACCGCCTTGCGCGCCGTGGCCCACGACCAGCGCGAGCGGGGAAGGCTGGTCTCTGCGCCCGAGGACCCGCGCGGCCCCGTCCCCGGCCTGTTCGGCCTGGCGATGGGCAAGCACGGCGCGAACGAGCTGAACTATTCCTCCGACATCGACATCAGCCTGTTCTGGGAGCCCGACGCGGTCATTCCAGTCCTGGCCGACGGAGTGGAGCCCCAGCGGTTCCTGGACCGCCTGGCCCAGGCCTTCGCCCAGCTGATGCAGGAGCGTACCGGCGACGGCTATGTGTTTCGCGTCGATTTGAGGCTTCGGCCCGATCCCTCCTCGACCCCGCCCGTCGTCGCCGTCCCGATGGCGCTCGACTATTACGAGGGCGTTGGACAGAACTGGGAGCGCGCGGCCTTCATCAAGGCTCGCCCGGCGATCGGCGACCTGGACGAGGGCGAAGCGTTCCTGAAGGCGCTGACGCCCTTCGTCTGGCGACGCAGCCTGGACTATCAGGCCGTCCTCGACATCCAGTCGATCAAGCGCCAGATCCACGTCCACAAGACCGGCGACGGCCTCCAGGCGGCGGGCGCGAATCTCAAGCTCGGGCGCGGCGGCATCCGGGAGATCGAGTTCTACGCCCAGACCCAGCAGCTGATCCTGGGCGGTCGTGATCCGTCGCTGAGAAGCCAGCGGACGGTGGAGGCGTTGAAGGCGCTGGCCGACAAGGATCACATTCCGGCCGAGGTCGCGGCGGAACTGACCGTCTCCTATCAACGGCTGAGGGGGCTCGAGCACCGGGTCCAGATGCTGGACGACGAACAGACCCACATCCTGCCCATCGACCCCGCCCGGCGCATCGCGGTGGCGACCCTGTCCGGCCATGAGGACCTGGCGCGGTTCGACGCCGAGGTCGAGACCCTGCTGATCGGGGTCAACCGCCGATATGGCGATCTGTTCGAGGGCGAAGAGGCGCTGTCTTCGCCGTTCGGCAGCCTGGTCTTCACCGGCGTGGAGAACGACCCAGAGACCCTGGCGACCCTTGATCGCATGGGGTTTTCAGATCCGGTCGCCGTGTCGGACACCATCCGCGCCTGGCACCACGGCCGCATTCCGGCGACCCGGTCGGCACGAGGCCGGGAGCTGTTCACGCGACTGGCGCCCCGGCTGCTGACCGTGGCGGCCCAGACCGGCGCGGCTGACGCGGCCTTTCGTCGGTTCTCGGTCTTCTTCGCGGGCCTGTCAGCGGGGGTGCAGGTCCAGGCCCTGTTCCTGAACCAGCCGGAGCTGTTCGAGCGGATCGTCGGCGTCATGGCCTTCGCGCCGCGACTGGCGCGGACGCTGGGGCGCTATCCGGCCGCGCTGGACTCGATGCTGGACGCGCGGTTCGAGACCGAGCTGGGGATCAATACCGGTCTGTTCGACCAGATGGAGGCCGAGGCGGCGGAGGCCCGCGATTTCGAAGGCGCGATGAATGCGGTCCGGCGTCTCCACCGCGAGCAGGTATTCCGCATCGGCATGCAGACCCTGTCGGGCCGGATCGGGCCCGAGGCGGCGGGTCAGGGGTTCACCAATCTGGCCGATGCCGTCATGCGCACCCTGTCGGCCGCGGCCCTTGCGGAGACGGAACGCCTGGGGGGAGCCATGGCCGGCGCGGTCGCAGTGATCGCCCTGGGCAAGGCGGGCTCGGGCGAGATGACCGCAGGGTCGGATCTGGACCTGATGACCGTCTATGACGCCCCACCCGAGGCGGTCTCGTCTGGCAAGGGCTGGGCGGCCGATGTCTTCTATGTGCGGTTCACCCAGCGGCTGATCTCGGCTTTGTCGGCCCATACGGCGGAAGGCAGTCTGTACGAAGTCGACATGCGGCTGAGGCCGTCCGGGTCCAAGGGCCCGGTCTCGGTTCGGCTGTCCGGGCTCGAAGCCTACTACGGGGCGGAGGCCGCGACCTGGGAGTTCATGGCCCTGACCCGCGCGCGGGTGGTCTGGGCCAGCGATCCCGGGTTCGCCGCGCGCACCGCCGATGCCCTGGACCAGGCGCTTCGCCGACCTCGCCCCGGTGTCGATGTGGCAGGCGACGTCCGGGCCATGCGGGACTTGATGGCGCGCGAGCGCCGCCCGGAAGGCTTCTGGGACCTGAAGCTGGCACCCGGCGGACTGGTCGATGCGGAATTCGTCGGTCAGTACAGACAGCTGCAGTCGGCGGCGTCCGGAGGACCGCTGACGGTTTCCACCCTGGAGCAGCTGTTCCACGATCCGGCTCTGCACGAGGCGTGGCGATTGCAACAGGGTCTGGCGCAACTGCTGGCCTGCGCCTTCGACGACCGCGCGGAGGTGGAGGCGGAGCCGGCGACCTTTCACGCGCGGCTGGCCGCAGCCGCCGGTCAGGCTGATTTCGCTGCCCTGATCCGCCGTCTGGAGCAGGTGCGGGCCGAAGCGCGGAGGGCCTTCGAAGCCGCCCTGCCGCCCGCGCGCGACGGATAGCGGCGCGAACCCCGTTACAGGTCCGGTGGGGATGCACGGGCGCGGTTCGCCGCCGCCCATCGGAGAGACAAGATGAACCTCAAGACCATGACCGTCGTGGCCATCGGGGCTCTGGCCCTGGCCGGAACCAGCAGCGCCCAGCAGGCGCGCGGCCTCGGCCGTGCCGACGCCGATGGCGACGGCCGGATCAGCCAGGCCGAGTTCGTCGCCCAGCGCACGGCGCGCCTGGCCAACGCCGACGCAAACCGGGATGGCCAGGTGACCCGCGAGGAAGCCCAGTCCGCCCACCAGGCCCAGCGATCCGAGCGCCGCAACCAGATGTTCGCCCGCCTGGATGCCGACGGAAACGGCGCGATCACTCAAGCCGAGTTCGCGGCCCAGCGCCCCGAGCGCGCCGGACGCGGCGGCTCCCGGATGCAACGTCAGGAACGCCGAGCCGGTCGCTCCATGATGCGCGGGCCGATCGAGCTGGAGCAGGCCCGCACCCGCGCGACCGAGGCCTTCGCGACGCTGGACGCGGACCGCGACGGCTATCTGAGCGAGGTCGAGCGTCAGGCGGCACCGACCCGGATGCGCGAGGCCCGGCAGGAGCGTCGCGCCGAACGTCGGGCAGAGCGCGGTGGGGCGTCGCGTCCGGCGCCCGCTTCGGAGTAGGGTCGGTGTCGGGTCAGGCCGGGTTCACCCGGCCGAGCCTCCTGCGCGGAAAGGGACCGATTGGCAGCCGTCGCCGACCCGGACGAGGATCTGGTGCGCCGCGTGGGTCAGGGCGACCCCGCGGCCATTCAGGCCATGGTGGCGCGCAAGCTGCCCCGGATGATGGCGCTCGCCCAGCGCATGCTGGGCGACGCGGTCGAGGCTGAGGACGTGGCGCAGGAGGCCATGATGAGAGCCTGGAAACAGGCACCGCGCTGGACACCCGGAAGGGCGAAGTTCGACACCTGGCTGCACCGGGTGGCGCTGAACCTCTGCTACGACCGGATGCGGCGTCGCCGCGAGGTTCTGATGGAGGTCACGCCGGACCGGCCCGATCCGGGGCCGGCCCCGGATCGGGGTCTGCTGGCCGCCGAGCTCGGCGCGCGGGTCGACGGCGCCCTGAAGGCGTTGCCCGAGCGGCAGCGCGAAGCCATCGTGCTGTGCCATTATCAGGAGCTCGGCAATATCGAGGCGGCTGGCCTGATGGGCGTCAGCGTCGAGGCGCTGGAAAGCCTGCTGGGAAGGGGCCGCCGCGCGCTGCGCGCCGCGCTGGCCGATCTGGCGCCGGGCGCGAGCCCCGATGCCATAGGAGGACGAGGATGAACGCTGACCGCATGCGCGATCTGGCCGAGGTTTGGGGCGGCGACCTGCGTCGCTGGCCGGAGACGGAGCGCCGGGCCGCCGAGGCTTTTTCACGCAGCGCCCCGGAGGCGGCCGAGCGCGCCCTGTTCGCCGCGCGCCAGCTGGACGCCGCCCTGGACGCCGCGCCCCGGCCGGCCGTCTCCGCGGCGCTGCGTGACCGCGTCATCGCCTCCGCGGCGGCGGCCGGCCTGCGCGCCCGGACGGTCTGGCCGGGTCTGCGCAAGCTGTTGTGGGTCGGCGGGGCCGGCTGGGCGGCGGCGGCCTGTGCGGGCGTCGTCTTCGGTCAGGTCCTGACCAGCGATTTCGAACGCCAGGTCCAGCTGGACGTGGTGCTGGAGCAGGCTTCGGTCGGCGGGCTGGATGACACGGCGGTCCTGGGATGAACCCGCGCCTGCTCGCCATCATCCTGGGGATCGCTCTGGCCATCTCGGTCGGGATCAACCTGTTCGCCGCGACGGCGGCCGTGACCGCCTTGTCCGGCCAGAAGAAGATCGAGCGCGAGCTGGATCAGCGTCGCGAGGGGGAGCGGCGCCCTTCGACGCGGACCCTGCTGGCGTCCCTCGAGCCCGAGACCCGCCGGACCGTGCGCCGCGCCCTGCGTGAGGCCGGGCTGCGCGCCCGACCTGACTTCCAGGTCGCCCGGGCCGCCCGCGCGGAGGCGGTCGAGGCCGCCCGCGCCGATCCTTTCGACCGGGCTCGGGTGGACGCCCTGCTGACCCAATCCCGTGAGGCCGAGGCCCGGGGGCGGGCCCGGCTGGAGACCGATGCCCTCGTCGTGCTCGAGGGTCTGTCGGCAGAGGATCGCCGCGTCGTCGCGACACTCCTGGCCGGGCGCGGCGGACGAGGCGGACGCGACGGCGATCAGTCCCGGCAGGCGGGCGATCGCTCCGCCAGCGACGCCCCGCGAACCGAACCCTAGAGCCACTATCTGAACGGCGGTTCGTCGAAGGCCCGCAGCTTGCGGCTGTGCAGGTTCGCGCCCTCGTTCCTGAGCAGGTCCACCGCCTGAATTCCGATCTGCAGGTGCTCGGAGATCGAGCCCTCGTAGAAGCGGTTGGCCTGGCCCGGCAGCTTGATCTCGCCGTGCAGCGGCTTGTCCGAGACGCACAGCAGGGTCCCGTAGGGCACGCGGAAGCGGTAGCCCTGGGCGGCGATGGTGGCGCTTTCCATGTCGATGGCCACGGCGCGGCTCTGGTTGAAGCGCAGCGCGGACTTGGAATAGCGCAGCTCCCAGTTCCGGTCGTCGGTGGTGACCACGGTGCCGGTACGCAGCCGCTTCTTGACCTCTTCGCCGGGCATGCCCGAGACGGACTTGGCCGCGTCATAGAGAGCGCGTTGCACCTCGGCGATCGAGGGGATGGGGATGTCCGGCGGCAGGACGGCGTCCAGAACGTGGTCGTCGCGCAGATAGGCGTGGGCCAGGACGTAGTCGCCGATTGTCTGGCTGGGACGCAGGCCGCCGCAGTGGCCGATCATCATCCAGGCGTGCGGGCGGGTGACCGCCAGGTGATCGCAGATCGTCTTGGCGTTCGACGGGCCGACGCCGATGTTGACCAGGGTCACCCCCTCCCAGCCCGGCGCGGTCAGGTGATAGGCGGGCATCTGGTGCTTGCGCCAGGCCGCGTCGGCGATGGCCAGTTCGGGATCCGGATTGCCGCGATCGATCACCACGCCGCCGGCGCAGGACAGGGTCTCGTAGGGCGAGGTCGGGTCGGCCAGCTGGGCGCAGGCCCAGCGGACGAACTCGTCGACGTAGCGGTGATAGTTGGTGAACAGGATGTAGGACTGGACGTCCTCGACCGGGGTCCCGGTGTAGTGGCGCAGGCGGGCCAGGGAGAAGTCGGTCCTGAGGCCGTCGAACTGCGACAGGGGGAAATCCTCGCCCGGATCGAACAGGCCGTCGGAGATCTCATCGCCGATGTGGGCCAGGTCGGTGGTGGGGAAATGGCGGGCGATGGCGGCCGTCATGGACCGGTCCAGCACCACCTCGGAGCCGTCCAGAACATAGGGGAAGGGGATTTCCTGCTCCGACGCCTCGACCTCGAACGTCGCGCCGTAGTCGCCCTCCAGCAGACGCAGCTGCTCGGCGATATAGGGCCCGAACAAGTCAGGTCGAGTGATGGTCGTCGAGTAGATGCCGGGTTTGGAAATCCGGGCATAGGCACGCTGGGCCAGGTTTTCCGGCCGGTCGCCGAACCAGCGCATGCGAAGGCGCGGATAGCAGAACAGCCCCTTGGCCCGGGTTGCGGGGTCGGGCGTCTGGCCGGTCTGGAGATAGGTGCGGACGGCTTGCCTGAGATTGGCGACGGCGTCGGCGTAGAGGGTGTTGAGGCGTTCCAGCGCCTCGGGCGCGGACAGCGCCCCGATCATGTGTTCTGTCATGGCCTCCTCTAACGGACGATCGTGACCTTGGCGAGACGGCTATGCTTGTGGGCTACCGCTCGGCTCGCGGAGCCTCGCTGCTTGAGCCCGAACATGTCGGCTACCGCTCGCGACGCGGTCGCTCGCTGCTTGAGCCTGAACATGTCGGCTACCGCTCGCGACGCGGTCGCTCGCTGCTTGAGCCCCGTCATGAAAGCTCTCGCCGGAAGAAGGCGGTGACGTCGGTCAGCACCGGCGCCTTCTTGCGGAACAGGGGCGAGAAGGTCGCGATCAGGTCCTCGTGGGTCAGGCCGGGGTAGAGCGTCAGCTCCGAGCGCCCGCCCAGTTCGCGGGTTCGGGCGTCCAGCAGGATGGAATCCTCGTCATGGACGGTGACATCGGCCGTGCCGTGACCCAGCCAGATCGGGGGCGCGTCGGCGCGGGCGAAGGTCAGGGGCTGGGTCTGGAGCGGATCGGGGGCCCGGCCGAAGGCATTGACTGAGGCCGCCACGTCGAACGGCAGGAATTCGTAGGGACCGGCCAGACCCGCCGCGGCCTTGATGAGGTCCGGCGCGCCGGCCGCCTGCATATAGCGCCGATCCAGGGCGATCATCATGGCCAGATGCGCGCCCGCCGAATGGCCCAGGACCCCGAGCCGATCGGGGTCGCCGCCATAGGTCGCCGCGATCTGGGCAACCCGGGCCGTGGCCGCCGCCGCGTCCTGGATGAAGGTCGGGAAGTGGACCTCGGGCACGAGGCGATAGTCGGGCACGGCGACGACGAACCCCTGCGCCGCCAGGGCCTGGGCGGCCCAGCCATAGACGTCCCTGGACCCCGAATCCCAGCCACCCCCGTAGAAGAAGACGAGGACGGGCAGGGGACGTTCGGCGCCGGCCGTGCTGGGCGCGAAGACATCGAACGCCTGACGCGGATGGTCGCCGTAGGCGAGGCCGCGCGCCACCCGCCGCGCGCCGGGATCGCGCGGACCGACGGCGTTCAGCAGGCCCAGCGGGCTGCAGGCGGCGGCGAGGGCGCCGAGGGCGGGGGCGATCAGGCCTCTTCGGGTCATGGTCTCTCAGGGCAGCGGGACAGGGTCCCATCAGATACGCAGGACGCCGCGATTGGGCGCATCGGAAAAAACAGGGTGCGAACCGTCTGAATAGTGCGAAATCCGTCGATGTCTTGCGAAGGCCGACGCCCGCGCCAGACCACAGTAGCGGGCACCTACGTCAGAATCGGACGTCGGCGCTGAGGCGCGTCGCAATGTCGCTCATCGCGCGGAGGCGATCAGGGAGCCGCAGTTGGCGTCCTCGGCCAGGCCTGGTTCGACGAAGGCGAACAGGGCGGCGACGGGCGCGACGACCGCCGCCAGCAGGCCGGTGAGGCCCGCCTGGGCGACGGTCGAGCCGGTGTCGATGCCGACGCTGGGGCCTGTGAGGGGGCCGCGGATCAGGATGGGCGTCCAAAGGCGAAGCAGCCGGGGCCGTTTGCTTTCGCCGTCGATCTTCAGGTCCATCTGTTCGGTGCCGAGGTTGATAGTGCCGGACCCGCTGGCCAGGACGACGTCGGTGTCGATGACCAGGGTGCGCGCCCGCGCCACGCCGTTGGCCACATCGAAGTCGGCGACGCCGCAGCGGATCGTGCTCTGGGACTCGTCGCCGCGCAGCAGGCGTAGCAGCCCCGCCGAGGCGTTGACGCCCAGGAGTTCAGCGAAGGCCGTCCGCATCTGACCCTGGGGCACGACGAGGCTGATCGAGCCCCTGGATGCGGCGGCGAAGTCGTGGATCGAGGCCCCCGGGCCTTCCAGCCGCGCCCTGCCGAGCGCCCGGCCGGTGAGCGGCGCGACGCCGTTCCGGGCGGGGATGATGGACTCCAGCGGATAGCCGGCGAGCCGGAAGTCGATGGCGCTGTAGGGGCGGTCCCGGGTGGCGTTGATCCGCGCCGTGCCGTTCAGTTCGCCCCGGTTGAAAGCGAAGGAGACGGGATCGAGGTCCAGAATCCCGGCCTCGAGGACAGCGCCCAGCCGCACCTGTCTGACATCGAGGTCGTTGGCCTTCACCGAGACCGCCCGATAGGTCAGCTGTCCGTCCATGGTCCGCAGGCGATCGACCTGGAGACTGGCGTCCGGCAGCAGCCGCCCCGGCGCGCCGCCCGAGCTGACCGTGGTCGTTTCCGTGCCTGCGTCGTTGGTCCGGGTCGATCCCCCCAGAATGGCGATGAGGTCGTCCAGGTCGAGCCGCCGTGATCGGAGATCGGCGCGTACATTCAGCCGTTCGCCGCCCTCGACCCGGACGTCACCGGACAGGTCCGACGCCCCGACGCGTCCGTCGAAGTCCGCGAAGGTCCAGATCCGGTCGTCCCGGGTCAGAGTGCCCGCCAGGCGATAGGGCGGGGTGTTGGGCAGGGCGATCCGGGTCAGGTTGTAGAGGTCGTTCAGATCCTGGCCCCGCAGCGACAGGGTGGCCTGGAACTGCCCCAGATCGAACGGGCGGGTGATCGACCCATCGGCGATCAGCTGTGACCGAGCGCCCTCGACCGTGGCCTTGAAGGCGTAGGGACGATCGCGGCGGATGTTGATGAACGGCCCGCCCTCGATCCGCAGTGTCAGGGGGGAACCTTCGATGGTCCCGTCGCCGGTCAGAAGGAAGCCGGTTTCACCCTCCGTCGCGCCCGTCGCCTCTCGCGCCGTGAGCTGAGCCTCCAGGGTGATGTCGCGTCCCTGTTCGTCCAGGCTCAGCCGGCCGTCTTCGATGATCAGACGGTTGATCGGCGGCAGCTTCAGGCCCTCGCCGTCGTCGGGCCTGTCGGGGTTCAGATCCCAGCTCCGGCGGCCGTCCTCGGTGACGATCAGAACGGCGCGAGGGCGGGTGATGGCCAGGAGCGGCATCTCGATCCGCCCCGCCAGCAGAGTTCGCAGCCGGACGCTGGCCTCGATCCGTTCCGCGGTGACGGTGTCGCGATCCCTTGCCCAGGCAGGGCCGCCGAATCGCAAGTCCTGGACCACCACAGACGGGGTCCAGCTGAAAAGCTTCACATCCACATCGCCCCGCAGCGCGATCTCGCGATCATATTCCGCCGAGGCCCAGCGTCCGATCGGACCCCGCAGCCAGTTCCAGTCGAACAGGGCCAGAAACAGCACGATCGCCAGGACGAGCGCGAGGGTGACGGAGGCGGCGATCGTCTCCGCCTGGCCGGGTCGGCGAAAGGAGCCATAGACGGGGTCGTTCGCCACGACCCAGTCGCGCCAGGCCGATGCGCGACCGCCGACCGGAGCCAGACGGCGACCGACAGCACCCCGCCAGGCCTCGGGCCGCCACCCCTGGGGCGGCCTCAGATGTCGGAACGGATTGCTCGGCACGGGGCCACAACGCGCGAGACCGGGTGGCGGGCCCATCCCGCGTCAAGATGACAATGCCGCCAAATGTCATCCGTTTGCGACGTGTTTGTCTTATTTTCTTTACATGAGAGAAAACCGGCGCATTATTGCTCCGGACCCTGACTTAATCCGGGCCTTTAGGAGGTGCCCGCCATGAACCGTTCGACCGTTTTCGCCGCCGTCCTGACGCTGGCCGCGTCCGCAGCCCTGCCCGCCCTGGCCCAGCAGGAGGAGACCCGTTTCCCCACTCAGGCGCCGCCCGAGGCCCAGCGTGTCGTCATGATGTGTGACAATGACGACGCCACCCGCAGCGCCTTCCGTCGGGAGCACGGCCAGGCCCCGACCTTCGTGACCGCCGAGGAGGCGCTTCGCGCGCGTGCCGAGAACCAGCGTTGGGAAGCGCCCCGCTGTATGACCGAGCGCGAGCACGCGCGGCTGGTCTCGACCCTGACCGCCTACGCCTCCGTCCGATAGAGCGAGACTACCCCTGGGCGCCGCGGATCGCCGCGGCGCCCGCCGGGGGCGCGATCACCGCCGCGAACAGCACATAGGCCGTCAGCAACGCCATCGCCGGCCATGGGCTGAGCCCTTCGGCCGCGCGCGTCAGGGCTCCGGCTCCGAACACCACCGGCGGGATGAACAGCGGCAGCACCACGATCGCGATCAGCAGGCCGCCCCTCTTGGCCCCCAGGGCCAGGGCCGCGCCCAATGCCCCGGTGAAGGCGAACCCCAGACCGCCGATCAGCGCGGCCAGCATCGTCAAGGGGGCCAGATCGATGGATTGACCCAGAGCCAAGGCCGCGATCGGGGCGGCCAGGGCGAGCGGCAGTCCGGTCGCCAGCCACTGGGCGGCGGCCTTGATGGCCACGACGGCCTCCAGCGACAGGGGGCCGAGCGCCAGCAGATCCAGCGCCCCGTCCTCCAGATCCCGCTCGAACAACCGCTCGAGCGACAGCAGGGACGCCAGCGCCAGGGCCAGCCAGGCCACGCCGGCCGCGACGGGGCGCAGGGTGGCCAGATCGCCGCCTGCCGCCAGGGGCACGATGGTCGTCAGACAGACGAAGAACCCGCACGCCAGCAGCGGGCCGCCGCCGCCGCCCCAGGCCAGGGCCAGTTCTCGCCGGAACAGGATGACGACCGCGCTCATCGGGCCGCTCCGACGTCGACCGATCGCGCGGGGATCGGGAGAGGGTCGTGGACGGCCGCCAGAATCAGGCCGCCGCCGTCGAGGTGACGGGTCATCAGCGCGCCGACCGCCTCGCGCCATCGGGCGTCCAGGGGGCTGAGCGGCTCGTCGAGCAGCCACAGGGCGCGGGGGGCGGCGATGAGGCGGGCCAGGGCGAGGCGGCGACGCTGGCCGGCCGACAGTTTGCGGACCTCGAGATCCAGCAGGGGCCTCAGGCCGAGAGTCTGGACAGCCTCGTCGACGCCGCCATGGACCTGGCCCAGCCAGCCGGCCTGGAAGGCGAGCTCTTCGCGCGCCGTCCGGGCGCCTTTCAGACCTTCGAGGTGACCGAGCATGTGGACCTGCCGGGCGCGGGCCTCGGTCGGATCGATGGCGTTGGCGTCGGCGTCGTGGAAGGCGACCTCGCCCGTCTCGGGCCGGATGAAGCCGGCGACCGCGCGCAGCAGGCTGGTCTTGCCCGCGCCGTTGGCCCCGGTCAGGGCGACCGCCTCGCCGGCGTTCAGCGTCAGCGACAGGTCGCGGAACAGGGTGCGCTCTCCGCGGGCGAGGGTCAGGGAGGCGAGGGAGAGGGAGTGGATCACGGTCTTCTCCCTCCCCCTCGGGGGAGGGTCGCTGAGCGCAGCGAAGCGGGGTGGGGGCGGCGAGGCGATATGCAGCAGACGTATCCCTGGATTGCCTTGCCCTCCCCACCCGGTCTCCGCTGCGCTGCGACCACCCTCCCCCGCAGGGGGAGGGAGAGGTTGCGCGCCCGCTGCCTGCGACCCGTTCTCAATGTCCACACGCACATCGTGGACTCATGGACGGCTTGTCCGACCACGGCTATATCCCGCCTCGCCGCAGCAGGCTGTCGCCGCGCGCGCCGGGGACCTGTGCGCCCCTGCGATCGCCGCGAGACGGCGCGACCGGATGTCCGGGCGGCTGAACCAGAGGACCACTCCCATGCCGTCAGTCGACAGCCTTTCCACCCGCCGGGACATGACCGTCGGGCGCAAGAAATACGCCTATTACAGCCTTCCGGCCGCTCAGGAAGCGGGACTTGAGGGCATCGACCGCCTGCCGCGCTCCATGAAGGTGCTGCTGGAGAACCTGCTGCGCAACGAGGACGGCGTGTCCGTCACCGAGGCCGACCTGCGCGCCGTCGCCGCCTGGACCCAGAACAAGGGCTCGGTCGAGCACGAGATCGCCTTCCGCCCGGCGCGCGTCCTGATGCAGGACTTCACCGGGGTTCCCGCCGTCGTGGATCTGGCCGCCATGCGCGACGCCATGAGCGCGCTGGGCGCCGACGCGACCAAGATCAACCCGCTGGTGCCCGTCGATCTGGTCATCGACCACTCGGTCATGGTCGATCACTTCGGCACGCCGGGCGCCTTCGCCCAGAACGTCGAGCGCGAGTATGAGCGCAACATCGAGCGCTACAACTTCCTGCGCTGGGGGTCTTCGGCCTTCAACAACTTCCGCGTGGTGCCGCCGGGAACGGGCATCTGCCACCAGGTGAACCTGGAAAACCTGGCCCAGACCGTCTGGACCGTGGCCGAGGGCAAGGCGACCGTCGCCTATCCCGACACCGTGGTCGGCACCGACAGCCACACCACCATGATCAACGGCCTGGCCGTGCTGGGCTGGGGCGTCGGCGGCATCGAGGCCGAGGCCGCCATGCTGGGCCAGCCGATCCCGATGCTGATCCCCGAGGTCGTCGGCTTCAAGCTGACCGGCGCCATGCCCGAGGGCACGACGGCCACCGACCTGGTGCTGACCGTCACCCAGATGCTGAGGAAGAAGGGCGTCGTCGGCAAGTTCGTCGAGTTCTTCGGCCCGGCGGTCAGCGGCCTGACCATCGAGGACCAGGCCACCATCGCCAACATGGCCCCGGAATACGGTGCCACCTGCGGCTTCTTCCCCGTCAGCCAGGCCACCATCGGCTATCTGACCGCCACGGGCCGCGACAAGGCGCGCGTGGCGCTGGTCGAGGCCTATGCGAAGGCGCAGGGCCTGTGGATCGACGAGACCTCGGAAGACCCCATCTTCACCGACGTGCTGGAACTGGACCTGTCGACGGTCGTGCCGTCGCTGGCCGGACCGAAGCGCCCTCAGGACCGCGTCGAGCTGACCGTCGCCGCGCCTTCGTTCGAGACGGCGCTGGGCGAGGTGTTCAACCGCGCGCCGGACGCCCCGCGCGCGGCGGTCGAGGGACAGACCTTCGACATCGGCGACGGTGACGTGGTCATCGCGGCCATCACCTCGTGCACCAACACTTCGAACCCCTCGGTCCTGATCGCGGCGGGTCTGGTGGCGCAGAAGGCCAACAAGCTGGGTCTGAAGACCAAGCCCTGGGTCAAGACCTCGCTGGCCCCGGGCTCGCAGGTCGTGACCGACTATCTGACCGCCGCTGGCCTGCAGAAGGAGCTGGACGCGCTCGGCTTCAACCTGGTCGGCTACGGCTGCACCACCTGCATCGGCAACTCGGGCCCGCTGGATCCGGCGATCTCGAAGACGATCAACGAGAACGCGATCGTCGCCACCAGCGTGCTGTCGGGCAACCGCAACTTCGAGGGCCGGGTGAACCCCGACGTTCAGGCCAACTACCTGGCCTCGCCGCCGCTGGTCGTGGCCTATGCCCTGGCCGGTTCGATGCGGATCGACATCACCAGGGACCCGATCGGCCAGGACAAGAAGGGCAAGGACGTCTTCCTGAAGGACGTGTGGCCCACGACCGCCGAGATCGCCGCCATCCAGAAGAAGGCCGTCACCTCGGCCATGTTCGCCAAACGCTATGCCGACGTGTTCAAGGGCGATGAGCACTGGCAGGCGATCTCCGTCGCCGGCGGCCAGACCTACGCCTGGGACGAAAGCTCGACCTATGTCGCCAACCCGCCCTATTTCGAGGGCCTGTCGATGGAGCCCACGCCGGTCACCGATGTGGTCGAGGGCCGGGTCCTGGCGATCTTCGGCGACTCGATCACGACCGACCACATCTCTCCGGCCGGATCGATCAAGACGTCGTCGCCCGCGGGTCAGTATCTGAACGCGCGCGGTGTCGAATCCGCCGAGTTCAACTCCTATGGTGCCCGTCGCGGTCACCACGAGGTGATGATGCGCGGCACCTTCGCCAACATCCGCATCCGCAATCGCATCACGCCCGACATCGAGGGCGGCATGACCAGGCACTTCCCGTCGGGCGACGTCATGTCGATCTATGACGCGGCCATGCGCTACCAGTCCGAGGGCCGGTCGCTGGTGGTGATCGCGGGCAAGGAATACGGCACGGGCTCGTCGCGCGACTGGGCGGCCAAGGGCACGCGGCTGCTGGGCGTTCGCGCCGTCATCGCCGAGAGCTATGAGCGCATCCACCGCTCGAATCTGGTTGGGATGGGCGTGGTGCCGCTGCAGTTCAAGGCGGACGGCTGGACCAAGCTGGGTCTGACCGGCGAGGAGATCGTGACGATCCGCGGCCTGTCCGACGTCAACATCGGCAAGCTGCGTCCGCGTCAGGACCTGTGGGTCGAGCTGTTCCGCCCGTCGGACGGCAAGATGGCGCGGTTCCCCGTGCGCTGCCGCATCGATAACCAGACCGAGCTGGATTACTTCAAGGCCGGTGGGGTGATGCCCTACGTTCTGCGGAACCTGGCCGCTTAGCACTGATGTGTCCTCCCTGTTCGCCACTTGGCGAATGGGGAGGAGACGGTCCGCTAAACCCGCATCGCCTCCGCCAAAAGCCGCGCCTCGGCCGCGCGGCTGGAGCCCTTGCGCCAGGCGACGACGATCTCGCGGCTGGGCGCTTCGGCGGCGAAGGATCGGATGACGACACCGGCGTCGTCGGCCAGACCCGCCCGCACCGCCATGGCGGGCAGGAAAGACACGCCCAGGCCCGAGGACACCATCTGCACCAGGGTGTGCAGGCTGGTGGCGGCGAAGACGTCTTCGCCGCGCGGGGCGTCGATGTCGACGGCGGCCAGCGCCTGGTCGCGCAGGCAGTGGCCGTCTTCCAGCAGGATCAGGTCCTCGCCCCTCAGCGCGCCGGGCTGGATGTCGCCGCCGGACGCGAGGGGATGACCGACGGGCGCCGCGGCGAGGATCTCGTCGTCGCCGATGCGGGCGTGGTCGATGCCCGAGGCGGCGTAGGGCAGGGCGATGACGGCGCAGTCCAGCTGACCGGCCTTCAGCCCCGCGATCAGGCGCGAGGTCAGGTCCTCGCGAATGAACAGCCGCAGCGACGGATAGGCCGCCTTCAGGCTGGGCAGGGTCGCGGGCAACAGGAACGGCGCGACGGTCGGGATGATGCCGAGCCGCAGCCGCCCAGACAACGGTCGTCCGGCGTTCTTCGCCGCCTCGACCAGATCCTCGGTGCGGGCCAGCACGTCTTCCGCGCGGGCCACGGCCTCGGTGCCAACGGCGGTCAGCTGCACGGCGCCTCGCGTGCGATCGACGACTGGGGCCCCCAGCACACGCTCCAGTTCCTGAATGCCGGCCGACAAGGCAGGCTGGCTGACGGACGCGGCTTCGGCGGCGCGGCTGAAGGAGCCATGCTCTGCCAGGAGCTTCAGATACTGAAGTTGGCGAAGGGTCGGGAGCATGCACCCGACATAGGCGTGATCTTGGCTGAGCGCCACAAGCATCGAGCAGGCTTATACCCCGCCGCCCGACCACCGCGCACCCCGGCGAAGGCCGGGGTCCAGAGGCGCATTCGCTGGCTGAGGCTGACTCGCCGTGCCCCCTTTCGACTGGCGGTGTCCGTGATCTGGACCCCGGCCTTCGCCGGGGTGCACGGCAGGGGGAGCAAAAGAAGACCCCCGTCCTTTCAGGGAGGACGGGGGTCGTCAGAGCGTCAATCCCGAAGGCTTACGCCGCCAGCTTCTCGGCGTGCAGGGCGCGCTTGGGGATGTCGTAGCGGTCGTTCTCCATGACCTGGGTCCAGGCCTTGATGAAGGTGTTCAGGAACACCTCCTGAGACTGGCCCTCGGCGAAGACCTCGGCGATGGCGCGCAGCTGGGAGTTGGAGCCGAACACCAGGTCGGTGCGGGTCGCGGTCCAGCGGCGTTCGCCGGTGATGCGGTCCGTGCCGACGAAGGTCTCGTCCGAGGTGTCGTCGACCTGTTTCCAGGCCGTCGACATGTCGAGCAGGTTGACGAAGAAGTCGTTCGTCAGCTGGCCCGGGCGGTCGGTGAAGACGCCGTCCCTGGCGTCCTTGTGGTTGATGCCCAGGACGCGCAGGCCGCCGACCAGGGCCGTCATCTGCGGCGCGGTCAGGCCCAGGAGCTGGGCCCGGTCGATCAGCAGTTCCTCGGTCGGGACGTTGAACTTGACCTGCAGATAGTTGCGGAAGCCGTCGGCGCGGGGCTCGAGGACCGCGAAGCTCTCGGCGTCGGTCTGTTCCGCCGTGGCGTCGG
The DNA here is from genome assembly GCA_002280475.1 of Brevundimonas subvibrioides. Lineage (GTDB taxonomy): Bacteria > Pseudomonadota > Alphaproteobacteria > Caulobacterales > Caulobacteraceae > Brevundimonas > Brevundimonas aurifodinae. Next base: position 52,736 of record NCEB01000006.1, read on the forward strand.
TGCGACCCGGCGTGAAGGGGACGACCACGTCGTGGCCGGCGGCCTTGGCCGCCTGCTCGATGCCGACCGAGCCGCCCAGCACGATCAGGTCCGCGATGGAGACGTTCAGGCCGGACCGGGCCTTGATGTCCTCATAGACGGCCAGGACGCGCGACAGCTTCTCGGGCTCGTTGACGTCCCAGCTGCGCTGCGGCTCCAGCCGGATGCGGGCACCGTTGGCGCCGCCGCGGTGATCGGACCCACGCCAGGTGGCGGCCGAGGCCCAGGCCGTACGGACGAGGTCGCCGACCGACAGACCGGAGGCCGCGATGTGGTCCTTCAGCGTCTTGACGTCGGCGTCGGACAGCTTGGGTCCCATGTGGGCCGGGATCGGGTCCTGCCAGATCAGGTCTTCGGCCGGGACTTCCGGTCCGAGGTAGCGGGCCTTGGGGCCCATGTCGCGGTGGCACAGCTTGAACCAGGCGCGCGCGAACTGGTCGGCGAACCAGGCCGGCTCGGCCCGGAACTTCTCCATGATCTTGCGGTACTCGGGGTCGACCTTGAAGGCCATGTCGGCCGTCGTCATCATGGTCGGGACCTTCTTGCCCGGCGTGTGAGCCGCGGGGGCCAGGGTCTCTGCCGGGTTGCCGACCGGTTGCCACTGCTTGGCGCCAGCGGGCGAGCGGACCAGCTCGTACTCGTGGTCCAGCAGCATGTCGAAATAGGACATGTCCCAGGTGACCGGCGTCGGGGTCCAGGCGCCCTCGATGCCCGAGGTGATCGTATGGTCGCCGATGCCGCTCTCGTGGCCCGAGATCCAGCCGAGGCCCTGAAGGGCGATGTCGCCGCCTTCCGGAGCCACGCCGACCTTGGACGCGTCACCCGCGCCGTGGGCCTTGCCGAAGGTGTGGCCACCGGCCGTGAGCGCCGCCGTCTCGACGTCGTCCATGCCCATGCGGGCGAAGGTGATGCGGATGTCGCGCGCGGACTGCAGCGCCTCGGGCACGCCGCCCGGACCTTCCGGGTTGACGTAGATGAGGCCCATCTGGATGGCGGCCAGGGGCTCTTCCAGGGCCATTTCCTTGTCGGGCTGGATGCGCGTCGGCGCGCCTTCGGAGCCGACCCACTCCTCTTCCGTGCCCCAGTAGACGTCCTTTTCCGGCTCCCAGACGTCTGCGCGGCCGCCGCCGAAGCCGAACACCGGGCCGCCCATCGATTCGATGGCGACATTGCCGGTCAGGATGAACAGGTCGGCCCAGCTGATGTTGGCGCCGTATTTCTGCTTGATCGGCCACAAGAGGCGGCGCGCCTTGTCCAGATTGCCGTTGTCCGGCCAGGAGTTCAGCGGGGCGAACCGCTGCTGACCCGAGCTGGAGCCGCCACGACCGTCGCCGGTCCGGTAGGTGCCGGCCGCGTGCCAGGCCATGCGGATGAAGAAGGGGCCGTAGTGGCCATAGTCCGCCGGCCACCAGGGCTGGCTGTCGGTCATCAGGGCGGTCAGGTCGCGCTTCAGGCCTTCGTAGTCGATCGACTTGAACGCCTCGGCGTAGCTGAAGCCGTCGCCCATCGGGTCGCCGGTCTTGCCGTGCTGATGCAGGATGTCGACCGCGAGCGTGTTTGGCCACCAGTCGCGGTTGGTGCGGCCCAGCAGCGCGCGTTTGGCGGCGGCCTTCTTGCTCGGATCAGACAGGGGTGAGTTTTCGCCGTCCATGGTGGCCTCCCAAGGGTCAAAGATTGACCTTCAGACTACGCCTTCGTGCACGACAAGACCAATCGATTAAACTTGGACAGACGATACACGCAGCTTATCGAGAGGGTGTCCAAGGGCGATCAGTCTTGGGCAGCGGGTTCGCCATATTCGATGAAGCGGACGTAGCGCGTCCAGGCCTGCTGCATGACGCCGTGGACGGCGTCGGCGAAGGCTCCGATGCCCGGGCCCTCGACCACGAACTCCATGGACGCGAGCGTGCCCCGGTTCTCGGGCCCGGCCGAGAAGGTCAGGTCGGCCCGGGTGGCTTTGCCGTTCAATGGGCCCAGGGGCGCGTTGAACCGGATCTGGTCGGGGTCGATCGACACCACCGAGCCATGACGGAAGTCGGTGCCGTCGGCCATCCGCTCGCACCAGCATCCGCCGGGCTGAAAGGCCAGGGACAGGTTGGCCGCGTCGCCGGTGTAGCTGTGGGCCGGATCCCACCAGGCGGGAACGTTCTGGACGGCGTCGATGACGTCCGCGCGCGACGCCTCCAGCCCGACGGCGAAGCGGAGGGTGAAGGTGTTGTCGCTGCGGGACACGATCTCGGCGACGGCGGGGGTCGCGCCTGACAGGGCCGCCATCAGAACAAGGGCACCGATCCTCATAGCGATCTCCGTCATCCTCGGACTTGATCCGAGGATCGGACCTTCAGGTCACTGGACGCAGACTAGGACGCGCCGAGCCGCGGTTCAACGATCCAACGCGCGGCGCATCCGATCCTCGGATCAAGTCCGAGGATGACGATTGGGGCAGTTCAAGCCGCGTCGAACGTAAGGGGCGCGCCCCAGAACTGGGCGACCAGGTCCGACTGTGCGCCGGGCCGGCCCGTCGTCAGGAAGGTCCGGCGGCCGGTATCGCCCAGGCCGTATTCCGGATGGCGCTGGAAATAGCGATCCAGGGCGTCGGCCACGGCGCTGGGCTGGTGGATCACCGGCGTGCCGGGCGGCAGGGCTTCGGCGAAGATGTCGGCGACGATCTCGTAGTGGGTGCAGCCCAGGATGGCCTTGTCGGGATGGCGACCGATGCGACGACGCAGGGCGTCGACGTGGTCGCGCACGACGACGGTCAGCTCCTCGGCCGGGGCGCCCAGTTCGATCAGTCCGGCCAGGCCCGGGCAGGGCTCGGAGAAGACCGCGAGGTCCTCGCGCCGCTTGTCGATCTCGATCTCATAGACGCGGCTCATGGCGGTGGCGGCGGTGCAGAAGACGCCGGTGATCTCCAGGGCCTCGATCTTGTCGCCCCCGAAACGTTCACTGCGTTCGGCCTCGAAGCTCCAGGGCAGGCCGGTCGCCGCCTCGATGGTCGGGACGATGATGCCCAGCACATTGACCGCACGGCCGTGCCGGGCCCGCGCCTCGGGCACCCAGGTCTGCTGCAGGCGGCGAAGGGCGATGGCCGAGGCGGTGTTGCAGGCCAGGACGATGACGCTGGCCCCGACCTCGAACAGGCGTTCGCAGCCGGCGCGCGTCAGGTCGACGATCTCCTCGCCGCCGCGACCGCCGTAGGGGGCGTGGGCCTGGTCGGCCAGGTAGATGAAGTCCCTCTGCGAGAACCGCCGGGTCAGTTCGCGGTGGACCGTCAGCCCGCCCACGCCGCTGTCGAATACGCCTATCGCCATACGCAGGGCTGTAGCCTCGGCTTGCCTTGGCGTCCAACGGGTTTAGATGTCGTTCATGCGAAGGTCATGCGAGCCCCACCAGGGTGCCGCGACCCCAGAGAACCAAGAACAGGATGTTCCCATGCAAAGACGCCAGCTCCTTATCGGTGGTGCGAGCCTGATGGCCTTGACCGGATGCGCCAGCGCGGGCGCGATGGGCGGCGGGGCCGCCGCGACCGCCGACGAACTGGCGATCGCCAAGGCGGTGCTGCCGGTGCAGACGCCGCGCGCCGAACTGCTGCAGCCGTGGACCGGCCCGTACGAGGGCGTGCCGCCCTGGCCGTCGGTGACCGCCGACAAGCTGAAGGCCGCCATCATCGAAGGCATCGAGCTGCAGCGCGCCGAGATCGCGGCGATCGCCGGCAACCCCGCGCCCCCGACCTTCGCCAACACCATGGTGCCGATGCAGCTGGCCGGTCAGCCGCTGGACCGGGCGACCTCGATCTTCGGCGTCATGACCCAGAACATCGGCTCGGACGACTACAACGCCGTCGACACCGAGGTGACGCCGCTGCTGTCCGTCGCCGGTGACGAGATCACCTTCAACGAACCGCTGTTCCAGCGCATCAAGACCGTCGCCGACACTGCGCGCGCCGCGGGCCTGACGCCCGAGCAGACCCGCGTGGCCGAGCGCAGCCGCGATGCCTTCATCCGCAACGGCGCGGCGCTGGACGCCGCCGGCAAGGCGGAGCTGGGTCGAATCAACACCGCCCTGGCCAATGCCTTCACCAGCTTCAGCCAGAAGGTCGTCGCCGACGAGAACACCTGGACCCTGATCGCCAATGAGGCCGGAGTGGCGGGTCTGCCCGACTCCAACAAGGCCGCCGCGGCGGGCGCCGCCCGGTCGAGGAACCTGCAGGGCTGGGCCATCGTCAACACCCGCTCCAGCGTCGACCCCTTCCTGACCTTCGCCGACGACCGGGCGCTGCGTCAGCAGGTCTGGACCAAGTTCGTCAACCGGGGCGACAATGGCGACCGCAACGACACCAACGCCCTGATCGCCGAGATTGTGAAGCTGCGGGCCGATCGCGCCCGCCTGCTGGGCTATGGCAACCACGCCGAGTGGCGGATGCAGGACACCATGGCCAGGACCCCGGCGGCGGCCATGGAACTGATGATGCGGGTCTGGGAACCGGCCAAGGCGCGGGTGACCCAGGAGGTCGCCGACATGCGCGAGATCGCCGGGCACGACATCGAGCCGTGGGACTACCTCTACTACGCCGAGAAGGTCCGGAAGGCGAAATACGACCTCGATCAGAACGAGCTGAAGCCCTATTTCGAGCTGAACGCGGTCAAGCGCGGGGCCTTCTACATGGCCGAGCGGCTGTACGGCTTCGACTTCACGCCGGTGCCGGCGGGCAGCGTCCCGGGCTTCCATCCGGACGTCGAGGTGTTCGAGGTCAGGAACAAGTCGGACGGGAGCCACGTCGGCCTGTTCTATTCCGACGACTTCGCCCGCGCGGGCAAGCGGTCGGGGGCCTGGATGACCAGCTATCGCCTGGCCTGGGGCTATGACGGCGGCGGCAACAAGCTGGTGTCGAACAACAACAACTTCACCAAGGCCGAGGCCGGGCAGCCGATCCTGATCTCGCTGGACGACGCCGAGACCCTGTTCCACGAGTTCGGCCACGCTCTGCACTATCTGTCGTACCAGGTCCGCTATCCGGCCCTGGGCAACACGCCGCGCGACTACGTCGAGTATCCGTCCCAGGTGCACGAGCACTGGGTGCTGAGCCGGCCGATCCTGGACGGCTTCATGCGCCACTATCAGACCGGCGAGCCCATGCCCCAGGCGCTGGTGGACAAGGTCGAGGCGGCCGCGACCTTCAACCAGGGCTATGCCACGGTCAGCTATCTGTCGTCGGCCCTGGTCGACATGGACCTGCACACGCGGGCCACGCCGCCGACCGATATCGATGCCTTCGAACGCGAGAGCCTGGCGCGCTACGGCATGCCGAAGGAGATCGTGATGCGGCACCGCCTGCCGCAGTTCAATCACCTGTTCACGTCCGACGCCTATTCGGCCGGCTATTACAGCTATCTGTGGTCCGAGGTCATGGACGCCGACACCTGGGCCTATTTCGAGGAGTCGGGCGACGTGTTCAATCCGGACATCGCCGGTCGGTACAAGTCGATCATCCTGGCGGAGGGCAATTCGTCGGATCGCGGCGAGGCCTATCGCCGGTTCCGGGGACGCAACCCGGACGTGGCGGCCCTGCTGCGCGTGCGGGGGTTCCCGGTCAGCTGAGGTTGGAGTTCGAACCGGTCGGTGAGCGGCGCCAAAGCCGCTCACTGGATCGATCTGTTCAAGCCGTCGCGGTTCAGGCCGCGGCGGCTTTCTGCCGAAGGGGCCGCGCATGCTCGCCCAGGGCGGCGAACAGGGCGCGGGGGTCGATCGGCTTGGCGACATGGCCCTGCATGCCCGCCGCGCGGCACTGTTCGATCTGCTCGGGAAGGACATTCGCGGTCAGGGCCACGATCGGCGTGTCGCGCTCGGGTCCGGGAGACGAGCGGATGGCGCGGGCGGCCGAGGGGCCGTCCATCACCGGCATCTGCATGTCCATGAGGACCAGGTCGTAGTCGCCGGCCCGCGCCGCCGCGATGGCCTCCATCCCGTTCTCGACCATGTCGAGATCGAGATCGAGGGGCGCGATCAAGGCGGCGATCAGGGCGCGGTTGGCCGGGTTGTCCTCGGCGAGGAGCACCCGGAGCCGGCGTTCTGGGCCGACGTCGGGTCCTGTGATCGGGTGGGTCTCGACGGCTGCGGCGACCGCCAGCGGCACCCGGAACCAGAAGGTCGATCCGCTGCGGCCGTCGCTGTCCGCCCCGATCTCGCCGCCCATCATCCCGATCAGCCGCCGCGAGATGGCCAGGCCCAGGCCCGTGCCGCCGAACCTGCGCGAGACCGAGCCGTCCGCCTGGGTGAAGCGATCGAACATCTGCTCGATCTGGGCGGGATCCAGCCCGACCCCGGTGTCGCGAACGAAGGCCTCCAGAACGGCGCGGCCATCGGTCGTCGGTCGAACGTCCAGCCGGACCTGAACGGACCCCTCTTCCGTGAACTTCACCGCGTTCGACACCAGGTTGAGCAACACCTGGCGCAGGCGCGCCGCGTCGCCGGTCAACCACGAGCCGGCCGGGGCCTCGCAACTCAGGTCCAGCCCCTTGTCGTCGGCCTGGCCTCCCAGTAGCGCCACGACGCCCTGGCCCAGCTCGGCGACGGAAAAGGCCTCCGGGGCGAGGCTCAGCGCCCCGGCTTCCAGCTTGGAGAAGTCGAGGATGTCGTTGACCACGGCCAGCAGGGTCTCGCCGGCGCTTCGAATCAGATCGAGATGACCCCGGTCGGCCTCCGACAATCCGCCGTCGCGGCCGATCAGGCGCGAGAAGCCGAGAATGCTGGTCAGGGGGGTCCGCAGTTCGTGGCTCATGTTCGCCAGGAATTCGCTCTTGGCCGATGACGCGGCCTCGGCTTCCTGGCGCGCCAGGACGAGGGCGGCCTGGGCTTCCTTGCGCGCGGTGATGTCGCGAACGACATCGACGATCTCGGTCAGTTCGCCCGCGCCGTTCAGCACGAGACGCGGGTTGGCCTCCAGCCAGACGAAGTGCCCGTCCTTGTGACGGCAGCGGTACTCGTAACCGGTCGGACTGATCAGCTCGCCACGGGCGATGCGGTCCCTGAGGATGGCGCGGATGCGCGTGACGTCTTCCTCGGCGACCATTTCCGCCGGGTTCATGCCGACGATCTCGCTCGGCGAGTAGCCGAGCACGGCGCGCGAGGCCGGCGAGGCGTAGGTGATGCCCGCGTCCATCCGGCTGCGAACCACCATGTCGGAGGTGTGTTCGGCCACGAAGCGGAAGGCCCGCTCGCTTTCGAACAACTCGCGGTCGTCGACGTGGTCGCTGACGTCGACCGACATGCCGAAGACCCAGCGCCGCCCCTCGGCGTCGGGCGGTTGTCGCTGGCCCCAGTTGACGACGTCACGATACTCGCCGGACGGTCGCACGATCCGGTAGCGGATCTGGACCTTCTCGTCGGTCTCGAACATTCGCCGCCAGGATCGACCGACGAGGTTCGTATCGTCGGGGTGATAGAGACGGAAGATCTGGTCTCGGGTCGGAACGCCCGCAGCGGGATCGAGACCGGCGATCTCGTACATGCCCGGCGACCACCAGGTCGTCTTCGGATCGAGCACCCGCCACCAGCCCACACCCAGCCCTTTCAGGCCGGCCAGAGCGATGGCGAGCGAGTCTCGATCGCTGGTTTCGATCGTCATGGGCATCCCTTGAACGAAGGGCGCACCGTGAACGACAATGGCTTCCAAGCCGTGAACGCGGTTCGATCAGCCGTAGATGACAGGAACCATGGCCAGAATCCTGCCGCCGCGGGCGCGCGCATAATCATCGCGGCGCACGGTGGGCAGAAGGCGAATGGCCTCGGCGCGGAAACGGACGCGGCACTGATGCTCGGCCAGCGGGCCGCCGCCGCGGCAGGCCTGGCGCGACGCGGCATCGACGCGCGCGTCAAAGGCGTTGGCCCCCTGAACGGACGCGAGATCGAGGTCGCCGAAGGGGATGCGGTAGTCCTGGGCGGAAGCGGCACCGGCCAGCAGTGCCAGGGCGGAAACGGCGATGGCGAGGGTTTTCATGGCGGAACGTCCTTGGCTGGGATCGCAGGGAGGCGAACGCGGGCCGTATGACGGTGTTCGATGACAGGGCCGGAAGGCTTCCGTGACCGCGTGGTGAACTCTTCCCTAATCTTCGTTCATGATTGGCAATCCTTGCCCTCAGTGCGGCAAATGACGGATGATCCGTGTTCGTCGCTGTGAGCAGTCAGCCGCTGTTCCTCAGACCCGCCGCGATGCCGTTGATGGCCAGAAGGATGCCCTCGCGCACGCGGGGGTCGTCGTCGCCGGCCCGCCTGCGCCGGATCAGCTCGATCTGGACGTGGTTCAAGGGCTCGACATAGGGCATCCGCATGCGGATCAGCCGGTCGAGCTCGGGCTGGCCGCCCAGCAGCGCCGTCTGGCCCGTGATCGACAGGACGGCCGCATGGGTCCGGTCCCATTCCGCCTGGATGGCACCGAAGACCCGCGCGGCCAGAGCCTGATCCTCGACCAGGGAGGCGTAGCGGCGGGCAATGGTCATGTCCGCCTTGGCCATGATCATCTCCATGTTCTGAACGAGGGTCCGGAAGAAGGGCCAGTCGACGGCCATGGCCCGAAGTTCCTCGTGATCCGCGCCTTCGCAGGCCGAGCCGAAGCCGAACCAGCCCGGCAGCATGACCCGGCTCTGGGACCAGCTGAGCACCCACGGAATGGCCCTGAGATCCTCGATCGCGGTGGACGCCGTTCGCGACGTGGGCCGCGAGCCGATCTTCAGCTCGGCGATCTCGTTGATCGGGGTGGCCGCGCGGAAGTAGTCGACGAAGCCCGGCGTCTCGTAGACCACGGAGCGATAGGCGGCCATGGAAGCCCGCGACAGAGCCGCCGCCGTGGGTCCGTGGCGCTCCGACATACGCTCGTCCGGCGGCGGGGTGAGGGAGGCGATCAGGGTTCCGGCCGTCAGGGCGTCGAGATTGCGCCGGGCCACGTCGGGTTCGCCGTATTTGTTGGCGATGACCTCGCCCTGTTCGGTGATGCGGATGCGACCGGCGACGGTGCCCGTCGGCTGCGAGATCACGCCGGCGAAGCTGGACCCGCCGCCCCGACCCACGGCCCCACCACGGCCATGGAACAGCTGAAGCCGCAGACCCACCGCCTGGGTGACCGAGAGCAGGCCGCGCGAGGCCTCGTGCAACTCCCAGGTCGAGGTCAGGTAGGAGCCGTCCTTGTTGGAGTCGGAGTAGCCGATCATGACCTCCTGCACGCCCCGTGCCCGGGCGACGGCGAGGGCCGACGGTTCGCGAAGCAGGCGTTCCAGCGTCGGTCGGGCGGCGCGCAGATCGTCGATGGTCTCGAACAGGGGGGCGGCCTGGATCGGGCAGGCGCCGGGGTCCTCGGGCCGGTAGAGGCCGACGTCCTTGAGCAGCAGATAGACTTCCAGCAGGTCCGAGGCCGCGTCGGTCTTGGACACGATGTGGGTGCGGATGGCGTCGGGACCGAACCGCGCGATGGCTTCGGCCGCGGCCTGAAGGATCGCGCGTTCCTTCAGGGTCTCAGGCGCGTAGTCGGCGTAGGGGCTGAACAGGGGCCGGGGGGTCTGGAGCTCGGCGGCCAGGACGGCTAGCCGCGCCTCCTCGTCCAGCGCCGCATAGTCCGCGCAGACGCCCGCGACCCGCAGAAGGTCTGCGACCACGCGCGCGTGGACGTCGGAGTTCTGGCGCAGGTCCAGGGTCGCCATGTGGAAGCCGAAGACATCGACGGTCGCGATCAGCCGGGCGAGACCGTCATCGGCGAAGACGTCGCCGTGGCTCGCGACCAGGCTGTCGTGCAGCACGCTCAGATCCGCGCGGAACTGCGACGGGCCGTCATAGGGCGGAGCGGCGAACGGGGCGGGGCGCGGCGCGGCCTCGCCGGTCAGGATCAGATGAGTCTCCGAAAGCCGGGCATAGATCTGGCTGAGCGCGCGTCGATACGGTTCGTCGGCCCTGTGGGGCGAGGCGTCGCCCGAGCCGGCGGCCAGGGCCTCCAGCTCCGGACTGACACGCGCCAGGGAGCCGGACAGGCTGAGTTCGGCGCCCAGGGTGTTCACCGCCTCGAGGTAATGCCGAAGGACCGCCCTGGCCGGGGTGGCGAAGGCGGCGCGCAAGGCCCCCGCGTCGACATTGGGATTGCCGTCGCGGTCGCCGCCGACCCAGGCCCCGATCCGCACGAAGGGCTTGAGCTCCGGCGCGTTCAGGCGACGTCGCCAGTCGATCAGCTGTTCCGGCGCGACCTTCAGGAACACCCGCTCCAGGAAGGAGACCACGGTGTCGATCTCGTCCTGGACCACAAGGCCGGTGGTGCGGACCAGCCGGGTGGCCCACAGGATCACCGCCTGCCGCCGCAAGCCCGACCTCAGCACCTCGGGCGCGCAGGCCAGGTCGTCGCGGTCGCAGCCATCCAGCAGGTCGGACACGGCGGCGATGCGGTCGATGACGCTCTTGCGCCTCACTTCCGACGGATGGGCGGTCAGGACTGGAGAGATCAGGGCATCGGACAACAGGGCGCGGACGTCGTCGGTCGAACGTCCTGCCGCCTCCAGCCGGGCGAGGGCCCCCTCCGGCGTATCGGCCCGCGCGCCCTCGGCCGTCTGGCTCCGGGCGCGGCGCTTGCCGGCGCGGTCCTCGGCGACATTGGCCAGGAGGGAGAAGACGGCGAACCCGTGCGCCAGCCCCACGGCGTCATCCAGCGACAGGTCCGAGAGCAGGCGCTCCAGTTCGGCCGATCCCCGGGCCCCGGCATGGCGGTGATAGCCGACAGAGGCGACGCGGACCGCCTCGATCCGGTCATAGAGACCCTGGCCACCTTCGTCGCGAATGATCTCGCCCAGGAGACCGCCGAGCAGCCGCACCTCCTCGCGCAGGCGATTGTCGGCGACAGGCAGGGTGGCGGGCATGGGCAGTCTCGCGCGGCCAAGGAGAGATCCGAACACTGCGACAAAGACGAGCTCGCCGCGAGGCCGGAAACACGAGTTGTTCGTGTCACCAGAAAATGGTATCGAAATCCAGATGAGGGGTCGGCATTCCAGGACGCTGGTCGCGATCTTCGCCGAACCTGTCCGCGCCAATGTGCTGTGGTCCGACGTCGAGGCGCTGTTCAAGGCGGCCGGGGCGGACGTCAGCGAGGGACGCGGTTCTCGCGTTCGCGTCAGTCTGAACGGCGTGGACGCTGTCTTCCACCGTCCCCATCCCCAGAAGGAGACGGACAAGGGCGCGCTGAAGTCGGTGCGCCGGTTCCTGACGGAGGCGGGCTTCGCGCCCGATGCCAAACCATGACGACCATGACCCACGACGGCTATCTGGCCACCATCGAGCTGGATGAGGACGCCGGTCTGTTCCACGGCGAGGTGGTGAACACGCGCGACGTGCTGACCTTTCAGGGGCGTACGCCGGCCGAACTGAAGGCGGCCTTCGCCGATACCATCGCCGACTACGCCGAGTGGTGCCAAGCGCGCGGCAAGACGCCAGAGCGGCCCTTCTCCGGTACGTTTTCGGTCCGTGTGAAGCCCGAGGTTCACCGTCGGGCGGCGGCGGCGGCGGCGCGCGAGGGCAAGAGCCTGAACGGCTATGTCGCCGAGGTGCTGGATCGGGTCGCCGGTTGAATGTCACCACAAAGTTGATTTAGCCCGGCGTTTCCGCCATACACCGCCGCTTCCGACGCAAGTGAACCTTCGCGTCTCCACCATCACGACCCCCGACAGCTCGGGACGAGGATGGCGAGAACCCTCCGCCGACGTGATCGTTGCCGGGGGCCGTTGTCGTATGGGGCCGTCTTGGGGACCTTCGTCGTCAACGAGGTTTGTATGTTCGAGGCTCTGAACGAGCGGCTGACAGGCGTCTTCGACCGGATCACCGGGCGCGGCGCCCTGTCCGAAAAGGACGTGGCCGAGGCGATGCGCGAGGTGCGCGTGGCCCTGCTGGAGGCCGACGTCGCCCTGCCGGTCGTCAAGGACTTCATCGCCTTCGCCACCGAGCGCGCCACGGGCGAAGAGGTCATCCGCTCGGTCAAGCCGGCCGACCAGGTCATCAAGATCGTCTACGACGGCCTGATCGAAATGCTGGGCGGCGAGGAGCCGGTCCCGCTGAACACCAACGCCACGCCGCCGGCGGTGGTGCTGATGGCGGGCCTGCAGGGGTCGGGCAAGACGACCACTTCGGCCAAGCTGGCGCTGCGCCTGACCAAGTTCGATCGCAAGAAGGTCATGCTTGCATCCCTCGATACGCGACGTCCGGCGGCGATGGAACAGCTGGCCCAGCTGGGCAAGCAGATCGAGGTCGCGACCCTGCCGATCGTTGCGGGCGAAAGCGCGGTGCAGATCACGCGGCGCGCGCTGCAGTCGGCCAAGCTTCAGGGCTTCGACGTCCTGATCCTCGACACCGCCGGGCGGATCACGCTGGACGAGGCGTTGATGAACGAGGTGGCCGAGGTCGCCTCCATCGCCAAGCCGGTCGAGACCCTGCTGGTCGCCGACAGCCTGACCGGTCAGGACGCGGTTCGGACCACGGCGGCGTTCCATGAGCGTCTGCCGCTGACGGGTCTGGTCCTGACCCGCGCCGACGGCGACGGGCGCGGCGGGGCCATGCTGTCGATGCGGGCGGTCACCGGCCTGCCGATCAAATATCTGGGTGCGGGCGAGAAGGTCGATGCGCTGGACGTGTTCGACGCGCGGCGCGTCGCCGGCCGCATCCTGGGCCAGGGGGACATCGTCGCCCTGGTCGAGAAGGCCGCCGGGGAGCTGGACCAGGCCAAGGCCGAGGCCATGGCCAAGAAGCTGGCCAAGGGGCAGTTCGACCTGAACGACCTGGCCGCCCAGCTGCAGCAGATGAAGAAGATGGGCGGGCTTCAGGGCATCATGGGCCTGATGCCCGGCGTGGCCAAGATGAAGGCCCAGATGGCCGACGCCAACATCGACGACCGCATGATCCTGCGTCAGGAGGCGATCATCTCGTCCATGACCAAGATCGAGCGCAAGAAGCCCGATCTGTTGAACGCGTCGCGCAAGAAGCGCATCGCCGCCGGCGCGGGCGTCGAGGTGCAGGACATCAACCGCCTGCTGAAACAGCACCGCCAGATGGCCGACATGGTCAAGTCCCTGGCCAAGGGCGGGCGCGGCAACATGCAGAAGATGGCCGCCATGATGGGCGGCATGGGCATGGGGGGCGGCCCCGGTGGCGGCGGCCCCGACATCAACCGGCTCAAGGCCATGGGCGGCGGACGCATGCCCGAGCCGACCGAACAAGAGATGAAAGCCCTCCAGGACCGGCTCTCCGGCCTGGGTGGCGGACAAATGCCGGGAGGCCTTCCAGGCCTGCCGGGCCTCCCCAAGAAACCGAACTGATTTCCTAGAAAGAGACTGACAATGCTGAAGATTCGTCTGGCCCGCGGTGGCGCCAAGAAGCGCCCCTACTATTACATCGTGATCGCCGACAGCCACTCTCCGCGCGACGGCAAGTTCCTGGAGCGGGTGGGCACCTACAACCCGATGCTGCCCAAGGACGGCGACAAGCCGCGCGTGACCCTGAAGTCGGACCGCATCGCCGAGTGGCTGGGCAAGGGCGCCCAGCCGACGGACCGCGTCGCCCGCTTCCTGTCCCAGGACGAGGCCCTGGCCGGCAAGGTCAAGTGGACGCAAGGCCAGAACCTGAAGAAGGGCGAGCCGGGCAAGAAGGCCCAGGAACGCGCCGCCGAGCGCGCCCAGCGTGAAGCCGACCGCGCCGAGGCCGAAGCGGCCGCCAAGGTCGAGGCCGCCGAAGCCGCCCAGCGCGCCAAGGAAGAGGCAGCCGCGGCCGCCGAAGCCGCCAAGAACGCGCCGCCGGTCGAGGAAGCTCCGGCTGAAGAGACCGTCGCGGAAGAGGCCGCTCCGGCCGAGGAAGCCGCTGCTGAAGGGGCTGCTCCGGAAGCCGCCGCCGAGGAGGCCCCGGCCGCCGAAGCTGCTGCGGAAGAGGCCCCGGCCGCCGAGGAAGAGAAGACCGAGGCCTGATCCGCCTCGATCCTGCTATGTGAAGCGAGGGCGGTGTCTAATGACACCGCCCTTTTGCTGTCGGAGCCCGTGATGACGGATCAAAAACTCATCCTCGTCGGCCACGTCGCCGGGGCGTTCGGGGTCAAGGGCGAGGTGCGGATCACCACCTATACGGCCGATCCCATGGCGCTGACGGCCTATGGCCCGCTGCTGCGCGCCGACGGCGGCCATGCCCTGACGCTGGGGGCTGCGCGCGTCACCAAGGACGGCCTTGTGGCCCGGGTTAAGGAGGTCGCCACCAAGGAAGAGGCCGACGCCCTGCGCAATCTGAAGCTCCACGTCCCTCGCGAGGCCCTGCCGCAGCCGGACGAGGACGAGTTCTATCTGACCGATCTGGTCGGGCTGGCGGCGCGCGACGGGTCGGGCCAGGTGCTGGGCGCGGTCAAGGCGGTCCAGAATTTCGGGGCCGACGACATGCTGGAGATCGCCCCGGCACAGGGCGGGCCGACGTGGTATCTGCCCTTCACCCGCGAAGCCGTGCCCGAACTGCATATCGCCGACGGCTGGCTGCTGGCCGTGCGGCCGGTCGAGGTCGGAGAGCGCGAACCCGACTGAGGCGTCAGTCGGTGGTGTCGTCCACCGGGGCGTTCGGCCCGTTCTTCTTGATCGAGTCGATCGCGTTCTGGGCCGAGGCCTTGGACGCATAGCCCTCGGTCGAGAACATGGTCTCGGAATTGTACTTGAACCGGACCCGGAACTCTCCGGCCTTGTCCTTGTAGATTTCGAACTTGTGGGCCACGCGGCGCCTCCCTGGTTGCAAGCCGGATAAGGCCAAGCTGAGTGGGATCAGGTCAACCGGCCGCGTGTCGACCAGCGGACACTTGCGCGTGAGCGGACGGCCCCTGCATCAGCCTCTAATCGCAACCGAGACTGTATCCCATGGCCGACCTGACCGCGTTTCCGATCACCCGCCAGTATCCGGCGAAACACCCCGAGCGGCTCCAGCTGTATTCGTTCGCCACCCCCAACGGGGTGAAGGCGTCGATCATACTGGAGGAGATCGGCCTGCCCTATGAGGTCCATCTGGTGGACATCATGCAGAACCAGACCTGGACGCCCGACTATCTGTCGCTGAACCCCAACGGCAAGATCCCGGCGATCCTGGATCCTGATGGTCCGGGCGGACAGCCGCTGGCCCTGTGGGAGTCCGGGGCGATCCTGACCTATCTCGCGGAAAAGACCGGCAAGCTGATCCCGACCGATCCGGCGGGACGCTACGAGACCCTGCAGTGGGTGTTCTGGCAGATGGCGGCGCTGGGACCGATGACCGGCCAGATGGGCTTCTTCCACAAGTTCGCCGGCAAGGACTGGGAGGACAAGCGGCCGCGCGACCGCTTCGTCACCGAGGTCAAGCGCCTGCTGGGCGTGCTGGAAGGCCGACTGGCGGACCGGCCCTTCGTCATGGGCGAGGACTTCACCATCGCTGACGTCAGCCTGATCGGCTGGGTCCGCGCCATCCCTGAGTTCTACGGTGCCGCCGATCTGGTTGACTGGGCGTCGTTGAAGGCGGTGCCGGAATGGGTGGCGCGGTGCGAAGCAAGGCCGGGGGTGGCGCGAGGGCTGACCATACCGGCGCGTCCCTGAGCCTGTGATCACCGGTGAACACCGCCGAGACCGCAGATCGCCGAAAAGCGTGAACTGCAAATCTCGGCGGCCGTGAACCGCCGTTACCGCCAAAATATCGGCCGATACCGCCGATACCGCAGATCAGCCCTCCTCGCCGTCCGGCAGGCCCATCATGTGGAAGCCGGCGTCGACGTGGATGATCTCGCCGGTGGTCGACAGGCCGAGGTCCGAGCACAGCCACAGGGCGCAGCCGGCGACGCCTTCCATCGAGGTGTCCTCCTTCATCGCCGACATGGCGCGGCCCTGGGCGATCATGCCCCGGCCGCCTGAGATGCCGGCCAGCGACAGGGTGCGCATGGCACCGGCCGAGATGGCGTTGACGCGGATGCCCTTGGGACCCAGGTCGCGGGCGATGTAGCGGGTCGCGGCCTCCAGCGCGGCCTTGGCCACGCCCATGGTATTGTAGTTCGGTATGGCGCGCTCGGACCCCAGATAGGTCATGGTCACCAGGGACCCGCCGTTCGGCATCAGTTTCGACGCGCGCTTGGCCACGTCGACGAAGCTGAAGGCCGAGATGTTCAGGGCCAGCAGGAAGCTGTCCCTCGAGGTGTTGTCGACGAAGGAGCCTTTCAGCTCGTCCTTGTTGGCGAAGGCGACCGAATGGACGACGAAGTCGATGGTGCCGAAGGTCTTTTCCAGCTCCGCGAAGGCGGCGTCCATTGAGGCGTCGTCGGTGACGTCGGCCTGGATCAGGGCCTTGGCGCCGACGCTCTCGGCCAGCGGCCGCACCCGGCGTTCGAGCCCCTCGCCGAGGTAGGTGAAGGCGAGCTCCGCGCCTTGGGCCGCCAGCTGGGAGGCGATGCCCCAGGCGATCGAATTCGAGTTCGCGACCCCCATGATGAGGCCCTTCTTGCCCTTCATGAGTTCGCCCGTGGGCATGGTCCAGCCGCTCTCGCTCGCCATCGTGTCGTCTCCGTATTGGCGGGCGTCCGGTGTCGGATCAGCCCAGCTGTTCGTCCTTGGGGGGAGGGTTAGCAGGGGCCGACGGACGCTGCAAAGGCCGGCCGCCGAGCCGCTCGATCAGCAGCATGAGCGGCGTCGAGGTCACGCCGTGGACGACGATGGACGTCAGGATGATGAAGCCGGTGATGGCCCACAGGCGCTCGGAATCGCCGAACTCTCCGTGGTTAAGCCCGTAGGCGAGATAGTAGACCGATCCCAGACCACGGATGCCCAGATAGGCCAGCAGCACCTTGTCCCGCCTGGGAAGGTCGATGCCGACCAGCGACAGATATCCGAACACCGGACGGACGATGAACAGGATCGCGAGGGCGATGCCGACGTCGGTCCAGGTCAGGGCGTCGAGCAGACCGTTGGCGAGCGCCCCGCCGAACAGGACCAAGAGCAGCATCATGAGCAGACGTTCGATCTGCTCGGCGAAGTCGTGCATCTCCGCGTGGAAGTCGTCCTCGCGCTCCGAGGCCCGAATGGTCAGGGCGCAGACGAAGACGGCGAGGAAGCCGTAGCCATGGACCACCTCGGTCGCCGCATAGGCGATGAAGGTCGCCCCGATCGCCACCAGGCCATCGGCGTGGCGCGAGATGCCCTGGCGATGGGCGCGGAAGATCAGCCAGCCCATGGCCTTGCCGACCGCCCAGCCCATGACGCCGCCGGCCAGCAGCTTCCAGCCCACATCGATGGCCAGCCACTGGCCCAGGCCCTGTCCGGCCCAGGCCGCGGCTCCGCTCAGCGAGACCAGAATGGCCAGGTTGACGAAGGGAAAGGCCAGGGCGTCGTTCAGGCCCGCCTCGGCGGTCAGGTTGAAGCGCACCTCATTGTCCTCGCCCGACCGGGGCGGGCCGGTCTGGACGTCCGACGCCAGCACCGGGTCCGTCGGGGCCATCGCCGCGCCCAGCAGAAGGGCCATGGCCAGGCTGAAGCCCAGTCCCGCGACGCCCAGCCAGGCAGTGGCGGCGACGGTCAGCGGCATGGCGATGGCCAACAGCCGCCAGGTCGGGGCCCAGCCCTTCCAACTGACGGGCCGGTCCAGCTTCAGTCCCGCCCCCATCAGCCAGGTCGGGGCCCAGCCCTTCCAACTGACGGGCCGGTCCAGCTTCAGTCCCGCCCCCATCAGCGAGATGATGACCACCAGCTCGGTCAAACGCTCGGTCAGGGTGTCCCAGGTTCGGGGATCGGGATTGAAGGACAGGATGTCGAAGCTGAAGATGCCGGCCCCCAGGCCGACGCAGATCATGGCCAGCGACAGCGGCAGCCGGCTCAGCCCCTTGGGAGCCCAGGAGACGAGCAGAACCACCGCGCCGAGGCCGAGCAGGAACAGGATGTAAGGGTTGGGTGTCAGAAGGAGTGTGTCCAGAAAAGTCGCTCCGCCCTCGTGTCGTCATCCAGCCTGAAGCCATAACCTGAGCCGCTTTTCCGAGCTCCGCCCTCGAGTCTTCGAAGAGAGCGCTGCAATGGCGTCCTGTAAGGCTTGAAGCCGAGCATTGTTTCGCGTTCGCGGGTCAAAAGCGCTCCCGGCTCTGATCGACGTCGCTGACCGTCGGCAGACAACGACCTTACATTGCCGCCCGCCGAGCCGCACGCAGCGTCTGCAGTCCAAGTTCGAGGCAGACGGCGGGCCATTGATGTGTTTCCATTGTGCCATGGACGTCGCGCGTTTTCGCGGTGGCGGCCTGAGAACGGACATTCCCAACCCTGCCGACGCGAGGGGCTCCATGACATCCGGTCCAACCGCCAATCGTATCCTCCGCAGCTTCGCCCTGATCGCCGCTCCCTTTGTCGTGCAGTGCGCGCCGGAAACGGTCCGCGAGCAAGGCCCCGCAGCCCCCACCTCGCTGATCGAGGCCACGGGACGGGCACAGGTCGACAGTCTCTGCTCCTCCTGTCACGGCGTAAGCCACATCACCATGAGCACCGGCTATACGCGTGAGCACTGGGATGCACTGGTGTCCGGGATGGTGGAGCTGAGCCCGGCAGATAGAGAGACCGTGCTGGACTATCTGAGCACTCACTACCCGCCGTCCGGCAGTCCGCGTCCGGCCCGCATCGTCGATGGACCGCTTCGAGTGTCCTTTCAGGCCTGGCGCACTCGCCAGCTGGGCCAACGCCCGCGCGATCCGGTGCAAGCTCCAGACGGATCGATCTGGTATGTCGGCCAGCAGGGCAATACGATCGGGCAGATCGATCCGCGCACCAGTGAGGTACGTGAATGGCCTCTGCCGGCAGAGGCTCTTCCTCACAGCGTCAATATCGATGCTCAAGGCGGCGTTTGGTACATGGGCAACGGCAACGGCACGATCGGCCGGTTCGATCCGGCCACCGGCCAAGCCCGCGAATATCCTATGCCGGATCCGGACGCGCGCGATCCCCACACCGCAGAATTCGATGCGAACGGCATCATGTGGTTCACGCTGCAGCGCAGCAACATGATCGGCCGCTTCGACCCGCGCACCGGAGACATTCGTCTGGTCACTGTCGAACGCGAAGGCGCTCGGCCATACGGCATCAAGGTCGCGTCGGACGGCACACTCTGGATCGCATGCAACGGCAGCAACTGCCTTATCCGCATGGATCCCCGGACCATGGCCCTTACGGAAATCGACCTGCCTGGTGACGATACAACGGTTCGGCGGCTCGACATCAGCAGTGATGGACGGATCTGGTATGTGAACTCAGGCCGAGGACGCCTGGGGGTCTACGATCCCGGCACGGGCCAAACCCGCGAGTGGGACAGCCCGAGCGGGCCGGAGTCTCACCCCTACGCCATAGCGGTCATCGACGACATCGTCTGGTACAGCGAAAGCGGGGTGCGCCCTGATCCGTTGGTCAGGTTCGACCCGCGAACAGAGACGTTCCAAAGCAGGCCAATCCAGGCGGGACAGCTCCGAGGCGGCATCGTGCGCCACATGCGCGCGACGCGCGACGGAAATCTGTTGATGCACCAGGGCAGCGCCAACAGCGTCATCCTGGCGACGCTCCCGCGCGCAGGCTAGACCTTCGAGAAGATCACCGTCCCGTTGGTGCCGCCGAACCCGAAGGAGTTGGACATTACGGTGGTCAGTTCTCCGTCCTTGCGCTCGCGCAGGATCGGCATGCCCTCGAACTCGGGGTCCAGGTTTTCGATGTGAGCGCTTTCGGCCGCGAAGCCGTGCTCGAGCATCAGCAGCGAATAGATCGCCTCCTGCGCCCCGGCAGCGCCGAGCGAGTGACCGGTCAGGGACTTGGTCGAGGAGATCAGCGGCATGTCGGTGCCGAACACGTTCCTGACCGCGCCCATTTCCTTGAGGTCGCCCACGGGCGTCGAGGTGCCGTGGGGGTTCAGATAGTCGATGCGGCGACCGCCGGCCTGGGCCATGGCGATCTTCATGCATCGCTCGGCGCCCTCGCCGGAGGGGGCGACCATGTCGTAGCCGTCGGAGTTGGCGCCGTAGCCCACGACCTCGGCGTAGATTTTCGCGCCGCGCGCCTTGGCCCGCTCGTATTCCTCCAGCACCACGATGCCCGCGCCGCCGGCGATGACGAAGCCGTCGCGGTCCTTGTCATAGGCGCGGCTGGCGACGGACGGGGTCGCGTTGAAGTTGGATGACATGGCGCCCATGGCGTCGAACATGTTGGACATGGACCAGTCGATGTCCTCGCAGCCGCCGGCGAAGACCACATCCTGCTTTCCCCACTGGATCTGTTCGGCGCCCGCGCCGATGCAGTGGGCGCTGGTCGCGCAGGCCGAGGAGATCGAATAGTTGATGCCGCGCAGCTCGAACCAGGTGGCGAGCACCGCCGAGGGACCGCTGGCCATGGCCTTGGGCACGGCGAAGGGCCCGATCCGCTTGGGCGAGCCCTTTTCGATGGTGGTCTGGGCCGCCTGCAGGATGACCTGGGTCGAAGGCCCACCCTCGCCGACGATCAGGCCGATGCGGTCGTCCTTGATCTCGTCCGGCGTCATGCCGGAATCCTTCAGCGCCTCCTCGAAGGCGATGTGGCCCCAGGCGGTGCCGTTGGCCAGGAAGCGCGCGGCGCGGCGATCGACCAGCGGGGCCCAGTCCTCGGCCGACACGCCCAGCGACGGCGGTGCCCAGACCTGGCTGCGGAAGCCGTGGGTGATGTGATCGGGCGCGGCGACAACGCCCGATCGGGCCGAGCGCAGCGATGCGGTCACCTCTTCGGCACCGGTGCCGATGGAGGAGACGATGCCCAGACCCGTGACGACGACACGCCGCATGCAGTTTCCTTCTCTTTAGCCTTGGTCCGCGTTGATCGCGGTTATCGTGACGTCTTCAGCCGCCGGACGGCTTTTCGCCCGGCTGGAACAGGCCGACGCGCATGTCGGTCGCCGTATAGATAGGCACGCCGTCGGCTTCCAGAACCCCGTCGGCGATGCCCATGACCAGGCGGCGGTTGATGACCCGCTTGAGCGTGATCTTGTAGGTGACCCTCTTGATGTCCGGGGTGACCTGGCCGGTGAACTTGACCTCGCCGACACCCAGCGCGCGGCCACGGCCCGGTCCGCCGATCCAGCCGAGGTAGAAGCCGACCAGCTGCCACATGGCGTCCAGACCCAGACAGCCGGGCATGACGGGGTCACCGATGAAGTGGCAGCCGAAGAACCAGAGGTCCGGATGAATATCCAGCTCGGCCTCCATATAGCCCTTGCCGTGTTCGCCGCCGTCGCCGCTGATCTGGGTGATGCGGTCGAACATCAGCATCGGCGGGGCCGGCAGCTGGGCATTGCCCGGTCCGAACAGCTCGCCCCGTCCCGAGGCCAGGAGGGCGGCATGGTCGAACGACGAGGGGTATTGCGACTGGCTCAAAAGGATCGGCTCCCGAGGTGTGGCGGCGGGGTGACACGACACGGGCGGGGGGTCAATGGCGCGATGTCTTCTCCCTCCCCCTGCGGGGGAGGGTGGTCGGAGCGAAGCGAAGACCGGGTGGGGACGGCCGGGCGAGCCCGACTCAGACATCCCCTGCGTATTGCCTTGCCGCCCCCAACCCCGTCGCTGCGCGACGACCCTCCCCCCGAGGGGGAGGGAGAGGCGTCACCTCGCCTCGCCCGCCGGCCTCGCCGCGTCGCACAGGGCGGCGTCGGATGCGCCGAAGACCGCATCCGCCTTGACCCAGCCGCGCAGCTTGTCGGCGCGCACGCGGCACCAGCCGTCCTCGCAGTCGTCGAGCGCGATCAGGGAGCGGGGGCTGAAGCGGGCCTTGATGGCCGCTTCGTCGTCGGGACGGGTGCGGATCGGGACTTCGGCCGTGGTCGCGTTGAAGGCCCCGCGACGGCCGGAGGCGACGCTGCGGTGAATCCAGGCGACGGCCCCTTCGGGATCGCAGATCTTTCGCCACTCGCGCGTCTCGGCGATGACCTGAACCGGCAGGCCGGCGGCGCGGTATTCCCACAGGATGCGGTAGTCGAGGCCCGGACCCTGTCGCGCCCGCACTTCGGACGACTTCAGCGAGACCCAGCGGGGGACCTCGAGCCCGGTCGGGGTCGGACGGCCGTCGGGCATGGTCGCCGCCGCGCCGACGAGCAGGCCCAGCGACGCGGCGGCGACGATCGTGACGATCCGGCGCGACAGGCTTTGGAGACGGGGATGAGACTTGCTAGACACCGGCGTCGGCCGCTCGCGGTAAATCCAAGGGTCCTATGTCCAGCACTCGGCTTAAGGTCGTCTTAACCAGAAGGCTGCCCGACGCGGTCGAGACGCGCATGCGCGAGCTGTTCGACGCCGAGCTGAACCTGAAGGACATCCCGATGGACCGCGCCGCCCTGCTGGCGGCCATGCAGCGGGCCGACGTCCTGGTGCCCACCATCACCGACCAGATCGACGCCGGGCTGATCATCACGGCCGGCGAGCAGCTGAAGATGATCGCCAACTTCGGCGCGGGCGTGGATCACATCGACATCGACGCGGCCGTCGCGCGCCAGATCATCGTCACCAACACGCCGGGCGTCCTGACCGAGGACACGGCCGACCTGGCCATGAGCCTGATCCTGGCCGTCAGCCGCCGTATCGTCGAAGGCGCGCAGGTGATGGCCGAGGGCCGGTTCGAGGGCTGGACCCCCACCTGGATGTGCGGGCGCAAGCTGTGGGGCAAGCGGCTCGGCATCGTCGGCATGGGCCGGATCGGCCAGGCCCTGGCCCGCCGGGCCCGAGCGTCGGGGATGCAGGTCCATTATCACAACAGGAAGGCCGTCAGCCCGCGCATCGAGGAGGAACTGGGCGCGACCTACTGGGACGACCTGGACACCATGCTGTCGCGCATGGACGTGATCTCGCTGAACTGTCCGGCGACCAAGGAGACCCATCATCTGCTGGACGCGCGGCGGGTGGCCCTGCTTCAGCCGCATGCCCTGCTGATCAACACCGCGCGGGGCGAGCTGATCGACGAGACGGCCCTGGCGGAGGCGGTTTCGCGGCGTTCCCTGGCGGGCGTCGGGCTGGACGTGTTCGAGAACGAGCCGAAGGTTCACTTGGGTCTGGTCGGTCATCCCAATGTGGTGCTGCTGCCGCATCTGGGGTCCGCGACCCTGGAGGCCCGTCAGGACATGGGAGATCGGGTGATCGCCAACATCATGACCGTCCAGAACGGTCACCGCCCACCGGATCGCGTCATCCCGGCGATGTTCTGAGCTTTCTCCCCTTCTTTCGTCATTCCGTGCGCCGGGAGCGAAGCGACCAGAGACCCGGAACCCAGCGGCGCGCGAGAGCGCGAAACTGTCACGCATACAGTCGGCTGACGCATTTCGCCTACGCTACGCTCCGGCACCGCTGGGTTCCGGGTCTTCGCTATGCTTCGCCCGGAATGACGAAAGAGAGGATCGCCGATACGAAAAAGGGCGGCCCGTGAGGACCGCCCTTCGTCATTTCGGTGTTCGTGCGCCGATCAGGCGCGACGCTTGACCAGTCCCAGCAGGAACAGCAGCAGGCAGGCACCACCGAAGGCGACGATCAGCGTCACCAGGTTGAAGCCGCCGACGGGCGTTCCGAACAGGTTCTGGGCGATGAAGCCGCCGATCAGGGCGCCGATGACGCCGACGATCAGATTGGTGATCAGGCCGTGATTGCGGCCCATGACCTTTTCAGCGAGCCAACCGGCGACGATGCCGATGACGAGCCAACCGATGATACCGAGTCCCATGATTTCTATCCTTCCAAAGCCAAGGTAACGACAGAATGCGACGAGGCCCGGATGGTTGCGTCAGGGCGTCGCGATCATTCGACGGTGACGGATTTGGCCAGGTTGCGGGGCTGGTCGACGTCGGTGCCCTTCTGGACAGCCGTGTAGTAGGCCAGCAGTTGCACCGGCACGGCATAGACGAGCGGTGCGATCAGAGGGTGGCAGTCCGGGGCGTGGATGCGCTGGATGCCCGCGCCGTGCGGATCGGGCGCCGTGCGCGGCGCGATCATGATGACGGGACCGCCGCGCGCGGCGACTTCCTGCAAGTTGGAGGCGGTCTTCTCGAACACGTCATCCAGCGGGGCCAGGGCGATGGTCGGTGTGGCCTCGTCGATCAGGGCGATGGGGCCGTGCTTGAGTTCTCCGGCGGCGTAGCCCTCGGCGTGGATGTAGCTGATCTCCTTCAGCTTCAGCGCGCCTTCCATGGCGAGCGGGAACATGGCGCCCCGGCCCAGGAACAGGACGTCGGTGGCCTTGGACAACTCGGCCGTCACCGCGCGGATGTCGGCGTCCATCTGCAGCGCCTCGGCAATCAGGCGCGGGGCCTCGAACAGGGCCTTGACCAGTTCGCCCTCGCTCTGGCCGTCGATCTTGCCGCGCGCGACACCGGCCGCGACGGCCAACGCGAGTAGGGCCGAGACCTGGGCGGTGAAGGCCTTGGTGGAAGCGACGCCGATCTCGGGGCCCGCGTGGGTCGGCCACAAGACATGGGCTTCGCGGGCCATGGAGGATGAGTGGACATTGACGATGGCGGCGGTTTTCAGTCCCTGGGACTTGCACCAGGTCAGGCTGGCCAGGGTGTCGGCGGTTTCGCCCGACTGGCTGACGGCGACGGCCAGGGTGCCCGGCGTCACGGCCGGGGAGCGATAGCGGAACTCGGACGCGATCTCGACGTCGCAGGGCAGGCCCGCCAGCTTCTCGAAGGCGTAGCGGCCGATCTGGCCGGCGTAGAAGGCGGTGCCGCAGGCGACGATCTGGATGCGGTCCACCTTGGCGAAGTCGATAGCCCCGGCCTCCAGCGTCTGCACCTTGGCCTTGCCGGTCACCAGGTCGAGATAGTGCGACAGGGTGTGCTGGACGCTGTCGGGCTGTTCATGGATCTCCTTTTCCATGAAGTGGCGATAGGCGCCCTTCTCGACCATGGCCGAAGACGCGCTGACCTGGACCACCGGCCGGTCGACGGCCGCGCCCGAGGCGTCGAACATCGTGGCACCGGCCCGGGTCACGGCGACGAAATCGCCTTCCTCCAGATAGCTGATCTTCTGGGTGAACGGCCCGACCGCCAGGGCGTCGGAGCCCAGATACATCTCGCCTTCGCCCCAGCCGACGACCAGCGGCGAGCCCTTCCTCGCACCCAGGATCAGCTCGTCCTCGCCCTCGATAAGAACTGCCAGGGCATAGGCTCCCGTAAGCCGGTCCAGCGTGGCCTTGAAGGCCTCCAGCGGAGCCTTGCCGCCCGACAGTTCGTGGTCCAGCAGGTGGGCGACGACCTCGGTGTCGGTCTGGCTTTCGAAGACGCGGCCAGCGGCCTGAAGCTCGGCCTTCAGCTCAGCGAAGTTTTCGATGATGCCGTTGTGGACCAGGGCGACGCGGCCGGCCTTGTGCGGGTGGGCGTTGGGCGTCGTCGGCGCGCCGTGGGTGGCCCAGCGCGTGTGGCCGATGCCGACGGTGGCGCTCAGGGGTTCGGTGGCGAGGACGGCCTCCAGCTCGCGGATCTTGCCCTTGGCGCGGCGGCGTTCGATGCGGCCGTCGACCATGGCGGCGACGCCGGCAGAGTCATAGCCGCGGTACTCCAGCCGCTTCAGGCTGTCGATCAGCCGGGGAACCGCCGGGCCCGTGCCCGTCACGCCGATGATGCCGCACATGAGATGTTCCCCTTCGTCGGCCCGTCGCGCGCGCCGAGCGCGTGAAGGTGACGGCCTTCGCAGTGTCGTCTAGGACGGCCTTTACACGTCATCACCTAAATTGGCGTTTCGGATGATTGCGGCGGAGGGGTCGGCCATGGGCGAGCGCAAATACTTCGGTACGGACGGGATCCGGGGCCGCGCCAACGTCAGCCCCATGACGGCCGAGGTGGCGCTGCGGGTCGGGCTGGCGGCGGGGCGGCTGTTCATGTCGGGCGACGACCGACGGCACCTGGTGGTGATCGGCAAGGACACCCGCCTCAGCGGCTACATGATCGAACCGGCCCTGGTGGCCGGCTTTTCCTCGGTCGGGATGGACGTGCTGACCTTTGGCCCGATCCCGACGCCGGGCGTCGCCATGATGACCCGGTCCATGCGCGCGGATCTGGGCGTCATGATCTCGGCCTCGCACAACGACTACGCCGACAACGGCATCAAGCTGTTCGGCCCGGACGGATACAAGCTGTCCGACGAGATCGAGCTGAAGATCGAATCGATGATGGACGAGGGCCTGGACCAGGGCCTGGCGGCGTCCAGCGCCCTCGGCCGGGTCAAGCGGATCGACGACGCCCCGCCCCGCTATATCGAGATCGCCAAGGCCGCCTTTCCCCGCCATCTGTCGCTGGCGGGCCTGCGGATCGCCATCGATTGCGCCAACGGGGCCGGCTACAAGGTCGCCCCCACGACGCTGTACGAACTGGGGGCCGAGGTCTGCGCGGTCGGGGTCTCGCCGAACGGGACCAACATCAACGCCGATTGCGGCTCGACCCATCCGGCCTCGGTCATACAGGCGGTCCGGGACAAGCGCGCCGACATCGGCATCGCCCTCGATGGCGACGCGGACCGGCTGATCATCTGCGACGAGAAGGGTCAGGTCGTTGACGGCGACCAGATCATGGCGCTGATCGCGCGCGACTGGGCCCATCGCGGCGTGCTGAAGGGCCAGGGCGTGGTCGCCACGGTCATGTCCAATCTGGGTCTGGAGCGCGCCCTGCTGGCCGAGGGCCTGAGCCTGGAGCGGACCCGGGTCGGCGACCGCTACGTCATGGAGCGGATGCGCGAGGGCGGCTTCAACCTGGGTGGCGAACAGTCCGGCCACCTGATCCTGCACGACCACGCCACGACCGGCGACGGCCTGATGGCGGCCCTGCAGGTGCTGGCCGTACTGGTCGAGAGTGGTCGGCCGATGAGCGAGCTGGCGCGCCAGTTCGAGCCCGTGCCCCAGCTGCTCCAGAACGTGCGGTTCAATGGCGGCAAACCTCTGGACGACGCCAGGGTCAAGGCCGCGATCAGGGACGGCGAGGCGGCGCTGAACGGGCAGGGGCGTCTGCTGGTCCGCCCGTCGGGCACCGAGAAGCTGATCCGCGTCATGGCCGAGGGCGACGACGGCGCGCTGGTGAAGCGGGTGGTCGCCGATGTGTCGGCGGCGGTGAAGGCGGCGGGTTAGGCCCTCAGGGCACCGGCCACGTCCTCGATCCGCTTGCGGATGTCCGGCACCGCGATGGTCTCCCAGAAGGCGGCGCGGGCGGGGGGGCCGAGGACGAACAGGGTCGAGGCGGGGCGGCCCTCGCGGTCCAGGACGCGGCCGAGGGGGTCGAGGTCGAGGCCGAGGCGCAGCGGATCGAGCCGCGCGCGCCCGCTATGGATCAGGGGCGCGGTCAGGGGGTCGGCGTCGGCGGCGTGGCCGGGGCCGGTGCAGTCGATCAGCCACGGCGCCGTCAGAGGCGGGGCCTCGCCGCGTCGGGCCCGCCAGTCCAGGCGCACGCCGCGATCGTCGGCGGTGATCGCGCGGACGCGGCCGGTGACGATCGTCAGCCGGCTCTCGGCGGTCAGTCGATCCATCGTGACACCGATCGTCGTCGCCAGCCGGTGCCGATGCACGTCCCAGAAGGGGCGCAGGTGGCGCACGATCCTGCGGCGGGTCGCCAGGTCGGCTTGCATCCACAGCTCGGCCGTGATGGGGCGGAGACCCTCCATGACCTCGCGCCAGCCGCCGCCCCGCGACAGGCGGCGGGCTTCGTTCAGGCGCAGCGAAAGCGGACCCGACAGTAGGGTCTCGGTCGGTTGGCGGGGGGGATCGGGACGTTCGCCGTGGACCCGGGGCATCAAGCCGCGCCGCGACAGGGCGGTGGCCCGTCCGGTCCAGCCGCGCCCGTCCAGCATCAGCAGCATGTCCACCATGGTCAGGCCGGTGCCGACGATCAGGACGTCGTCGTCGGCTCCGATCCGGTCCAGCGCCCCGGTGGCCCAGGGGTCGGCGATGACGCGGGGTGAGGCACCGGCCTCGGCGGTGCGCGGGGCCGGGTTGCCGGTCGCCAGCACGACCGCCCGCGCCGCGATGACGCTGCCGTCGGCCAGCTGCACGCCGTCAGCCGCGATCTGCGCGACCTCTGCGACGACGCGGCGGATCGTGCCGGGATGGGCTGTTTCCACTGTCCTCAGACGATCCTGGACATAGAGGCCGAAGACGCGGCGCGGTGCGAAGCGGTCGGGGTCGGCGGAGTCAGGGTGGTGGGCCTTCAGCCAATCGACGAAATGCGCGGGCCGGTCCGCCAGGGCGCTCATCCGTGACGAGCGCACATTCAGCAGATGGCCGTCGAAGGGGGTGGAATAGGCGACGCCCAGGCCGAAGTCCGCCGTGCGGTTCACGATCGTCGAGGTCACGCCCCGCTCGGCCAGCCGCGCCGCCAGCATGGCTCCGGAGAACCCGCCGCCGACGATGGCGATGCCTTCAGCCTGTCCGGACATTCGCCCCCCTTCGCCGGGCGCTTCTGGACCGCGTCGCGGGCGGGGTCAAACGCGGGTGGACTGGTTTCCGCTGTCCCGCCAAGCTAGGGATTTCGTCATGCGCGACCACCCTGCGACCTCCCTGACCGGCTATCCCGACCTGCCCGAGGCCGAGCGGCTGGCGCGGGCCGAGGCGTTCCGCGCCGCGATGGCGACGCGCCGAACGGTGCGGGACTATGCAGACCGCCCCGTCGATCGCCGGATCGTCGAGGCGGCCATCCTGACGGCCGCCGGCGCGCCGTCCGGCGCCAATCACCAGCCCTGGTTCTTCGCCGTGATCGAGAGCGCCGGGGCCCGCCGCCGCATCCGCGAGGCCGCCGAGGCCGAGGAGCGGGAGTTCTATGCCACCAAGGCCCCGCAGGAGTGGCTGGACGCCCTGGCCCCCCTGGGCACCGATCCGGACAAGAGCTTTCTGGAGGTCGCGCCCGTCCTGATCGCCGTCTTCGGCCAGAAGCGCGGGGGCCCCCGGCCGGGGGACGCCAAGAAGAACTACTATGTCCCCGAGAGCGTCGGCATCGCCACGGGCTTCCTGATCGCGGCCCTGCATCAGGCGGGGCTGGCGACGCTGACGCACACTCCGGCACCGATGAGTTTCCTCAGCGAGATCTGCGGACGACCGGAGGGGGAGAAGCCCTTCCTGCTTTTGGTCGCGGGTCATCCGGCGGCGGACGCGACCGTGCCCGTCGCCGCTCTGGACAAGAAGCCGCTGGACGCGGTGGCGGCCTGGATTTAACCCGCGAGGCCTGTTCGCCGGAGTTTTCGCCATGAAACGCCTCGCCCTCGCCGCGTCCGTCATCGCCCTGGCCGGTGCCGCCGCCTTTGGATCATCGACGCCCGCCGACGCCTGGGGCGCGACCGGGCACCGGCTGATCGGCGTCGCGGCCATGCGGGCCCTGACGGACGAACTGCCGGCTTTCCTGCGCGAGCCCGGCGCGGTCGCCGAGGTCGGCGAGCTTTCGCGCGAGCCCGACCGCACCAAGGGCGCGGGCCAGCCGCATGACCGCGAGCGCGACACGGCGCACTTCGTCGATCTGACGGACGACGGCCGGGTGATGACCGCCGCCGGGCCGACGCTGGCGGAACTGCCGGAACTGAAGAGCGAGTACGATGCGCTGCTGCTGGCGGCGGACATCAAGGTCAACGACGCTGGATACCTGCCCTATGCGATCATGGACGGCTTCCAGCAGCTGGCGCGCGACTTCGCCACCTGGCGCGTGCTGAACGCGGCCGAGGCGCGCGAGACCGATCCGGCCAAACGCGCCTGGTACCGCGAGGACCGGCTGCGTCGCGAGGCGCTGATCCTGAGGGATATCGGATATTTGTCGCACTACATCGGTGACGGGTCGCAGCCGCATCATCTGTCGATCCACTACAACGGCTGGGACCGGAACACGCCCAACCCCGAGGGCTTCACCACGTCGCGCCAGACGCACGGCGCGTTCGAGGGGGCCTTCACCCGCCGCACGGCGCGGCTGGATTTGGTGGAGGCCGCCATGCCCGCTCCGGCCCTCGACGGGTTCGAGATGCGCCCACGCGTGGCGGCCTATCTGACGGCGGGTCTGGGCCAGGTCATTCCCTTCTACCGCCTGGAAAAGGCGGGCGGTTTCGTCGACGCCGACCCGCGCGGGGCCGAGTTCGTCACGGTCCGGCTGTCCGCCGGCGCAGCCGAGCTGCGCGACCTGATCACCCTGGCGTGGCGCGACGCGGGCACCCAGTCCATCGGCTGGCCGGCCGTGCGGGTCGCCGAAGTCGAGGCCGGAACGGCCGATCCCTGGGGCGCGATGGTGGGCGAGGACTGATCGGTTTGGTCGACGCCAACGCCCCCGTCGTCATCCTCGACAAGCCGCAGCTGGCCGACAATATAGGCGCGGTGGCGCGGGTCATGGCGAACTTCGGTCTGGACCGGCTGAGGCTGGTCAGCCCGCGCGACGGCTGGCCCCAGGACCGGGCGTGGGCGGCGGCGTCCGGGGCCGACTGGGTGCTGGACGGGATCGCGGTGTTCGACAGCGTGGCCGACGCCGTCGCCGACCTGAACACGGTCTTCGCCACCACCGCCCGTCCGAGGGAGACGCGTCAGCCGGTTCGCACCCCGCGCGAGGGGGCGCGGGTCCTGTTCGACGACGCGGGATCGGGCCTGTCGGTTGGCCTGCTGTTCGGCGGGGAACGGGCCGGGCTGGAGACCACCGACATCGCTCTGTGCCAGGGCATCGTCACGATCCCCATCGACCCCCGCCATCATTCGCTCAACCTGGCCCAGGCAGTGGCGATCAACGCCTATGAGTGGCGCACCCTGATCCTGGACGCCCCACCGCCGAGCTTCCGTGAGGGCGATCCGCCTGCCATGGGGGCGCTGATCGAAGGGATGATGGGCCATCTGGAGATCGAGCTGGAGGAGGGCGGTTTCTTCTATCCGCCGGAGAAGAAGCCCTCGATGATGCAGAACCTGCGCGTCATGCTGGGCCGCGCCGCCTTCTCCGAACAGGAGGTGGCGACCTTCCGCGGCGTGATCCACGCCCTGTCGAAGGGGCGGGGACGGCGGCTTGAGAAGCTTGCGGCGCAAAATCGTCCGTCATTCCGGGGCGGCGTAGCCGAACCCGGAACCCAGGCCGGCGAGGACTGAGTCATGGTGGCCGCCGACGCTGTGATCGCCGTCTACATGATGGCCAGTCGGCGGAACGGCACGATCTACACGGGCGTCACGAGCGCCCTCGTCACCCGGGTCTGGCAGCACAAGACCGGGTTGACGAAGGGGTTCGCGGAGGAACTCGGCTGCAAGACGTTGGTTTGGTAAGAGCAGCACGGCTCGATGATCGAAGCGATCGTCCGAGAAAAGCAGATCAAGAAATGGCGCAGGTCGTGGAAGATCGCCCTGATCGAGGCCGAGAATGAGTCGTGGAACGATCTGGCTCGGCATTGGTAGGACTGAGGGTGCGCCCGAGGAAACACCCTGGGTTCCGGGTACCGCTTCGCGGCCCCGGAATGACGGTTAAAGGGTGTCGAGAAACGCAGACACCGTCTGCGTCGCCGGGCCGTAGACGCCCTCGTCGAACAGGGACGCGCCCAGGCTGGGCTCCAGATTGATCTCCACCGTCCGCGCTCCGGCCATCCGAGCCTGACGCACCAAGCCCGCCGCCGGGTAGACAGCGCCCGAGGTGCCGATGGAGACGAACAGGTCGCAGGCCGACAGCGCCCGCTCGATCCGGTCCATATGCAGTGGAAACTCGCCGAACCAGACGATGTGCGGGCGCAGCCAGCCGTCGGGGCTGAACGGACTGTCGTGGAAGGCGTCGAGGTCTTCGGTCCAGTCGCAGACGTGGCCGGTCGCCGTGCAGACCGCCTTCAACAGCTCGCCGTGCATGTGGATCAGCTCGAACCCCGGGGCGGGCGGTGTCTCTGCATGGGCGCGGTCGTGCAGGTCGTCGACGTTTTGGGTCACCAGGGTGATCCGGCCAGACCAGCGCGCGGCGAAGTCGGCGATGGCGCGGTGCGCGGCGTTCGGCTGGACCTCGGCCAATTGGCGGCGGCGCGTGTTGTAGAAGTCCTGAACCAGCGCCGGATCGCGCGCGAAGGCCTCGGGCGTCGCCACGTCCTCGACCCGGTGCCCCAGCCACAGCCCGTCGTCGGCCCGGAAGGTCGGCACCCCGGATTCGGCCGAGATGCCCGCGCCGGTCAGGATGACGAGGTTACGATGACGCATGGCGTTTCATGGCGCCCCCAGCTTCGTCTAGGAAGGGCCAACGCCTGCAGGAGACCCATCCATGAAAACCCGCGCCGCCGTCGCCTTCGAGGCCAAACACCCGCTCGAGATCGTCGAGGTCGACCTCGAAGGGCCACGCGCCGGCGAGGTGCTGGTCGAGATCAAGGCGACCGGCATCTGCCACACGGACGCCTACACCCTGGACGGTCTGGATTCGGAGGGCATCTTCCCGAGCATCCTGGGTCACGAGGGCGCGGGCGTGGTGGTCGAGGTGGGGCCGGGGGTTACGAGCGTCGCGGTCGGCGACCATGTGATCCCGCTTTACACGCCGGAATGCCGCCAGTGTAAGTCGTGCCTCAGCCGAAAGACCAATCTTTGCACCGCCATTCGCACGACCCAGGGCAAGGGGTTGATGCCCGACGGCACGTCGCGCTTCAGCTACAAGGGTCAGGCCATCGCCCACTACATGGGCTGTTCGACCTTCTCGAACTACACCGTGCTGCCCGAGATCGCGGTGGCCAAGATCCGCAAGGACGCGCCGTTCGAGAGCGCCTGCTACGTCGGCTGCGGCGTGACGACGGGTGTCGGCGCGGTGGTCAACACCGCCAAGGTCGAGCCGGGCGCGAACTGTGTGGTCTTCGGGCTGGGCGGCATCGGGCTGAACGTCATCCAGGGGCTGAAGATGGTGGGGGCCGACATGATCGTCGGCGTGGACATCAACGACACCAAGGAGGAATGGGGTCGCCGCTTCGGCATGACCCACTTCGTGAACCCGAAGAACGTGTCCGACGTCGTCGCCCACCTGGTCGAACTGACCGGGGGCGGGGCTGACTACACCTTCGACTGCACCGGCAACACCACCGTCATGCGCCAGGCGCTGGAGGCCTGCCACCGGGGCTGGGGCGAGAGCATCGTCATCGGCGTGGCCGAGGCGGGCAAGGAGATTTCGACGCGGCCGTTCCAGCTGGTCACCGGCCGGGTGTGGCGCGGATCGGCCTTCGGCGGCGCGCGCGGGCGTACCGACACCCCGCGCATCGTCGACTGGTACATGGACGGCAAGATCGAGATCGATCCCATGATCACCCACACCCTGCCGCTGGAGCGCATCAACGAGGCCTTCGACCTGATGCACGCCGGCGAGAGCATCCGCAGCGTGGTGGTGTTCTAGGTCCGTTGCATTGAAAAACGGACTCGGCTAGCGTCGCCATACAACAGGGAGGAGATCACCATGTTCACCCACGTCACCGTCGGTGCCAACGACATCGAGGCCTCGCGCCGGTTCTATGACGCCGCGCTGGGCGCGCTGTGCATCGATGCCGCAGCGGGTCCGGACGCCAAGGGCCGGTTCTGGTGGCGCACCAAGATGGGGGCCTTCGCAGTCGGCGCGCCGATCGACGGCGACCCGGCCTGTCACGCCAACGGCGGCACCATCGGTTTTCACGCGAAGACGCCCGAGATGGTCCAGGCCTTTCACGACGCCGGGGTGGCCGCGGGCGGCACGGCGATCGAGGACCCGCCCGGCGAGCGCAACGGGCCGTTCGGAACGCTGATCCTGGCCTATCTGCGCGATCCCTCGGGCAACAAGGTCTGCGCCATGCACCGGCCGGGCTGAGGTCGCAGGGGGTTCCTTCCGGGGCCGGGACGCCTACATGCGCGTTACGGATTCAACGACCACAAGGAACCCTCCCCATGGCCTTCACCCTGCCGCCCCTGCCCTATGCCCATGACGCGCTGGAACCGGCCATCGACAAGGAGACGATGACCTTCCACCACGACAAGCACCATCAGGCCTATGTCGACAATCTGAACAAGGCGGTGGACGCGGACGCGAGTCTGCAGGGCAAGTCGCTGGAAGAGTTGTTCGCAGGGGTCTCCTCCGCGCCCAAGGCCGTGCGCAATAACGGTGGCGGTCACTGGAACCACGCCCTGTTCTGGGAACTGCTGGCCCCGGCGGGGCAGGGCGGGGAGCCCTCGGCTGAGCTGTCGGCCGCGATCGACCGCGACCTGGGCGGGCTGGACAAATTCAAGGAGGCGTTCAACGCCGCCGGGGCCGGCCAGTTCGGCTCGGGCTGGGCCTGGCTGATCGTCCAGGACGGTAAGCTGAAGGTCACCTCGACGCCGAACCAGGACAACCCCTTGATGGACGTCGCCGACGAGCAGGGCGCGATCGTTCTGGGGGCCGATGTCTGGGAGCACGCCTATTACCTGAAGTATCAGAACCGCCGGGCCGACTATCTGAAGGCCTTCTGGGAGGTGGTGAACTGGAACAAGGCGAACGAACTGTTCGCCGCCGCCACGGCCTGATCGGCACCCTCTGAACCGCCGGGGCGGGTCGTCGCGAAACCTTTGCGACCCGCCCACTGGCGCCGGCGAAAGACGCGCCTATCTCAGCTTCGCCATTCCGCTTCGAAGCCGAGGTTCATCGATGTCGTCCCACCTTAAACTGGCCGCCGCGGGCGTGCTGCTCTCCGGCCTGATCGCTGCCGCCGGTTGTTCCCAGCCCGCCGAGACCCCCGAGCCGGCAACGGCCGAGGCCGCCCCCACGAGCCCCGACGTCCAGCGTTTCCGCGTCGGCAGTCTGGAACTGGTCGCCCTGCGCGACGGCGGACTGACCGGCCTGCCCAACGACAACACGGTCCTGGCGGTGGGCCAGACGCCCGAAGAGGTCTCCGCCCTGCTGACGTCCGCGGGCCTGCCCGGAGACACCCTGGACCTGTCGATTCAGCCCCTGCTGGTGCGTGACGGCCAACGACTGGTGCTGATCGACGCGGGCGGTGGGGCCAGCATGGGTGCCAACGCCGGCAAGCTGGTCGCGTCGCTCGCCGCCGCCGACGTCCAGCCCGGTCAGATCACCGACATCCTGATCTCGCACGGCCACGGCGACCACGTCGCGGGCCTGGTCGACGGAGCCGGGGCCCTGACCTTCCCCAACGCCACAATCCGCATGACGGCCGCGGAATGGACCGCGATCCAGGCCGACGCCCCGCTGGCCGCCCTGGTCACCGCGATCACGCCCAAGGTCGAGACCTTCGAGCCCGGCGCGCAGATCACCCCGGCGATCAAGGCCTATGCCATCGACGGCCATACGCCCGGTCACACCGGCTATGAGCTTTCGTCGGGCGACGAACGTCTGGTCTATATCGGCGACGCCATGCACCACTCGGTGATCTCCGTGCAGCAGCCGACCTGGACCATCGCCTTCGACGGTGACGAGGCCACGGCCGAGGCCAGCCGCCAGGCGCTGCTCAGCCGCGCGGCGTCCGAGAACCTGCTGATCTATGCCGTCCACTTCCCCTATCCGGGCGTGGGTCGCATCCAGCGGCGCGAGGACACCTTCGTCTGGGTGCCGGAAACGCCGGCGTCCTGATCAACCCCGGCGACTTGACCTGAGGGGGGCGGGCCGTCATAAGGCCCGCTTTCCCGCGCCGGGCCCTGTCCGTCGCCATGGGTGAAAACCTGTGGGGTCGCTCCAAGTCCCCCGTCAACAAGCGCAGCTACGGCCCCGGCCAGCACGGCCAGCGCCGCAAGTCGAAAGTCTCGGACTTCGGCCTGCAGCTGAAGGCCAAGCAGAAGCTGAAGGGCTACTACGGCAACATCACCGAAAAGCAGTTCTCGTCGATCTATGACGAAGCCACGCGCCGCAAGGGCAACAGCTCCGAGAACCTGATCGGCCTGCTGGAGTCGCGCCTGGACGCCATCGTCTATCGCGCCAAGTTCGTCCCGACGGTCTGGGCCGCCCGCCAGTTCGTCAGCCACGGCCACGTCACCGTCGACGGCAAGAAGGTCGACATCGGCTCCTACCGGGTCAAGCCGGGCCAGGTCATCGAAGTCAAGGAGAAGTCCCGCGCCATGGCGCTGGTGCTCGAGGCCCAGCAGTCGTCGGAACGCGACGTTCCCGACTATCTGGAACTGGGAGACCGCGGCTTCTCGGTTCGCTACGTCCGCGTACCGGAACTGGCCGACGTGCCCTATCCGGTGAAGATGGAGCCGAACCTGGTCGTGGAATACTACTCGTCCTGATCAGTCTGCGCTCAAGCAGCGAGCGGCCGCGCCGCGAGCGGTAGCGCCACAAGCAAGGGCCCCGGAGCGATCCGGGGCCCTTTCGTTTCAGCCTGCGACATTAACAGAATATCAGATGCGCCCGTCGCCGAATTGGGGGACTATCGGTCCGTGGCTGTTCTCAGAAGGATCGGCGGCATGGCTTCCATCCGCGCCCTCTCCCTGATCGTCGCCGCCGCCCTGGCGACATCCGCCTGCGCCCTGTTCCCGCGCGGCGACGCGACCGTGCGCACCGCCGCCATGCCGGGCCAGCTGGAGCCCATCCACGCGGCCGCCATCACCCGCGATCTGGCGGTCTTCTGGGTCAGCTCGAACGGCTGCACGGACAAGGACGACCTGACGCCGATCATCGATCGCGCCGGCGACGGCTCGACCATCACCCTGCGTCGCATCGACGAGGACACCTGCGACCGGCCCATGGCCGACGGTGTCGAAATCATCTGGTCGTTCGAGGAATTGGGCCTGCCCCCCGGATCGCGCGTCCAGGTCAACAACCCCTATCAGCTGCCGCCCTCGATCTAGGCTGGATCGCTGGCGCCGAGCGCCGGGTTCTCGACCGCAACCAGCTGGCTGTGGATGACCGAGACCAGGGTGCCCGGGTGCTGGCTCTCGACCTGGATGCGGGCATGCAGCTGGCGCGACAGAGCCTCGACGATGCTGGTGCCCAGGCCGGGGGCGGCGCTGACGGCGTCCTTGGGCATGCCCACGCCGTCGTCACGGACCGACAGGGTCCAGTTGGGCCCGTGGGCCTCATAGCAGACGATGATCGTGCCGGAGCGTCCCCCGGGAAAGGCGTGCTTGAGCGCGTTGATCACCAGTTCGGTCACGATCAACCCCAGGCTGACCGAGACGTCGGCGGCGGTGGCGCTGTCGTCCGCCTCGACCCTAAGCGTCAGCCGCGTCGGGTCGTGGATCATCGAGGCGGCGATGCTCTTGCAAAGCTGCGTGAAATAGGGGGCC
Source organism: Brevundimonas subvibrioides (assembly GCA_002280475.1). Lineage (GTDB taxonomy): Bacteria > Pseudomonadota > Alphaproteobacteria > Caulobacterales > Caulobacteraceae > Brevundimonas > Brevundimonas aurifodinae. The sequence continues at coordinate 89,950 of NCEB01000006.1, forward strand.
AGTTCGACCTCGCCCAGACGGGACGCAGCCAGTTGCTGTTGCAGGGCGGCGACCGACATGACCCGGCTGTGGGCATCCCTCAGATGCAGGCGCGTCTCGTCGGATTGGGCCTTGCGCGCGCTCTGCAGGATGACGCTGGCGATGATCTGCAGGCTGTTGGCGACGCGGTGCTGAAGCTCCTGCAAAAGGATGCCCTTCTCGCGCAACAGGTCGTCGCGCAGCTTGTCATCGGCGCGCCGGTCGGTGACGTCCACGACTGTCACCAGAAGGCGGACCGGCTGGTCGGACGCCAGCACCAGGCGTTGGGCCTTGATGACCAGCTTGCGCATGCCCTGGCGCGGACCCTTGAGGTCCATCTCATAGGCGTCGATGTCGGCGTTCCCCCCCGCCGTGGCTTCGAGCAGAGCTCTCAACTGGGGGCGATTCCACTCTCCGGTGCCGATCTCGCCCAGGAACCGGCCCACGATCCTGTCAGGATCCACGTCGAACGCTCGGCAAAAAGAGCTGCTGGCCCCCACGACCCTCATCGACTCGTCCAGCAGCAAAAGCGGGGCGGCGGAGCCTTCGATGACAGCCAGAGCCAGGCTCAGCGGACCATCGGGATGCAGTGGCGGGTGGGCAGCCATGGCTGACCCTTCAGGTGATCCGGAGACTCGCGAAGCGAAAGCCATACCCGGCCGAGATGTGCGGAAAAGATCAGCGGCCGACTTTAGGGGGCCGAATGAAAGCGTGCTGGAACCTTTTGCGGCAGGGCGCACTACGCGCAACCCCTAAACTGTCGTCGGCCGAGATTTTCCGGCCCGGTTATGGCAACGCTTAAGCAGACGGACGGCCGCTTCTGACGATTACCTTCGCTCGAAGGTCGCCAGCATGTCGGCGGGGATGCGGGTGGGTCGCATCGTCGTCGCCTCGACCAGGCACCACTCCGACACCCCTTGCGCGCACAGCCGGCCTTCGCCGTCCTCGATGCGGACATAGCGGGCGAAGCGGGGACCTTGGGGGTCGCCGACCCAGGTGCGGGCGACGACGGTCGAATCCGGCATCAGGGCGCGCAGGTAGTCGATCTCGTGGCGCAGGGCGACCCACGACCACTTCGTCCGGGTCTCGGCGTCGAAGCGGGCGTTCCAGTGGGCGGTGCCTGCGTCCTGCAGCCAGCCGACATAGACGACGTTGTTGACGTGGCCGTTGTCGTCGATGTGCTCGGGCCGGATCGTCAGCGGCATCGCGAAGACCTCGCGATCCGGGCGCGGCTCCAGCGTCTTGCGGGCCATGGCGATCAGCCCTGGCCGGTCGGGACGCCCTTTTCAGTCAACAGGGCCTGGAGCTCTCCGGCCTGGAACATCTCGCGCACGATGTCCGATCCGCCGACGAACTCGCCCTTGATGTAGAGCTGGGGGATGGTCGGCCAGTCGGTGAAGGCCTTGATGCCGTCGCGCAATCCGTCGTCCTGAAGCACGTCGACGCCGACGAACTCGACCCCGACATGATCCAGGATCTGCACCGCCAGCGAGGAGAAGCCGCAGCGCGGCGCGTCCGGCGTGCCCTTCATGAACAGCACCACCGGATGGTCGGCCACCGCCTGGGCGATGAAGGCATGGATGGGATCGGCGGAGGTGGCGGTGTCGGTCACGGGAGACGCCTTTCGTGTGCGGCCGTCAGCTATGCACCGCAGGCAGGCGGGTCAAGGTCGCGGGCGATCACGCCGTCGCGAGTCGAGCCGTGTTTCAGGCCGCGACCCTTGCCATCTCGATCTGGGCGGAGAGGCCGGGGGGCATGTCCCGCTCGGGCACGGCGGCCAGGACCGCCAGCCGGTCCTCGCTGTCGGCGCGGATCAGGACGCTGGCGACGGCCGGGTCGGTCATGGCGTGCGCCAGGCAGATGGCCTCGGCCGTCCAGTTGGGGGTGCGGTGCAGGAAGGCGAAGGTGCCCGCGCCGGACAGGGGGTCCTCCCTGGACCGGTCGGGCTTGCCACCGCCGAAGCCGAACAGGCCCTTCTTGACCGGCTGATGGGCGGTCGCGGCCTTCTTGTCGGTGTTCAGGGCCTCGGGGAAATAGTCGTAGGCCAGGATGACCATGTCCTGTTCGCGCGCCGCCCGCATGCGGCTGCGGACCCGCCAGTCGACATTGACATGGAAGGGCGTCGCCAGAACGTCGAAGGCGCCGGTCGAGACATAGGCGTCCATGACCTCGCCATCCCCAGCCACGCCCAGATAGCGGACCCGTTCGGTGGCGCGCAGGGCCTTGAGCGCCGTCAGAGAGTCCTGGGGCAGTTCATGCTCGCCGGGCTCTTCCAGGAGCGCGAGGTCGAACCAGCCCAGCCCCGAGACGTGCAGGCAGCGATCGATCGCGCCCGTCATCCCCTCTGCCGAGAAGTCGCGCGCCGAGCCCTTGCGGCCATCGCCGGCGCCCAGTTGCAGGCTGACGTGCAGCAGCTTGCGGTCCACGTTCGACAGCGCCTGGCCGACCACCTCGGCCAGAACCGGGTCGGCGGTCTCCAGCCGGTAGGAGTTGATGCCCGCCTCCAGCGCCGAATAGATCAGGCCGCTGGCCGCCTCGACGCCCGTCAGTCTCCCTTGGCCGGGGCGGAGGTTTCCAGCGCCAGGGCATGGAGTTCGCCACCCATCCGGCCCTTGAGCGCCGCATAGACCAGCTGGTGTTGCCGGATACGGGGCAGGCCCTGGAACGCCGCCGAGACGATGCGCGCGCGATAGTGGTCGCCGTCGCCCGCCAGGTCGTCGATCACGATCTCGGCGTCGGGAAAGGCCTCGGCCAGGCAGGCGTGCAGCGTTTCGACGGGCATGGGCATGGAAACGGAGGGCTCCGCAGGTTCAGCCGGCAGGATGCCCCGTAAACCTTAATGGGCCACTACGCCCGGCGATCGCCCGCTCGCAACCGAATGGATCGGTCCGCGTTCACGGCTAAGGTTCCACAGCTTCACCGGGGGTTTCCCATGCGCATCCGTCTTCCGTCCGTCCTCGCCCTGTCCGCCATCGCGGCCCTGTCGGCGGGCGTCGTCGCCTGCACCGAGGCCGAACAGGACCAGACCGCCGCCGAGGCCGACGCCGCCGGTGACAACGCGGAAGCCGCCGCCTCCGAAGCGGGCGAAGAGCTTCAGGAAGGCGCCGCCGCCGCCGGCGAGGTGCTGGAGTCCGGTGCCATGAAGGCGGCCCAGGCCGTCGAGGAAGGCGCGGGCAACCTCGCCGACAAGCTGGAAGAAAACCAAGCCGAGGCCGCTGCCGAAGGCCGTCCGGGCGCGACCCCACCGGCCGAGCAATAAGGTCTCATCCCCTCCCGCTCATCCCGGCGAAAGCCGGGACCCAGTTCTTTGGGCGATGAGCGGATGAGAGGGTCGTGAAGGCCAGTCCAGCAGGCAGTGCCTTACGAAAGCACTGGGTCCCGGCTTTCGCCGGGATGAGCGGGTTAGGGCTCAGGCCCCTTCGGCCAAAACCGCGTCGATGAGGGCGCGGGCCTGTGCGCTCGACCAGTCCGCTTCGCCCGAGAAGGCCGCGCGGATATTCCCCTGACGGTCCAGCAGGATCGTCTGGGGCATCTTGCCCTTGCCCGGAAACTCGAACGGCAGCTGGAAGCGGGTGTCGGAATAGAAGGGCAGGGGATTGTGCACGTCGATGAAGGACCGGGCGTCGGCCACCGCGTCCTCGCCCGTGTCGACGTTGATCGGCAACACCACCAGGTCGCGCCCCTCATAGGCGCTGGCCAGGGTCGCGATGGTGGGCATCTCGGTGCGGCACGGCGCGCACCACATGGCCCACAGATTGACCAGCACGACCTTTCCCCGGAAATCGGCGAAGCGAGTGTCGGCTCCATCGCGGGTCTTGAAGACGTAGTCGGGCGCGGGCACCAGAGCCGCCGGGGCCTCCAGAGCGGCCAGCGGGCCGACGGCGAAGCGGGCCAGTTCGCTCTGTTCGGCCTCGGCCGGCGTCGCGGCTTTGAAAGGACCGGCCCCCATGGCGTATAGGGTGCCGACCGTTCCTCCGGCGAGGACGGCCAGCGCCAGCGCCCCGCCGATCCAGACGCCCTTTTTCGAGCCGCTCATGCCCCACTCCAAAGACCCGGCCGAGACTAAGGCCGCGCCGTCGCCCGAAGGTCAAGGCATGTGGGGCGGCCGCTTTTCGTCGCGCCCGGCCGACATCATGCAGGCGATCAACGTCTCCATCGGCGTGGACCGGCGTCTGTGGGCTCAGGATCTGGCCGGATCGCGCGCCCATTGCCGCATGCTGATCGCCCAGGGGATCGTGGGCGCCGAGGACGGGGCGGCGATCCTGTCCGGGCTGGACACCATCCAGGCCGAGATCGAGGCCGGGACCTTCCCCTTCCGCGACGAGTTCGAGGACATCCACCTGAACGTCGAGGCGCGGCTGTCGGAACTGATCGGCGAGGCGTCGGGGCGGCTGCACACGGCGCGTAGCCGCAATGACCAGGTCGCGGTCGATTTCCGTCTGTGGGTCCGGGACGCCTGCGACCGAACGGGCGAGCAGCTGAAGGCCTTGCAACGCGCGCTTTTGACCCGCGCGGAGCAGCATGCGGGCGACCTGATGCCCGGCTTCACTCATCTGCAGACCGCCCAGCCGGTGACCCTGGGCCACCACCTGATGGCCTATGTCGAGATGTACGGGCGCGACGCCGGTCGCTTCGCCGATGCGCGCGCCCGCATGAACGAGAGCCCGCTGGGTGCGGCGGCGCTCGCCGGGTCGCCCTTCCCGATCGACCGCCATGCGACGGCGACGGACCTCGGCTTCGACCGACCGATGGGCAACAGCCTGGACGCGGTGTCGGACCGGGACTTCGCATTGGAGACCCTGGCGGCGGCCTCGATCTGCGCCGGGCATCTGTCGCGGCTGGCCGAGGAGATCGTGGTGTGGATGACGCCGATGTTCGGCTTCGTCACCCTGCCCGACGACCTGACGACCGGCTCCTCGATCATGCCGCAGAAGAGGAACCCCGACGCGGCCGAGCTGGTGCGGGCCAAGACGGGGCGAATCATGGGATCGTTCGTCGCCCTGTCGACCGTGATGAAGGGCCTGCCGCTCGCCTATTCCAAGGACATGCAGGAGGACAAGCCGCCGGTGTTCGAGGCCATGGATGCGCTGGACCTGGCGCTCACCGCCATGACGGCGATGGTCGCGGCGCTGAGGCCGAATACCGCGCGCATGGCCGAGGCGGCGGGCTGGGGCTATTCGACCGCGACAGACCTGGCCGACTGGCTGGTGCGCGAGGCCGGGCTGCCGTTCCGCCAGGCGCACCATGTGACCGGGGCGGCGGTGAAGCGGGCGGAGGCGCTGGGCGTGGGACTGGAGCAACTGGCGCTGGCCGAATTGCAGGCGCTCCACCCCCGCGTCACCGAGGATGTTTACAAGGTGCTCACCCCTGAGGCTTCCTGCGCCAGCCGCCAGAGTTTCGGGGGCACGGCGCCGGAACAGGTCCGCGCGCGCATCGCCGACTGGAAGACGCGTCTCGCGTGAAGGATCAAGCCATGAAGACCCTCCCCGTCCTGGGCACCGTCGCCCTCGCCCTTGCGCTTTCGGCGTGCGGCCGCATGGCCGATCTGGAAGCGCCGGCGCCGCGCGAGACCGAACGCGCCCCGCGCGACGCCAACGCCCGCGCCCTGCCGGATCCGGCCACGGTCAACCGTCCGTCCAGCCAGGTACCGGTCGACGGCGGCCCGTCGAACCCCTTCGGCTCCTCCGCCGCCGGGCGGGAGCCGCAGTAGTCGCTATCGATCCTCCCCCGGAGCGAAGCGAACGGGGGAGGGGGACCGCGAAGCGGTGGAGGGGGCGGCCCCAGACACCGGCGTGCGCGTCCGCCCCCTCCACCAGCCTCCGGCTGGTCCCCCTCCCCCGCTTTGCGTGGGAGGATTGTCGCAAAAGGACGGCCACGCTTGGACCACTTCGATTACCGCGACGGCGCGCTCCATGCCGAGGACGTGCCCCTGGCCGACCTGGCAGAGGCCGTGGGCACGCCGGTCTATGTCTATTCGACCGCGACCCTGACCCGGCACTATCGCGTGCTGCGCCAGGCGCTGGACGCCCGCGCGCCGCTGAACGGCGCTCTGATCGCCTTCGCGGTCAAGGCCAACTCCAACCTGTCGGTGCTGGCGACCCTGGCGAAACTGGGCTGCGGTGCCGATACCGTGTCGGAGGGCGAGATCCGCCGGGCGCTGAAGGCGGGCGTGCCCGCCGACCGCATCATCTTCTCCGGCGTCGGCAAGACCGACCGTGAACTGGCCTTCGCCCTCTCGGCCGGCGTGCGCCAGATCAACGTCGAGAGCCCGGCCGAGCTGGACCGGCTGATCGCGGTGGCGGCTTCCAAGTCCGCGTCGCCCGAGATCGCCATCCGCGTGAACCCCAGGATCGGCGCGGGCGGCCACGCCAAGATCACCACGGGCGGAGAGGGCGACAAGTTCGGCGTCCCGGCCGACGAGGCCATGGCGCTCTACGCCCGCGCCTCGGCCAGCCCGCATGTGACGCCGGTGGGCCTGGCCTGTCACATCGGCAGCCAGATCACCGACCTGAGCCCCTTGGAGGCGGCCTTCCGGCTGCTGGCCGAGATTACGCGGACGCTGCGCGGGCAGGGGCTGTCGGTCACGCGGCTGGACCTCGGCGGGGGGCTGGGCGTGCCCTATTCGGGTGGGGCGGAGACCGCGAGCCCGACCGACTATGCCGCCATGACGGCGCGGGTGCTGGAGGGGCTGGACGTGGAGGCAGCGTTCGAGCCTGGGCGCCTGCTGGCCGCCAACGCCGGGGTGCTGGTCAGCCGGGTGATCCAGATCACCGAACGGGCGGATGGGCGCCGCTTCCTGGTGCTGGACGCCGCCATGAACGACCTGGTCCGCCCCGCCATGTACGACGCCTTCCACGAGGTGAAGCCGGTTGTGGCGCGGGCGGGGGAGCCGGTCGCCTACGACATCGTCGGCCCGGTCTGCGAGACCGGCGACACCTTCGCCCGGGGCCGCGCCCTGCCGCCGCTGGAGGCCGGAGACCTGGTCGTCTTCACCGGGGCGGGGGCCTATGGCGCGGTGATGTCCAGCGAGTACAACACCCGGCCCCTGGTGCCCGAGGTGCTGGTGGACGGCGCGGACTGGGCCGTGGTGCGGGCGAGGCCGAGCTACGACGAGATGCTGGCGGGGGAGGCGATGGCGGGGTGGTTGTAGCTGGCCGATCTGATAGCCGAAGGGCGTGCTAATCTGAGGCGTGCGAATCTGGCGTCGATTGAAAACTCTGGATGGTCTGACCCAGATCCTGGTCGGACTCTTCATCTTTGCGTTGGTGCTGCTCGGGATTTGGTATGAGCTAGGCCTCAACTTACTGGCCGAAGCTGTGGGGTTGTTTCTCACAGTGGTCGCCGTCGATGAAATCTACGCTCGAAACGAGCGGAAGCGATTGAGGCCGTTGCTCATACCAGCTCATCGCGAGGCTCGCGACGTCGCATGGGCGGTACTCTCTCACTGCGCTGAAGTGCTTAGGTCTACGATCCAAGAAGACGAGTTGAGCCTGATTGCATATCCAAATGCTCGTCTAAGCGACAAGGTGCTGGAGCCAATTTACGAGCGGATCGACATGAATGGGAACACTCGGCTGTCATTCTTGCACAGGCCGACGATGACGTTGATAGCAATGAAATGGCGCCAACTGCTCAGGCAGGATTCCGTCAAGATCAAAGGTATGGCAGCTGCAACGCTGAACCGGTATGTGACAGTTGTTGATCCCAAAGTTGCAGCAGCGCTTGACGAAGTTCTCAAAACTCCCGTTCTGAACGCGGACGAATTTTGGTTTGATGAGCCAGTCTGGCGACTGACGGGAATCAACTACACTTGGGCAGCGGCTGCTGCTTACCGGATACTCGACGGCCTCAGTGACCAGTGGGATGACCCCTACGATCTCAGTCCCGCTTTTACATTCGCTGAATCGCTCCGAGCCGATGTTGGCCAGAGCCCTTGGCATTCGACGACATCGACGTGGCGTCAGCCTCGCGCTTGAGCCGTCCGCTAACCCAAAAACCGCCCCACCGCCGCGAGGAACCGCGTCGGCTGGTCGATCATGACCATGTGCTCGGCGCCCTCGATCCGCTCGAACCGGGCGGGGGCGCGAAGGCTGCGGTAGCCGGCCTGGAACAGGGCGTCGAGGCGGGCGCGAGGGTTGGTGTCGTCGGGGCTCCAGCCATAGACGACGGTCACGGGGGCGGCGATGTCGGGCAGGCGGTGGCGCAGGTCGGTGGTCAGGACCTCGTACAGCCCCTGGGCCAGCACCTGGCGGTCGCCGCCCTGCCAGCCCAGCGATCCGAACACGCTGTCGGCCGCCCCGCCCAGCTCTCGCCCGATCAGGGTCGGCTGGTTCCGAAGCGCCGCGTCGCCCAGCAGCAGCAGGGCCTGATAGGCGATCTGGGCGATGGGCTCGACGTCGCCGGTCGTGGCACCGGGGCTGATCAGGCTGGGAAAGAAGGGCGTGGCATCCACGATCATGACGCGGCCGATCGGATTGCGACGATCCCGCCCGGCGTCGGCGGCGGCCTGTAGCGCGACCAGCCCGCCCATGGAGTGACCGATGACGGCGGGTCGATCCAGCCGACGCTCGGCGATGTAGCGGCGCAGCTCGGCCGCCACCGGCGCGACCAGGGCACCGTCCTGATTGCGGCCCGGCGGCACTGCGCCGAAGCCCCGGATCGAGACGATGTGGACGCGGTAGTCATCGTCCAGACGCGCGGCCGTCCGCGCCCAGACGTCGCCGGTCGAGGCCAGACCGGGGATCAGGATGACGTCCCGGCCCGACCCGCGCGTCTCGACCACGATCCGCTCGGAGGCGAAGGGCCGTTCTCGCGCCTGCGCCGAGGCCAGACCCGGCAGAGCGACCAGCAGGGCAGACAGGAGGAGGGGCAGGAGGGCGATCAGTCGGGTCATGGCGGAGGGATGAACGAGGATCGCGGCCTTTGGTTGACCGGTGGGTCGGTGATCCGGCTCTTGATCTTGGCCTGTGACGGGCGTGTAACATCGGGGTCGTGAACATCCTGGGGAGGACGTCTATGCGTGCAGTGTCTAGGCTGACCACGGCGGTGGCGATAACGGGGCTGGCAGCCGGAGCTATGGCCCAGGACATCCCGCCCACGGGGGGCGCGCCTGCGGTCGAGGCGCTGACGTCCGAGGCCCCGACCGGGCCGCAGTGGAAGGTCTTCTCCCGCAGCAATACATCCAACTATCTGATCGACTTGACCAGCATCCGGCCCGAGGGCGACGAACTGCGGGTCAGCATCGCGCGTGTACCCAACGCCGGCGAGGCCACCGACCTGAGCCATGTCGTCGATACCTTCGGCCTGCGCTGTTCGGCCGGCGAAAGCCACGTTATCAGCTCGACCGAGTTGCTGGAGGACGGTGTGACGGCCGAAACCTTTCAGACCGACGAGCCGTGGTCGGAACCGCGCGGTGGTTCGCTGGACGCCACGGTCAAGGAACTGGCCTGCGAGGACATGGTCCCGAGTGGCGACGCCTATGCCGCCATCACGGACTACATCGCGGCGGGGCGGCCCTAGAGCATTCGCCAGCGAAGTGGACACCGGTTCGCGGCAAAGAATGCGAAAAACAAAGAGCTAGACCAATCGTCTTGCGCCAACTCATGTGACGATTGGTCTAGACGTCCACAGCCGCGTCCAGTGCGTTTTCCTGGATGAACTCGCGGCGGGGTTCGACGACGTCGCCCATCAGCTTGGCGAACAGGTCGTCGGCGTCGTCGGCGTGATCGACCTTGACCTGCAGCAGGGTGCGGGCGTTGGCGTCCAGGGTGGTCTCCCACAGCTGATCCGGGTTCATCTCGCCAAGACCCTTGTAGCGCTGGATCGACAGGCCCTTCTTGCCGGCGTCCAGCACGGCCGTCAGCAGGTCCAGGGGCCCGCGCACCTGGACGGACTTGTCCTTCCTCCGATAGGTGGCCGGGCTGTCGAACAGCCTGTCGAAGGCGGCAGCGCGCTCGGCCAGACGCCGGGCGTCCAGGCTGCGGATCAGCTGTTCCTCCAGCACGATGGTCTCCTTGACCGCGCGGCGGCTGCGTTCGAACACCACCGCGCCCTGGAGGCCCGGCTGGCCCGTCCAGGCTCCGTCGCCCTCTTCGGCATAGAGGTTCAGGCGGTCGGCGGCGGCCGGGGCGAGCGCGGCCGGATCGCCGTCCTCGGCGAACAGACCGGCCAGGGCCGCCTGTTCGATGGCGAAGGCGGGGGCACGCTGGGACAGACGATCGACGCCCGCCTTGAAGGCCTTGGCCTCGCGCACCAGGGCCATCAGGTCGTTGCCGATGCGGCGCTCGCCGGACTGGAAGTCGAGCTCGGCGTCGGTCGAGCCTTCCTCGATCAGATAGGCGTCCATCTCGGACTGGTCCTTGAGGTAGCGCGACTGCTTGCCCTTGGAGACCTTGTACAGCGGCGGCTGGGCGATGAAGACATGGCCACGCTCGATCAGCTCGGGCATCTGGCGATAGAAGAAGGTCAGCAGAAGCGTCCGGATGTGGGCCCCGTCGACGTCGGCGTCGGCCATCAGGATGATCTTGTGATAGCGCAGCTTGTCGGCGTTGAAGTCGTCGCGGCCGATGCCGGTGCCCAGCGCCAGGATCGCCAGCTTGCCGGGCAGGGAGGAGATATCCATCGCCGACTTGCGCCGCGTCAGATCGCGAGCCTTCCTGGCGGCCTCACGCGCCGAGGCGGCCTCGATGATCTTGGCGACGACCTGTTTGGCCTCGACCGGGTGTTCCTCGAACCACTGGGACAGGCCTTCGGAGCATAGCCCCTCGACCGCCGGGCGGACCTCGGAGGAGACCAGCTTGTCCTTGGTCTGTGAGCTGAACTTGGGGTCCGGCACCTTGACCGACAGGACGCAGGTCAGGCCCTCGCGTGCGTCCTCGCCGGTGGGGGCGACCTTCTCCTTCTTGAGGGCGCCCGAGCTCTCCATGTAGGCGCTCATGACCCGGGTCAGGCTGGCGCGGAAAGCCGACAGGTGGGTGCCTCCATCCCGCTGGGGGATGTTGTTGGTGAAGCACAGCATGGTCTCGTGGTAGCTGTCGTTCCACCACAGGGCGAGATCGATCTCGATGTTCTCCTTCCTGCCCCGGATGACGATCACGTCCTTGAGGATCGGCGACTTGGACTTGTCCAGATGGCGCACGAAGGCCTCGACCCCGCCTTCGTAGTGCAGGATCTCCTCGAACGGCTCGGCATGGCGGTGGTCGGCCAGCTTGATCACGACGCCCGAGTTCAGGAAGGCCAGCTCGCGCAGCCGGTGTTCCAGCGTCTTCAGGTCGAAGTCGATGTGGCTGAAGGTCGTGACCGACGGGTAGAAGGTCACCTGGGTGCCGGACAGGACGCGGCCGTCCTCGCGCATCGGGGCGTCGCCGGTGACCTTCAGGCTCTCGACCGTGTCGCCGCGCTCGAACCGCATCTCGTGGCGCTTGCCGTTCCGGAAGATCACCAGCTTCAGCCAGTCCGACAGGGCGTTGACGACCGAGACGCCCACGCCATGCAGGCCGCCGGAGACCTTGTAGGAGTTCTGGTCGAACTTACCGCCCGCGTGCAGCTGGGTCATGATGACCTCGGCCGCCGAGACGCCCTCGCCCTCGTGGATGTCGACGGGGATGCCGCGGCCGTTGTCGGTGACGGTGACCGAGCCGTCGGCGTTCAGGATCACCTCGACCAGATCGGCGTGACCAGCCAGGGCCTCGTCGATGGCGTTGTCGACCACCTCATAGACCATGTGGTGCAGGCCCGACCCGTCGTCGGTGTCGCCGATGTACATGCCGGGGCGTTTGCGAACCGCGTCCAGACCCTTCAGCACCTTGATGGAATCGGCCCCGTAGGCGGCCTCTTCGGCGGTGTCCGCGGTGCGGCCGGAGTCTGCGTCGTTCAGGGGTTCGTCGGTCATTCAATCGTCCGGGTTGGCGAGGTTCGAAGGCCACGCCGCGCGCTGCCTGACCCGCCGAAGGGGCTGTTCATCCGGGCGAACGAATCCTGTCGTCCGGATGCGTCGTTTATATAGGATTTTCCGTGCCGAAAGCGAGCTTTGGCGGGCCCTTGCAGCCTTGCCGTGCGCCCTTTTCGTCCCATATCGTGGAGCACCCCCCGATAAGGACGACCGCCCGCCTCCAGGAGCGCCGATGCCGCATGCCGACAACCTGATTTCGACCCTGGTTGCGGCCTTCGTGCTGGCGTTCGCCTTCGGGATGATCGCCAATCGACTGAAGCTATCGCCCCTGGTGGGGTATCTGATCGCCGGTATCCTGGTGGGGCCCTATACGATCGGGTTCGTCGCCGACACGACCCTGGCCCCCCAGCTGGCCGAGATCGGCGTCATCCTGCTGATGTTCGGGGTCGGGCTGCATTTCTCGCCCGCCGACCTGATGAAGGTCAGGAAGGTCGCCGTTCCGGGCGCTCTGGTGCAGATCGCCTCGGCGACAGGCATGGGCTGGCTGCTCGGCCGCTTCGCCCTGGGCATGAGCGATGTCGAGGCTCTGCTGATGGGGTTCGCCCTGTCGGTGGCCTCGACCGTCGTCCTGATGAAGGCTCTGGAGGAGCGGCGTCAGAACAAGGGCGAGGTCGGTCGCATCGCCGTGGGCTGGCTGATCGTCGAGGATCTGGTGATCGTCTCGGCTGGACGCTGGTCAAGGTCGCCGCCTTCGTGGCGGCCATGCTGTTCGTCGGCGGGCGGGTGCTGCCCTGGGTTCTGGTGCGGATCGCCCACACCCGATCGCGGGAGCTGTTCACCCTGGGTGTGCTGGCCATCGCCTTGGGCATCGCCTGGATCGCCTATCAGCTGTTCCACTCCTTCGCGCTGGGGGCCTTTCTGGCCGGGCTGGTGCTGAACGGGACGCCCCTGGGGCACAATGCGGCCGAGCGGTCGCTGCCCTTGAGGGACGCCTTCGCCGTGCTGTTCTTCGTCTCGGTCGGCATGCTGTTCGACCCGACCATCCTGTGGCGCGAGCCGCTGGCGGTGCTCGGCGTACTGGCGATCGTGCTGGTCGGCAAGACGGTGGCGGCGCTGGCCATCACCTCGGCGTTCAGGCTGGACCGGGCGACCAGCCTGACGGTCGGGGCCAGTCTGGCGCAGGTCGGAGAGTTCTCCTTCATTCTGGCGGCGCTGGGCATGTCGCTGGGGGCGTTGACGCAAGGCACACACGCCCTGATCCTGGCGGCGGCCCTGCTCTCGATCTCGCTGAACCCGTTCGTGTTCCTGATCATGGACCGGCTGGGCGGAAATCCGCCGGGCGTGCGCCAGGACGGCGAGATCAATCCGGCGACGGCCTAGCCGGGGATCAGTTCGCCGCCTTCGACGCGGACGAAGGCGGCCCGGCCCTGAAGCGGGCTAAACAGCTCGGCCTCCGTGCCCGTCATGAAGGCCTGAAGGCCCAGGGCCGTGATCTCGTCGAACAGGGCCGCGCGGCGGTCGGCGTCGAGATGAGCGGGCGCTTCGTCCAGCAGCAGGACGGGGGCGGCGCCGCCGGTCGATAGACGACCGACCTGGGCCAGGATCAGGTTCAGCGCCAGGGCCTTCTGCTCGCCCGACGAGCCCTCCGCCGCCGGGCGGTTCTTGGCGCGGTGAAGGGCGGTCAGGTCGGCGCGGTGCGGACCGAACAACGACCGTCCGGCGGCGGCGTCCCGGCCCCGCGCCCGGACCATGCCGTCGCGAATGGAGGCCGTCAGGGTGGCCTCGTCCGCCCCCTGGCTCGCCAAGGTTTCCGTCTCTCCGGCGAGGGCCAGATCGGCCTGGGGGAAGGGACGGTCGGAGCGCCCGTCGATCGCGGCCTGAAGCACCGTCAGGGCCTGGGCTCGGGCGACGGTGGCGCGCGCGCCGGTCTCGGCAAGCCGGACTTCCAGCGCATCGAGCCACAGCGGATCGGCCTCGCGCCCTTCCGCCCCGTCGACCAGCAGACGCAGTCGCTCGCGCAGGGCCTTCTCGTATCCCGCGACCGCCGCGGCGTGGCCTGGGTCGGCGGCGAAGACGAGGCGGTCGAAGAATTTCAGCCGATCGGCCCGGGCGTCGGAAAACAGCCGGTCATGCTCTGGCGTGGCCCAGACAGGGCGCAGGTGGTCGAGCAGCCGGCCGGGCTGGGCCGTCTCGCCCTCGATACGGACCAGGCGCCGCCCGGCCCCGGCGACCTGGACGCCCGTGCCCAGCCGGATCTCGTCGCCGCCATCCTTGTGAGGGTCTGGGCCGGTCAGCGTCAGGGCCACGGCCCAGGCCCGGCCGCCGGCCTCGCCGGGCTCGCGCCGCCCCATCTCCTGCGCCGTCGCCCCGCGCAGCCCCTTGCCGGGGGTGAACAGGCTGAGCGCCTCCAGCACATTGGTCTTGCCCGCGCCGTTCGGCCCATGCAGCACCACCGGCCCCGGACCGACGTCGAGCCGGGCGGAGGCGTAGGAGCGGAAGTCGGTCAGGGTCAGCGAACGGATCAAGGCCGCCCGGTGATAGCCCGCTTTGCCCGAGGGTCGAAAGGGTGGGGCGACCGGCCGTGGTCAGCTTCCGTATGGCTACGCTGGACCCCTCGCCGGATTAGGGTCACATTTGACCGACCGTGGGGGCGGTTCGCACGTCGGGGCGCGCGATATGAACAGGCTTTGGGTTGTGGCGGCGGCCATGGTGGCGGTCGCGGGCGTCGGCGGGGTCGCCACCCTCGGCGCGGCCATGGCGGCGAAGCGGCCGCAAGGGCTGGATGCCTGCACCAGCGCCTCGGCGCGGGCGGGACTGCGCGACGCCATCCTGACCCGGATCGCGGCCAAGGGAGGCGAGGTCGATGTCGGCTATGCCCTGTCGCTGGACACGCCCCGGCTGGAATCCGTGGACTATGTGGCCGAGCGGACCGTCTGTGGCGGCACGGCCCGCTGGGCCGTGCCCGAGCATCGCCGCGCGGCCTTGGATGGGGTGTCGGAACTGTCGGACCCCGTGCGCTTCATGATCGAGCCGGGCCGGGGCGGATCGGGCACGGTGGTGGCCTTGGTCGGGGGCGGGGACCGGATCGCCGACTGGCTGGGCGCGCCGCCCGCGCCGCCGCCGCCGCCGGACCTGCTCCGGGCCGATTATGTCGAGGGTGACCAGGCTTCGGTCGAGGGGCTCTCTTCCGAGGGGACGGTCGAGGCAAAGCCGGAGCCGACGGTCCCGCCGCCTCCTGCGGTGGTTCCGACGCGCCCGACCCAGGTCGCCGAACCCCGGCGCGCCGCCCGACCGGCTGAACCCGCGCCGGCCCCGCGCCAGCCGATCCGCGTCGCCACGCCTGCAGCTCCCGTTGCCCGCCCGGCCGCGCCGTCTCGGCCCGTGACCCGTGCGCCGTCGTCGACGACCCGTCAGCTGAACACCGGCGTCTCGACCACCAACCGCCTCAACGTACCCGTCGCCCGGTCCGAGGGACGAGAGGCCAACCCGGTGCCGGTTTCGTCGCGCGCGCCTGACCGTCCGCCACCGCCGCCACCCTCCGGCCCCAGCTTCGACTGCCGCCTCAGCCGCAACGCCGCCGAGCGCACCATCTGCGGCGACGACCGGCTGGCGCGGCTCGATGTGCGGATGGCCCGGCGCTATGCCGAGGCCCAGACGGGGCTGGGTCCGCGCGCGGCGGCGGACCTGCGCGCCGAACAGCTGGAATGGCTGCGCCGCCGCGACGACTGCGACAGCCGTCGCTGCCTGGAGATCATGTACGACACCCGGGCCGCGCGCCTGGACCGGATGAACTGAGGGATCATCCCCGGCCGCGCCATTGATTGGCGCGTTCGCCGCGTGCGGCCTTGTCGGCGGTTTCGGCGATCCGGGCGGCGCGGGTCTCGGGCCGTCTGGCGTTGCCGATCCACTCCAGGATGCCGCGCCGGGTCGAGGGCGGGAAGGCGGCGAAGGCCTCGGCCGATCCGGGGTGCCGGTCGAAGGCGGCTGAGAGGTCGTCGGGCACCTCCAGCCGATGGACGGCGTCCAGCGCGGTCCACGATCCGTCCGCCTTGGCCTGTTCGATCTTGGCGACACCAGCGGGATGCATCAGGCCCGCAGACGCCATCTTGTCGATCCGTGCCTTGTTGACCGCCGACCAGTTGGAGCCGGGCTTTCGGGGCGACACAAGCAGCATGGTCCGCTCGTCGTCCAGCTTCCTCGGTAGGCTGTCGACCCAGCCGAAGGCCAGAGCCTCCTCGACGAGGTCGTCAGGGGACGCGGGGCTGGGACGCGCCGACCTTGTATGTGACGACCCAGACGCTGTCGGCTTGCCCATGGTGGGCGCTCAGCCAGGCCCGCCAGTCGTCGCGGGTGGTGACCTCAACACGCTCGAACCGTTCGAGCCTGTCGCTAGAGGTCATCTGGTTTGCCCGAGGCGCTGTAGCGTATTCGCCAACCCTCTAGCAGCGCCACCGCGTCTTTTGCCGATAATCGTAGTCCGCCGAGTGTTCCGTCGGTTCCGGCGGCGGTCCTGCGATGCCAAGTTCCAATCGGATCCGAGCCTTTCTCAGCGGCCGGGCCAGCTTTCAAAGTCCAAGCTATGGTCGGGAAACCGAAGCCGCGATCGCTGTAGTGAATACCGACGCCGACCAAGCGGGGCCTCCAGTAGATGATCTTGAACTCATGAACGTCGCTCCAGCGAACCGGATGTTTCCAGCGGCTCAGCCGAAATCCGTCGCTTGTCATCTCCAAGTTGTTGGGAGCAATCACCTCTCGGAAGACAAATCCCATCGCCAAGAGGATCGTGCCGCCTATGAAAAGCAGCACGAAGCGCGCAATTCCCGTGACCGGGCGTCCAGCGTAGTCCAACTCTGAAAATGCGACCGGCACGGTGAGCGCCAACAAGCCAGCGGCCAGTCCGAGTGAGAGCAAAGCACTGCTTCGACTTCCGCTGACTGTTTGGGTCTGCCCGTTCGCGGACATCACACCCGCAGCGGCATCAGCACATACTGGACGCCCGGGTCGCCCGGATCGAGGACCAGGGTCGGGCTGGCGGGGTCGGCGAACATGAAGGTGGCGTTCTCGCCGGTGATCTGGCCGGCGACGTCCAGCAGGTAGCGGGCGTTGAAGCCGATCTCGAAGGGGGCTTCGGAATAGCCGATCTCGACCTCCTCGACGCCCTGGCCGGCCTCCATGTTGCGGACCGTCAGGGTGACGCGGTCCAGTTCGAACGCCAGTTTCACCGAGCGGCTCTTCTCGGCCGAGATGGTCGCGACCCGGTCGACGGCCGAGGCGAAGACCGAGTTATCGATGTCGGCCTGTTTGTCGTTCCCCTTGGGGATGACGCGCATGTAGTCGGGGAAGGCGCCGTCGATGACCTTGGAGGTCAGGCTGGCCTGGCCGAACTCGAAGCGGATCTTCTGGGGGCTGACCTGGATCTCGACCGGTCCGGTGCCGTCGTCCAGCAGGCGGCGGACCTGGTCGATGGTCTTGCGCGGCACGATCACGCCGGGGCCCCCGGCGGCGCCTTCGGGCGCAGGGGTCTCGGCGAGGGCCAGGCGGTGGCCGTCGGTGGCGACGGCGCGCAGCAGGGGGATGCCCGCTTCGGCCACCGTGTGCAGGTACAGACCGTTCAGATAGTAGCGCGTCTCCTCGGTCGAGACGGCGAAGCGGGTCTTGTCGATCAGACGGGCCAGATCCTCCTTCATCAGGGTGAAGCGGACGCCGGAGGTATCGGTCGACATGACCGGGAAGTCGCCGGCCGGCAGGACCGGCAGGTTGAACTTGGACCGGCCCGCCTGGACCGTCAGACGCGGATCGTCGCCGTTGTAGATCAGGGCAACCTCGGCCCCGTCGGGCAGCTTCCTGACGATCTCGTACAGGGTGTGGGCGGGGGCGGTGATCTGGCCCTCGACCTGGACGGTGGCCTCGGCCTCGTCGACCATCTCCATGTCCAGATCGGTCGCGGCGAAGCTCAGCTTGTCGCGGCCCGCCGACAGCAGGACGTTGGACAGGATGGGAATGGTGTTTCGGCGTTCCACCACGCTCTGCACATGCCCGAGGGCCTTCAGAAGGGCGGAGCGTTCGATGGTCAGCTGCATGGGGTCTTCTTGGGCGTCCGGCGGCGACTCAAACGAGGTCGCGGGTAAGGACTTCGGACACTAGCGGATTGGCGGCGGGGGGCAACGCCCCCGCCTTCCGATTAGCCCCGCAGCTTGCGGGTCAAGGCCTCGACGTCGCGGGCGATCTGGTCGTCCTGGGGCATGAGCTCCTCGATCTTGCGCACGCCGTGCAGGACCGTGGTGTGGTCGCGCCCGCCGAAGCGACGGCCGATGTCGGGATAGGACCGGGTCGTGTGCTGCTTGCACAGCCACATGGCGATCTGGCGCGGGCGGGCGACGGCGCGGGTGCGGCGTTCGCTCAGCAGGTCGGCCTGCTTCATGTTGAAGTGCTCGGCGACGGTCTTCTGGATCTCGTCGACGGTGATGCGGCGCTCGGGGCCGCCGCGGAGCGCCGAGCCGAGCAGGGCCACGGCCTCGTCGGCACCGAGGGTGGTCAGGCGCGGACCGGCGGCGGCGGCGAGGGTGTTGATGGCGCCTTCCAGTTCGCGCACCGAGCCGGGGGTGCGGTCGACCAGCTGTTCCAGCACGTCGCGCGGCGCCTCGCCCGAGACCAAGCCCATGCGGGCGAAGGCGGCGATGCGGTTCTGGGCCACGGCGATCTTCAGCGTCCGGTCGGCGGGCTCGACCGGACAGGTCAGGCCGGCGGCGAGGTGGCTGCGCAGGCGCGGCTCCACCTCCGTCAGGGCCATGGGCGGGCGGTCCGCCGACAGGACGATGCGTTTGCCGTCCTCGATCAGAGCGGTCAGCGTCGAAAGCAGCTCCTCCTGCGTGGAGGCCTTGCCGCCGACGAACTGGACGTCGTCCAGCAGCAGCATGTCGGCCGAGCGCAGGCTCTCCTTGAAGGCGGCGGTCGAGCGGTCCTGCATCGCCTTGACGAAGGTCGAAAGAAAGCGTTCGGCGGTCAGATAGACGACCTTGGCGTCGGGGCGCAGGCGCTGCGCCTCCCAGGCGATGGCATTCAGCAGGTGGGTCTTGCCGTAGCCGTAGGGGCCGCAGAAGAAGATCGGGTTGAAATGGCCGTCGGCCCAGGCGGCCGTCTGGCGGGCGATGGCCAGGGCGAAGGCATTGCCCTGACCCTCGACGAAGCTGTCGAAGGTCAGTCGCTCCTGCAGCCCGGCGGCGCGGACCGCGCGGGCGCCGTCCGTGACGGGCGGAACGGTCGGTGCCACCGGTGTCTCCAGCCCGGCCGTCGAAAGCGCCTGGACGGCGACGGCGGAGGCCGGGGTGACCGAGGCGACTTCGGCGCGGCAACGGACGTCCAGCCGGCGCGACAGGCCGTCGAGCCCTAGCCACAGCTCGTTCAGACGACGCAGGGCGTTCTTCCGGACCCAGTCCCGGGCATAGCCGGTGGGGGTGACCAGGATCAGCTGGCCGGCGCCGTCGGCGCGGACGGCGGAGGGAGCGATGTAGGAGCTGAACGGACCCTCGCCGATCTCGGCGCGAAGTCGCAGCGAGGCTTCGGTCCAGATCCGCTCCGGATCGGTCATGTTCGTCGACGCCGCCGCCAGTCCCCCCATGGTTTCCTCACCCGCCTCAAAAATGTCATGCCACTCCGGAACCGTACGGTTCCGGACCTTCGCCGGGACGGTCTGATCGAGGGACGACTTCACCTGCCTCTCGAAGCGTGCGCTTCGAAAAGGGGGGCCGACCTGGCGAACAGACATCTCCCGCCGGCGCAGGGGTTTGAGGCCCCGCTCCGTCTTCATCCGTGAAGGGATGGAAGTGCGTTAGGAGCCAAAACTTACGCCCGGGGCGGCGAGGGTCAACGCTGATTCGTTGGCGTGACGGCAACTAAATTCGTTGACTCCGCCAAGTGTAAATCCTGCTTGGGAAAATGAGCGTTTCGCCTGTTCGGCGAGCCCCGTTTCCCCTGTGATCACTTATCCGCATACGGCGAAACGGCGAATAAGCAGGTGCCTATTCGCCGTTGAAATCATTTGATTTTCGCGTGACAGGCCGATGACGGCCGATCGGAAGCCGTGTCAGGCCGCCGACATTTTCTTCAGCTGGGCGGCCAGGCGCGACACCTTGCGCGAGCCAGTGTTCTTGTGAACCACGCCCTTGGTGACGGCGCGCATCAGCTCGGACTGGGCCTGGACGAAGGCGCCCTTGGCGGCGTCGGCGTCGCCGCCGGTCACGGCTTCCTGAAACTTCTTCAGGAAGGTGCGGACGCGGGTGCGGCGCGACTTGTTCACTTCGGTGCGCGCGGCGATCTTGCGGATCGCTTTCTTGGCGCCGGCATTGTTGGCCATTCGTCAGAACCTATCAACGGAAACGCCGCGGACACCCCGTCCACGGCGCGGAAATCTTCAAGAGCCGGGGCGTATAGCGGAAGGGGCGGGGAGGGTCAACGAAGAGTCTACCTGCCCCTGAAATCCGGTTTCCGCTTTTCGATGAAGGCCGTCATGCCCTCCTTCTGGTCCTCGAAGGCGAACAGGGAGTGGAACAGGCGGCGTTCGAACTGGACGCCCTGGGTCAGGGTCGTCTCCAGGGCGGCGTTGACCATCTCCTTGTTGGCCATGACGGCCAGGGGGCTCTGGGCGGCGATCCTGGCGGCGATCTTGCGGGTCTCGTCCAGCAGTTGGTCATGGGGGAAGACGCGCGACGCCAG